>CAIVDC010000035.1 GCA_903904605.1 uncultured Sterolibacterium sp.
CGCGCCACTTCCTGGATTTCAAACACCTCGAGCTGGTCGCCTTCGTTCAGATCGTTAAAGCCGCGCAGCGACAGGCCGCAGTCGAAGCCGTTCCTCACTTCCTTGACATCGTCCTTGAAGCGCTTCAGTGAATCGAGCCAGCCGGTATGAATCACCACGTTGTTGCGCAACACGCGAACCTGGGAATTGCGTTTGACGATACCGTCGAGCACCATGCAACCGACCACGGTACCAATCTTCGAAATGCGGAACACCTGACGCACCTCGGCCATGCCGATCACCTGCTCGCGCTTCTCCGGCGAGAGCATGCCCGACATCGCCGCCTTCACTTCATCGACCGCGGCATAGATGATGTTGTAGTAGCGGATATCGACGCCCAGACTTTCGGCCGCCTTGCGGGCGCTGACGTCGGCACGGATGTTGAAGCCGATGATGACCGCCTTCGAGGCAGAGGCCAGATTGACATCGGATTCGCTGATGGCGCCAACCGCGGAGTGGATGATATTGACCTTGACTTCGCCGGTCGACAGCTTGTTGAGAGACTGTACCAGCGCTTCCTGGGAGCCCTGCACGTCGGCCTTGACGATCAGCGGCAACTGCTTCGCCTCGTTTTCGCCGAGGTTCTCGAACATGTTCTCGAGCTTGGCGGCCTGCAGCTTGGCCAGCTTGACGTCGCGGAACTTGCCCTGGCGGAACAGCGCGATCTCGCGCGCCTTGCGCTCGTCGCCGAGAACCAGCGCCTCGTCGCCGGCGGCGGGAACGTCGGCCAGACCCTGGATTTCCACCGGAATCGAGGGACCGGCCTCCTCCACCGGCTTGCCGTTCTCGTCTAGCATGGCCCTGACCTTGCCGAATACTGCGCCGCAAAGCAGCGCATCGCCGCGACGCAGCGTTCCCGACTGAACCAGGATCGTCGCCACCGGGCCCTTGCCCTTGTCGAGGCGCGCCTCGATCACGAGACCCTTGGCCGCGGTGTCTTTGGCTGCCCGCAACTCGAGCACCTCGGCCTGCAGCAGCACGCGCTCGAGCAAGTCGTCTATGCCGGCGCCGGTCTTGGCCGATACCTGCACGAAGGGCACGTCGCCGCCGTATTCTTCGGGGATCACGCCCTCCGCGACGAGTTCCTGCCTGACGCGCTCGGGGTTGGCATCCGGCTTGTCGATCTTGTTCACCGCCACGACCAGCGGAACACCGGCGGCCTTGGCGTGGGCAATCGCTTCCCTGGTCTGCGGCATGACGCCGTCATCAGCGGCAACGACCAGGATGACGATGTCGGTGGCCTTCGCGCCGCGCGCCCGCATCGCCGTGAATGCCTCATGGCCCGGGGTATCGAGGAAGGTCAGCATGCCCCGCGCAGTCTCGACGTGATAGGCACCTATGTGCTGAGTGATGCCGCCGGCCTCGCCGTGCGCCACCCGAGTCTTGCGGATATGGTCGAGCAGCGACGTCTTACCGTGGTCGACATGGCCCATCACCGTGACCACCGGCGCACGCGGCAGCAGTTCCGGGGCCGGGCCGCCGACGGCGACCTCGTCGAGGAAGGCATCGGGTTCGTCGAGCTTCGCGGCGAAAGCCTTGTGGCCCATTTCCTCGACCAGGATCATGGCCGATTCCTGATCGAGCATCTGGTTGATGGTGACCATCGAGCCCATCTTCATCAGCGTCTTGATGACCTCGGTGGCCTTGACCGACATCTTGTGGGCCAGATCGGAGACCGAGATGGTCTCCGGAACATGCACTTCGCGCACGACCTGCTCGGCCGGCTGGGCGACGGCATGACTCTCCTCGCGACCGCCGCGGCCGCCTGCGCGGGCTCTGGGCCCGCCGCGCCAGCCGCTCGGGCCGGTGTCGCCGCGAGTCTTGATGCCGCGCTTCTTGGCGGCATCGTCCTTCCAGGTGCCGACCGGCTTCTTGACCGCTTTCTTATCGTCCGGCTTGCCCGCCGGCTTGTGCAAGGTGCCGCTGACCTTGGCCGCGGCGGGTGCCGGGGCTGGGGCCGGGGCCGGGGCCGCAGGCTTCGGCGCTTCCGCGGGTTTCGCGGCTGCGGCGAGGCGCTGGTCGGCCTCGGCGCGGCTGCGCAGGACACGCTCTTGCTTCTTCTGCAGTTCCGCAGCCTGAATCGCCGCCAACTCCGAGTGGCGCTGCGCTTCGCGCTCGCGCAGGGCGAGCTGCTCGGCGCTGATCACATGGGCCGGAACGCGAGTCGCGACGCGAGCCTTGGTCGGCTTCACGTCCGGCTTCTGGGCAGGCGGCGTCACACCGGCGACAGCTGCGGCCGGAACGGCGGGCTCCGCCACCGGTTCAGGGACAAGCTTTGCCACCGGCGGCGGCACGACGGCGACGGGTTCCACCGCGGCCTGCGTCACGACCGGCGGCGGCACCGGGGCGGATTCCGGCTCCACGACCGGTGCGACCGGTGCGGGCGGTGCGACCGGTGCGGACGGCACGACAATCGGCACTTCAAGCGGGGGCTTCTCCGCTACGACGGGGGGCTTCTCGGGCGCCGGCCTTTCCGCTGGCGGCGCCTCGGGGAGAGCCTCGTCACGCTTGACGAAGGTGCGCTTCTTGCGCACTTCGACCTGGATCGTGCGTGCCTTGCCGCTGGCGTCGGCCGCCTTGATCTCCGTGGTCTGCTTGCGCGTCAGTGTGATCTTGCCCTTCGGCCCGGTCTCGCCATGAGATTTGCGCAGGTATTCAAGCAATTTGGCCTTGTCTTGCTCAGTCAGAGTGTCGTTGGCTGCTTGCTTGGCTACGCCGGCCTTCTGCAACTGTTCGAGCAGAGCCGATGCGGGCATCTTAAGCTCGCTGGCAAATTGTGTAACGCTCATCTGTGCCATCTGGAACCCCTGCGATTATGCTTCGAACCAGTGCGCGCGCGCAGTGGTGATCAGGCTCGTGGCCCGTGCGTCCTCGATGCCGGTCAACTCGACCAGTTCGTCGACCGCCAGATCTGCCAGATCTTCGCGATTCTTCACGCCACCCCTAGCCAGCTTGGCGGCGAGCGACTTGTCCATTCCGTCGAGTTCGAGCAGATCGTCGGCCACTTTTTCAAGCTGCTCCTCATCCACGATCGCCTCGGTCAAGAGCACGTTGCGCGCCCGCTCACGCAACTCGGTGACGGTGGCCTCGTCGAAGGCATTGATTTCCAGCATCTCGGCCAGCGGCACATAGGCGATTTCCTCCAGCGTGGAGAAGCCTTCCTCGATCAGAATATTGGCGACTTCCTCATCGACGTCCAGCCTCTCGACGAACAACTGGCGGATCTTGGAGTGTTCGGTCTGGGACTTTTCCTGCGATTCTTCCACCGTCATCAGATTGATGGTCCAGCCGGTCAGTTCAGAGGCCAGGCGGACGTTCTGGCCGCTGCGGCCGATGGCGATGGCGAGATTGTCCTCGTCGACGACCACATCCATCGCGTGCTTTTCCTCATCGACCATGATCGAGGACACTTCGGCCGGCTCCAGCGCGCCGATCACGAACTGCGCCGGGTCCGCCGACCAGAGCACGATATCGACGCGCTCGCCGGCCAGTTCATTGGTCACCGCGGTGACGCGCGAGCCGCGCATGCCGATGCACGTACCCTTGGGGTCGACGCGGGGGTCGTTGGACTTGACGGCGATCTTGGCGCGCACGCCGGGGTCGCGCGCCGCCGACTTGATCTCTATCAGCCCATCCTCGATTTCCGGAACCTCGAGTTCGAACAGTTTCATGATGAATTCCGGCGCGGTACGCGACAGGATCAGTTGCGGACCCCGGGCAGCGCGGTCGATCTTCATCAGCCAGGCGCGGACGCGATCGCCCGGGCGCAGGTTTTCCTTGGGGATCATCTGGTCGCGAGGCAATACTGCCTCGATGCGACCGGCCTCGATGATGGCGCTGCCGCGTTCCATGCGTTTGACCGTGCCGGTGACCAGATGCTCCTTGCGCTCGAGGAAATCGTTCAGCACTTGCTCGCGCTCGGCGTCGCGGATCTTCTGCAGGATGACCTGCTTCGCCGCCTGCGCGCCGATGCGTCCGAAATCGACCGGCTCCAGCGCCACTTCGATGTAATCATCGAGCACGATGTCGCCGACCTGTTCCTGCGCATCGGTAAGGCCGATCTGCTGCTCGGGGTTCTCCACGGCATCATCGGCAACCACCAGCCAGCGGCGAAAGGCTTCGAACTCGCCGCTTTCGCGATCGACCTCGACGCGCACGTCCGCGTCGTCATGGACCTTCTTCTTGGTGGCGGAGGCGAGCGCAAGCTCGAGGGCGGTGAAGACGATGTCTTTCTGCACGTTCTTCTCGCGCGACAGGGCATCCACCAGCAGCAACAGTTCGCGGCTCATCGTTCCATCTCCTGCGATTCTCTCGATAAATTCCGTCAGAACTTCACCACAAGGCGGGCCTTGTCGATCTGTTCCAACGGCAGTTGATAGGCCGCATCGGCACCTTGCAGATGCAGCACGCCATCCCTTACACCGGCCAAGATCCCGGTAAAATTTCGCTGGCCATTGACCGGCAATCGCGTACGCAACTGCGCTTCCTGCCCCGCAAAGCGTTCAAAATCGGCCTGCTTCTTGAGTGGCCGATCAAGCCCCGGCGAGGAAACCTCCAGCCGGTCATAGTCGACATTCTCGACGGCGAAAACCCGCGTCAGTTGATTGCTGACCGAAGCACAGTCGTCGATCGTGATGCCTTTCGGGCTGTCGATGAACACTCGGAGCAGGCGCGAGCGAGGGCTGGTCTCGAAATCCACAAGTTCGTAGCCCAGTCCCGTTACCGTCTGCTCGATCAGTTCAGCCTGCCCCATACATACTCACGCCACAAATGAAAAATGGGCGAAACGCCCATCTCTGTATTGCCATCCCGCCAGCTGTCGTTGCGACGGGAACCCGGAGACCGCCCGGCACCGAAACGACCCTGCGCCCAAGTTGCCCGAGCGCCGCCAAAGTCGATCCGCTACCAACGAAATCATTATAGCAGGATCAATCCCCCCGGGCAAATCAACTCTTCGCTCGAGACCTCGGCCGACATCATCAAGCTTCGGTTTCTTCAGCGATTTCTTCCCCGTCTTGGAACGTCCTGGGGGCCTTCTCGACCACCGGCAGCCGCTTCAACAAATCCGCGACTTCGTCCGGCGACAATTCCAGCACCATGCCGCGCTTCAGCCGCGGCGGCAATTGAACCGGCCCGTAGCGCACCCGCATCAGGCGGCTCACGGTGACGCCGACCGCCTCGAACATGCGCCTCACCTCCCGGTTGCGCCCCTCGGTGAGGCTGACGCGGTACCAGCGGTTGGTGCCTTCACCGCCCCCCTCGACCAACCGCCCGAAGTGCGCCACGCCGTCTTCCAGTTCGATGCCCTGGACCAGTCGCTCTTTTGCCTCAAGGGACAATTCGCCGACGACGCGCACCGCGTATTCGCGTTCGATCTCGCTTCTCGGATGCATCAGCCGGTCGGCCAGTGCGCCGTCGCTGGTGAACATCAGAAGGCCGCAGGAATTGAAATCGAGCCGCCCGATCGCGATCCAGCGGCCGCCGCCTATCCTGGGCAGCTTGGCGAACACGCTGGTCCTGCCCTGAGGATCGTCACGCGAGACGATCTCGCCCTCGGGCTTGTGGTAGAGCAGGACCCGGGGCCGGCGGTCGGCAAATCGGAGACGGACCAGCTTGCCGTTGACGCGAACCTTGTCCTCGCTGTCGATGCGCTGTCCGACATGGGCCGGCTCGCCATTGACGCTGACGCGGCCGGCGAGGATCCATTCTTCCAGCTCGCGCCGCGAACCCAAGCCGGCATCCGCCAGCGCCTTGTGCAGTTTGGTGGTGGCGGCCGGCACACGCGGCGGGCGCGGCCGGCCGCGCCTGCCACCGGGCGCTGGCCCGGCGGCGACTTCATCCGTGGCAGCGCCGGCAAGTTCGGGCTGGGGTTTGGCAGCGGGCCTTTGCGCGGGCGGACGAAAAGGCGTCCGGGCGGCCGAGCGGCTAGACCTCGGCTTGGGTTTCGGTTTGGGGTTGGACTTGAGGTTCATCAACAGTCTCCATGATCCGCTCGATTTCCGCGAGTGGAGGTAACTCGGCAAGACTGCGTAGGCCAAGGTCGTCGAGGAAGGCCTTGGTAGTGGCATAGAGCGCGGGGCGACCGGGGGCATCGCGATGCCCGACGGCATCGATCCAGCCGCGCGACTCTAGGGTCTTCAGGATGTTCGCCGATACCGCCACGCCGCGAATGTCCTCGATGTCGCCGCGGGTCACCGGCTGACGGTAGGCGATGATGGCGAGAGTCTCCATCACCGCGCGCGAATACTTGGGCGGCCGCTCGTTCTTCAGACGATCGAGGTAAGGCTGGAATTCCGGGCGCGTCTGGAAGCGCCAGCCGCTGGCCAGCTGCGCCAGCTCGACGCCGCGGCCAGTCCAGTCGGCGCGCAGGTCGGAGAGCAGGGTGCGCAACGTGTCATCGTCGAAGTCCTCTTCGAACAGGCGCTTCAGTTCGGCCAGGGGCAGCGGCTCGGTGGCCGCCAGCAGCGCGGTTTCGAGCACGCGCTTGTAGTCTTCAGGCGTGTAGAGCGTTTGCATCGGTCAATTTCACATAGATCGGCGCGAGTGCCGCGCTCTGGGTAATGTCGACCAGCTGCTCGCGCGTCAGTTCGAGCATCGCGAGAAAACTCACGACCAGACTGGAAACGCCTGCAGCCACGTCGAACAGGGTATCGAAAGCAACGTAGGCGCCGCCCGAAAGGCGACGCAGAATCAGCCCCATGTGCTCGCGCACCGACAATTCCTCGCGCGTGATCTTGTGGTGTTGCGTCATGCGCGCCTGCTTCATCAACTGCAGCCAGGCCAGTCGCAGATCCTGCAGGTTAACCTCGGGCTGACGCTGGGCCAGCTCACCGACGATCCCAATCGTGACCCATTCGTAGTCGCGCAGCGCCTGCGGCTGGGCATCGAGCTTGGCTGCGGCCGCCTTCATCTGCTCGTACTCGAGCAGGCGCCGCACCAGTTCGGCGCGCGGATCTTCCGCTTCCCCCTCGAGCACCCTCGGCGGCCGCGGCAGCAGCATGCGCGACTTGATCTCGATCAGCATCGCCGCCATCAGCAGATACTCAGCGGCAAGTTCCAGATTGCCCTGACGCATCGCCTCGACGTAGCTGAGGTATTGCCGGGTCAAGGCCGCCATCGGAATGTCGAGGACATCGATGTTGGCTTTGCGGATCAGGTAGAGCAGGAGGTCCAGCGGCCCCTCGAAGGATTCGAGGATGATCTTCAGCGCATCGGGCGGGATATAAAGGTCCTTCGGCATCACCGCAAGCCGCTCGCCATAGATCCTGGGCCTAAGGTCGGCCAGGTCGGCAGGCTCGATTTGGAGGAAAGGCTCCATGCTCAACTGTAGTCCAGACCCATCGCCTCGCGCACGTCGCGCATGGTCTCCTGGGCCAGCTTGCGCGCCTTCTCGCAACCGTCGGCGATTATGTTGCGCACCAGATGGGAATCGTCCAGATAGACCTGCGCCCGCTCGTGCATCGGTTCCTGCTCCTTGAGGACCGCTTCGATCAGCGGCTGCTTGCATTCAATGCAGCCGATGCCGGCGCTCGTGCAGCCCGCCTGCACCCATTGCCGGGTCGTCTCCGAGGAGTAGATGACGTGGAACTGCCATACCGGGCATTTCTCCGGATCGCCCGGATCGTTGCGCCGGACCCGCGCTGGATCGGTCTGCATGGTCCTGATCTTCCGGGTGACCGTGGCCGGATCTTCGCGCAGGAAAATGGTGTTGCCGTAGGACTTGGACATCTTTTGGCCGTCCAGGCCGGGCATGCGCGCGGAAGCAGTGAGCAGGGCATCGGGCTCGACCAGAATCATCTTGCCGCTGCCTTCGAGATAGCCGAACAGGCGCTCGCGGTCACCGTAGGACAGGCTCTGCGCTTCGTCCAGCAAGGCATGGGCCTGTTCCAGGGCCGCCTCCTCGCCGCGCTCCTGGTAGCGGGTGCGCAGTTCCTCGTAGAGTTTCGCGCGCTTCTTGCCGAGCTGCTTGACGGCCTCCCTGGCCTTCTCCTCGAAGCCGACCTCGCGGCCGTAGAGGTGATTGAAGCGGCGGGCGATCTCGCGCGTGAACTCGACGTGGGGCACCTGGTCCTCGCCCACGGGCACCTTGTCGGCGCGGTAGATCAGGATGTCCGCGGCCTGCAGCAGCGGATAGCCGAGAAAGCCGTAAGTGGTGAGGTCCTTGTGCGAAAGTTTCTCCTGCTGATCCTTGTAGGTCGGCACGCGTTCGAGCCAGCCCAGAGGCGTCATCATCGAGAGCAGGAGATGCAGTTCGGCATGCTCTGGCACGCGCGACTGAATGAACAGCGTCGCCTGCGAAGGATCGACCCCGGCGGCCAGCCAGTCGATGATCATCTCCCAGCCGTTGTCCACGATGCTGCCGGGTTCGTCGTAATGCGTGGTCAGCGCATGCCAGTCGGCGACGAAGAACAGGCAGGGGTACTCCTGCTGCAGTTCGACCCAGTTCTTCAGCACGCCGTGGTAATGGCCGAGGTGCAGCCGGCCCGTGGGGCGCATGCCGGAGAGGACTTTTTCCGCGTACATAGGTTTTAGATGTTGAAGATCAGTTTAAGCAGCAGGATGAAGCCGTTCATCAGCGGCAGCAGGATCATGTCGAGCACGTGAGTAAACAACAATGCCAGCAGGATGAAGAAACCATAGCGCTCGATCTGGGCGAACTTCCACGCCAGACGATGCGGCAGCAGACTGACCATGATCCGGCCGCCGTCCAGGGGCGGGATCGGCAACAGGTTGAGCAGCATCAGCGCCGCATTGATCTCGATGCCGGCCAGGCCCATCCTGGCCATCGGCTCGAGGTAGGCGTTGTCGGGCATGATGTCGGCGAGTTTGAGCAAGCTGGCCCAGCAAAGCGCCATGAAGAGATTCGCCGCCGGACCGGCGGCCGCGACCCAGAGCATGTCCTTCTTGGGATCGCGCAGGCGGCCGAAATTCACCGGCACCGGCTTGGCCCAGCCGAATATGACGCCGCCACCGCTCAAGGTGAGCAGCATCACCGGGACCAGGATCGTGCCGATCGGGTCGATGTGGCGCAGCGGATTGAGGCTGACCCGCCCCAGTTGCCAGGCCGTGGAGTCGCCGAAATGGCGGGCGACATAGCCATGGGCGGCTTCGTGCAAGGTGATGGCGAAGATCACCGGCAGTGCGTAGATGGCCAGTGTCTGAATCATGTGATCCATAGGAGATGAAGAGGCGCGAAGCTGCGATTCTACCAAAGACGGCCGTCTATTCCCCGAAAGCAAACGGCGAGAGCGGGCCGCGCCCGGCGCGGATCAGTTCGGGAACGCCGCCGACGAGATTGATCACAGTGGTCATCTCGCTGCCGCAGGGTCCGGCATCGATCACCAGGTCGAGGCGCTTGCCCAGGCTGCCGCAGATCTCAGCGGCATCGGAAAGCGGCGCGGGTTCTCCGGGCAGGATCAGGGTCGAAGTGAGCAGCGGTTGATCGAGTTCGGCCAACAGCGCCTGTACCAGCACATGGTCGGGCACGCGCAAGCCGATGGTCTTCCTCTTCGGATGCAGCACCCGCCGCGGCAGTTCCTTGGTTCCCTCGAGGATGAAGGTATAGCTGCCCGGCGTCGCGCTCTTCAGGAGACGGAACTGGGCGTTGTCCACGCGGGCATAGGTTGCGATTTCCGAGAGGTCGCGGCACATCAGCGTGAAATGATGCCGATCATCAACGCCGCGTATGCTGCGGATCCGTTCAAGCAGGCTGGCGTCGCCCAGATGGCCGCACAGGGCGTATGCGGAATCGGTGGGAATGGCCGCCAGGCCGCCGCCTCTGATGATCTCCGCCGCCTGCTTGATCAGGCGAGGCTGCGGATGCTCGGCATGGAGGGTGAAGAACTGCGCCACGGTGCTACAGGAACAGCTGCCAAACCGGCGTCAGCTTTTCGGGCAAAGCCGGCAACCGGCCCAGGTCGATCCAGCTTTCACCCGGACCGTGGAAGTCCGACGCGCGCGAAGCGGCAAACTGGAATTCGCGGGCCAGCCTGGCGAATTCGTTCACCTGCTGCGCAGAATGGGCGCCCGAGACCACCTCGATGGCGGCCCCGCCCTGTTCCTTGAACTCGCCCAGCAAGCTGCGCAGCACCTTGCCGGTCAAGCGAAAACGACCGGGATGCGCCAGGACCGCCACCCCGCCGGCGCCGCGTATCCAGCCCAGGGCTTGTTCCAGCGTAGCCCAGGTATGCTCGACATAGCCGGGCTTGCCCTTGGCCAGCCAGTAGTCGAAAACCGATTTCACATCCCGGGCCAGACCCTGCTCGGCAATGTACCTGGCGAAATGCGCCCGGCTCACCAGGGCAGGATTGCCGGCATAGCGCAAGGCGCCCTCGTAGGCGCCATGGATGCCGACCTTGTCCAACTCCGCCGCCATCTCCAAGGCGCGCGCGTCGCGCCCGCTCCTGACCTGCGCCAGGCCGTCGGTCAGACTGCTGTCGTCGGGATCGATGGCCAGGGCGACGATATGCACCGTGGTGTCGTCGCCCCAGGAAACCGAGATCTCGACGCCATCGACGAAGCCCATGCCCAGTTCATTCGCCGCCCCTCGCGCTTCGGCCAGACCGCCGACCTCGTCGTGGTCGGTCAGCGCCAGGAGGTCGACACCGTTGGCATGGGCCCGGCGCACCACTTCGGCCGGCGCGAGCAGACCGTCCGAGATGGTCGAATGGCAATGCATGTCGGCGTTGCGTACGGCATCGGCTGCGGCGCTCATGGCAGGAAGTCCTCGATCAACTGCGCCAGTCGCTGGGGCTGGTCATGATGCATGTTGTGCCCGGCATCCTCCAGCATCTCGACCCGGATATCGGCGAAGCAACGGATGCGTTCAAGGTAGTCGGCCTCGCCCTCGGCGTCCGAAAAACGTTTCATGATGAAGGAGTCCCTGGCTGCGATCCACAGCACCGGCGCCTTGATCCTGCGCCAGCAGGCCTTGGCGTCGTCGAGATGATAGAGGATCGGGCTGGGCAGCTTGTGGAAGGGGTCGGCGGCCACCACGACGCTCCCGTCTTCCCCTTCCTGGCCGAGATGCCGGGCGAGGAAAGCCGCCTGCGCAGGCGACAGGCGCGGATTGACGGCGCACAGGCGCGAAGCCAGCGCGGCGCGATCGGCATAGCGATTGGAAGCGGGACCGGCACACAATCCGGCCAGCCATTTGCCGTAGCGCTCGGGCGCCTCGTCGGTGTTGCTGACATAGAGGCCGAAGCCTTCCAGGGTGACGACTGTCGCAACCCGGTCAGGACGGATGCCGGCATAAAGGCAGGCGGCATTGCCGCCCAGGCTGTGGCCTATCAGGCAGGCCGGCCGATCGGGCGAATAATGGTCGAGCAGGAGATCGAGGTCGGCGATGTAGTCGGGGAACCAGTAGGCGCGGCCATTCCATTGCGAACCGCCGAAGCCGCGCCAGTCCGGGGCGATCACCCGCCATTCGCGGGAAAGGGCATCGACCAGGAACTGGAAGCTGGCCGAGACGTCCATCCAGCCATGCAGCATGAACAGGGTCGGTGCCGAAGCGGACCCCCAACAGCGGACATGGCTGCGCAAGCCGCGCAGTTCAACGAATTCGGAGGAGGAGGATCTCATGCCGCGATTCTAACATCCGCCTTGCCACTGCCGAGGCGAGCCGGCATAATCGCAGCCGTCGCAGGGAGAAAGTGAAGCATTCACCACCGGAGGCGCAACAAATGGGAAAGCGCACGCCCCTCTACGACACTCACCGCCGCTCCGGCGCAAAGCTCGCGGATTTCGCCGGCTGGGACATGCCTATCCATTACGGCTCGCAGATCGAGGAGCACCACCGGGTGAGGAAGGACGCCGGCATGTTCGACGTCTCCCATATGCTCGGGCTGGACCTCACCGGTCCCGAGGCCTTCCCCTACCTCTCCCGCCTCCTCGCCAACGACGTCGCCAAGCTCGCGCTGCCGGGCCGTGCGCTTTACTCCTGCCTGCTCGATGATGACGGCGGGGTGATCGACGACCTGATCGTGTACTTCTTCAACGCCGAACACTACCGCATCGTCGTCAACGCCGGCACCGCCGAAAAGGATCTGGCCTGGATGGAGCGGCAGGCCGCCAGCTTCGCGGCCGAGATCACGCCGCGCCGCGACCTGGCCATGATTGCCGTACAGGGGCCGCAGGCACGCGGGAAAGTGTGGCGCGCGTATCCCGGCACGCGCACGGCGAGCGAATCGCTGCCGCCCTTCTTCGCCGCCTTCGATGGCGACTGGCTGATCAGTCGCACCGGCTACACCGGCGAGGACGGCTTCGAACTGGCGCTGCCCGCGCTTCAGGCGACCGAAGTCTGGGAAGAACTGCAGCAGACCGGCGTCGCGCCCTGCGGCCTGGGGAGCAGGGACACCCTGCGCCTGGAAGCCGGTATGAACCTGTACGGCCAGGACATGGACGAGACCGTGACCCCGCTGGAATCCGGCCTGGCCTGGACCGTGGCGCTCACGGGCGAACGCGATTTCATCGGCAAGCGCGCCTTGCTGGCGCAACGGGATTCGCCGGCAAGCACGCGCCGCCAGTTGACCGGTCTGCTGCTCCTGGAGCGCGGCGTGCCGCGCGCCCATCAGGCGGTACTCACGGCGCACGGCGACGGCGAAATCACCAGCGGCAGCTTCTCGCCGACGCTGCAGCAGGGCATCGCCCTGGCCCGCCTGCCCGGCGCGGTGGCCGTCGGCGAGATCGTCCGCATCGACATCCGCGGCAAGTCGCACCCGGCGAGAGTGGTCAAGCCGCCTTTCGCGCGCCATGGCAAGATTCTTGTTTCCTGATTACGGAGAGCATCAATGAACATTCCGACCAACCTCAAGTACGCCAGATCCCACGAATGGGCCCGCCAGGATGGCGACGGCCTGATCACGGTGGGCATCACCGATCACGCCCAGGAAGCCCTGGGCGACATCGTCTTCATCGAACTGCCCGAGACCGGCCGCAAGCTTTCGGCCGGGACCGAGTGCGCCGTGGTCGAGTCGGTCAAGGCCGCCTCGGACATCTATGCGCCGGTTTCGGGCGAAATCGTCGCCTGCAATCAGGCCGCGGTCGATGCGCCGGAGAGCGTCAACCAGGACGCCTACGACGTCTGGCTGTTCAAGATCAGGCCGGCCGATCCCGGCAAATGCGCAGCCGAACTCGCGTCCCTGCTCGATGCCGAAGCTTACGGCCTGGTCGCGATGAGTGAAGAGTGAAGAGTGATTGATTCCCGGCCTTCGCTGACGACGCTGGAACGGCGCGACGAATTCGTTGCCCGCCACATCGGCCCGGATGGCGCCGAGATCGCCGCCATGCTCACGGCGATCGGCGCAGCGAGCCTGGCGCAATTGATCGCCGAAACCGTCCCGCCGGCCATCCGCATCAACGCGAGCTTGCCGCTGCCCGCGCCGGTGCCCGAGCACGAGGCACTGGCCAGGCTGAAGGCCATCGCGGCCGGGAACCAGGTGAAAAAGTCGCTGATCGGCATGGGTTACGCGGACACGCTGCTGCCCCCTGTGGTGCAGCGCAACCTGCTCGAAAACCCGGGCTGGTACACCGCCTACACGCCGTACCAGGCCGAAATCGCCCAGGGGCGATTGGAAGCCCTGCTCAACTTCCAGCAGACTGTGATCGACCTCACCGGCCTGCCGCTCGCCAATGCTTCGCTGCTCGACGAAGCCACCGCCGCCGCCGAGGCGATGGCCATGGCCCGCCGCGTGAGCAAATCCGAATCCAAGGCCTTTTTCGTCGATGTCGATTGCTTCCCCCAGACCCTCGACGTGCTGGTCACGCGTGCCGGCTATTTCGGCTTCGAACTGATTATCGGCAAACCGATGGATGCGGCGCGTCACGATTTCTTCGGCGCCCTCTTCCAATACCCGAACGATCGCGGCGAAGTCGGCGATCTGAGCCAGCCGATCGCCGCCGCCAGGGCCAAAGGGGCGATAGTCGCCGTCGCGGCCGACCCGATGGCGCTGGTGCTGCTGAAGTCGCCGGGCGGGATGGGGGCCGACATCTGCCTGGGGTCGAGCCAGCGATTCGGCGTGCCGCTGGGTTTCGGCGGCCCTCACGCGGCCTTTTTCGCCAGCCGTGACGAGTACAGGCGGGCGGTCCCGGGCCGCATCATCGGCGTCGCCATCGACGCCCGCGGCAACAAGGCGCTGCGGATGGCGCTGCAGACGCGCGAACAGCATATCCGGCGCGAGAAAGCCAATTCGAATATTTGCACCGCGCAGGTGCTGCTCGCCAATATCGCCGGCATGTACGCCGTCTATCACGGCCCGCAAGGCTTGAGGAACATCGCTGGCCGCATCCATCGCCTCGCCGCGATCCTGGCGGCAGGCCTCACCGAGGCTGGCGTAACGGTCGTCACGGAATGCTTCTTCGACACCATCAGGATCGATCTTGGCCCGCGTGCCGAATCCGTGCATCGGGCGGCCTCGGCGGCGGGCTACAACCTGCGCCGCGTAGACGAGGAGCAACTGGGCGTCGCGCTGAACGAGAAGACGACGCGGGAGGATGTCGCGGCCCTGCTCCGGATCATTGCCGGATGCGAATCGGCCTGCGCCATCGCCGCGCTCGATGCCCGTCTTTCGGCCGAGGACCCTTCCCTGCCCGCCTCGCTGCTGCGCAATGACCCCATCCTCGCTCATCCGGTGTTCAACAGCCACCGCAGCGAACAGCAGATGCTGCGCTATCTGAAGAAGCTGCAGAACAAGGATCTCGCCCTCGACCATGCGATGATTCCGCTGGGCTCGTGCACCATGAAGCTGAACCCCACGACCGGGATGCTGCCGCTCTCCTGGCCCGAGTTCGCCGACATCCATCCCTTCGCGCCGGCGGAGCAGACGGCGGGCTACCTGGAGATGATCCGGGAACTGGAGCAGAGCCTGAAAATCATCACCGGCTTCGACGCCATCTCGCTGCAGCCCAATGCCGGCAGCCAGGGCGAATACGCCGGCCTGGTGGCGATCCGGCGCTACCACGCCAGCCGCGGCGAAGGCCGCCGCGACACCTGCCTGATCCCCACCTCGGCGCACGGCACCAACCCGGCCAGCGCCCGGATGTGCGGCCTGAAGATCGTCACGGTGGCTTGCGACGAGGCCGGGAACATCGACCTTGCCGACCTCGCGGCCCGCGCGGAGGAGCATGCCGCGCATCTGGCCTGCCTGATGCTCACCTATCCGTCGACCCATGGCGTCTTCGAGGAAGCGGTGAAGGACATCTGCGCGATCGTGCACGCATGCGGCGGCCAGGTGTACATGGACGGGGCCAACCTCAACGCCCAGGTAGGCCTCACCTCCCCGGCCGCGATCGGCGCCGACGTCGCGCACCTGAATCTGCACAAGACCTTCGCCATCCCCCACGGCGGCGGCGGCCCGGGCATGGGACCGATAGGCCTGATGGCGCATCTCGCGCCGTTCATGCCGAACCATGTGGTGCGCCCTGTCCTGCCGCTGCCAGCACAGGCGGAAGAAAGGCACGGCGGCGCGGTTTCCGCCGCCCCCTGGGGCTCCGCCTCGATCCTGACCATCTCCTGGATGTACCTCGCGATGATGGGCGGCACGGGTTTGCAGAGAGCGACCGAGGTCGCCATACTCAACGCGAACTATATCGCCCGCCGCTTGCAGGATCATTTTCCGGTGCTCTATGTCGGCGCGAAGGGCCGCGTCGCCCACGAATGCATCGTCGATATCAGGGCCATCAAGGCGGCCAGCGGAATCACCGAAAGCGATATCGCCAAGCGCCTGATGGACTACGGCTTCCACGCGCCCACCGTGAGCTTCCCGGTGGCCGGGACGCTGATGATTGAACCGACCGAATCGGAGGACAAAGCCGAACTCGACCGTTTCATCGGCGCCCTGATCGGCATCCGCGAGGAAATCCGCAAGGTGGAAACGGGCGAATACCCGGCCGACAACAATCCCTTGAAGCGCGCCCCGCACACCCAGGCCGACCTCGCCAGCGAGGACTGGGACCGCCCCTACAGCCGGCAGACCGCCGCCTTTCCCCTGCCGCATGTCGCGGAGAACAAGTTCTGGCCGACCGTCAATCGCATCGACGACGCATGGGGTGACCGAAACCTCTGTTGCAGTCTGGCCTAGACTGCTCAGGCGGGCGCTGCCGCCGGAGGCAGATCATGCAGTCGCCACTTGCCGTCGCCGAGCAGTTCGAGTGTCTGCGTATGAAACCCCAGCAAGCTGCTGCGATGGCCAACGCTGACCAGGATCGACTCCGGCAGGGAGTCGCGCAGCAGTTGATACATCGCATGCTCCAGCCCCTCGTCCATTGCCGAACTGGCTTCATCGAGGAACACCACTTGAGGACGGTTCAGCAGTACCCGGCCAATCGCCAGGCGCTGCTGCTCGCCGAGCGACAATATCCGAGTCCAGTCCTGTTCTTCATCGAGGCGCGCGACCAGATGCCCGAGATGGCATTGGCGCATGATCGCAGCGGCCTGGTCGTCGGTCTTCATGACGGAAGGATAGTACAGGGCCAGGCGCAGCGTGCCCAGCGGCAAGTAGGGCTTTTGCGGCAGGAACAGCGTGTGTGCATCGGCCGGCCGAACGACCTTGCCGTCAACATAGGGCCACAATCCCGCGATGGCGCGGAGAAAGGTGGTCTTGCCGATGCCGGATTGTCCGCGCACGAGCAGCGAGGCTGCACCGGGCAACGCCAGGTTCAGATCCTTCACCAGCATGACATTGGCCGGCGTTCTCACCGTCAATGATTCCACGGCCAGCCCTCCCCGCCCCTGCGCAAGTTCCACGCTGCCGAGCCGCTCGGCCGAATCCATGGAATCGAGGAAACCGGACAGGCGGTTGATCACTGCCCGGTAGTTGGCAAAGTCGTCGTAGGAGGTCCGGAAAAACGACAGGGCGCCTTGCACCTGATCGAAGGACTGGGCCGTCTGCATGACATCGCCCAGGGTGATCTGCTTGGCCAGGAGCCGCGGCGCCTGGACGATGAAGGGGAAAACGACGGCCGCCTGGCTGACCGCCAGGTTGAAGCCCTGGAACTTCAGCGAGCGGAACACGATCGCCCACATATTGCCGATCACCTGGGCAAATCGCGCCAGCAGGTTGCCATGCTCCACCGCCTCGCCCCGATAGAACGCGATGCTCTCGCCGTATTCCCGCAGGCGGATCAGCGCATAGCGAAAATTAGCGCTCAGCTGCTCGTTCAGGAAGTTCAGGGAGATGAGCGGCCGACCGATCCGCACCGCAAATACCGTGGCGACGATGACGTAGAGGTACACCATGAACACCATGGCCCGCGGCATTTCCCAGCCGAACAAGGTCAATGCGCCGGACAGGCTCCAGAGAATGATGCTGAAGGCGAAGAGGGAAACCACGGCATCGAGCAGCCCCATCGACAGGGCCAGCGAACTTCCGACGAAGCTCTCCACGTCCTGTTGAATCCTCTGATCCGGATTGTCGGCGGCACCGGCCAGGAACTGGCTGCGGTAATAGGCGTGGCGGTCCAGCCAGCGCTCGATCAGCGAATTCGTCAGCCAAACCCGCCAGTGGATCAGAAAGGCCTGGCGCAGGTAGAAGCTCAGCAGCGCCCGGGCGACATGCACGCCGGCCAGCGTCGCGAAGACCACGAGCATGAACCAGAATGCCTGCGCATCCAGCTTCTGCATGGCGCTGTAAAAACCGTTGTACCAGAAGGAGAACAGAACATTCAGACGCACCGCGAACAGGGTCATGAGCACGATCAGGGCGAGCCAGGCCAGCGGCAGGCGGCTGGCGGCGGGGTCGAAATAGGCCCAGGTGAGCCGCCGGACCTGGCGGCCCCAGACGGTAAACCGCGCCAGCGCCGCGATCGCGACGACCAGTCCGATCAAACTGACGACGAAGGCCTCGCCCAGCCAGATCAGACTCGCCAGCAGTTGGTGATTCCACTCCACGGCAACTCCTTGAACAAAGGCAACCCGCGCCGACCGGGACGATGCCCGGCAGCTGCAGCGGCGTGCCGTTTAGAGGAAAATTATTTAGTATTGAACACCATGAAGACGGAGGCGATGCCGAGCAGAAAGAGGCCAACCAGAAAGAGCGACTCTGCCACCGTCTCGAGCTGGACGGCCCGCGAATTCATGCGTGCGGAGGCGAAAGAGATGACCGAGCAGCCGACGAACAGGATGCTGTCGATGGCCAGCAGTTTGTCGACGTAATAGCCGACGGTTCCCGCGTGCATCAATCTCACGATGCCTATCGCGGTCACGCAGACGCCGACCATGGTGGCCGATGTCGGCAGGATATGGCCGGCAAGGCTGACCGGGCTTTCCCGGGTTTTCATGCGGCGTGCTCCAAAGCGAGTCGAGAGCCGAGGCGAGCATCAGGAAAGTGCTCGCCTCGGCTGACCATGCCGGAAGACTATCCGAGGTCCAAGGGAATGAAGATCTTTCCGTCGTCGCGCTTCACCAGCAAGGCCACATGCTTGCCGGCCTTGGCGACCAGTCCGCGGAGCTGCTCGACGCTGTTGACGCTGATGCCGTTGAGCGCGATGACCACGTCGCCCGCCTGAATGCCTGCACGGGCCGCGGGCCCCGAGACATCTTCCACGAGGAGACCGCTGGCGACGCCGGCTTCGCGCCTTTCCTCCGGCTTAAGCGGCCTGACCGCCAATCCCAGGCGACCCTGCGACGAATCGGCCGCGCTGTTGCTCGCCATCTGGTCCTGCTTCATCTCGCCGACGGCCACAGTCACGGTCTTGCTTGCGCCCTTGCGGATGATCTCTATTTTCGCCGCAGTTCCCGGCGTGATATCGCCCACCAACCCGGGCAGATCGGCGGAGCGATTGATGGGTCTGTCATTCAGTCCGACAATGACGTCTCCCGGCTCGAGCCCCGCTTTTTCGGCCGGACTGTCTTTCTCGACGGAACTGACCAGAGCGCCGCCCGGCTTCTTCAGGCCGAAGGAATCCGCCAAGGCCTGATTGACGTCCTGGATCGTGACCCCTAGACGACCGCGCGTGACCTTGCCGTACTTCACCAGTTGGGTCTGCACCCTGGTCGCGACATCGATCGGAATGGCGAAGGACAAGCCCTGGTAACCGCCGGTGTGGCTGAAGATCTGAGAATTGATGCCGATCACCTCGCCGCGGTCGTTGAACAGCGGACCGCCCGAGTTACCCGGATTGACTGCGGCATCGGTCTGGATGAACGGGACATAAGTGTCTTCGGGCAGAGAGCGCGAGATGGCGCTGACGATGCCCGAGGTCGCCGTGTTCTCGAAACCGAAGGGGGAACCGATCGCCAGCACGGGCTCGCCCACCCTGATGACGCTGGGGTCGCCGAATTTGACGACGGGAAGATTCTTGGCGTCGATCTTCAGCACGGCGATGTCGGTCTGTTTATCGACGCCGATCACTTTGGCCTTGAACTCGCGCCGGTCGGTCAGCTTCACCATGACTTCCTGCGCGCCGTCGACGACGTGGGCGTTGGTGAGAATCACGCCATCGCTGCTGACGATGAAACCGGAACCCTGGCCATGCTGGATCTGGCCTCCCTCGGGAATCCTGAACTGCGGTCCGAAGTGGCGGAAGAATTGGAACATCGGATCATTGGGATCCATCCCCGGCTGGCCACCGCCCGCCGCCGTTTGCTGCATCTTGCCGGTAACGCTGATATTGACCACGGCCGGACCGTAGCGCTCGACGATGCCGGAAAAGTCCATGACGCCGGTCGAGACCTGCTGCGCGACGCCGGCGGCCTCTGCCTGACTGAAGCTGGGGCCGCCGAAATGGCTGGCCGTTCCGGCAAACGCGGCGATTACGGCCGCAGCGATGGCACTACGGGTAAGCGTCTTGCTGTTCATGATGCACTCCTTGCTGTTTGAAAGGCTCGACAGATTTTCCTGCCGATGGAACGCATCCTAGAGAAGAAGAATTAAACCAGACTTAAAACAAGCGCTCCGGACAGGATTTATTCGCTGTCCTATTCGCCGCCAGGGCGACCCGGCATCCTGGGATATCCGCCCGACCCGGGCGGCGAACGTCCGCCGCCCGGGTCGACGCTGAAATCACTTGGCGGTCGCAGACTTTGCCGCTACATGCTTGTGATGCGAATGGGCCTTCTTCTTGGCAGACTTGCTCTTGCTGGCCTTGACCTCATGGCTCACCGTCGTCGCGCTGGTGCCCGACGCTGCGGATGAAGCGGCCGGCGACTGAGCGAAAGCCGTAGCGCTCATGCCGAGCAGGATGGCCAGGAAGATACTGGTGCGTTTGTTCACTTGGGATTCTCCTGTAACGCAAGGGCAAAATTGCTCCTCAGAGGAGTAACGCAAAGAGAGGCAAGGAAGGGGACAACGGCTTTGTAAAGGTTTGTTGCCGGACCACCCCGCGCGCGAAACGGTCCGGCATTCAGCTTGAGCGGCCGCTCAACGCATGCGGGTACCGATGACCTCGATTTCGACCCGACGATCCGGCTGCAGACATTGGATCACTTTCGCGCTCTTCGCACCTTTGCACTGCCCAGGCTTCGTCATCGGATTCTGCTTGCCCTTGCCCTCGACCTCGATCCGGTTCGCGGCTACCCCCTGGCTCACCAGGTAGGCCTTGACGGCGTCGGCACGGCGCAGCGAGAGCTTCAGATTGTAGGCATTGCTGCCTATCCTGTCGGTATAGCCGACTGCGATGATCGCCTCGACATCGACGCCCTTCAATTTGCCGAGCAAGGCGTCGAGCTGCGCTTTTCCATCGGGCCGGATGACGGCCTTATCGAAGGCAAACAGCGCATCGGCCGGCAAGGTGACCTTTTCCGCCGCAGGTTTCGCCATCGGCGCACGCGGAGCCGGAACCGGCGTCGGCGTATGGATCGCTGCCGGCGGCGCAATAACAACCTTGGGGACCAGGTCCGGATCGCATTCCTTGGTCGCCATGGCGGGCGTCCACGAAGCGGTGCGCCAGCATAGGCCGAAGCCGCTCTTGACCACCTCGCCGCGTTGGTCCGTCAGATAACCGGGCGTCGCCGAGGCCGTCTGAGCGCCCGCGCTGGGAGAAAACAGACCGATGGTCATGCAGACCACGGGAACGATGCTGGCGAGCCGAATATTCATGATCAATCCTTTCAATATGAGATGGTTGTAAACGATGGCCTGCGCCTACTGCATGAACCAGCCGTGGCTGACCACCAGTGACTGGCCGGTCAGTGCGTTGGAGGGAAAGCTCGCGAACAGCAGCGCCACTTCGGCCACATCCTGGGTGGTCGTGAACTCGCCATCCACGGTGTCCTTGAGCATCACGTTTTTGACGACGTCCGCTTCGGAAATGCCCAGCGCCTTTGCCTGCTCGGGAATCTGTTTGTCCACCAGGGGCGTGCGCACGAAGCCGGGACAGATCACGTTGGCGCGCACGCCGTGATGGGCGCCTTCCTTGGCGACGACTTCGGCCAGACCGATTAGGCCATGCTTGGCGGTGACATAGGCCGCTTTCAGCGGCGACGCTTCCTTGGAGTGCACCGAACCCATGTAGATGACGCTGCCGCCGCGGCCCGAGCCGTACATGTGCGGCAGGCAGGCCTTGGTGGTGAGAAAGGCGCCATCGAGGTGGATCGCCAGGAGCCGTTTCCAGTCGGCGAACGGAAATTCCTCGAGCGGATGGATGATCTGGATGCCGGCATTGCTCACCAGCACATCGACGCCGCCCCAGGCGCGCACGACTTCGCCGACGCCGGCATTGACCTGATCCTCGTCCATGACATTCATCGCGATGCCCATCGCCGCCGCGCCTGTCGCCTTGATCTCGGCCGCCGTGGCTTTCGCCGCGTCGCCGTTGACATCGGCGATGACGATCCTGCCGCCTTCGCGGGCGAAGGTCATGGCGATTTCCTTGCCGATGCCGCTGGCGGCGCCGGTGATGATGCAGACCTTGTCTTGCAGTTTCATTGTCAAACTCCTTGGGGTGAGGCCAGATAATCGAAGACCACGCTGCCCAGGCCGAGGGTCAGATCGCTGACGATATGGGTGCCCGAGATGATTTCGAGCACTGGCAATTGCGCCACCGGCGCCAGGGCGTGGTGTGCCAGTTGCAGTGCCGCCGGGCCGCTCCAGGCGCCTTTGACCACGACGTCCTCAAGGCTGTAGCGCACCAGCTCGCAGATGCGCGGCGTGCCATCGACGTGCGGAATGATCTTGAGCAGGAAGCCGGGCGCCATCATGGCCTCGCGGACCGCGACCGGATCCAGCTCGCGGTGCTTGTAGCCCATGGTGGCGGTGGCCACCCGCACCGATCCGTAATCGAGCGTGCCGATCAGGCTGTCCTGCTCGACAGCGAGCGCCGGCGATGCGAGCTTCTTCGGGAATCCCCAGAGCTCCCTGCCGCCGGCGATCGGCGCATCGTCGTTGAGGTACATCGAATGCACATAGCCGCCGCGCTGGCCTTCGAACAGCACCGGAATCACCTGGCCGGACTCGGTGTAGTCGCCGAACCCGGTCGAATCCGGCATGCGGATGAACTCGTACTTGACGATCGCATCCTCTATCTGCAGCGGCTCGGGAACCACCGCGCGAAGCGCAGCCGGGTCGGTGCGGTAGGTGACGATCAGGTACTCGCGGTTGGCGAAGCGGTAAGGTCCCGGCGGATAGGAGGGACTGGTGAGCGGCATCGCGAATGCGTTGTTGCGAACTTCGGCTATCTTCATGATGGCACCTTCTCATGGCTGGGGCTGCGTGTCAGGTCGAAGACATGGACGCCGCCCTCGGGCAGTGGCCTCGACTGCCAGTCGGGATGGTTGAGGGTCTGGTTCATGTCGGAGCGACCGGACTGCCAGTGCTCCTTCATGGAAAGTCGGGAGAACTCGTAGTCCTTCGATTGAGTTTCCGAGTGCTTGCGTCGGTGGATGAGATGGACGACCGTGACCGGCGCCTGGCGGCTCCCCGCGCTCAGGGCTTCCGCGTCGGGGTCGCCGGCGAACTTGGCCGGCAGCTTCGCGAGCAGCCGGCCTGCCGCCTGCGCCAGGCTGTGGCGGGCCAGAACATCGGTAGTATTGAGCCGCGTGCGGCTGGAGAAGCGGATATCCTTCTCGCGCTCGGCGACCTTCGTGAGGTCGGTAGGGATCGGCCCCTCGGCCACGAACAGATCTACCTGGAATACTAGGCGGCCATCGCCTTCGGGCTGATCGAGCACATACTGCAGCGGTGTATTGGAAACCAGGCCGCCGTCCCAATACCACTCGCCATCGATCTCGACCGGCGGAAAGCCGGGCGGCAGTGCGCCGCTGGCCATGATGTGGCGCGCATCCAGGCGCTGCTCCGTAGTATCGAAATAGGCGAAATTGCCGCTGCGCACATTGACCGCGCCGACCGACAACCGCGTCGCTTGACTGTTCAGCAGATCGAAATCGACCAGTTGTTCCAGGGTCTTTCGCAGCGGTGCGGTGTCGTAGAAGCTGAGCGTGCCCGCGCTACCGGGCAAGCGAAACGGCGCTGCCGGAAACCTCGGCGCAAAAAAGCCGGGCAGCCCGAACAGGGCCCCGAGCATCGCATTACTGTCGTTCAGCGCGCTGCGCAGTTCCACCCCCGGGGTGGACGGAAGTTCCAACTGCGAAAACGAGGAGGTGACCTTGTCCCAGAACTCGCGCAGTCGCGCAACCCGCCGCTCAGGCGGATTGCCGACGATGAGAGCGGCATTGATTGCGCCGATCGAGATCCCGGCCACCCAGTGCGGCAACTGTCCCGCCGCCGCCAGGGCCTCGTAGACGCCGGCCTGGTAGGCGCCGAGCGCGCCGCCGCCCTGCAGCACGAGAATGCGCTCTTCCTCGGGCCGGCCTTTTGCAGATGCCGTGCGCTTAATCATGTTGCCCCATGTCGACAGGCGCCGCTTTCTTGGTGCCGCCTAACTTCCGGCCCAGCGCGTCGATTCCCTTGCCCAGCGATTCGAAGCCTTTGCCGACCTCGTCGCGCGTCCAGGTGGCGCCTGAGACCAGTTTGTCGCCCAGTACCCGGGTGCCCTCGACCGTCGCCGAAGCGCCGGTCTTCGCTTTTCCGCCAACCCAGCCCGCCGCGTTTTCCAGCCCCTGGGCGGAGGCCTTCAATTCATAGCCGGCCTTGTCGTAGGCCTTGTGCGCCAAGGATTCCGCCGCCTTGGCGCGATGCTCCAGGGCGAGTGCGTGATTGGCCTTGGCAAAGTCCTTGGCCATCGATTTCTCTTCGTTTGCGGTACTGCCTTCGACCGAGGCGGCGAGCTTGTCGAGTGCCGCAACCGAGCTATCGAGCTCCTGTTTGGCTCCCCCGGTGGCGCGGCCGGACTCGAGGCGCAGGGTGCTGGTGGCCTGGCGGATGTCGGCAGCCGCCGACTTGTAGTCCTTCTTGGCATAGGCCGCCACCGCATCCGTGAAGTGGCTCTGCAATTCCTCCGTCGCCTTGGGCGCCGCCTGTTCGGACGGAACGGCCGCCGCCGCGGGCGCGCTCGCAGTATCGGCGTACGCCGCGCCGGCGAGCGGAGTCATTGCGACGAAGATTGTCAGGGCAAGGGGTTTGAGTGCGAAGTTCATGATGTGATCCTTTAGTAAAGAGAGGTGCAATTCAGCCTGATCGTTTCAGTTCGGCATCCGCGGACAGGTCCGGCTCGTCCATGGCAGCAACTCTAGCCTTCCGCCGGACGCCTGTATGCTGCCGAAGGTCACGAATTGCGGGTGACCAAAGTCACCGCGGCGGCGGGAGCCGCCGCGCGCCTTGCGCTGACTGCCTATGGAGTTGTTTCGGCGCTGATGCCGATCGCGGTCCCGCGGGACCGCCCGGCGGGAAGCTACAGGCCCAGATAAGCCTGCTGGACGGCCGGGTCGTCGATCAAGTCCCTGGCCTGGCCGTGGTGCACGATGCGGCCGGTTTCCATCACGTAGCCGCGGTCCGAGCCGGACAAGGCCAGTTGCACATCCTGCTCGACCAGCAGCACGGTGACGCCGTCGCGCTGGATGGCGGCGAGCACCTCCATCAGCTGCTGCACCACGACCGGCGCCAGCCCCAGGCTCATTTCATCGACCATCATCAGCACCGGCGCGGCCATCAGGGCGCGCGCCATCGCGCACATCTGCTGCTCGCCGCCGGACATGCTGCCGGCCAGCTGACGCCGCCGCTCGGTCAGGCGCGGGAACAGCGTATAGATCTTGTCCAGGTCGCGATTGACGGCGGCCTGATCCTGGCGCCGGTAACTGCCCATCAGCAAATTGTCCTGCACCGTCATGCGGTCGAACAGCTGACGCCCTTCCGGGACCTGCACCAGACCCAGTCCGAAAGCCTGATCCGGGGTCATGCCGGCCAGTTCGTGGCCGTTCAGGACGATGCTGCCGCTGCAGGGCAGCATGCGCGACAGCGCGCGCAGCAGGGTCGTCTTGCCGGCGCCATTGCTGCCGACGAGCGCCACCATTTCGGCCGGGTAGACCTCCAGGCTGACGTCGTGCAGCACGGGCATGCCGCCGTAGCCGGCACCCAGGTTGGCCACTTTCAGCAGCGGAGTACGAGGGATGAGATCCGCCGGGCCGCTCATGCGCGCTTCTTTCCCAGATAAGCCTCGATCACGATGGGGTTGGCAAGCACGGCCTCGGGTGTACCGTCGGCGATCTTCTCGCCGTGGTGCAGCACCAGCAGGCGGTCCGACAGGCTCTTGATGGCCTTGATCACGTGCTCGATCACCAGGATGCTGATCCCTTGATCGCGCACCTTGCGGATGATCTCGATGACTTCCTCGATCTCGACGTGATTGAGGCCGGCCATGACTTCGTCGCAGAGCAGCACCTTCGGCTGCATCGCCAGCGCCTTGGCCAGCTCCAGGCGCTTGCGGCCCGGGCCGCCGAGCTCGTCGGCGCGCTTGTCGATGTCCTTGCCCAGGCCGACGAACTCGAGACTGACGCGCGCCTGTTCGCGCGCCTTGGCCAGTTTCGCCTGTCCGCCGTCGCGTCCGAAGAGGGCGCCGACCGCCACGTTGTCTAGCACCGACAGGCCGGGGAAGGGCCGCATGATCTGGAAGGTGCGGCCTATCCCGAGGCGGGCGCGGCGGAAAGCCGGCAGGCGGTTGATGACTTCGTCCTGAAACAGTATCTCGCCTTCGCTCGGCGCCAGCGTCCCGCTGATCAGGCTGATCAGCGTCGTCTTGCCGGCGCCGTTGGGGCCGATCAGGCCGAGGATTTCGCCGGGAGCCAGGGTGAAGCTGACGTCGTCGACGGCAACCAGTCCGTCGAAAATTCGCGTCGCATGGCGGACTTCGAGCAGCGCAGTCATAGACGGTGCGCCCGGATGTTTTCGCTGAAGTAGCGCCACCCCGTCTTGCGCAGCCGGCGGATCATGTCGGCCAGACCGCGCGGCATGAGCACCACCGCGGCGACGATGACGAGGCCGAAAAAGAGCCCGGCAATGCTCGTCACTTCGCTCGACAGGAACTCGGAGATGGCCGACAGCGACAGCGCGCCGACGATGGGTCCGAGCACCGTGCCCGGACCGCCGAACACGGCCATGATGATCATCTTGACGTTGAGGCTGATGTCGAAGGCGCTGTCCGGGTCGAGGAAAGTGATCCAGTAGGCGTGGATGCCGCCGGCCAGGGCACTGAAGACGCCCGAGAGGGCAAACGCCAGGACCTTGTACAGCGTGGTGTTCACCCCCATGACCGCGGCGCCTTCCTCGTTTTCCCGGATCGCGATCAGGCCGAAGCCGAAGCGGCTGCGGGTCAGGCCCCAGATCGTCAGCGTCGCGACGGTCAGCAGGCCCAGCGACAGTTCGTAGAACAGCGGATCATTGTTGAGCGGTGGCAGGACCAGACCGATGTTCTGCCCGGCCAGGCCGACGTTGGAGACGATCGCCGTCATGACTTGCGACAGGGCCAGGGTGGCGATGGCGAAGTAATGGCCCTTGAGGCGCAGCACGGGAATGCCCAGCAGCACGGCGAAGACCACCGCCAGCACCACCCCGAAGACCATCCCGACGCCGAAGGGCAACTGCCACTGCACCATGGCGATGGCCACTCCATAGGCCCCCAGTCCGTAAAACACCGAATTGCCGAACGAGGCATAGCCGGTGTAGCCGCCGATGATGTTCCAGCCCTGCGCCAGCACGGCCAGGAGCAGCGCGTTGATGCCGAACTGAACGAGCACGTCGGAACCGTACCAGGGTACTCCCGCGAGCAGCAGCAGCGCCGCCAGAACCATGCCGATCTGCCAGGCCTTCATGTGGTCTTCCCGAGCAAGCCGCTGGGACGCACGATCAACACCAGCACCAGGATGCCGAAGCTGGCGACATCCGCGAAGGTTTGGCCGATGTACAAGGTGGTCAGCGATTCCACGATCCCCAGGAACAGGCCGCCGACGATGACGCCCAGGGGATTTTCCAGGCCGCCGATGATCGAGATGGCAAAGGATTTGGCGGTCAGGGACGCGCCGATATACGGGTTGATCTGCGACACCGTGCCGTACAGCGTGCCGGCCGCCCCGGCCAGGGCGATGCCCAGGCCGAAGGTCATGGCGTAGAGGTGCCGCGGCTCGACCCCGTACAGGCGCGCGGCCACCAGGTTCTGGGCGGTCGCGCGGATCGCGCGCCCCAGTCGCGTGTGCAGCAGGAACAGCCACATGCCGACGGTCAGAACGATGGCCACGCCGAAGGCGGCGAGCCGCGCCAGGGGCAGGACCACCGGGCCCCAGGCGAGACTGTTGCCGGCATAGGGCGGATTGATGGTGCGAAAGTCCGCCGAGAAAACCAGTTGGGCCAGATAGGTCAGGACCACCTCCAGGCCGAAAGTGATCAACAGTGTGTTGAACATCGGCGCCCGGATCACCAGGTTGAGCAGGCCGCGCTGCAAGCCATAGCCGAGGCCGAACATGACGGCGGCTGTGAGCGGCAGCCCGAGGAAGGGGTCGATGTGCGCGTAGGTGTAGAGGTACCAGGACGCGTAACCGCCCAGCATGATGAAAGCGCCGTGCGCCAGATTGACGATATTGAGCACGCCCCAGACCAGGGCCAGGCCGAGCGCCATGACAGCGTACAAGCCGCCCTGGAGCGTGCCGTTGACCAGGATTTGGGCCAGCAGATCCACGGCGGCTCCCGGATTAACGCGCGTCCCAGGCCGGCATCGGATACTTCGGCTGTTTCACGAAGCCTTTCGCCCCGTAGATCTCGGCCACGGCGCCGCCCTGCACCTGGATCACCATCTGCGGCAATTCGATCTGTCCCTGGGCATTGAAAGCGATCGGGCCGTACAGGCTTTCGAACTTGACCTTGGCCAGGGCATCGCGCACTTTCTGTGGGTCGGCGCTGCCGGCGTCTTCCATGGCCTGGACCAGGGTTTCCACGTCCGCGGCGCCCGAGGCCGCGTGATAGTCGGGGTCGTACCCGAATTTGGCCTTGTACTCCTTGGCGAACTTCTCGGCATCGCCGAACCAGCGGTCTTTCAGTGCCGTCGTCGGCAGCCACGCCGTCATGCCGAACGCATATTCGGCATCCTTGCCCAAGGCTTTGCGAAAGTCCTCGCTGGGCACGCCCACGGTGAACGAATACAGCTTGGGCGCGACCGCCAGGCTCTTGGCCTGGCGCACGAAATTGAGAATCTCGGTTTCGTGGCCGGCCACCAGCACCACGTCGGCGTTCTTGCTCTTGATCTGGGAAAGCAGCGAGTTGAAGTCCGTGGCATTGGTGCTGTAGCGCTCGTCCATGACGACATTCAATCCCGCCTGCTTCAACATCGGCCGCGTGCCTTCCGCCACCGACACGTCGAAAGCGTCGTCGGCATACAACAGCGCCACCGATTGCGGCGCCGGCTTGAGCGACTTGAGCATGCCGACGGTGCTGCCGAAATAGTTGCTGGCCGGCGCCAGCGTGCCGAAGATGTATTTGAACTTACGCGCGAAGATCTGATCCGAGGCGCCGCCGCCCTGGACCATCGGCACCTTGTACTTTTCCGAAACGGCGGAGTCGGCGAGCGCGAAATTGCTGGCGAACGGTCCCAGCAGCAGATTGACCTTGTCCTGGGACACCAGCTGCGTGTATTGGCGCACGCTGAGATTCACGTCGGACTGGTTGTCGTAGAGCTTGAGCGCCAGCTTGTGCGACTGCCCGGCAATCTTCACGCCGCCGGCGGCATTGATCTTGTCGATCGCGAGCTGATAGGCATCGCGGTAATACCGGCCGGTATTGGCGACCGGCCCGGTCAGTTGCACCGAGGCGCCAAGAACCACTTCCTGGGCCAGCGCGGCGCCCGCGGAGGCGGAAGCGGCTGCGATGGCAAACAGGCCGGCGAGCAGACGTGAATGGCGGGACGACATGATGTAGGTCTCCTTATAGCCGATGGGAAAATTCTTACCTCATTCTTACCGTGTTACGCGCGGTGCCAAGGCGGGGACGCAGCCCAGCTTTGTGTCGCTCGCCTTTTATCGGGCGCATATTATCACCTTCCGCGGCCCGACCAGAGATCGGTTTTTCGCTGGAATGTCCGGACACGCTTAATTTTCCCCTAAGGATCCGGGCGCAGACTTCCTCCATAAACAGCAGGCTGCCCTGCCCGGCAGGGCGATTGGCTTCTCAACCGAGAGTTCCCTACCCGCATGTTCGAATCGACATTAGCGAAGCTCCGCGGCTTCATCGAAAGCGTCGCACCCGGCCCCGAACTCGTCGCCCGGCGCGAGGCCATGGCCCTGCAGGCCGCCTGCTGCAGCCTGTTGATGGAAGTCGCCCGGCTCGATGCCGCAGGCCTAGAGCGCAAGCGCAAGCTCGTGTCGCAGGCGCTGCAGGAGGACTTCGGCATCCCGAACGAGGAACTGGCGCCGATGATCACGGATGCCGGCCGGCCGGAAAACCGCCTGACCTCCTACTACCGGCCGGTCTCGCTGATCAACAAGAACTGCGCGCCCGAGCAGAAGGTGCGGTTTATCGAGCGGCTGTGGAAGGTCGCGATGGCCGACGGCAAGATCGACATGTACGAAGAGCAACTGGTCCGCACGCTTGCCGGCCTGCTCTACGTTCCGCACACCGATTTCATCCTGGCCAGGAACCGGGTGCAGCATGAGGACGCCTGAACCGGGCCGGTTATTCTTCGTGCCGCTGGCGCACCGAGATCACGGCGAGTTCGGTGCGCGTGTTGGCATGGAGCTTCTCCATGATGCGGCTGACGTAGTTCTTGACCGTACCTTCGGCGAGGAACACGGTGACCGCAATCTGCTTGTTGCTCTTGCCCTCGGCGATCAGGTTCAGGATTCTTTCCTCCTTCTCGCTGAGCGTGTCGGCCGGACCATCGGCGGCCCTGGCCTGGCCGGCGCCCGGCGCAATGGCCGACGGCGCGGGACCAGTCACCTGGGCACTCGCGCGGACGTCCTCGGACCGGGACACCAGCAGCCGAAACTGATCCATCACCTTGCGCGCGATCTGCGCCGTCAGCCGGAACTCGCCGCGGTGCACCGCCCGCACCGTTTCGAGCAGTTCGTCTTCGCTCGCATCCTTGACCAGGTAGGCGTGCGCGCCGGCGCGGACCGCATCGAAGACCGCCTCTTCGGTGTCCAGCGTGGTCAGCACCAGGACGCGCGTGTGCGGCAGCAGCAGGGTGATTTCCCGCGTGGCGGCGACGCCGCCCTTGCGCGGCATATGCAAGTCCATCAGCACGACGTCGGGACGCAGATCCGCCGCCATCTCGACCGCCTCGACACCGTCCGCTGCCTGGCCGACCACTTCCATGTCCGGCTCGACCGACAGCAGCAGCGACATCCCGCGGCGGATCAGGGCCTGATCGTCGACCACCAGCACGCGAATGCGCGGTGCGGTGCCGGCAGCCCCCGGCCTCACGCGTCGCTCCCCTCGCCCGGCCGGCCCTGACTTTGCGCCCCGCCCAGCTGTTCGCGGATGCGCCCGACCACGGGCGAAGGCAGTCGCGCCGTCAGATAGTCGAGCATGGCGAAGACGGCGAGAGCCGCAGCATCCGGCGTTATCCCGGCCTTCTTGGCGACCAGTTGTATCAACTCATCCACTTCGATATACCTCGTCGCGGGGCGACTGCCCGGGAATCACCAGAAATGCATCCATGAGGGCAATCTACCGGATGACCTGTCCGCTCACAAGGGCCATTCGCCATCAGATTCATGTTACTTTCGTCACTTGCAACCACGTCAAACTGCGATCCGCCTGATGCGCCCGCTCCTCGCCCAGTTCGACCCACGGCGCAGCCTGGCCTCGGCCATCGGCTGGCTGGTGCTCGCCCTGGCGATCGGGCTGGCGCTGATTTCCAGCCTGTGGGTGGACCGGATCGTGCGCAACAACCTGCTCGACCAGCGCGTCAGACAACTGGACAGTTCGGCCTACCGCTTCGCCGCCGAACTCAATCTCCACATCGCCCTGCGCCTGCAGTCGGTGCACGCCCTGGCGACGCTGTTGGCCACCGAGATCGGCGAGGACAACCCGGCCCTGGTCCGCCGGTCGCTCGACAACCTGCAGCAAATTTCACCGGAATTCGCCTGGATAGGCGCGGCGACCCGGCAAGGCCGGCTGATGGCGACCACACGCGGCGTGGCCGAAGGGAGCAGCGTTGCCGACCGGCCGTGGTTCGCGCTCGCGCTCGCGGAACCGCAAGGGAACGATGTGCAGCTGCTGCCCCCCGAAACGGCGGCGGCCGCCGCCGCGAACGCGGGCGAAGCCGGATCCTCCGTGCAGTTGTACGCCCCGGCGTTCGACTCAAAAGGCGATCTGCTCGGCGTCATCGGGGCGCAGCTGAGCCGGGGCCTGCTCCTGGACTTTGCCGCGAGGCTCGGGGAGAAGTGGCGCGGCGAGGCCGACACCGAAGCGCTGCTGCTGGACCGGAACGGCACGATTCTGGTCGGACCGGCGAACATGAAAGGCCGGCACTTCGAGAGCACGGCCGAAGCGACGGGCTCGTCCGAGCCGATCGTCGCGGACAAGATGACCAACGTCAGAATCGAGTGGCCGTCGCATGTCGAAGGGCTGGCCGGTGGCGGCCGCTACCTCGTGGCAAGCTCGAATACCGGCTCTTTCAGGATCCTGAACGCGCTCGGCTGGCGCGTCGTGGCCCTCCAGCCCCTGCAGGAGGCGATGCAGCCGGCGGGAATACTGCAAGCCAGGATCACCGTGGTGCTGGTCGGACTGGGCCTGCTCGCCGCCCTGCTCGGCGTGCTGACGGCGCGGCGCATCACGCGCGACCTGGAAGCCATCACACACTCGGCCGATGCCGTCCGCACCGGCGCCACGCAAAGAATCGAAGTACCCGCCGGAGACAATGAAGCGGCACGGCTGGGAAGCGCCCTGGACGAACTGCTCACCTCCCGCGAGCATGAACGCAAGGCCTTGCAGACCTTGAATGCCGAGCTGGATCAGCGCGTCGCGGAACGCACCCGCGAAATCGGGCGTCTGGCCGAGGAATCGCGTTATGCCGCAGTGGCGCGCGAGCGCCTGCAGATTGCGCGCGACCTGCATGACACCCTGGCCCATTCGATGATGGCGATGCTCAGCGAGATCCGGCTCCTGAAGAGGCTTTCGGTCGTGGATCCGGGCGCCCTGGCGGAGGAATTCAAATGCGCCGAGGAAGCGGCCCAGCAAGGGCTGGCCGAAGCCCGCGGCGCGATCGCCCAGATGCGTTTCAACCCCGTGCGCGACGCCGGGCTTGCGGCGGCGCTGGGCGCCTTCGTCAAACTGTTTGTCGAGCGCACCGGTATTCCGGTCGATTACGAAAGCGATGCCGAGGTGGGCCTCCTGGCCGATCAACGGGCGGAGGCATTGTTCCGGATTGCCGAAGAGGCGATGCGCAATATCGAACGGCATGCCGGCGCAAGCCGCGTCCGCATTTCGCTGCGCGCGCCTGGCGGCGGCCTGACCCTGACGATCACCGACGATGGCAGCGGTTTCGACGCTGCCGCGGCGAATCCCGGGCATTACGGCCTCGTCGGCCTGCGCGAGCAGGCACAGCTGATCGGCGCTCAGCTGACGATACATAGCGTCCGGCAAGAGGGCACCACGATCAGGGTGAAGCTGGCGCCGGCAATGCTCTAGCGGGCGGGATCAGCCGGGCTCACAGCTGGAAAGCGAGCCATAACAGCAGACCTTCCGCGATCTCTCCCCAGATTCCCGGCGCCTGGGCGTGGTAGGGCGATGCGGCGGCCAGCTGCCGCTCGATCCATTGGGAGAAGCGCCGGACATCGGTCGCTTGGTAGAAGGAAACCATCAGTTCGTAATTCAGGAACAGGCTGCGTCCATCCAGATTGGCCGAACCGACCAGGGCGACTTCGTCATCGATCACCACGGCCTTGGCATGGATCATCCGGGGCAGGAACCAGACGCGGGCTCCCGCCGCCGTGAGTTCGCGCAGCGCGCGGTGCCGGGCAAAGTCCGCCAGGCGATGGTTGGATTTCTTCGGCATCAGCAGATCGACAGCGACCCCGCGGCGGGCGGCCAGGGTCAGCGACATGAGCAGCGTCGGATCGGGCACGAAATAAGGCGTCACCGCCATGATCCGTTTTCGCGCGATGAAGAAGCCCGAGACCAACAGCGTGTAGAGCGTGTCGTCGATCTGGTCCGGGCCGCTGGCAATCAGTTGCCCGAGGGCGGTTCCGGGCGGACCCTTGCTGTCCGGTGCACCGGGGTCGGGACGGCCGCTCCGCGTGGCGAATGCCCAATCCTGTTCGAACTGCCCCCGCGCCTGCAGGGCCAGCGGGCCATGGAGATCGAAGCTGAGGTCAACCCAGGGAAGGCTGTGGCGGCCGGATGCCGCGTCGCCTTCGAAATACTCGGTCGCGAGATTCCGGCCCCCGCACCACAACCACTCTCCATCGGCGATGACCATCTTGCGGTGATTGCGCAGGTTGGTGCGGCCGCGCAAGGTCGAGCGAAAAGGCGGCACGAACAGCGCGACCGCCACGCCTTCCGCCGACAGGCTCTTGAAGTCGGTGTGGCGGCCGAGATAGGCGCCGACGCCATCGACCAGCAATCTCACGCGCAGGCCGTCCCGAGCCCTGCGCTTGAGGCACTGGGCGACTTCCTCGCCCAGGCCGTCCCGCGCGAACACGAAGGTGCACAAGTCCAGCGTCCGCGTTGCGCCGTCGATCACCTGCCGCAGCGCCTGCAGGGCTTGCCTGCCGTCTTCGTGCAGGTTCAGCTGCCGGTAGCTCGAGGCAGGGGGAAGATTCATCGCGGCGGCCAGTTGCTGTGTCCTGGCCGGGGGAGGCTCCGGAGCCGATGCCGGCGTGACCAAGGGCAGGCGATGGACGACCGCCCGCTCGGTTCCCACCTTGCGCCTGCCGAATATCAGGTAGAGCGGCAGTGCGACATAAGGCAGCAACACGAGCGCGACGACCCATGCCACCGCCGCGGAGGGATGGCGGCGCTGCTGCAGGGTATGCGAGGCGGTGACATAGATCCCCAGACCCAGTATCACGAGCAGGCCGTGAAGCGTCAACCAATGGCCGACGAGGGTCTCGGGCATCATTCGACCTTATTTCGTCGGCCAGGCAGACCCGAGCCGCTGCAGCCGCGCCTGCAAGGCGGCAATTTCATCAAGCAGGTCCAGCGCCAGCGCGACGCCGGGCGGGTTGAGCTCCAGGTCGCGGGTGAGCGACAGGGCCAGCCGCGCCCGGCGCAGGGACTGGCCGGCGAAGCGCCATTCCGTCGGCGCTTCGCCTATCGGTTCCAGCACGCCTTCGGACACCCAGCTCATCACGTACTCCTCGGAGACGCGGCAAGCCTGACACAGTTCCACCAGCGTCAGGTGGATTTCCTCCTCGACGACCGGCCCGCAGGCCGGTTCCGTATGTTTCTTGCTCATGGCGAAACACCTTTCATGTGGGCGCGCGCGTCGAATTCGAAAGCCTTGGCCAGCGCGCGATAGGCCTCCTGCTCGCCGGCGCTGGCGGCAGGCGGCAGGACGATCGCCGGCACGACGTAGAGATCGCCCGGCGGATCGCCGGGAATGCCTTTGCCCTTCAGGCGCAACTGGCGCCCCGCCGCCGAACCGGCGGGAACGGTCAGCTGCACCGAGCCTTCGGGCGTCGGGACGGTCAGCGAACAGCCGAGCGCCGCTTCCCAGGGCGCCAGCGGCAGGTCGAGAAAGACGTCGCGGCCATCGACGCGGAATTGCGGGTGGGGATTGAAGGCGATCTCGAGATACAAGTCGCCCGCCGGCCCTTCGCCCAGGCCGGGTGCGCCCTGCCCGGCCAGGCGCAGGTGCTGGCCGGCGCGAATGCCCTTGGGGATGCCGACGTCGAGCCTGCGCTCCTTCATGACGACGCGACCTAGCGCATCCAGTTCCGGCATGCGCAGGGAGAGGCTGCGCTGGGCGCCGCGGTAGGCGTCTTCCAGATCGATCAGCACCTTGGCGTGACGATCCTCGCCGCGGGCATGCCTGCCGGGCCGCTGTGCCGCACGGGCCTGGCGGCCGAACAGCGCTTCGAAGAAGTCGCTGTGATCGGCGCCGTCGCCAAAGCCGCTGCCGCCGAACTCGAAGCCGGCGTCCCAGCCTGGCGGCGGCTGGAAGTCCTGCCCGGCCTGCCACTGGCTGCCCATCTGATCGTAGGCGGCGCGCTTCTCGGGGTCCTTCAGGACCGCGTAGGCCTCGCCGAGTTCCTTGAAGCGGACTTCGGCATCGGGATCCTTGCTCACATCCGGGTGATACTTGCGTGCCAGCTTGCGGTAGGCGCGCTTGATCTCTTCCTGCGTCGCACTGCGCGGCAGGCCGAAGGTCTCGTAATAATCCTTGAACTTCATGCTTTTCCTTTCTGTCTTCGCTAGGGTGCCGTCAGCGCTTCGAAGCCGGAGATGACGTCGAACAGTTCCTCGTCGATGCCGCTCTGGCGCAGACGATGGAAGTTCCCGTTGAGTTCCTCGAGCAGTTCGTCGATGTTCTTTTCGGCGCGCTGCATCGCCGCAAGGCGGCTCGCGTTTTCGCTGGCGAGCGACTCGGCGCAGGCGCGGAACAGCGAGACGAACAGATATTCGCTGATCAGCGCCCGCAAGGTCGCGCTGCCGCCACCCACGACCTCGGGCAGGTTCCCCGGCGGCCAGGGCAGTCCGGCCAGCCGGCGCAGCCAGGTTTCGTCGAGCGGCAGCAGTCGCTGCCCGACCGGAGCATAGACCGCTCCCGAGCTCGGGCGGTTGTAGAAGAGGTGGAGTTCGCTTGGCGCACCCGGGCCGAGGCGCTGCTCGCTTGCGACGAGAAGCTGGCCGATCAGCGGGGTGATGGCCTTGACCGAATTGGGCACGGCGAACAGGCCGCGCGGCGGCAGTCCCGCGTCCGAAAGGCGGGCGTGCACGCGTTCGCCGACCGCCCAGACCTGCGTTTTCCCGGGAAGTGCGGCCAGCGTTTTCAGGGCAAAATCAGCCACCACCTCGTTGAACTGTCCGACCAGTCCCTGATCCGACCCGAATACCACGGCGGCTGCGGAGACCTCACCGGTCCCGCCGCGCCTTTCGCTCATCGGCGCGCCGGGCGCGCTGTTCCGGAAGCAGATGCTCAAGCCCATCTCGACGGTACGATAGTAGTCGGCCAGAGCGTGCACCGATTGCTCGTATTGGCCGATGCTCGAAGCGGCCAGGGCTTTCATCGAACGCACGACGGCCTGGAGATCGCCGGCCCCGCTGATCTTCCGCCGCAAGCTGGCCGTCGTCTCGCTCATGACCGGTCCCCGCGCCCGCTTGAGGCCTCCGCCCCGGGCTGGAAGGCGGCGAGCGAGCGGCGGGCGATTTCGACGATGAGCTCGCGGTCTGCGTCGCTCAACTTGTCGGCGCTTTCGAATCGCGCGCACACCTCGTCCGGGATCTTCCCGGCGGCCTCGCGCACCGCCTGCTCGGCCTCCTGCATCTGCTCGAGCGGCACCGGATCGAAGAGCTTCGCGGTCAGCGCGAGCAGGATGGCGATCTGTGCGGGCACCGGCACCGGAGCGAATTCCGGCTGCTTCAGGCAGGCCCGGATACGCTGCCCATGGACGATGATCGCGCGGGTGTTTTCATCCAGGCGGGCGCCGAAGCGGGCGAAGGTCTCCAACTCCTCGAACTGCGCATAGGCGAGCTTGAGGTCGCCCGCCGCGGCGCGGTAGACCGCGCGTTGCGCCTTGCCGCCGACACGCGAAACCGATTTGCCGACATCGACCGCAGGCAGCACGCCCAATTCGAACAGCGAGGGCGAGAGGTAGATCTGCCCGTCGGTGATGGAAATCAGGTTGGTCGGGATGTAGGCGGAAATGTTCTGCGCTTCGGTTTCGATGATCGGCAGCGCGGTCAGCGAGCCGCCGCCGAGTTCCTTGCGCAATCGCGTTGCGCGCTCCAGCAGTCGGGCGTGGATGTAGAAAATGTCGCCGGGAAACGCTTCGCGCCCGGGCGGACGGCGCAGCAGCAGGGACAGCTCGCGATAGGCGCGGGCATGATGGGTGAGGTCGTCATACACGATCAGCACGTCCCGGCCCGCTTCCATGAAAGACTCGGCGATGCTGGTCGCGGCGTAAGGCGCGATGAAGGCGAGGCCCGGCGGGTCGTTGCCCTCGGTCACGACGAGGACGGTGTAATCCATCGCCCCCTTTTCCCGCAAAGTCGCGACGGATTTCGCCACGGCGGAGGCGCGCTGGCCGATGGCGCAATAGACGCACAGGACATCCTTGCCGCGCTGGTTGAGGATGGTGTCGATGGCAATGGCCGTCTTGCCTGTCTGGCGGTCGCCGAGAATCAACTCGCGCTGGCCGCGCCCGACGGGAATCAGCGCATCGATGACCTTGAGCCCGGTCTGGAGAGGCACGGTGACGGGCGCGCGATCCATGATGTGCGGCGCCGCGCGTTCGATCGGCAGGCGCTTGCCCGAGGCCACCGCTCCTTTGCCGTCGAGCGGCCGGCCGAGCGGGTCGATGACCCGTCCCAGCAATTCCCCGCCCACGGCCACGTCCATCACCCGGCCGGTGCGCCGGACTTCGTCTCCCGCATGCAGATGCCAGTATTCGCCAAGCAGCACGACCCCGATCTCGTCCGCGTCCACGTTGAACGCGATGCCGAGCACGCCGCCGGGAAACTCCACCAGTTCATCGAAACCCACGCCGGGTAGCCCCGACACCTTGGCGATGCCGGTGGCGATGCTGGTGATCCTGCCCGCTTCCCGCACCGCGAGGCGCGGCGTGAAGCGCTCCCGGGCTTCGCGCATGCCGGCGAACGCGCTGTCGAAAACCTGCTGGAGGCCCTCAGTTGCCATGTCCATCGCCTTTCGCTGCGGAAGCCTGCTCGACGCCGGCTTCGGCCATGTCGTTCCCTTTCAGGAGATCGCCGACGCCCTTTTCCAGCGTAGCCAGAAAATCCGCGATGCTCCATGACAGCTTTTGTCCATCCGTGCTGAGTTCGATGCCGCCGACCAGTTCCGGCGCCGTCTCGAAGCGCAGCGGGATCTCGGCCGAGAAGGCTTCGTTGACCGCGCTTTGCAGCACTGCGCGCTGCGCCTCGGGCAGGTCGAACGCGCTGCGCACCACGCCCGGAGCGGACGCCGAGGCGAGGGCCTGGCCCAGGCCTGCTTTCGCCGCGACATCCATCTCGCGCAACCGCCGGGTGAACACCTCGACCATGCGCTCTTCCAGACCGGCCGTGGCGAGGTCGGCCAGCGCCTTGCGGGCAATGGCGAACACCTCCTCGCGCGTGCGCCGGCTCAGCGTTTCGCCGAGGACTTGCAGTTCGCTTCTCAGCGCCTCATGGCGCTTGGCCGCCAGGGCGTCGGCCGCCTGCCGCGCTGCGTCGAGCAGGCGCTGACGTTCCGCCTTCGCCTCATCGCTCGCCTTGCTCAGGAGCGAGGCGCGCTGCCGGTCGAACGCCTCGTTCTTGTCCTGGAACTCGGCGCGCTCCTTTTGCGCCTCGGCCTTTTTCGCGTCGGCTTCGGCGAGCGCGGAGGCAACCCGCTTCTCCCGCGCGTCGATGGCGTCGAGAATAGGCCGGTAGAGAAAGCGTTTCAGCAACCACACCAGGATAAGGAAGTTCGCGACTTGCGCGACGACGGTAAACCAGTCGATCAGCATGGCTCATTTTCCCGCCGCGGCGGCAATGACATGGTTCCAAAACGGGTTGGCGAAGATGAGTATCATCGAGACCACAAAGCAGTAGATCGCGATCGACTCGATCATGGCCAGACCCACAAACAGGGTGCGCGTGATCGTCGTGGCGGCGTCGGGCTGCTGCGCCAGCGAACTCAAGGCCGTGGCGACCGCCCGTCCTTCGCCGAGCGCGGGTCCGATACTGCCCAGGGCGATCGTCAGGCCGGCGGTGACGATAGAGGCGATTCCAATGAGCGTCATGCTATCCATGGTCCATCCTTTCGTGGTGGCTGTTTCAGTCGTCTTCCCCTGGCTCGGACGAACGCGTGCGCGTGGCCGCGGCGATGTACACCGTGGCCAGGATGCTGAAGATGTAGGCTTGCACCATGCCGGTCAGCAGGCCGAGCGCACTCATGGCGATCGGAAAGACGAAGGGCGTGATGGTCAGCAAGATGGCGAGTATCATCGTCCCGCTCATCATGTTGCCGAACAGGCGGACGGCCAGGGCCAGGGTCCGCGAAAGCTCGCTGATGATGTTGAACGGCAGCATGATGAAGGTCGGTTTCAGGTAGGCCCTGAGATAGCCGCCCAGGCCGCGGTCCTCGATGCCGAACAGCGGCACGGCGACGAACACGCAGATCGCCAGCGCCGCAGTGGTCGACAGCGAGCCGGTCGGCGGCTCATAGCCGGGAACGATGGTGAACAGGCTGGCCATCGCGACAAACAGGAACAGGCTGCCGAGAAAGCCGAGATATTTCTCCGGCTGGCGCAGGCCGACCTCGGCGATTTGCCCGTTGATCGCGGTGACGACGATTTCCAGCAGGTTCTGCCAGCGGGAACGCCGCAAACCCGTGGACAGCTTGCGGGTGACGAGTTTCGAACCGACGGCCAGGACGAGCATCAATCCCCATGTATACGCGATCGTGGCATTGAGCTTCAAAAACCCATGCTGCCACAGGACGATCTCGTCGGGGCTAAGGTGCATGACCGCCCTCCAGTGGCCGCGGCGGGTGACCTTCCGCCGCCGGCCGCGTCGTCCGCGTCACGATGAAGCGCGCCAGGACGAAGCCGAGAAGACACAGCAGCAGCCGCTGCCATCGTCCGGCCGAAACCAGGTAAAACCCGGCCAGGGCAACGCCCATGCGCAGCAGCAGGCTGCCGAGAAACCAAAGCGCCACGCGTCCGGACGAAACGCCCCGAAGCACGGTGTACCAGAGGCCGCCGTAAAATACCGCGCCGAGCAGCACCCCCGCCAGCAAAACGGCCGCCAGCATCCCTGCTTCATCCATGCCTATCCTCCTCCTGTTCGCTGATTTCCCGGTGTTCCTTGGCCACCCAATGCCAGGCGTTGAAGCAGCCGAGGCCCAGGCCGATGGCCAGGAGCATGAGCGTCCAGGAATGTCCGCCCGGATAATGCCGGTCCGCCCAGAGTCCGAGGGCGGCACCGAGTACCGTTGGCACCGCCACCGACCAGCCCACCATGCCCATCATGCCCAGGCCGGACCAGACGGTCTGCGTGACATGACGTTGCGCCCTGAGCTTGCGTGCCGCCTTCTCGCCTACCTGCTGGCTGAATTCCGTCGCGCCGGGTGTGGATTTCCCTTTCCGCGGTTCACGCATGATGAAACGCGGCAAAACGACGGATGAAGCCGCTCTCCAGTTTTGCCATCACCGAACGCATGCTCTGCTCCTGCTCGTCCAGATGCAGAAACTCCCGCTCCGCGGTCTCGCGCAGCTTATCGAGGTCCGTGCCGCCGATCGCATTGCGCGCGGAAACCAGCACGTCCGCGCCGCTCTTGACCAGGACGCCTTCATCGACGGCGATGCAGACCTCCCCTTCAGCTTCGGTCTCGAAAACCAGTATCCCCGGCGCGAGCGCCGCCGCGCAGTCGAGCCGGCGGGGCAGGAGTCCGAAGAAGCCATCGGCGGTCCCGGCGACAATGCGCAACACGCCCGTCTTCTCGGCGAAGACCTTGAAGGGCAGGAGAATCTTAAGATTCATCGATGCCGGTGGCATGTTCCACTTCCTTTCGGGGGCGGGCATCGCGTTCGGGTTTGTCTTTCGCCTCCGCTTCGGCTATCGAACCGATCATGTAGAGCGCACTCTCCGGGAGGTCCTTGAACTCGTCGCGCAGGATGCGCTCGCAGCCGTCCAGCGCATCCTTCAGGCTGACCAGCTTGCCCTTGAGGCCGGTGAACTGTTCGGTGGTGAAGAACGGCTGGGTCAGAAAGCGCTCCAGGCGGCGGGCGCGGGCGACCACCTTGCGATCCTCCGGCGAAAGCTGCTCCAGGCCGAGCATGGCGATGATGTCCTTGAGTTCGGAGTACTGCGCCAGCGTGCGCCGGATTTCCTGCGCCAGGAGGTAATGCCGTTCGCCGACGATGCCCGGCGTGGCCATCTTGGAGCTGGACTGCAAGGGGTCGATCGCCGGATACAGGCCTTCGCTCGCGCGCTTGCGCGAGAGCACGATGGACGCGGAAAGATGCGAGAAGGTATGCACCGCCGCCGGATCGGTGAAATCATCCGCCGGCACGTACACCGCCTGGATCGAGGTAATGGCGCCGGTATCGGTATTGGCGATGCGCTCTTCCAGGCTCGCCAGTTCGGTGCCCATCGTCGGCTGATAACCCAGACGCGACGGCATCTGCCCCATCAGGCCGGACACTTCCATGCCGGCCTGGATGAAACGAAAGATATTGTCGACCAGCAGCAGCACGTCGCGATGCTCGTCGTCGCGAAAATATTCGGCCATCGTCAGCGCCG
>CAIVDC010000036.1 GCA_903904605.1 uncultured Sterolibacterium sp.
GCCGATTTCCTGGAAGTAGGTGAATTGCGTCACTTCCATGCCGTTCAACCAGACCTCCCAGCCCAGTCCCCAGGCGCCCAGGGTCGGCGACTCCCAGTCGTCCTCGACGAAGCGGATGTCGTGCTCGGCGGTATTGATGCCCAGGGCACGCAAACTGTCGAGATAGAGCTCCTGAATATTGTCGGGCGAGGGCTTCAGCACCACCTGATACTGGTAGTAGTGCTGGAGGCGGTTGGGATTCTCGCCATAGCGGCCGTCCTTGGGCCGGCGCGACGGCTGCACATAGGCGGCGCGCCATGGCTCCGGGCCGATGGCGCGAAGGAAGGTGGCGGTATGGAAGGTGCCGGCGCCGACCTCGATGTCATAGGGCTGGAGCAGCACGCAGCCTTGCTTGTCCCAGAAGTCCTGGAGGCGGAGGATGACTTCCTGGAAGGTCGGAGAACTGCTCATGGAAAACCCTGCGCTATTTCAAAAGCGCGATTTTACAGGTAAAGCCAGCATCCCGAGCGCCTATGATCTGCGCCGGATCAAGGCCGGCAGGAGCGCCACCAAAGCAATCAGGACGACCAGCGCATTGCCCCAGCGGGCATAGGGCGTCAGCCCGGCATAGCCTTGGACCTTCACCATCAGCGCGTCGCTGCTGAATGCCGGCAGGACGGCGGCGACCACGCCGTCGGGGCGCACCGCCGCGGTCATGCCGGTGTTGGTAGCGCGCAGCATGAAGCGTCCTGTCTCCAACGCGCGCATCTGGGCAATCTGCAGATGCTGCGGTTGCGCCAGCGAATGGCCGAACCAGGCGGTGTTGGAGAGATTCACCAGGAGGGTCGCGGCAGGCAACGCGCGGATGATCTCTTCGCCGAACAGGTCCTCGTAGCAGATGTTGGGCGCCAAGGTCTGGCCGGCTATGGCCAGCGGTGCCTGGTCGGCGGATCCGGCGGAAAAATCCGACATGGGGATATTCATCAGGTCGAGAAACCAGGAAAAGCCAGGCGGCACAAATTCGCCGAAGGGCACCAGATGGGACTTGGCATAGACCTGGCGCTGTTCCCCCGGTGCGGTGACTGCGACTGCGGCATTGGTGTAGCCGCCGTTCTCGCTGGTGCGCATGGCAACCCCGATCAGCGCCGGGCCCTTGGCGGTAATGGCAGAGAGATAGTCAGGCGGCACCTGATCGAAGAACATGGGCAGGGCCGTCTCCGGCAAGACCATCAGTTGTGCCGGATGTTCGCGCGCGAGGCGGGCATAGGTGCCGAGCGATTGAGGCAAAAGCTCGGGTTCCCATTTGATGCTCTGCGGGATGTTTCCCTGGAGCAGGCTCACGGTCAGCGGCGCACCCACGGGAACGGTCCAGGCGATGCTGTGCAGAATCTGGCCGCAGAGCAGGAAGGCGATGATGACCAGCGCCTGCCGCCAATGGCGCAGCCAGGAGATAAGCGCCGCCAGCAATGCCGCGATGAAGCCGACGCCATAGACACCGAGCACGGCGGCGAATCCCGCCAGGGGACTGGGCGGGGATTGGGAATAGCCCAGTGCCAGCCAGGGAAAACCCGTCAACAGGATGCCGCGCAGCCACTCGGCCAGGGTCCACGCGCCGGCGATGAACAGCGCGTCGCGCCAGGGACTTCCGCTCTTCAAGCGGGCGAACAGCCAGCCGGCCAGCGCCGGATAGAGCGCCAGGTAAGCACAGAAGAGCAGCGTCGCCAGGGCGGCGACGACCGCCGGCATACCGCCGAAATCGTGCATGCTGATATAGACCCAGGACACGCCGACCAGGAAAAAACCAAGGCCCCAGAGAAATCCCAGCCAGGCGGCGCGGCGCGGCGACTCGGCCCGTCGCCACAACAAGAAAAGCAGCCCCAGGCTGAGAAACGGCAGCGGGAACAAATGGAAAGGCGCAAAACCGAGGACGGTCAGTGCGCCCAGAACCAGGGCGAATAAAGACCCGGAGGGTCTATTCATCCAGCGCGATGGCGCGCTGCGGGTCAACCAGCAGCGTATGCACGCGCCGACTGTCGGCGCGCAGCACCTGGATGCGCAGACCGCCCAATTGCACCGTTTCGCCGCGCTTGGGCAAGCGCCCCAGTTGGTGTATGACCAGGCCGCCCAGGGTGTCGAACTCGTCGTCGGAAAAGTCGGTGTTGAATGCGCTGTTGAAATCGACGATCTCGGTGGTTGCCTTGACGCGATAGCGGCCGGAATTGTCGAGCACGATGTTGTCGGCGGCCTCGTCGAAATCGTATTCGTCGTCGATGTCGCCGACGATCTGCTCGAGCACGTCCTCGATGGTCACCAGGCCGGAGACACCGCCGTATTCGTCGACGACGATCGCCATGTGGTTGCGGGACACTCGGAACTCGCGCAAGAGGACATTGAGTCGCTTGGATTCGGGGATGAAAACCGCCGGCCGCAACGTGTCTCGCAGATCGAACTCCCGGTCGGCGAAGTAGCGCAGCAGATCCTTGGCCAGCAGGATGCCGACCACGTCGTCGCGGTTCTCGCCGATGGCCGGGAAACGGGAATGCGCGGCCTCGATGACGAACTCGGCGATCTTCTCTGGCGTATCGCCGATGGCGATGACATCCATCTGGGCGCGCGGCACCATGATTTCGCGTACCTGAATGTCCGAAACCGAAAGCGCGCCTTCGATGATAGACAAGGCGTCGGCGTCGAGCAGGTTGCGCTCGAAGGCGGTATGCAGCAGTTCAAGGAGTTGTTCGCGATCTTCCGGCGCACGCGTCAATAGTGCTGAAAGTCGTTCGAACAAACTAGGTCGGCTCAATGGTTCCATCAGTAGGGATCGGGATAGCCTAGCTGGGCAAGAATCTCTTGCTCCTTCGCCTCCATGAGCATTGCCTGGTCGTCCTTCTCATGATCGTATCCCTGCAAGTGCAGCATACCATGCACCACCAGATGTGCGAAATGGGCTTCCGCCGACTTGCCCTGAGCCTCCGCCTCGGCCAACACCACCGGCAGACAAAGAACCAGGTCGCCAGCCATTTCCGGCAGCGGCGCATAGGGGAAGGAAAGCACGTTGGTGGCGTAATCCTTGCCGCGAAAATCACGATTGAGTGCGCGGCCCTCCCCTTCGTCGACAAAGCGCAGCGTCAATTCGCCCCTAAGGGCTCCTCCTGCCAGTGCGGCACCCACCCATCTGCGAAGCTTCGTCCGCAAAGGTAAGGCAGGATCATTGCAAGCGTATTGAACCGTCAGTGAAAGCTTTCCCGCTCGCGCTCTGCCCTGGACAGGGCGCGACGAAACCTTGCCGCCGCGGGACTCTATGCTTGACGCTTTGCCTCCCGCGGGGCCGTCCATCGCGCGGCGCGGCGGCTCACTTCTTTTCTTGCTCATGCTTCTCGTAGGCCGAGACGATACGCGCCACCAGCGGATGGCGCACCACGTCCTCGGCGAGAAAATCGGTGAAGGCTATTCCGCGCACTTCCCTCAGAATGTCCGCCGCCTCGATCAGGCCGCTTCTCTGCCCCCGGGCGAGGTCGATCTGGGTGACGTCGCCGGTGATCACTGCCTTGGCGCCAATGCCGATGCGCGTCAGGAACATCTTCATCTGCTCCGGCGTAGTGTTCTGCGCCTCGTCGAGAATGATGAAAGCATGATTGAGGGTACGTCCGCGCATATAGGCAAGCGGCGCAACCTCGATCGCCTGGCGCTCGAACATCTTGCCCACCTTGTCGAAACCCATGAGGTCGTAGAGCGCGTCATAGAGCGGGCGCAGGTAGGGATCGACTTTCTGCGACAGATCCCCGGGCAGGAAACCGAGACGCTCGCCGGCCTCCACCGCCGGCCGGGTCAGGACGATGCGGCTCACCAGGTCGCGCTCGAAGGCGTCCACTGCGCTGGCCACGGCGAGATAGGTCTTGCCGGTACCGGCCGGGCCGATGCCGAAGGTGATGTCGTGCTCCTGGATCTGGCGCAGATATTGGGCCTGACGCGGCGTCCGGCCGTGCAGATCGGGCTTTCGGGTGAGCAGTCCCGGCAAAGGCTGCAGCACCTCGCTGCGGTTGGCGAGTTCGACCAGACCCAGTTGAATATCGTCGATCGACAGCGGCTCCCCGGCAATATCGTAGAAATGACGCAATGCGCCGGCCGCCGAAGAGGCGGCGGCGCCGCTGATGCGAAAGCGCTCGCCGCGCCTGGCGATGACGACATCGTAGGCCGTCTCGATCTGACGCAGGTTCTCATCGAGGGCGCCGCAGAGATTGGCCAATTGCTCGTTGTCGAGCGGATCGAGCGCAATGTCGAACGGGCGGAGTTTCAAAGCGGCCTCTTATCGAGCCACTCGCCGCGCAGGGTATGCGGCATCGCGGCACTGATCCGGACGTCGGCGAACTCGCCGACGAGATTGGCCGGCCCGGCGAAATTGACGGTGCGGTTGCTCCCGGTTCGACCGGCAAGTTCGGCAGGATCCTTCTTGGCATGGCCCTCGACCAGCACGCGCTCGACCTTGCCGATCAGTTCCCTTCGGGAGGACAAGTCCCGGGCCTCGATCTTTTGCTGCAGCCGCGCGAGGCGCTCCTCCTTGACCTCGGCAGGCGTGTCGTCGGACAGTTCCGCCGCGCGCGTTCCCGGACGGGGGCTGTAGAGGAAGCTGTAGGAGTCGCAAAATCCGAGTTCGTCGATCAGTCTCAGGGTCGCCTCGAAATCCGCATCGCTCTCGCCGGGAAAGCCGACGATGAAGTCGGAAGAGAGCGACAGATCCGGCCTGACCTCCCTGAGCCTCCTTACGATGCTCTTGTATTCCAGCGCGGTATAACCACGCTTCATTGCGGCGAGGACGCGGTCTGCACCCGATTGCACCGGCAGATGCAGATGCGAAACAAGCTTGGGAACCCGTTCATAGACATCGATCAACCGTTGCGTCATCTCGCGAGGGTGCGAAGTTGTGTAGCGAATGCGTTCGATGCCCGGCAATTCGGCAAGCGTCTCGATCAGGAAAGCGAGGTCGGCCTGATCGGGCGCCGCGGGGTCGGCAAATCTCCCTGCATAGGCATTGACGTTCTGCCCGAGCAGCGTGATCTCCTTGACGCCCTGCGCCGCGAGCCCGGCAGCTTCCGCCAGTACGTCCTCGATCGGCCGCGACACCTCCTCGCCGCGCGTGAACGGAACGATGCAGAAACTGCAGAACTTGGAGCAGCCTTCCATGATCGAGACGAAGGCCGATCCCGCCTCGGTCCTGGCGTGAGGAAAGTGGTCGAACTTCTCGATCGAGGGAAACGAGACATCGACCTGGGACGTGCCGCTGGCACGGCGCAGGGCGATCAGTTGCGGCAAGCGGTGCAGCGTCTGCGGCCCGAAGACGACATCGACATAGGCCGCACGTTTGACTATCGTCGCCCCCTCCTGGCTGGCGACGCAACCGCCGACCCCGATGACCAGATCGGGGTTCAACTCTTTCAGGTGCCGCACCCTGCCCAGGTGGTGAAACACTCTTTCCTGTGCATTCTCGCGCACCGAGCAGGTGTTGAACAGGATGATGTCGGCGTCTTCCGGACGGTCGGTGCTCTCCGTCCCGAAAGCTTCGGCGAGCACGTCGGCCATCTTGGCGGAATCGTACTCGTTCATCTGGCAGCCGAAGCTGCGGATATAGACTTTTTTCGCCATTCAGCGGCAGACAGCGTCTTCGCTCGCCAGCAAGAGGACAACACTAAGCTGAATGTCTGGACCGGTGAGGGATTTCATGCGCTCATTATAGCAAGAGGGGCGAAGCCCCCCGCGGCATAGGGTCGGCTTGTGCCGGAGGATCCGGCACAAGCTACGACCAGCGCCTTTGCCGGAAGCCGCTCGATGGCCGCGGGGATGGTGCTACTTGCCCTTGCCCTTGCTTTTAACCTTTCCTTTTGTCTCCGCTTCATACTTGAAAGAGAGACTCACGCGCGCCCGAAACGACGCGACCATACCTTTGTCGATCACCATGTCGAGCTTGGTGATCTCCGCGACACGAAGATCCCGCACGCTCATGCCTGCGGCGTTCACCGCGTTCTTCGCTGCATCTTCCCATGAACTCTTGCTGGTGCCGACAACTTCAATGATCTTGTAGACGCTATTTTCCATTTCCAGCCTCCCTATGTTTTTGGTTGAGAAGTCCTGGCACTAGCCCGGGCAGTTTCAGTTTAGGCCCGCACCATCCGCTCTGCAAGCAGCGCCTCCCTTGACGCGCTTTCGCCGAGGAGAGCGCAGAGGCCCGACCGGGCCAGCATAAGCATCCGGGCCGCATTCAGCGCAGCCAGCCCCCATAACCCGTCAACTCTGAATATAGCTTTCCAGATGTTGAATGACGGCCGCCTGGTCCGATATCACTTCCTTGACGAGATCCCCGATCGAAAGAACGCCGATCAAACGGCCCTCGTCCAGCACCGGCAGGTGACGAAAGCGACCGTCGGTCATCAGTTGCATGCAGTCATCCACCGTCTGCCCCGGGCCGACGCTGGTAACCTTGGTGGTCATGATTTCCGCCACCGTCACGTCGGACGAGGATCTGCCTACCAGGGCTATCTTGCGGGCGTAATCGCGCTCCGACAGGATGCCGACCAGCTTCCCGTCATCGACGACCAGAAGCGCCCCGATGTCGTGCAGCGCCATCAACTTGAGGGCTTCAATGACGCGGGTCGCGGAGCTGATAGTGCGCAAGCCGCTGTCCTTCGTTGCCAGCAGTTGTCGAACGGTCTTCATTTTGACTCCTCCTGTGATGATGGCGATACTCTAACATTTTCCTTCCCCAGCGCCAGCAGATCGTGGACAATTCGGCCTCCGCCGTAAACATCCTAGGCAATCGGGCACAATTCGTCCATGGCTTTTCTGTTCCGCCTCCTAGCCTATCTGCCGCTGCCACTGCTGCATAATCTCGGCGCCCTGGCCGGCTGGCTAGCCTATCTGGCATCGCCCACTTATCGCCGCCATTTGCGCGAGAACACGGCTCAGGCGGGCGTCACTGCCGGGCGCAACTCGGCCATCGCCGAGGCAGGCAAGAGCGTCGTCGAGTTGCCCAGGATCTGGCTTCGCCCGCAGGAGGAAGTGCTCGAAAGCATCGCCCGCGTCTCCGGCTGGGAACTGGTCGAAGCCGCCTGGCGCGACGGCCGCGGCATCCTGTTCCTGACGCCGCATCTGGGCTGCTTCGAGATCACCGCCCAATATTATGCCGCGCAAAAGCCACTCACCGTGCTCTACCGGCCGCCCAAACAAGCCTGGCTGCAGCCACTGCTGGAGCAGGGCCGCGGCGCCCGGCTCGTGCTGGCGCCGGCCGACCTTTCCGGCGTGCGCCTGCTGATGAAGGCATTGAGGCGCCGTGAGGCTGCGGGTATCCTGCCCGACCAAGTGCCGGGTCTCGGCGAAGGGATCTGGGCCCCTTTTTTCGGTCGTCCAGCCTACACCATGACGCTGGCCGCCCGCCTGGCCGAAGGCGGCAGCATTGTCCTCATGGCCTATGCCCGGCGCCTGGCCTACGGTGCCGGCTACCACCTCCACGTGCGCGCCCTTTCATCACCGCTCATCGGTACGCTGGCGGAGCGCGTCACGCAGCTCAATCATGAATTGGAGACGCTGGTCCTCGAATGCCCGGAACAGTATCTTTGGGGCTACAACCGCTACAAGGTGCCTGCGGGGGTCGCGGCGCCGGCGGACACGCCCGGGCCAGTCGAAATCGGGGCGGCCTCATGACCCGTCTCGCCCTGGGCCTGATGTGGCTGCTGCACTTTCTCCCGCTCTCATGGCTGGCGCCGCTTGGCATCGGCTTCGGTCGGCTGCTTTTCGCCTTGGCCGGTGAGCGCCGCCGGATCGCCATCACCAACTTGCGCATGTGTTTTCCCGAGCTGACCGAGGCCGGGAGAATCGATCTGGCCCGGCGGCACTTCGAGGCTTTCGGCCGCAGTTTTCTGGAGCGCGGCCTGCTCTGGTGGGCGTCGCCAGCGCGCCTGAGGAAGCTGGTGCGCCTCGAAGGACTCGCAAATTTCAAAGCGCTTGCCGGACGCCCGGTGATCCTGCTGGTGCCGCACTTCATCGGTCTCGACATGGGCGGGACGCGGATCATGCTCGAATTCGACATCGTCAGCATCTACGCCAATCAGAAGAACCTGCTGTTCAACGCAGCCCTGCTCAAGGGGCGCAGCCGCTTCGGAGGCTCCACCCTGCTCTCGCGCCAGGAAGGCACGCGCAAGGCGATCAAGGCAATGCGCGCAGGCAAGCCCTTCTATTACCTGCCTGACATGGACTACGGCGAGCGGGACACGATATTCGTGCCGTTCTTCGGCGTACCGGCGGCGACCATCACCGGTCTGTCGCGGCTGGCGCGCATCTCCGACGCCGCCGTGCTGCCGGTCATCACCCGTATGCTGCCCGGCGGAGCGGGCTATGTCGTCGAGATCGGGCCGGCCTGGACAGACTTTCCGGGCCCCAGCATCGAAGCGGACACGCGCCGAATGAACGCCTTCATCGAGGATGAGATAAGGCACATGCCCGAGCAATACCTCTGGCTGCACAAACGCTTCAAGACCCGGCCTCCCGGCGAAAGAAACCCCTATTAGGCGCTCAATTGGGCAGATCACGGCAATGCTCCCTCAGGTAATATCGGCGTACCGGTTTTCCCGGGCAATTCAAGCTGCGACCATGGCATGAGAATCCGTTTTACGAAAATGCACGGCCTCGGCAACGACTTCGTCGTGATCGACGCCGTGCGCCAGGACGTAAACTTGACGACGGCGCAGGCTCGCTTTCTTGCCGACCGCCACTTCGGCATCGGCTGCGACCAGATCCTGGTCGTCGAACGGCCAAGCCGGGCGGAAGTCGATTTCCGCTACCGCATCTTCAACGCCGATGGCGGCGAAGTCGAGCAGTGCGGAAACGGCGCGCGCTGCTTCGTGCGCTTCGTGCATGAGCAGGGTCTTTCCGACAAGCGCGTGTTGCGCGTCGAGACCCGTTCCGGCATCATCGCGCCGCAGCTTGAAGCGGACGGCGAGGTCACCGTAGACATGGGCGTGCCGCGCTTTGATCCTGCGGAAATCCCTTTCGAAAGCGATTCGACGGCATTGGTCCAGCGCATTGAAGTGGAAGAGGCCGGAGTGGCGCAGGCATTCGAGATCACCGCAGTCTCGATCGGCAATCCGCACGCGGTGCAGGTCGTCGCCGACATCGACAGCGCGCCGGTCACACGATTCGGGCCGCTTATCGAGTCCCACCCGAGATTCCCGAAACGCGTCAATGCCGGGTTCATGCAGGTGGTCGGCCGTCATGAGATCCGGCTTCGCGTCTATGAGCGCGGCGCCGGCGAGACGCTCTCCTGCGGCACCGGCGCCTGTGCCGCCGTGGTCGCCGGCATCCGCCGCGGCCTGCTTGAATCGCCGGTGCGGGTAACAACGCACGGCGGCGAACTGCTCATCAAGTGGGCCGGAAATGGCGCCTCGGTCCTGATGACCGGTCCGGCGATCACGGTCTTTATCGGCGAAATAAACCTGCCTGCCTGAAGGGAACAAGACTATGGACGCAACAGAGGTCGCGGCTTACCTGAAGAATCATCCGGAATTCTTTGATCATTACGCGGACCTGCTGGCGCAGGTGCTCATTCCGGATCAGCACGGCGGCCATGCCATTTCCATCACCGAGCGCCAGCTCGGCACGTTGCGCGACCGCACCAGGAAGCTGGAGAGCAAACTGGCGGAGTTGCTACACTTCGGCGAGGAAAACGACGCGATCGGCGAAAAGCTGCACCGTCTCGCGGTATCGCTGGTTGCCGCCGGCGATTTCCCGGCGGTGCTCGCCGCGCTGTATGCCCATCTCGGCACCGATTTCGCCGTGCCGCACGTCACGTTGCGGCTGTGGGGCATCAATGCGCCGCAAGGCGAGGAAGGCCGCGTCGAGTTCGCCACTGCGGATACGGCGACACAGGCGTTCGCCGCCGGCCTCAGGCATCCGCTTTGCGGTCCGAGCGCCAGGTTCGAGGCCCTGTCCTGGCTCGACCCTAACGTACGCTCGGTCGCATTGATGCCGCTCCAGCGCGGCACCGAGACGATAGGCCTGCTCGCGCTCGGCAGCGAAGAGATGCACCGTTTCTATCCGGAGATGGGCACCCTTTTTCTGACCCGCTTGGGCGACCTGGCTTGCGCGGCCCTGATACGGACGCTCTAAGACCATGGATCAGCGCGACGCGAGCGTCATCCTTTTCCTCGCAGCCCTCGCCCATGAAAAGAGGGCAAGTGTCCACACCCTGGCCGCCTATGGCAGCGACCTGAAGACGCTCCAGCAGTTGGCGATGGCCGAGCCGCTGGCAGCGCTGAAACCCTCGGACATCAGGCGTTTTGCCATGCAACTCAACAGCCGCGGCCAGTCTGCGCGATCCATCGCCCGCAAACTTTCCGCCTGGCGGAGCTTTTATCGCTGGCTGGGCGGCAACAGCCGCTTGCCGCAGAACCCTTGCCAGGGAGTGCATCCGCCCAAGCGCCGCAAGGACCTGCCCAAGGTGCTTTCCATCGGACAGGTCGGTGCCTTGCTCGACAAGCCCGCAGACGATTTGCTGGAACTGCGGGACAAGGCCATGTTCGAGTTGTTCTATTCTTCCGGCCTGCGCCTGGCCGAACTGGCCTCGCTGGACTGCGGCGGCATGCAACTGGCAGAGAAAGAAGTCACGGTCACCGGCAAGCGCGAGAAGACGCGGACCGTTCCCCTTGGCGCCAAAGCCCATGCCGCTCTGGAGGCGTGGCTGGCGGAGCGCCATGTCCTGGCCCACGCCGGGGAACCTGCGCTCTTCGTCAGCCGCCGCGGCTCGCGCATCACGCCGCGCGCAATCGAATTGCGCCTTGGTCGCTGGGCGCAGCGGCAAGGGCTCGGACAGCATGTCCATCCACACATGCTGCGCCATTCCTTTGCCTCACACCTGTTGCAATCCTCGGGGGACCTGCGCGCAGTCCAGGAAATGCTGGGGCATGCCAGCATCAGCACGACCCAGGTGTACACACACCTCGACTATCAGCATCTGGCCAAGGTTTATGACGCGGCCCACCCCCGCGCCAAGACGCGCTCATGACAGCCCCGCGGCGATTGACTTTCCTTCTGCCATGCAACTCGTTCTGATCAGCGGACTGTCCGGTTCAGGCAAGAGCATCGCCCTCAATGTCTTCGAGGATGCCGGCTATTATTGCGTCGACAATCTGCCGGCTCCGCTCATGCCGCAGCTGGTGGAGCATCTGCGCGGAGAGGATATAGACCGCGTCGCGGTGGCGGTAGATATGCGCGGCGGCATCGGCATCACTGCCCTGCCGCAGCAACTGCAGGACCTGCGCGCCTCCGACGTCGATCTGCGCCTGGTGTTCCTCGACGCGCGCGACGAGGTCCTGATCCAGCGTTTCTCCGAGACGCGCAGGCGCCACCCGCTCGGCCGCAATGACATCACCCTGGCCGAGGCCATCGCGAAGGAGCGCGAAGCGCTCACCGACATCGCGGCGCTGGGTCACCGCATCGATACCAGCAAGCTCCTGCCGAACGCGCTGCGCGGGTTCATCAAGGATTTCGCCGGGCTCGACGCCAAGGCCGGCCTCACCTTGCTCTTCCAGTCCTTCGGCTTCAAGAACGGGTTGCCGCTCGACGCCGACCTCGTCTTCGATGTGCGCTGCCTGCCCAACCCGCACTACGATCCGCGCCTAAGGCCCTTGACCGGGCGCGACCCGGCAGTGGCGCAGTTTCTCGAATCCCAGCCCGAAGTGGCGCGCATGGCAGAGGACATCCGCCGCTTCGTCGCCGATTGGCTTCCGGCCTATGTCAGCGATTCCCGAGCCTACCTCACCGTCGCCATCGGCTGCACCGGCGGCCAGCACCGCTCGGTTTATCTCGCCGAACTGCTCGCCGCCTGCTTCGGAGAAACGATGCAGGTGCTGGTGCGCCACCGGGCCCTAGCGGCATGAAGACGCCCCACAGGTCGCTAGAACAGTTGGTGAAGGGCTTTTTCGAGCAGGCTGCGGATTGGCGCCGGCAGTGCTGCAGTTGCCAGTTCATGCCGGGCAAGCCAGTATCGGTCGGCACTGTCGGCAACGAGCGGCAGGAGGTGCGCCCGGCCCAGGAAGGGCCGCAAGGTCAGGCGGAAATGCGTGAAGGTATGGCGCAACGGGGAAAGCGCAATGAAGCCATCCACTTCGCAGCCCAGGACGCTCGCCGCATAGGCGGCCGGCTCGGCATCTCCGGGCAGTTCCGGCAGACTCAACAAACCGCCCCAGATGCCGGATGGCGGACGGTGCTGCAACAGCACCCTGCCCGCCTCGGTCAATATCAGCACCCTCGTCTCCCTGCTCGGCAACGGTTTCCGGGACTTCGTTTCGGGCAGTTGCAGGACCCGGTTCTCGCTCAAGGCGACGCAACTGTCCGCCAGCGGGCAAACGCTGCAGCGCGGCTTCGACCGCGTACACAGCGTGGCGCCGAGGTCCATCTGCGCCTGGATGTAAGTACTGACGGCGCGCCTGGGCAACACGGACTCAGCGATTCGCCACAACGCCTTGTCCACCGACGGCTGGCCGGGAAAGCCGGCCAGACCGAAGTGGCGACAGAGCACGCGCTTGACATTGCCGTCGAGGATCGGCAGGGCGGCTCCGAAGCAGAACACCGCGATGGCATTGGCGGTGGATCGGCCGATGCCGGGCAGCTGACCGATGATCCCGGGGTCCTGCGGAAACCTGCCGCCGTGGTCACGCATCACCGCGCGGGCAGCGGCATGAAGGTTGCGCGCCCGGGCGTAATAACCCAGTCCGCTCCAAAGCGCCATCACTTCCGTCACGGGTGCGGCGGCCAGTTCAGGAAGCTCGGGGAAGCGTGCGAGAAAGCGCTGGTAATAGGGAATGACCGTGGCGACCTGCGTCTGCTGCAGCATGATCTCTGACAACCAGACGCGATAGGGATCCCGGGCCCGCTGCCAGGGCAGGTCGTGGCGGCCGTGCTGCTTGTGCCAGGCAATCAGCCTTCGGGAAAAACCGTCGGTCTGCCTCAGCGCTGAGATTTTTTCGGCGCCGGGGTGCTGTGCGGCGATAATCACTTCCTTGCCGGGTTCGCCGCTACCGGACAGCATCACGCATGCGCTGAGAGGGGGAGGGGGTGCCGAATCTCATGGTCGCCCGATTATCGAAATGAAAGCATTCTAGCCGAGGATAGTGAATTGTCCGCACCAGTGCACTCCATGAGCAATTTCGACAAGCGCGCTTTCCGCGACGCGCTGGGCAGCTACGCAACCGGTGTGGCAGTGATCACGGTGCGAGGCCGCGACGGAGCGCTGGCCGGCATCACCATCAACTCGTTTGCCTCGGTGTCGCTCGATCCGCCGCTCGTGCTATGGAGCCTTTCACTCGATTCGCCATCGCTGCCGCCGATGCGGAATTGCGGCCACTACGCCATCAACGTGCTGGCGCAAGATCAACAGGCATTGTCGGAACGCTTCGCCGGGACGCGGGCGGACCGGTTCGCCGGCGTGGAGTTCACCCCGGGCGCAGGCGACGCACCGCTTCTGTCGGGCTGCTGCGCCTGGTTTGAATGCCACAACGTGGCTCATCACCCCGGCGGTGATCATCTGATTTTTGTCGGCCAGGTTGATGGCTTCGCGCGCTTTGACCGGCCACCGCTGGTGTTCCAGGGCAGCGAATATCACCGTCTCGGCCGGCCGCTGACCGAGCAAATCACCGGTCAGCTCGGCGACCAAAGGTGAAGCGCATCCCGACCAGCAAGGCGGGCAGCGCCAGCAGCAGAAACGCCGCCGGGTAGCCCAAGCCGGTGCCGACGATGGCGCCGAACACCGGCGGGCCGATCACCACGCCGAAAAAAGTGAAAAACAAGGTACCGCCGGTCGCCAGACCGACCTTGCCCGGCGCGGCCAGGCGCGCCACCTGCGCCAGAAGCACGCCGTTCCAGCCGATCGCAGCAGCGCCGAACAGCGTCACAGTCGCTGCCACAGCCCCGTTTGGCCAGGCCGCGGAGAACAGCGCGGTCGCCGCGGCGCCTCCCGCCATGGTCAAGCCGAGCAGACCGAACATGCGCCGGGGCGGAACCCAGCGGTCGGCGACCGTGCCCCAGACGATGCGGCCGAAGATGCCACCCACCTGAGCCGCCGCCAGCATCACCCCGGCCTGGAGCAGCGACATCGCCAGATCCTGTACCAGATAGGTGACCAGATAGCCCATCAGGCACAACTGCATCGCCGAGTAGAGAATGGAAGCCAGGGCCAACCCCCGGATCGGGGCATCGCCGAGTACCAGTCTCAGCGGTGCGAAAATCGCGATGAAGTCGATGCGCCGGTCCGGTTCGCAGTCGGTATCGATGCCGACACGCACTGCTTCCGCCAGGGCGGCGACCGCCAGGCAGATCAGGGCGACGCAGGCCAAAGCCCCGCGCCAGCCGGCAATGATCACCAGCGGCGGCACCAAAACCCCGGCCAGCGCCCCTCCCAGCGGCACGCCCGTCTGCTTGAGCGAGAACACCAGACCGGTGAGGTGCGCCGGCGTGCTCTTCGCCAGCACATGGGAGCTGGCCGGCGTGATCGGACCATAGCCGCAGCCGACCACCAGCGCCGAAACGATCATGGCCGAAGGCAGCCCAAGCGTGGCGATGACGAGGCCTGCGGCGCAGATCAACAGGCAGACCTGGCTCACGCGAATGGCGCCGAAGCGCAGCACCAAAGCGCCGCCGGCCACCGACGAGAGCATTGCGCCGAGGTAGATGAAGGCGACGAACAGGCCGACATAGGTGGCCGAGACGCCGACATCGGCCGCCGCATTGGTCGCCAGCACGGGCATTACCATCATCGAAAGCGCCGTCATCACCTGGATGGCGAGCGTGACCAGGAGCGGGGCTAGGGTCTGCATCATGGGCTTAGCTGCCGACCGGCGTCTCTAATAGTGGGATTTTTGATCGAGATCAAGTCGGGGCCTGGTCAAGCACCTCAATATGCGCCTCGATGGTCGCATTCATGAAGCTGGGGATAATATGGGTGAGGTAGTTCACCCTCGAATCATTGGAGACAATCATGAGCCATATCAATGCACCAAAGCCGCTGATCATAACAGCCATCGCCCTTGCCATCTCACTGGCCGTCCTCCCTGAAGCGGCGCAAGCCAAGGCAGGCGAGCGCAGCGGCAAGGAGGTGGTAGACGCCGTTTGCGCCAAGTGCCACGCCAGCGGCGCCAACGGGGCGCCAAAAATCGGCGACAAGCAGGCCTGGAGTCCCCGCGAGGAGCGCGGCCTCGGTGGTCTGACGCAGAGCGCCTTGAAAGGCATCCGCAAGATGCCGGCGCACGGCGGCAATCCCGCCCTCAGCGATTTCGAGATTCAAAGCGCCATCACCTATATGGTCAACCAGTCCGGCGGCCACTGGACCGCGCCGACCAACAAGAGCGCAAAGATCGCCGAGCGCACGGGCAAGGACGTCGTCCATGAGCAGTGCGTCAAGTGTCACCAGACCGGCGTCAATGGAGCCCCCAAGATCGGCGACCGGGCCGCCTGGATACCGCGCGGCGCGAACGGCATGGATGCACTGGTGCGCTCCGCGATCAACGGGCATGGCGGTATGCCGGCCCGCGGCGGCATGGCCGACCTCACCGACGCCGAGATGCGCAATGCGGTCATCTACATGTTCAATCAAGGCATCACTGTAGCGAAATAGCCTGGGGCTAGCCCCAGGGCCGTTGCACTCGAACGTTAACTGATCAAGAAACGAAATCATGCCAAAACATATTTCCCGACTCGTGCTCCTCTTGGTTGTCCTCGGTGTGCTCGGTTATGCCGGGAAGCAGCTTCTGACTGTCAAGTCCTTCTACCAGTTTGGCCACTATCGAGGCGATTCCGTGGCGGAAATCGCCTCGGACCGGCCAAAATTCCATACCCCTAAGTCTTGTGAACAATGCCACGCGGCGATATACGACGTGTGGTCCAAGGGCGTACACAATAATCCGGGCATCGGCAAGATCGTCAAGTGCGAGGTCTGTCACGGCGCCGCAGGCAGTAGGGTCATGAAACCCGGCGCCTATCACTCCTCCACCGGAACGGATCATCCGGACAATCTGAAGCTCGATATCCCGAGCGATACCGTGAAACTGTGCACCCAGTGCCATGAGCAGATGCCCGGTCGGCCTGCTGAACAGAAACAAATCGTCGTCGCCGCGCACGCCGGAGAGCAGCAATGCAAGGCTTGCCACAACGTCCACTCGCCGAGGACTTTCGTCGGCGCCTTGGCTTCGACGTCACGGCCTGGCAATGCGGCGGCGGGAAAGGCAATCGCCGGAGATTGTGCAGCCTGCCACGGCAAGGCCGGGATCAGCGAAGACCCGGCGATACCCAACCTCGCCGGACAAAATGAGATTTATCTTGCCGATGCCATCAAGGGATACAAGAAAGGCCTGCGGAAGAACGAGTTGATGAGCGGAATGGCCAAGGACCTGAGCGATGCGGCTGCGGAAAACCTCGCGGCTTATTTCTCCGGCCTGCAATGCAAGAGCGCCCAGAACGGCGAGGCGAAAGAAGCCGCCAGAGGCCAGGCGCTTGCCGCCCAGTGCTTCTCCTGCCACGGCGCAAACGGCATCAACAGCCAGGCCATGTGGCCCAGCCTGGCCGGGCAATCAAAGGACTATCTCCAGAGCGCCATCAAGTCCTACCGGGCCGAACGCAAGAACAGCATGATGAGCAAGGTCGCCAAGGATCTCAACGATGCCGATGCGGCAGCCTTGGCGGCTTACTTCGCCAACGCTGCCTGCAGGTAAGACAAGTCGGAAACATATGGCCTTAAGAGGAAAACATGGAAAATACAGTCGAGAAGCTTGAGGAGGAAGGGCGCAGGAAGTTCCTGCGCCTGTTCGGCGGCGTCGTCGGCGGCGGCGGCATCGCGATCGCGGCCGGCACGCTGCTGACGGAAGCCGCGGCCACCGAGGCGCCTGCCAAAACGGACATAATTCCGGCGATACCGGGGTATGACTGGACCAAGCATCATTGGGCCTTCGGCGTCGATGCCACCAAGTGCATCGGCTGTCTGCGGTGCGTCGAGGCCTGCAAGGTGGAAAACAACGTCGCCAAGGATCCCAATCACTTCCGCACCTGGGTGGAGCGCTACGTCACGCTCGAAGGTGAGGAACATGCGCGCATCGACAGCCAGCAGGACCCGGTCAACATCGCGGCCGCGGGTGCGGAGGGGAAGTATCGATTCGCCAATCGATACAAGGACGCGAAGGTGGAGAAGGCCTTTTTCGTGCCCAAACTCTGCAACCACTGCACCCATCCGGCCTGCGTGCAGGTGTGTCCGACCGGTGCGACTTACAAGACGGAGGATGGCGTGGTGGTCATCGACCACACTTATTGCATCGGCTGCCAGTACTGCGTCCAGGCCTGCCCTTACGGCGCCCGCTTCTTCAACGAGGAAAAGCGCGTTACCGACAAGTGCACCTGGTGCTATCACCGCATCACCAAGGGCCTGAATCCCGCCTGCGTCGAAGTTTGCCCGGTCAGTGCGCGCGTCTTCGGCGATCGCAATGACAAGCAGAGTCCCATCAGTATTTTCCTGCGCAACAACCGGGTGAATGTCCTCAGGCCCGAATCCGGCAACGCCCCGAATGTGTTCTATGTGGGCATCGACAAGGAGGTGAGCTAATGGAAGCGCTCTTTCATGTGGCACCCTACACCGGCTATGTCTATCCCAACGAGACGGTTATTCCCTGGACGGTCATGATCGTCATCTACCCCTACCTGACCGGACTGGTGGCCGGCGCATTCACCATGTCCAGCCTCTACCAGGTCTTCGGCATGCAGCGCTTCAAGCCGGTCGCGCACTTCGCCATGCTCACATCGTTGTGCTGCATGATCTTCGTGCCGATGCCCCTGCTACTCCACCTAGGCCATCCCGAGCGGGCCTTGAACCCGATGATCACGCCGCACACCACCTCGGCATTCGCCGTTTTCGGTTATGCCGCGGCCTTCTATGTCATTCTCCTGCTGATGGAAAACTGGTTCGTGTTCCGGCCGCACATCATCCAGCAGGCACAGCAAAGGAAGGGGCTGCTGGGTCTGTTCTATCGTGTCCTGACCCTAGGATCCTACGATGTCTCGGAAAAGGCGATGAGTTATGACCGGAAGTGGATCTTCGCCCTGGCCGTCGTCGGCATTCCCGGCGCCCACGGCCTGCATGGTTACGTCGGCTTCGTCTTCGGTTCGCTGAAATCCAGGGAGTGGTGGTCGTCCGATCTGATGCCGCCGATCTTCCTGTTTTCCGCGATCATCTCCGGCGTTGCGCTGTTGATCGTACTCTATGTCCTGTCCTGCAAACTGCGCAAGGTCCCGATCGACCTGGACTGCGTCAAGGGCATGGCCTATACGTTATGGGGCTTCATGATGTTCGCCCTGATGCTGGAGGCGGTGGAATTTGCCAGCATGATGTACCGGGGCCGGGAGGGCATCGAAATGATCCTGCAGTACGTCACGGGTCCGCTGGTGATTCCTTTCTGGACCGTCCAGCTGGGCATCTGCTCGCTGATTCCGCTGCTTCTGCTGTCCACCATGATCTGGCGGGGCACGCGGGGCAAGGCCCTGATCGCAGGCGTCGTTGCCAGTTCCATGCTGGTTCTCGTCGGGGTACTGATGATGCGCTGGAACGTTGTCGTCGGCGGACAGGAAATCTCCAAAACCGGCAAAGGACTGCTCACATATCACATGCCCTGGTTCGAGCAGGAAAGCGGCTTGACTGCCGCCATAATTCTCATGGCGCCCTTCATCTTGCTGACGATAGCCGTGCGGCTGTTCCCGCCATGGGAAGATGGCAAGGCCGCTCATTAAAACAATCATAGAAGGGGGACAAAATGGACCTGAACAACGTGTTTTGGCTGCTGGGTATATTTGTCATAGTGGTTGTTTTGTTCGGTGTGGGCTCCTGCCGGTTCATGGAGAACTCCTCATCCGGGGACGACGACCGGAAGAAGGAGTGATTCCTCCCGGGCATGAAACAATGGGCTGCCGCTCGCAGAAGTGACCCCAAATAAGGAGGTATAATTTGAGATTGTTCGTAATGACCGTTTGAGGTGAAATGGATGAAACGAAGCGCACAGACCCTGATTCTGGCCTTGGTGCTGGCGACAGGCATGACAATATTGGCTTATTCGCCCAATGGAGCAGCGCAGCCTGTCGCCAACTCCCCTGAAGACGACCTCAGGGCCGTGAATGCCTCCTCCCTGGATATCGCGGAGGGCAAGCGCCTCGCCGACGCATCCTGTTCCAGTTGTCACGGCGCCAAAGGCATCAGCAACAACAAGGGCACGCCCCACCTCGCCGGCCAGCGCCCCGCTTATCTGCATCTTGAGTTGCGGGCTTACCAGGCTGGTGCGCGCGGCAGCCCCGTCATGCAGGCCGCAGTAAAGTTTCTCAGCGACGACGCCCTGGTCAAGGTGGCTGCCTACTATGCCAGCCTGGATCCGGCCACGCCGAGCAACACCCGGCCTACCGCGGCCAAGCTCGATCCGGTCCAGGCAGGCAAGGCCGCCGCCTCGGGCTGCGCCGGTTGTCACGGTGAGGGCGGGGTCAGCAAGACGGCCGGTGTGCCCAATCTGATAGGGCAGGATCCGAAGTTTCTGGTCGGCGCCATGCAGGCCTACAAGAGCGGACAGCGCAAGAACGACATGATGAAAACCATGCTGGCCGCAGTGTCCGAGACCGAGATGGGCAACATCGCGCTCTACTATGCCCTGCAAAAGCCTGCCCGGGCCCAGACCACCGCCCATGGGGACGCGGCTGCAGGCAAGACCGCAGCCACCGACTGCGGCGGCTGCCACGGCGACCACGGCGTCAGCGGGAGTCCTGCGACGCCCAGCCTCGCCGGCCAGGATGCCGATTACCTGGTCGACGCGCTCAAGGCCTACAAGGGCGGCACCCGCAGCGACGAGACCATGAAGTCGCTGGCGGCGGCCATCGAGGAGCCCGCCATGAAGAACATCGCCGCCTATTACTCAAGCCTGCAACCGCAGCCGCCCAAGGTGAGAAAGCCGCTGACGACCGCCGAATGGGTGGCGCGGTGCGACCGTTGCCACGGCGTCAACGGCAACAGCACCGACCCCCGCTTCCCCGCCCTTGCGGCGCAGCGCGCCGACTACATAGACAAGGTGCTGCATGCCTATCAGAAAGGCGAGCGGAAGAACACCACGATGGCCGCCATGGCCTTCGGGCTGACCGACGCCGAAATCGACAACCTCGCGACCTACTATGCGCAGCAAAAGGCGCGCGCAGTCGTATTCATAACGCAGCCTGGCAAGTAACAAGTTCCAAAAACCGTGGTTGGCGCGTTCTGATGCGGCTATTGCCGCGCCCGAATGCGCTCTCCCGCAAGACCTGAGGAAGTAAAGATGAATTCTGATCCACTGCACCAGCTTTATACCCACTATTCGCAGTTGCCATACAGCCAGCGCGTCCTGTACACCTGTACGCTGCTCGTGCTCGGTCTGGCTTACCTCTTCGCCATCATCTATTTGTTTCACAGCTACTCCGGCCGCGACGGCGGAGGCAATACCCTGACCTACCAGGACATCGTCATCGCCTACACCGGCTCGGGAAAAGGGTCCCGCATCGAAGCGGCGCTACGCGGACCGATGTCCTCCATGCTGCCGGCCGAGGAAGCCGCGACCATCATCGGCTGGGTGGGGGACGGCGCCAACAAGGACAAGTACGATGCCAGCGTCAAGCCGATTCTGGACAAGCGATGCATGACCTGCCACGACGGCAGCAATCCGCATCTGCCGAACCTGAACGGCTACGATAACCTGAAGAAGGTGACCGAGAGGGACACCGGCACCGACGTCTTCACCCTAGTCCGCGTCTCGCACATCCACCTGTTCGGCCTCACTTTCGTCTTCTTCATCATGGGCCTGATGTTCAGCCATGCCTATGTGCGGCCAGTCTGGTTCAAGTGTACGGTCGTGGCGATGCCCTTCCTCTGCCTGGTGCTTGATGTCAGTTCCTGGTATTTCACCAAGCTCTATCATCCGTTCGCCTGGGTGGTGATGACTGCCGGCGGCTTCATGGGCATGAGCTTTGCGTTCATGTGGGGGGTGACTATGTATCAGCTATGGTTCTCCAAGCCGCCCGCGCCGGTCGTCGAGCGCGAAATGACCAATCCGCCGACGATTATCTCGCGCTGACAGCCGCATCGCGGCACCCGGGCAGGCTCTCACCGAGGACCTGCCCGGGTCCGAGCCCGGCAGCGCGATTGTGTAATAATATTCTTTCCAAACAAGCGGATACACTTTGGTGGCGAATTCATCGCGCGGCAATACTTGCCTGCGGGGCGTCTCAAATAGTAAAATTCCGCGATTTGGAACGGTTATTCATGGTCAAGAAAACACTCATTGCTGCGACTTCCGCTCAACGCCGGGCCGGTAGCCCGCCGCCGGATCGCCTGCGGCTTTGCGCGGTCGACAAGGGCGAGTTGGACCGGACTGTCGAGGCCGAGCAGAGACAAGGCTGGGTTCTGGTCAGCCGCAGCTACTCGATGGACGATGGTCACGGTGCGGAATTGACGCGCCTGGAAATAATCAAGGCCGCTTAGGAATTACGGCCACCCCCAGACAAGAACAAAAAGCGCCTCACGCGCTTGCCGCCTTGCCTTGGCTTAGCTCGCTAGACATTTTGAGCCGACCCGCTCCGCCCGGCTGTCCTTTCGGACTGTCCGCAGACCATAAGGGTTTGTTCAAGCCAGCGTCCGTTGCTGGCCGCCAGCCCCTTCTTCGCGGCAGTATGGAACGCGGTCGTATTACCGGCTATCCGCCACTCGAAACAGCCAAGGAAATGATCCGGCTCGCTGCCTACGATTACCACCCAAGCGATCCGGATCGAATCATCAAGTTGGCGCGCAGCGCCATCCGTCAAAAGAAGTGGGCGCGGCACGGGATGCCTTAGATCCGCGACGAGGCGCTGGGCAAGATCGGCGACGAAAACTGCGATGTCGTCTTCACCAAAATGGTGTTCATCCTCGCCGTAGCCATGGTCGGACTGGCTACGCTCGCCCGGTTAGGGGTCGGCGCACTGATAAAGGGCCAGTAATGCAGTATGCTACCCGTCTTTTCAGGGCTAGACGGTGACCGTTGCCGGGCGCGGCTTTTCTCCCGGCAACTCAGAGGCTCGATAAATGGGACAGGGGATTAAGGCATGGCAAGCCCATGGAAAACAGGATCCGGATTCATCTTCAAAATGGTCATCGCCGCAGTTGCCCTGGCGGCATTTCTTTTCAGCGGCATGCCGCTCTTCGCGGCCGATGGCGTCCTGTCCAAAGCGGACCAGCAATGTCTGGCCTGTCATTCCCGGCAAGGTTTTGAAAAATCCATGGCCGGCGGCGAATCCCTCTCGCTGCACATTCCCGGCAAGGCCTTTGCACAGTCGGTCCATAACGCGATAGGGTGTGCGGGCTGCCACACCGAAATCGATCTGGCGAAGCATCCTCGAACAAGCAAGAAGAAGATCAGTTTGCGCGCCAATTCCATTGACTTGGTCGAAGTCTGCCGGCAGTGTCATGAAGACAAATTCAAGCTCTACGAAGGCAGCGTTCATGCTTCCCTAGTCCGCGAAGGCAATCCCATGGCGCCGCTCTGCTCGGATTGCCATAGCCCGCATTCGGTCCGAGCCGATGCCGCCTCCGAACCGATGGGCGATGTACCCTGCCGAAAGTGTCACTCGACCATCTACAAGGCCTATTCCGGAAGCGTACATGGCCTGGCGCGGGCCAGCGGCAAGAAAGCACCGATCTGCGCCGACTGCCACAGGGCACACGACATCAATGCCCCGGCGAGCGGCGATCAAGTCAAAGACGCCTGCCTTGGCTGCCACAAGGAGGCGCTGCTGGCGCACGAAAAATGGCTGCCCAATACCGAGCGGCATTTTCAGGCGGTGTCCTGCCCGGTCTGCCACGTACCGAATGCATCGCGACGGGTAGACCTCAGGCTATACGACAATGTGGCTCACGAGCGGGTTGCCGAGAAACTGGGGGTTCCGCAGTTCGAAACCCGTGCCCGCTCTGCAGACACGAAGGGGCTGGGCCTCGATGACCTGGCCTTGCAGAGCCTGCTCAAGGAATTCAACAGCGAAGGTAACGGAAAAACCGTCTTGCGCGGGCGCCTGGAGGTAAGTTCAGGCGTCGAGGCGCACCAATTGGCCGGCAAAAACCGGGCAATCAAGGACTGCGACACTTGTCACAGCGAGGGCGCAGCGCCCTTCCAGACCGTAACGATTTCCATCGTCGGTCCCGATGGCCGACCGCTTCGCTATGGTGCCAATAAAGAGGTTCTGAATTCCGCCACTTCCGTGAATTCGGTAGGTGGCTTCTATGCCATTGGTGGCACCCGGATCAAACTTCTCGATGTGCTTCTCCTGCTCGCGCTGGCCGCCGGCATCGGCTTTCCTATCGCGCACATGAGCCTGAAATGGCTATTCAGGAAATATCCGAGAAGAAATGCAGCGAAGAGCGGGCCAGAATCGCCTCAAGCTGAAGACAGTTCAGACACAACCAAGCTGTAGGAGAGACGAAAATGCAGAGGCTCTATGTTCACCCGCTTCCCGTCAGGATCTGGCACTGGATCAACGCGCTTAGCTTCATCATGATGATAGCCACCGGAATTCAGATCAGATATGTCGGCCTGATCAACGCGATGCCCTTCAAGACGGCCGTCGGTCTGCACAACTGGATCGGCTTTGTGATCATCGGCAATTTCTTCGTGTGGTTTCTGTTCTATCTCTTTTCCGACAAGATCAGGGTCTACCATCCAGAATTGAGCCCGATGAAACAGTTTCGTGAAAGCTTCCTTCAGCTCAAGTACTACGGCTACGGAATATTCAAGGGACAAGCCAACCCGCATCATGTGAACGCGTATCACAAGTTCAACCCATTGCAGAGCATGCTCTACCAGATCATCATGCTCCTGCTCGTTCCAATTCAATTCTATACGGGGATGCTGCTCTGGAACGTCGAGCGTTTTCGGGGCCAGGTGGAATTATTCGGCGGCTTGCGGGTCGTCGATACCGTGCATGTGCTGATCTTCTGTTAGCGGTTGCCCCACAGCGCGCTTAGATGGCGTCGCTCTTCGGCGGCGGAATTTGGCGTCGGCGAATTGGTGACGGGTAGACGAAACAGGGGCTGGCGGACCCCTGTGGAAGAGAAGACCGCCGATGATTAGAACGGC
>CAIVDC010000037.1 GCA_903904605.1 uncultured Sterolibacterium sp.
CAGTATGGCCTGACCTACTCGCGCTTCATCAACGGCATCAAGCTGGCCGGCATCGAGATCGACCGCAAGGTCCTGTCCGATCTGGCCGCCCGTGAGCCGGAAGCCTTTAAGACCTTGGTGGACAAGGCCCAGGCCGCGCTCGCCTCCAAGGCCGCCGCGTAAGGCGTTCGCGACCCGTTCGCAGACGCTTTTTCAGGCGCCAAGTGCTAGAGAAGGGAGCCGGGCCGTTGGGTCCGGCTCCTTTTTTGTTTCCATTCCGATTTTTCCCCACGCTTGCCGGGAACCGCCATGCTCGACGCGCTGAAAGACGAACTCCTGTCGCTGGTCAACGCCGCCGCCGATCTTCCGGCGCTGGACGAGGTGCGCGTGAACGCGCTTGGCAAGAAGGGGCGCATCACCGGCTTTATGAAGGAGCTGGGCGGCCTGTCGCCGGACGAGCGCAAGGAGCGCGGTCAGGCGCTGAACGCGCTGAAGGACGAGATCGCCGCCGCGCTCGACGCCCGCAAGGCCGAGCTTGCCGCCGCCCACATGAAGGCGCGGCTGGAGGCGGAGCGGCTCGACGTCACCCTGCCGGTGCGCCCGGAGACCGAGGGCCGCATCCACCCGATCACCCAGACGATGGACGAGATGGTCGCCATCTTCGCCGAGATGGGCTTTTCGGTCGCCGAGGGGCCGGACATCGAGGATGATTTCCACAACTTCACCGCCCTGAACTTCCCGCCCGGCCACCCGGCGCGCGACATGCACGACACCTTCTATCTGCCCGATGCGGGCGATAAGCGGATGCTGCTGCGCACCCACACCAGCCCGGTGCAGGTCCGCACCATGCTGAACAGCAAGCCGCCGATCCGCATCATCGCGCCGGGGCGCACCTACCGCTCCGACTACGACATGACCCACACCCCGATGTTCCACCAGATCGAGGGGCTGGTGATCGACGAGGCGACCAACATGGGCCACCTGAAGGGTTGCCTGGTGGAGTTCTGCCGCGCCTTCTTCGACGTGGACGATCTGCCGCTGCGCTTCCGCCCCAGCTTCTTCCCCTTCACCGAACCGTCGGCGGAGGTGGACATCGGCTGCCTGCGCAAGGGCGGCGAGCTGAAGCTGGGCAATTACGGCGATTGGCTGGAGATTCTCGGCTGCGGCATGGTTCACCCCAACGTGCTGGAGGCCTGCGGCATCGACAGCACGAAGTATCAGGGCTTCGCCTTCGGCATGGGGGTGGAGCGCGTCGCCATGCTGAAATACGGCATCCCCGATCTGCGCACCTTCTTCGAAGCCGATCTGCGTTGGCTGAAGCATTACGGCTTCGTCCCGCTCGACATTCCCAACATCGCCCATGGTTTGACCCGCTGAGCGATGCCGACCATCGCCGAATTCGACGGGATCAAGGTCTTGATGTATTATCAGGACCATGATCCGCCCCATTTTCATGTCGAACACGGCGATTGCGAAGCGTTGCTGCGGATCGCCGATCTGGGTTTGATCGAGGGGGACGTCCCCATCCGCATCCTGCGCCGGGTGACGGATTGGGCGCGGGACCGACAGGCGGCG
>CAIVDC010000038.1 GCA_903904605.1 uncultured Sterolibacterium sp.
GGTCATCGGTATCAGTGGCAAAGATGATGCGCACGACCTCGCCGTTCCAGCAGCCGATCTCCAGGTCGTCCGAGGACCAGCGCAGGCTTGATGCAAGGGCGATCACGCTTCCCTCATCCTTACCGAAAGCGCACAGCTCGCCGCCTACGTCTATGTCGACACCCAGGAGACCGACCTTGGCGGCCGAGACCGGGGTTGTCATGCTGATTGACCTGACCCCCTGAAACTCGTCCAGAAATGCGTAGAGTCCGCTCCAAGGAAGGAACGGACGAATGAAGCGATCAAGGTTCACGGAAGAGCAGATCATCTCGATCCTGCGTGAGCAGGAGGCGGGCTTGTCGGTGACGGAGGTGTGCCGCAAGCACGGCGTCAGCTCGCCGACTTTCTACAAGTGGAAGGCGAAGTATGGCGGGCTGGAGGTGTCGGAGGCGCGTCGGCTGAAGGCGCTGGAGGTCGAGAACGCCAAGCTGAAGCGGATGCTGGCCGACGCGATGCTCGACAACGTGGCGCTGAAAGACCTGCTCGGAAAAAAATGGTGACGCCCGCCGCGCATCGGGAGGCTGCGGCCTATCTGCAGCAGGCCTATGAGATGAGCCAGCGGCGGGCGTGTCGGGTGATCGGCGGCGACCGTGCCAGCGTGCGCTATCAGGCCAGGCGTGCGGATGACGGCGAACTTCGCGAGCGCCTGAAGGCCCTTGCCCAGGAGCGTCGGCGGTTCGGCTACCGGCGGCTGCATGTGCTGCTGCGGCGCGAAGGCCATGCGGTGAACAAGAAGCGCGTCCAGCGGCTCTACTGCGAGGAGCGATTGATGGTTCGCCGGCGCGGCGGGCGCAAGCGGGCTCTGGGAACGCGGCGGCCGATCGAGACGCCGACGGCGGCCAACCAGCGCTGGAGCCTGGACTTTGTGTCCGACCAGTTCACCGACGGGCGCCGGTTCCGGATCCTGGAGGTGTATGACGACTGCACCCGCGAATGCCTGGCGCTGGTGGCCGACACCTCAATCTCGGGCCGACGCGTTGCGCGCGAGTTGGACGCGATCATCGGCTGGCGCGGCAAGCCGGTGACGATCGTCAGCGACAACGGCACGGAACTGACGTCTAATGCCATCCTGGAATGGGCCGACCAGCGCAAGGTCGACTGGCATTACATCGCCCCCGGCAAGCCCCAGCAGAACGGCTTCAGCGAGAGCTTCAACGGCAAGCTGCGCGATGAACTCTTGAACGAAACCCTGTTCGGCTCGCTGGCCGACGCCCGGGCCAAGCTGGCCGCCTGGCGGCGGGACTACAACGAGGTGCGGCCCCACTCGAGCCTCGGCTATCTCACGCCCGCCGACTACGCCCGCGCTCTCTCCCGAGAGACCCGCCGGCGCGATGCGAACCCCGACCAATTCGCGCGCCGGCCTCTTGCAAGCAGCCACAACCAAGGTTCAGATCAACCCAGGACTCTCGCTATGGCTGGATGAAAGTCGGGGGTCAGGTCAAATGACTTCCCCTCTTGTCATTGTCCTTACGACGACATATCGTTGTCTCTA
>CAIVDC010000039.1 GCA_903904605.1 uncultured Sterolibacterium sp.
AGCGCCACGCGCAGGCGGTTGCCCGGCGGCTCGTTCATCTGGCCATAGACCAGCGCCACCTTGTCGAGAACGCTGGAGTCCTTCATCTCGTGGTAGAAGTCGTTGCCCTCGCGGGTACGCTCGCCGACGCCGGCGAACACCGAGTAGCCGCTGTGTTCGATGGCGATGTTGCGGATCAACTCCATCATGTTGACCGTCTTGCCGACGCCGGCGCCGCCGAACAGGCCGACCTTGCCGCCCTTGGCGAACGGGCAGATCAGGTCGATGACCTTGATGCCGGTTTCCAGCAGTTCGTTGGTCGAGGACAATTCGTCGAACTTCGGTGCGCTCTGGTGGATCGAGCGGCGGACCTCGGTGCCGATGGGACCCATCTCGTCGATCGGGCGGCCCAGCACGTCCATGATCCGGCCCAGGGTTGCCGTCCCGACCGGGACTGAGATCGGCTTGCCGGTATTTTGCACCATGACGCCGCGGCGCAGGCCGTCGGAGGAACCCAGGGCAATGGTGCGAACCACGCCGTCGCCGAGCTGTTGCTGAACTTCGAGCGTCAGTTCGGTGCCTTCCAGGGTTAGCGCGTCATACACTTTAGGCATCTCGCTGCGCTTGAACTGAACGTCCACCACGGCGCCGATGCACTGAACGATTTCACCTTGACTCATCGTCATTCCCCAAACAATAGATATATTTAAACGGCAGCAGCTAGGCGATTCGGTCTCGCCGTAACCTTCGCTTTGCTCATGTAAGTCTCGCCCATCGTCCAGTGTCGCAGCGTCAAACTGCCGCAGCCCCGCCGACGATTTCAGCGATCTCCTTGGTGATCGCCGCCTGGCGGGTCTTGTTGTAGACCATCTGCAAATCCTTGATGACCGTACCGGCGTTGTCCGATGCGGCTTTCATCGCCACCATCCGCGCCGACTGCTCCGAGGCCATGTTCTCGGCCACCGACTGGTAGACCAAGGCCTCGACATAACGCACCAGCAGCTCGTCGATCACCGACTGCGAATCGGGTTCGTAGAGGTAATCCCAGCCATGTGTTTCCCCTGCGCGCAGGCGCTCGCCGGTCAGCGGCAGCAGTTGCTCCAGCACCGGCTCCTGCTTCATGGTGTTCACGAAGCGGGTGTAGGCAAAATAGACCACGTCCAGTTCGCCCGCGGAAAAGGCGTCGAGCATAACCTTGATCGGGCCGATCAGTTTTTCCAGATAGGGCGTGTCGCCGATCGCCGTGGCCTTGGAAATCACCTTGGCGCCCAGACGCTGCATGAAGCCCAGACCCTTGTTGCCGATGCAAGTGACGCTGATGTCCTTGACGCCGGCGGCATCCCACTCCTTCATGCGGGCGAGTGCCAGCCTCAAGATATTGGTATTGAGACCGCCGCACAGGCCCTTGTCGGTGGTGATGACGATGATGCCGGCGCGCCCGACCCTGTCGATCTTGGCGAGATAGGGATGCTTGTATTCCGAATTGGCCTGCGACAGGTTGGCGGCGATCTGCCTGACCTTGTCGCCATAGGGACGTGCGGCCTTCATGCGCTCCTGCGCCTTGCGCATCTTCGAGGCTGCGACCATCTCCATGGCCTTGGTGATCTTGCGCGTGTTCTGCACGCTCAGGATCTTGGTGCGAATTTCCTTGCCGCTAGCCATGGTCAGCTCCGCTCATTTACCTTCAACAAAATCAGGCCCAGGTCTTCTTGAACGAATCGATCGCCGCCTCGAGGGCCTTTTCGCCTGCGGCGTCGAGATCCTTGGTGGTTTCGATCTTGTTCAGAAGCTCGGCATGGCTTTGCTTGAGGAAGCTCAACAGCCCTGCTTCGAATGCCAGGGTGCGCTTGAAGTCGAGGTCATCGTAATAGCCCTTGGTGACGGTGAACAGTGTGACGGCCATTTCCGACACCTTCATCGGCGAGTACTGCGCCTGCTTCATCAGTTCGGTCACCAGGCGGCCGCGCTCCAGTTGCTTCCTCGTGGTTTCGTCGAGGTCGGAGGCGAACTGGGCGAAAGCCGCGAGTTCGCGGTACTGCGCCAGCGCCATGCGGACGCCGCCGCCCAATTTCTTGATGACCTTGCACTGGGCCGCGCCGCCGACCCGCGACACCGAGATGCCGGCGTTGATGGCGGGACGGATGCCGGCGTTGAACAGGTCGGTCTCGAGGAAGATCTGGCCGTCGGTGATGGAAATCACGTTGGTCGGAACGAAGGCGGTGACGTCGCCGGCCTGGGTCTCGATGATCGGCAGGGCGGTGAGCGAGCCGGTCTTGCCCTTGACTTCGCCGTTGGTGAATTTCTCCACCCAGGCTTCGGAGACGCGCGCGGCGCGCTCGAGCAGCCGGCTGTGCAGATAGAACACGTCGCCAGGATAGGCTTCGCGGCCCGGCGGCCGGCGCAGCAGCAGCGACACCTGGCGGTAGGCCCACGCCTGCTTGGTCAGGTCGTCGTAGATGATCAGGGCGTCCATGCCGCGGTCGCGGAAATACTCGCCCATGGTGCAGCCGGAATAAGGTGCCAGGAACTGCATCGCCGCGGATTCGGAAGCGGTGGCGGCGACGATGACGGTGTATTCCATCGCGCCCGCCTCGGTGAGTTTCCTCACCACGTTGGCGACGGTCGATGCCTTCTGGCCGATGGCGACGTAGATGCAGAAGACGTTCTCGCCCTTCTGGTTGATGATGGTGTCGACTGCGACCGCGGTCTTGCCGGTCTGCCTGTCGCCGATGATCAGTTCGCGCTGGCCGCGGCCGATCGGCACCATGGCGTCGATCGACTTCAGGCCGGTCTGCAGCGGCTGGGACACCGATTTGCGCCAGATCACGCCGGGCGCGACCTTCTCGATCTTGTCGGAAAGCTTGGCGTTGATCGGGCCCTTGCCGTCGATCGGCTCGCCCAGGGCGTTGACCACACGGCCCAGGAGCTCGTGGCCGATCGGCACTTCCAGGATGCGGCCGGTGCATTTCACCGTATCGCCCTCGGAGATGTGCTCGTATTCGCCCATGATCACGGCGCCTACGGAGTCGCGCTCCAGGTTCAAGGCCAGGCCGAAGGTATTGCCGGGGAACTCCAGCATTTCGCCCTGCATCACGTCGGCCAGTCCATGCACGCGGCAGATGCCGTCGGAAACCGACACCACCGTGCCCTCGGTACGGGAGGTGGCGGCAAGCTGCAGGTTCTGGATCCGACTCTTGATCAGGTCGCTGATTTCGGAAGGATTGAGGTTCATCAGATAACTCCTAATTCTGTAGCGCGGCGCTCATTGCGGCGAGCTTGCCGCGGACCGAGGCGTCGATCACCTGGTCGCCGACGGCGATGCGAACGCCGCCGATGAGTTCTGGATCGAGGCTGACGGATGCCCGTATCTTGCACTGGAAGCGCTGTTCGAGGTCTGCCACGAGGGTCGAGAGAGCAGCCGCATCGAGCGGAAAGGCGGAAGCGATGGCAGCTTCCTTGGTATCCTCGAAGGCGTTCTTCAGTTCAGCGAAGAGCTCGCAGATCTCGGGCAACACTCCCAGGCGCTCGTTGTCGACCAGGATGCGGGCGAAGTTTTGCTGCTCGACCGGAAGACCCTCGCCGACCACCCCGAGAAAAAACTGGGCCAGATCCTCGTTCAACAGGCGCGGATTGTCGATGCAGGCACTCATGTCCGGATCCCTGGCGACGGCCGCCATGCGCAGGAGAATGTCGGACCAGCCGGCCAAGGAATTGCCGGCTCTGGCCAACTGGAAGGCGGCTTCTGCGTATGGGCGTGCAACAGTGACGTTCTCGGCCATGGCGGATTACAGCTCCGATTTCAGGTTGGCCAGCAACTCGGCGTGGACCTGGGCGTTGATCTCGCGGCGAAGGATGCGTTCGGCGCCCGCCACGGCCAGTTGCGCGACCTGCTCGCGCAGGGTTTCCCTGGCGCGTTGCGCTGCGACGGCGGCCTCGCCTTCGGCGGCTTCGCGCGCCTGAGCGATGATGCGGTTGGCTTCGGCCCGGGCTTCATCCAGCAGATGCGCGCCCTGCTTCTCGGCGTTGGCCCGCACATCGGTGGCCGACTCGCGCGCCTTGCGCATTTCCTCGACGACGATCTTCTCGGTATGCGCGAGTTCGGTCTTCGCCTTGTCCGAGGCCGCAAGCCCATCGGCGATTTTCTGCGCCCGCTCGTCGAGCGCCTTCATGACAGGCGGCCACACGAACTTCATCGTGAACCAAGCCAGAATGAAGAACACCCCGAACTGGGCGAACAGCGATGCGTTCAAATTCACGGTTGTCGCTCCTTGTAAGGGTGGCGATTACTTGAGAATGAACGGGTTGGCGAAGGCGAACATCATCGCGATACCGACACCGATCAGGAAAGCGGCGTCGATCAGGC
>CAIVDC010000040.1 GCA_903904605.1 uncultured Sterolibacterium sp.
AGCTCATCGTCGACATACTTCATGCCGACCATTTCCGCCGCGCGGTCCTGGGCGAATTGCACGGCCATTTCGTTGACTACGTGGAATGCGTCCTCAGCATCGCTTTGGCCGATCTGGATAAGCGCCGACTCGCCGCCATCCTTGGCAGCGCTTTCGAGTTGTGGCTGCACCTTCTTGACCAGGTCGATCCAATCGCTGAAGTCCAGGCCATCAATGATCTTGCCGACATCGCGCTCATCCAACTCCAGAGCGTCTGAGATCTGCTCGGCAATGTCGCCGGCTTGCATCAGAAGGAACGCCTCCAGGTCGTCTTGCAGCAGCTGCTGTATCGACAGGATCGACTGGCGGTCCGGATCAATAGGGCTCACGCCGGCTTTGGCAAGCTTTTTTTTTTCGACCTTTGCGGCGGGTTTCGCCTCTGGCTCGGGCTTTTTCTCCGGCTTTGGCGCATTCTCAGTTGGCTGGCCAGGCTCTGCATCAGGCTGCGGTGCCTCGGGTTCGGGCTCTGGTGCCGGCTGGGCGGCCATGGCCACTTCGACCGGAACGGCGCCGACACTGGTGTAAATCATCAGCTTGTCAGCGCCAGACACAGGGTCCAGACCGTCGATCGCGCGCGCCTCGTTGATCGTCATGCTTCCGTTGCGCAGCTTCTGGTCCAAGATGGCCGACTGGACCTGCGGATCCTGTTCGCTTTCCTCCTGCCAGGTAAAGCACAGATCAGTGAAGCCGAAATAGCGCCAAATGACGCTGTCCATCAGATCTTTGACCCACTGCATCAGCGGAATCAGACCCTCAGAAATCGCCGCTTCTTGGGCGTTCTGCGCGGTGGCGCGGTTCATCTGCTTGATGAAAGGTGAGGGCGGAACACTGAAAGCGAAACAGCACACGCGCGCCAGCCACTCGTCATAGTCGTCTTTGAGCGCCTGCGCTTTGGTGTCGTAGGGCGACATGCCAGACGGCACGAACTTGGTGCCGCGGCGCGCCGCTGTGTTCCCGGCAAGGGTCGCGTCCCACCACATCTGATAGGTCTTGATCTGATCCATCGTCCAGGTCGCTGGCACGCTGAAGATCAGGTCGGGTGTGCTACCGTCCGTGTAGTACTGGAGCTGGCTAAGTTGCCGGCGCAGTCCGATGTTGACCGTCATCACGATCTGTTCAAGCGGGCTGTAGCCGTACAGCTTGTGCGTGCGCACGTTGCGTGGTGCGTAGATAAGCTCATCACTGGTGTAGTCGACGGCCGGCACGCCCTTCAGGATCTGCTGGAAGGCCGGCTGTGGCGGCAGCGGCTGACGGCCAAAGTCGTCGATCACGCGCTTGATCGTCGCGCCGTCGATCAGCTCCAGGCTATACAGTCCGCCGCCGCGATCCATGCGGGGGTACACCGTCGCAGCGTCAATGACGAGCATGTCCTCTATGAGCGCGCGCAGCCACGGCTGCCACATCGTGCGCTTGTCCGGCATCTTCAGGAAGTCTTCGACCTGCTTGATCCGAGGATCTCCATCGCTGTCTTGCTTCGGGTCGATAGCCTGGACGTTGAACTTGATCTTGACCAGCTGGTCCTTGCGCGTCTCGATCAACAGGCGCACCAGGTCGAAGTTGTCAGCCAGCGAGCGCAACTGGTCGAAGTTGATTGCTTCTGTGCCGCGCGGCGTGTACTGGAGGTTGACGCCGACCGGGAAATCCCAGGCGCGGCCGGCAACCTGCGACTGCTGGGCGTCAATGGGCTGCATCGGGCCCATCCAGGATAAGCCGCCGTTCAGGCCGCTATCGGTCGCGCCGTTCGTGGCCGCCCGAATTTGCGCCGGCGTGATTGCCGTGCGCTGGCCAATGGCCTTGCGAATCAACTCTGCGGGCGTCATTCAGACTTCCCAAACAGCAAATTCAGCAGCTCGGCCTTGTCCGCCGAATCCATGCGCGCCATGTCGTAGCCAGATTTCACTGAGACAACAATGGCGCAAAGGAACCAAGCGACCAAAAAAAACGGCACCGTGAGCGCCGTTTCGCACTTCAACAGAGCTTTGATGAATCTCACAATTTCCCCATTCGCCGCAATTCGGCTTCTGCAAAGTCCACCAGACCGAAGTCCGAAGGTCCTGCTAATTCGTTGAAGGCGTCGCTGGCCGCGTCCACTTGGTCGTCATGCGTTCCAGCCGGGAACATGCGCAGTTCCTCGACAAATTCGGCATTCCAGCCGCCACGCAGCATCAGCACGTTGCCGACGTTCACCTGGGCTGCCAACGGGCTGGCACGCGTCGTCTTATCGCCAGTGACTGGCTTACTGGTCGCCGGATAGCCTGCCAGCGCGCTGATGAGGCTGGCCGCTTGGGCTTTGCCGGCCTGCCCAGGGTCTTGCGGAAGCCGCACCCGACATTCAGTTCCGTCGAGCTGCGCCGTGTTGACCAGCGTGGTCTTTACCTCGTGCGGACCGCCTTGAAAGCGGTTGGAGTGGGCTATCAGGTATCGGCCATCTGGCATCCAGCCAATCTTTACGCCGGCCGTCCAGTCGCCGCCTCCTTGGGTCGCCGCAAGGTCCCAGCCCCGCACAAAGCGCGTTCCGACCGGCACCGCGTCGATGGTCTGCATCGCGTCCGGCTTGAAGATCGCGCCGCCTGGCGGTGCTGGCTGCTGGCGGTACTGGCCGGCAAAGACGTACGGCGAGGCCTTTTCCATCAGCCGCAGCACTTCGGCCGTGTGCTTTTCCGGCCAGAGCGGCGTGCCGTCGTCATTCCAGGCGGACAGCTTCAGGTGTTCCCACTTCTCGCCATTGCCGCCACCCAGCAGCCAGCCAGCCAGATCGTTCTGGTGCAGCCGCTGCATGATCAGAATGATCGGCGTGTCCGGCGAGTTCTTCCGGCTTTCCAGCGTGTTCTGGAACCAATCAATAACGCCCTTGCGCATCACATCCGACCGGGCTTCTTCAGCTTTATGCGGATCGTCGATCAGTAGCCCCCCAGAAAAGCCTGGCCGGTGTTTGCCGGCGCCGTAGCCTGTGATCGTGCCGCCGGCGCCAACCGCGTACATAATGCCGCCGGCCGTGGTACGCCACTCGTCCTTGGCCTTGCTGTCGCCCATCAGCTCGACGCCGGGGAAAATTTCCCGGTAGACGGGGTCCTGGACCATGCCGCGCACGTCCCAACTCGAAGCGGAAGCCAGGCGCCCGCTGTAGCTGGTGTAAATGAACTCAGCATCCGGTGCGTGCCCCATCGACCAGGCAATGAAGCACTTCACGATCTCCGTCTTGGAATACCTCGGCGGGATGTTGATGATCAGCCGTTTGGTGGCGCCCGAGAACACGCGCTCCAGCGCATTCCAGATCATGATGTGGTGCCCTGCGGCCTGCCAGTCGTAGCCCCTGCGGTTGTGAAATATCCAGCGGGTAAACCACTGCAGGCTCATCCAGGCCAGGTCGTTGTAATCCTGCCTGTCCTGCTGCGACATCACCTCCATCATGTGGCGGCCAGTGGTGGCAGCCCGATCTTCTCGCGCTTGGCGTTGATGCGTTCCATGCTGCTGATCGCGCTCTCTGGCGCGGCCTGGTTGTTGTTGATCTGGATAGCCGTCTCAGGGTTCTTGCCCGCGATGTTTTCCTTGGCGGCGTTGATCGTCATCGCCCGGTGCCGGAAGTCGGCCTGATCGTCACACTTGGCGCCCATCGCTTCTTGGACGTTTTTCACGGCGGCTTTTTGCAGGAACCTGATCCAGGCCATCTTCTCTTCGACGACCTCGTCGTGAACGGAACGGGCCTGTTCCGTTAGGGTTCCTTTTGCCTCCGCAACCCGCACCGCCGCTTGCACAAGCTGTTCCTTTTGGCCACCTTTGGTCCATCCTTCTTTCTTTGATCTGACGCTGAGCTGGGTTTTTGAAATTCCAGTGCGATCAACCAGTTGCGAAAGGGATAGTCCTGCCTCGAAAAACTCGCGGGCTTCCAGCCATTGCGCTTCAGTTGTCTTGACGTTTGCCATGCTCAACCCTCCGCAACAGCCCTCGTCGTGTCTGCTGCAATTTCTTCAAATGTGGCGCCTGTGGCTTCAAGCGTCGCTTTGCGG
>CAIVDC010000041.1 GCA_903904605.1 uncultured Sterolibacterium sp.
CTACGACTTGAAGCAGGCGACGCTGTCGCAGATCGAGGCCGTCGCGGCGGCCCAGGGACTGAAGTTCAAGGGCGGCTTCCACGCGCTCCGGCGATGGCTCTGGCGGTCTTCCGAATCCACCGAGTTGGGCAACGCGGCGCATCCCAGCACCGGCGCCTGCTGCAACAAGCCGCCCGACGGGAAAGGATGATGGCGCCCCGGCGTCTCAGCCCGGGCGCGGCTCGTGTGCCGCCCGCCGGTATCAGGTCAGGCCAGCCAGAGCCTGCGCCAGCCTTCGTGCCCGAGTCGTTCCATGGTCTCGACGTTGCGCCCGAATATCTCCGCCGCATCCGGGAATGCCGCGACGGCGCGGTCGATGCTGCTTTCCCGCAGCAGATGCAGCGTCGGATAGGGCGAGCGGTTGGTGTAGTTGGCGATGTCATCCGCTTCGCTGCCGGCGAATTCGTACTGCGGATGCAGGCTGGCAATCTGGAAGACGCCCTCGTAGCCGAGCTTGCGGGTCAGCGCATCGGCCTCGGCGAGGAAGAAGTGATAGTCGAGAAAATCCCTCATGACCTGCGGGTGGATGAGCAGGGTGGTGTCGAGTTCCGCCGGGTCGGCGTGTTCCAGCAGGCGCAGTTCGTGTTCCAGTTCCGCCAGCAGCTCGTCGGCCGTGCCGGCTGCGGTCAAGGCAAAACGGATCTGCTTTCTTACGAAGACGCTCTTGGCGAACGGGCAGAGGTTCAGGCCGATGACGGCGCGCTCCAGCCAGCGCCGGGTATCGGCGAGGATTTCCTCGGCGGCGGCGCCGTCGTTGTAGGGGCTTAGCGATTGCATCATGGAGGTAAGCCCGGAACAAAAGTCCGGGACCGGCGTAAATTGACTGCGCAGCGTGGTTTCGAGTGTACGAAGAACCCGGGTCGCCTGCAGCGGGCAGCCAGGGCCTCGTGGTTAAAGAGTAGCATAGGCGGCATGAAGCGGAGTTTCCCCAAGTGCCCGTAGACCATCCTTTCGTCTGGCTGATTGCCGGCTTCCTGCTCGTCATCGTCGAACTGTTGACGGGCACGTTCTATCTGCTCGTGCTCGGCATCGCCTGCTTCGCCGGCGCGGCCCTGGCATTCGCCGGCGGCGGGTTCGAGTGGCAGGCGCTCGTTGCGGCCGTGGTCGCGCTCGCCGGCTTGCTCTTCGTGCAGCGATACAGGAGGACGATGGAGCCGAAACGCATGCAGGGGCTGGACTACGCTCAACCGGCCCGCTTCGATTCCTGGGTGAGCAGGGAAGGCGGCCGGGCGCGGGTGAAGTACCGCGGCACGCTCTGGGATGCGCAGATCATCGGCGAAATCTCGGGAGAGGACGGCGAAATTCTTTACGTCAAGTCGGTCGATGGCAACTCCCTCAATGTTACCAAGACCCGGCCCGCCTGACCTGGTCCAGGCCTTCAACGAAATCTCACGCTCCGCGGGAGGCAGCATGTTCGCGAAAATCATCGGCGTCGTCATCGCCACCATCGTCATTGCCTCCCTCCCGGAGGCGCGCTCGTTCGCCATCCCCTTCTTCATCGTCGCGCTGGCCGCCGTGTTCGTGGTCGAGTGCGTGCGCGTGGTACCGCAGCAGAACGCGTGGATCGTCGAGCGTCTGGGCAAATTCCATCAGGCGCTCGAGCCGGGACTCAATATCATCATTCCCTTCCTCGACCGCGTCGCCTACAAGCACTCGTTGAAGGAAGTGCCGGCGGACGTCCCCGAGCAGGTTTGCATCACCAAGGACAATACCCAGCTGGCCGTGGACGGACTCATCTATTATCAGGTCACCGACCCGCGCCTCGCCTCCTACGGCACTTCCGACTACGTCACGGCGATCGTCCAGCTCGCGCAGACCACGCTGCGCAGCGAGGTCGGCAAGATGGAACTCGACCAGTCGCTGCAGAGCCGGGACGTGATAAACCGCCAGATCGTCAACGTGCTCGACGAGGCGGGACGCTCCTGGGGCGTCAAGGTGCTGCGCTACGAGGTGAAGAACCTGACCCCGCCCGAGACGATTCTGCGCGCGATGCAGGCGCAGATCACCGCCGAGCGCGAGAAGCGCGCGCTGATCGCCAAGTCCGAGGGCGAAAAACAGCAGGAGATCAATCTGGCGGAAGGCGAGAAGCAGGCGGCGATACTCAAGTCCGAGGGCCAGAAGCAGTCGGCGATCAACAAGGCCCAGGGCGAGGCGAACGCGCTGCGCGTCGTCGCCGAGGCCACTGCGGCAGCGGTGGAGGCTGTCGCAACGGCGCTCAGCAAGGAAGGCGGGCTGCAGGCGGCGAACCTCAAGGTCGCCGAGCTCTACATCGGTGCGCTGGGCAACCTCGCCAAGACCAACAACACCATGATCGTGCCGACCAACCTCTCCGACGTCGCGGGCGTCGTCGCCTCGGCCATGACCGTGCTCGACAAGTCGCGGGTGATTGCCAAACCCGCCTGATCCCGTTTCGCTGTCCATCGTCCGCATGGAACGGGCAGCGCGAACGAGGCCTTTCGCGGGCAGGCCAATAACCAGTACAATGGCATTTCTCGGCCGACTTCCGCCGTTGAACGAGGCCCCGGGGGCCTGCCGGCTGCCTGGACTTTGCGGGTTTCCCGGAACGAATGGCGGCTGCGGCGACTGCTCGGAGGAACAGACGTGGAACATGACGGCATGCCCGGCGAGATCGGCAACGACGGGGAAAGGCTCTCCACGCTGGCCGGCGCGTTCAGCGCGACGCACCACCTTCATCGTTACGGCATCGCAGCGGCATTGTGCGCCGGAAAGCGGGTACTCGACTTGGCCAGCGGCGAAGGCTATGGCACCCACATCATCGCGCAAAGCGCAAAGGAAGTGGTCGGGGTCGATGTTTCGGAAGACGCCGTAAGCCATGCGTCGAAGAAGTACGTTCGGGACAACCTGAGGTACCTCCTTGGCTCAGCAGAGTCGATTCCTCTCGAGAATGCTTCCGTCGACGTTGTTACCAGCTTTGAAACCATCGAGCACCATCTGAAGCACCGTGAAATGCTCGGCGAGTTCAAGCGCGTGCTGAAGCCGGACGGCCTGCTCATGCTCTCTTCTCCGGATAAGCTTTACTACAGCGACCTGCCGAAGATCAAGAATCCGTTCCATGTCAAGGAACTCTACGAGGAAGAGCTAAGAGTCCTGGTTCAGGACCATTTCAGGAACCTTGATCTGTACGGCCAGAAAATGGTCGGCGGCAGCATGGTTTGCGCCTTGGCCGGCGGCCGGTCCGATCTCACGATATGGGCCGGCGGCTTCGATCGGGTCGGGGAAGCCGACGGCCTGGTCGGTTCGCAGTATTTGATATGTCTTGCATCCGACGGCTCCTTGCCGGTATTGGGGAGTTCCTTCTTCGACGGCGAGTTGATCGCGGAAGCGAGGCGCCAAGGCGAGGCTGTCATCAGGGATCTGAAAAACTCGCTCTCGTTCAGGATCGGTCGCGCCATCACGGCGCCCATGCGCTGGCTGCGCAGAAACTGACCGGCCGGCTGGCCCGGCCATGAACGGAACGGCCGGGATTTCTCCGAAGCCGAACGCCGCGCCTCAGAACTCGACCTGTTCTCCGGGAGCCAGGGGGAAGACCTTGATCGGCGCGCTGCCCAGGGCCTTGATCAGTTCCTGCGGCGCACCGGCGTTGCGGTAGTGGATCGGGATCACGTACTTGGGCTTGATCAGTTCGCGCAAGGCATAGGCGGCATCGGCCGGGTCCATGGTGAAATTGCCGCCGACCGGAATCAGGACGAGGTCGGGTTTGTAGTACTCGCTGATCAGCTTCATGTCGCCGAACAGGCCCGTGTCGCCCATGTGCCAGATCCTGAAGCCGTTTTCCAGTTCGATGATATAGCCCACCGGCTCGCCGCCCGGATGGGTCTCGTCCTTGTCGGTCGCCGGGTTGTGCCAGACGAACACCGAGGAATGCTCGGCATGGACGGCCGTGACCTTGATCCCGGGGAGCGGCGCGATCCGTCCGCTCTTGTTGAAGCGCGGCAGCTGCTTCGGCGGCAGGACGCCGAGCGTGGTGAGCGTCATGTTCAGGTCGCCGGGGGCATACAGCGGGATGTCGTTCAATTTGGCCAGCGCCGGCGCATCGGCGATATGGTCCCAGTGGCCGTGGGTCACCAGCAGAAGATCCACCTTGCCGAGCGCCCCGAGGTTCTTGTACTTCGCCGGCGTCATCGGGTTCTTGATCAGCCAGGGATCGGTGACGATGACCTTGCCGGTGGGCGTGGTGATCCTGAACGCAGACTGGCCGAGCCAGAGAACTTCGACCTTGCCGGCCTGCGCCTGGGCATTGATCGAGGCAAGCGCGGCGATGGCCGCTATGGCGAGGAAACGGAAAAAACGCGTCATTGACTTCTCCCTTGGTTTGCCGCCCGGCGACAGGCGATGGTCGTGATCGGAGCGAACAGCGCCGGCAGCAAGATCGCTAGTCGGCGTGTATGCCCGCCGTATTGATGACCTTCGCCCACTTGGCGACTTCAGCGTTCAGGAATTGTCCGAACTGTTCCGGCGTGCCGGAGTCGATGACGACACCCAGCTGGGTGAGCCTGTCCCTGACCTTGGGAGACGCCAGTGCCTTGACGATTTCGACATTGAGTTTGGCGACCACTTCCTTCGGCGTCTTGGCCGGCGCGACGAAGCCCCACCACACGGGGGCTTCATAGCCCGGCAGGCCGGCTTCGGCCGCGGTGGGGACGTCGGGGAACAGCGCCATGCGCTTGCTGCCCGCCACCGCCAGCGCACGCAACTGCTTCGCCTTGACATGGGGCAGCGCTTCGAGCGGATTTTGCACCATGTACGAAATGCGCCCGGCAAGAAGCTCGTTCATCGCCGGGGCCCCGCCTTTGTATGGCACGTGCAGCACGTCGATCTTCGCGGCGAGCTTGAACATTTCCCCACCCAGGTGCTGGGAACTGCCGTTGCCCGCGGAACCATAGGCGAGCTTGCCCGGCTCCTTCCTGGCCATGGCGATCAGATCCTTCAGCGTCTTCGCCGGAAAGTCCTCGGCCACGATCACCATCAAGGGGGCGGAACCCACTTTCGCGACCGGCGCGAAATCCCTGAGCGCGTTGAACGGCGTATGGGGGAACAGGGTCACGTTGGTTGCCAGGCCGTTGGCCGCGCACAGTATCGTATAGCCGTCGGGGTCCGCCTTCGCCACGTAATCGGCACCGATGTTGGCGCTCGCGCCGGGCTTGTTTTCGATGATCACCGACTGCCCCATCTGCAGCGACAGTTGCTGGCCGATCACCCGTGCGACCAGGTCGACCCCGCCGCCCGGGGAAAACGGCACCACGATCCTGAGCGGCCTGCTCGGGTAGGTGTCGGCCCGCGCGACGCCCGCCATCAAGGCAATGCCGGCGCAGGCGCACAGGCACACGACGATTTTCGACCAGGCCGACTTCATGATGCTATCCATGCTGCTCCCCCCACCGTTGTGAAATTGTTGTTATGGAAGACCTATGTCAGGGACCGCTGGCATGATCCCGGGTTCGTTCGCTGTGCGCGCAGTCTACCCGCTCTTCCCGATTCCTCAAATCAAATCGGGCGGTAGCCTGCCTCGCTGGTCATCGGGAAACGGCAGATTCCCCACGGCTTCGGTCAAGCTTTCATTGACGAGACGCTACGTAGTTGCCGCAAATAGTCGCGCATTTTACGGGTAGACAAGGGGTTACCGGAATGCCAAAATTCCCCCTGCTTGAGTTGGCCGCCCGTCCGTCCCGGCTGGAATGCAAACCAGCCGGCGCTCAGTCGGGAGCTGAAATTTCAGTCGTCAAACCATCTGGAGATAAATGTCATGAACCCGATTCTCAACCCCGTACGCCTCGCGTCCCTCGCGTTGTTGCTGTGTCTGCAGGCTCCGCTGGTTTTCGCCGCGGACACGCCTGCTTCCCTCCAAGGCACCACCCTGGTCGACGCCGACAAGGTCAAGGGCTTGATGGCCAAGGGCGTGCCCGTGATCGATGCCCGGGTCGCCAACGAATATGCCGAGGCCCATATCAAGGGCGCGATCAATGTCCCGTACAAGGAGAAGAGCGCCAAGGCCGCGAATTTCGATGCCAGCCAGGACAGCTTCGACCTGGCCAAGCTGCCGAAGGACAAGGCCGCGCCGCTGGTTTTCTATTGCAACGGCCCCGAGTGCTGGAAGAGCTACAAGGCTTCCGAAGTGGCCCTGAAGAATGGCTGGAAGCAGGTCTATTGGTTCCGCGAAGGCATGCCCCAGTGGAAGGCCAAAGGCTTTCCCTCCGAGTAAGCGCCGCAATTCCGGCCTGACTCATTAGACAGGGGAATAGACCATGCTGAACCGCTTTAGCATTCGTGCCCAGCTCGTGTTTGCCGGGGGAGTGGCGCTGCTGTTCCTGATCCTGATGCTGGCGCTGAACCTCTACAGCAATCGGGTTTCAGGCCGCGCGCTCGCCGATATCTACGAGAGCAATGTCAGCCCCTTGCTGGCCATCCAGGAAATGGACAGCGACCTGAAGGAGGTCCGTTTCCGCATGGCCGGCGTGCTCCTGGATCAGATGCCCAGCGTCGGTTCCAGCAACCACCTGAAGGAAGTGCGCGGCCGCCTGCCCAAGGCATGGGCGGCATTCAAGGCGCGCGTCAGTCTGGAAACGGCGTTGCCCGAGGAAAGGGAACTGGCGAACAAGATCGATAAGGAGCTCGACGCGCTGCCGGCCTTCTTCGACAAGCTCGACCAGGCCTACAAGGCCGACGACAAGAAGGTGCTCGGCGGCCTGCTGGAGGACGACTGGCCGGCGATCCAGCAGAAAGTCTTGAAGCCCCTGGGCCAGCTGATTCCCGTCGAGGCGGCGACGGTCCGGCGCACCTATGAATCGAGCAGCGCTCTCGGATCCCGGCTGAACTATTTTGCCCTGGGGCTGTTCGCCTTCTCCGCAGTGCTGCTGGTGCTTACCCTGGGCAGCCTGACGTTGTCGATCAGCCGCGGCGTGAACCGGCTCAAAGCCACTCTGGGCAAGGTGGCGGAAGGCAATCTGAGCGTCAAGTGCGAGCTCGACAGGAAAGACGAGCTCGGTGCGATGGCCGATTCCATCAACGCCACGGTCGAGAGACTCTCCGCCATCATCCGCGCCGTGAAATCGGCCGCAGACAATCTCAGCGTCTCGGCGACGCAGCTGTCCAGCGAGTCCGCCCAGGTGTCGCAGCGGGTGCAGCAGCAGACCGACCGCGTATTGCAGACTAGCGCCGCCATGGAAGAGATCGGCACCACGGTGCATGAGATTGCTTCCGGCTCCGGGGAAGTGGCACGCGCTTCCTCCGAGACCAAGGAGATCGCCCGCAGCAGCAGCGCCCAGACAACTCACAGCATAGAGACCACCCACCGCATCGCCGAGGCGGTGGAATCCTCCGCGCATGTGATCGGCGAACTTGCGGCGTCCACCGACCGCATCAACGAAGTGACCAAGGTCATCAAGGAGATCGCGGGCCAGACCAATTTGCTGGCCCTCAACGCCGCCATCGAGGCGGCCCGCGCCGGGGAGCAAGGCCGGGGCTTCGCGGTGGTCGCGGACGAGGTGCGCAAGCTGGCGGAGCGCACCACCGCGTCCACCGGCGACATCAGCGGCATCGTCGAGGAGATACGCCAGAAGACCGCCTCCGCGGTCGATGCCATGCGCGAGGTGAAGGATCAGGTAGGCACCGGGGTCGCGGCCAGCACCGGGGCGGCGGAAGCCCTCAACTTGATATTCGGGTCGTCGGAAAAGGTCGCGGAACTCGCCGACCGGATCGCCGCCGCCACCAACGAGCAGACCACTGCCAGCGATAGCACCGCGCGCGCCATGGCCGAGGTCCTGTCAATGTTCGAGGAGAATGCCGCCAGCATCGGTCGCGTCGAGCGCGTCGCGAGCGGCACCAAACAGACCGCCGACGAACTCCAGCAGCTGGTGGACCGCTTCCAGCTCTAGCGCGTCATCGAAGCCTTGGCGGCTGCGCCGGGCTGCCGTCCCGGCGGCTATCGGGCCGCGGTCGATCCTTGCTGATAACGCTCCAGGCATCTGTCCAGATGATGTTTTGGAATCGTCTGGATCTCGCGCAGCAACTCGTGCGAAACGCCGCGGACATGGTAGCGACGACGCATTTCCTCTTCCATCCGAACGAGCAGGCTTGCCGCCATCTCGGCGTCCGCCAGCGCCCGATGGTAGCGCCCTGCGACGGGCAGCATGGCGAACTCGACCAGGACCCCGAGCTTGTGGCTGGGCGCCTGCGGGAATATTCGCCGCGCAACGAGCATGGAACAGGCGAACTCCTGTCGGCGACTGCGGCGGATGAGCCCGAGTTCGGCATCCCAGAACTTCCGGTCGAATGAGGCGTTGTGCGCAACCAGCGGATGGTCGCCGACAAAGTCGGCCACGTCGCGCATCACCTCGGCTGCCGGCGGCGCCTTGCGGATCATGGCGTCGGTGATTCCGGTGAGCTCGGCGATGAACGGAGGAATCCGCACGCCCGCGTTCATCAGGCTCTGATAGCGGTCGACGACTTTTCCGTCCTGGACGAGAACCGCGGCGATCTCCGTGGCGCGATCACCGTGATCGGGCGACAGCCCCGTCGTTTCGAAGTCGATGACGGCTACGGGTTCCATCGCATCCCTCTCGCGGCCGGGGAGCGGAGGCGGGTCAAAAATCCTCCTCGAAGAACTCGAGCGCATTTCTTTGCCCCGGTTCGAGTTTGGCTTCCTCCTGCTTGCGCAGATCGACTCGGCGGATCTTGCCGGAGACGGTCTTCGGCAGATCGGAGAATTCGATCCGGCGTATCCGCTTGAACGGCGCGAGCTTTTCCCGGGTGAACCTGAAGATGTCCTCGGCGACTTCCCGGCTCGGCTGATAGCCGGCCGCCAGGATGATGTAGGCCTTGGGCACGGCCAGGCGCATCGGATCCGGCGAAGGCACGACCGCCGCCTCGGCCACGGCCGGATGCTCGATCAGCACGCTCTCCAGCTCGAAGGGGCTGATGCGGTAGTCCGAGGCTTTGAAAACGTCGTCGGCCCGTCCCACGTAGGTGATGTAGCCATCGGCATCCCGACTGGCGACGTCGCCCGTGTGGTAGTAGCCGTGGTGCATCACTTCCGCGCTCTTCCCGTCGTCCCCCGCGTAGCCCTGCATGAGACCCAGAGGCCGCTGTTGCAGGTCGAGGCAGATCTCGCCCTCGTCTGCGGGCCGTCCCTCGGCATCGAGCAGCTCGACCCGGTAGCCCGGCAGGGGTCTGCCCATGGATCCCGGCTTGACCGGCGAGCCGGGCGAATTGCCGATCTGCGCCGTGCTCTCGGTCTGACCGTAGCCGTCGCGTATGGTCAATCCCCAGGCGCTTCTGATCCGCTCGATGATCTCGGGGTTGAGCGGTTCTCCCGCGCCGATCACTTCGCGCAGCCTGACCGGGTAGTCGGCGAGTTTCTCCTGGATCAGCATGCGCCATACCGTGGGCGGGGCGCACAGGGTGGTGACGCCGTGAGTGACCAGGGCCTGCAGGACGTCGCTCGCCTTGAAGCGCGCGTAGTTGTAGATGAACACCGTCGCCGCGGCATTCCAGGGGGCAAAAAAGCAGCTCCAGGCGTGCTTTGCCCAACCCGGCGAGCTGATGTTCCAGTGGATGTCCCCCTGCTGCAGCCCGAGCCAGTACAAGGTGGACAGATGGCCGACCGGATAGCTTTGCTGGCTGTGCAGAACCAGTTTCGGCTTCGACGTGGTGCCCGAGGTGAAATAGAGGAACAGCGGATCATCGGCCCCCGTCTCGCCGTCCGCAACGAAGCTCGTCGGGCTCCGGTGGCTGGCCTCATAGGGATGCCAGCCTTCGGCTGGATGGCCGAGGCTGATGCCCGTGAAGCTGCGCGGTATCGTCGCGAACTTTTCGACCAGATTGGTGACGACGACTTTCACCCTGCCGCGCTCGACCCGGTCGATCAGGTCCTCCCTGGTCAGCAGGGTGGTCGCCGGCGAGAGCACGGCGCCGAGCTTGATCGCGGCCAGCATCAGTTCCCACAGCGCCACTTCATTGCCCATCATCAGCAGCAGGCAGTCGCCGCGCCTGACGCCGAGCTGGCGCAGGTAATTGGCGACCTGGTTGGAGCGTTCGCTCAGTTGCCGGAAGCTGAGCGCCTGTTGCGAGCCGTCCTCCTCGACTATCCGCAGGGCCGGCCGGTCGTTGCCCTGCGCCAGCGCGTCGAAATAGTCGAGCGCCCAATTGAAGCGATCGAGCTTGGGCCAGCGGAATTCGCGATAGGCGGTGGTGTAGTCGGTGCGATTCGCCCACAGGAAATCGCGGGCCCGGATGAATTCGTCAAGCGCTGCCATGATGCGTGCTCTCCTTGTCTCTATGGGGTGTTCCTGGGGCTGCCGGCCGGCGGTCTCACGCCGACTTCTCCTCGTCCAGCCCGAGTTCCTGGCGCATCTTTTCCCTCATCAGAAACTTCTGGACCTTGCCCGTCACGGTCATGGGGAAGCTCGATACGAACTTGATATAACGGGGAATCTTGTAGTGCGAGATCTGCCCCTGGCAGAAACTCGTGATTTCGCTTTCGGTCGCCGACTGTCCCTCGCGCAGGATGATCCAGGCACAAAGCTCCTCGCCATACTTGCGGTCCGGAACGCCGACGATCTGCACTTCGAGCACCTTGGGATGGCGGTAGAGGAATTCCTCGATCTCGCGCGGGTAGATGTTCTCGCCGCCGCGTATCACCATGTCCTTGATGCGGCCGACGATGTTGCCGTAGCCCTCTTCGTCTATCGTGGCCAGGTCGCCGGTATGCATCCAGCCGGCCGCGTCGATGGTCTGCCGGGTCTTTTCCTCGTCGTTCCAGTAACCCAGCATCACCGAGTAGCCGCGCGTGAGCAGCTCGCCCGGGGTGCCGCGCGGGACGATTCGGCCTTCGCTATCGACGATCTTCACTTCGACGTGCGGATGGACGAGACCGACCGTCGACACGCGCAGTTCCAGCGGCGCATCGGTCGAGCTCTGGAAGCTGACCGGCGAGGTCTCGGTCATGCCGTAGGCGATCGTCACTTGCCGCATGTTCATGAGCTGCACCACGCGCTTCATGACTTCCACCGGGCACGGGCTGCCGGCCATGATGCCGGTGCGCAGCGACGACAGATCGAACTTCGCGAAATTCGGGTGATCGAGCATGGCGATGAACATCGTCGGTACGCCGTGCAGGGCGGTGCAGCGCTCGTCTTCGACGGCCTGCAAGGCGGCGAGCGGATCGAAGCCCTCGCCCGGGAAAATCATGGTCGAACCGTGGGTCAGCGCGGCGAGGTTGCCGAGCACCATGCCGAAGCAGTGATAGAGGGGCACCGGGATGCACAATCGGTCGGCCGACGTCAGCTTCATCGCTTCGCCGATGAAATAGCCGTTGTTGAGGATGTTGTGGTGGGTCAGCGTCGCGCCCTTGGGCGAACCGGTTGTCCCCGAGGTGAACTGGATGTTGATCGGGTCGTCGAACTGCAGCCGCTTGCCGCAAGCGTCCAGAGCGGCGAGCTGAGTGCGGCTCGGCGCGACCAGGAGCTCGTCGAAGTTGAACGCGCCGGGCGTCTTATCGCTGCCCGTGCGCACCACGATTTCGAGCTGCGGCAGCTTTTCGGCCTTCAGGCTTCCCGCCGGACTGGCGGCCAATTCGGGTGCGAGGTCGTTGAGGATGGCCAAATAGTCGGTGGTCTTGAAACCCGGGGCGAGAATCAGCGCACGGCAGCCGACCTTGTTCAGGGCATATTCCAGTTCCGAGCGCTGGTAGGCCGGATTGATATTCACCAGGATCAAACCGGCCTTGGCTGTGGCGAATTGGCTCAGCACCCATTCCAGCTTGTTCGGCGACCAGATGCCGATCCGCTCGCCGGGTTTGAGACCAAGGCCGATCAGGCCGCAGGCCAGTTGATCGACTTTCTGCCGAAACTGCGCATAGCTCAATCGGACATTCTGTTGCCGTACGACCAGGGCTTCTCCGTCCGCATGCTGCGCGCAAACCGCGTCAAAGTATTGCCCTATGGTGCTGCCCAGGAGCGGCCTGGCGGATGCGCCGTGTACGTAGCTCATTTCTGTCATGGCGGTTATCTCCCCTCGTGATCGGCGGCTGCGGATGCATTCCGGTCCCGTTGTTCCCACTGCCTTCTGTGTGCAGCCTTCAGCTTCGGAGTCTAACGGTTCGGCCCGCTTGATAACAGTCCCCGCCGGCATCCGATGCGGGGCCGCGGAGCGGAACGGCCGGTTCCCGGCCGTGTTGCTCGAGCGCGGCGCTCACAGCTCAAAGGCCTGGTTCAATGCCGGCATGTCGACCCGGCTGCCGGCCAGCAGTCCGGCGAACGCTTTCATCGCCAGTTCTTCGCCGTGGACCAGGAAAGTCCGTTCAGGGGAGCCGATCCGGCGATGCCAGGCCAGCAGTTCGGCCTGGTCGGCGTGCGCCGAGAAGCCGTTGATCGTATGGACGGCGGCACGCACCGCCGTTTCCTCGCCGTAGATGCGCACCGATTTGGCTCCGTCGATGATCTTCCGGGCCAGCGTCCCGGTCGCCGCGTAGCCGACGAAGATCACGCTGCATTCCTCGCGGCCGAGATTGTTTCGCAGATGATGCTTGATCCGGCCGCCGGTGCACATGCCGGAGCCGGCCATGATGACGGCGCCGGCGCCGATCCGGTTGATGGCGATCGAGTCCGCCGTGTCCCGGGAAAAATGCAGGCCGGGCAGATGGAAAGGGTCGCGCCCTGCCCGGAACAGCTCGGCCGTCTCCGCTTCGTAGCACTCCCGGTGCCGTTTGAAGATTTCGGTTGCCGAAATCGCCATCGGCGAGTCCAGATATACCTGGGTGGAGCGCGGCAGCGCGCCCGACTCGACGCCTTCACGGAAGAAGTACAACAGCTCCTGCGCCCTTTCCAGGGCGAAGGTCGGGATGACGACGTTGCCGCCGCGCGCGAAGGTCGCGTTGACCGCCTCGTAGAGTTCCAGCACCGACGGCTGGTAGGGCTTGTGCCGCCGGTTGCCGTAGGTCGTTTCCATCACCACGATGTCGGCTCCCGGCGGTACGCTGGGGTCGCGCAGAATGGGCCGGCCGGCATTGCCGAGGTCGCCGGAAAAAAGGATGTTGCGCCAGCGCCCCTGTTCTTTCATTTCGAGAAAGATGCTTGCCGACCCGAGTATGTGGCCGGCGTCGAAGAAGGTGGCGCGAACGCCCGGAAAAAGTTCGATCGGTTCGCCATAGTCCGCCGAGCGGCCAAAATATTCCATGGCATGGAAGGCGTCCAGGATCGAGTACAAGGGCGCTGCGCCGCGGGCGTGCCTGCCGCGGCGTGCGCCGCCGCGGCTCAGGCGGCGTGCTTCCTCTTCCTGAAGGTGGGCGGCATCCATCATCACCAGGCGCGCCAGTTCGCGCGTCGCCGCCGTCGTCACGATTTCGCCGCTGAAGCCCCGCTTGACCAGCAACGGCAGCCGGCCGCAATGATCCAGGTGGGCATGGGTGAGCAGCACGCAATCGATGTCGGCCGCCTTGAAGCCGAAGGCCTTGGCGTTTTCTTCGCTGATCTCCCGGCCGCCCTGGTAGAGGCCGCAGTCGATGAGAATCCGGCGGCCGGCGTATTCGACCAGATGGCAGGATCCTGTGACGCCCAAATCGGCGCCGTGGAATGAAAGTCTCACACGTTTCTCCTCGGTGATGGGGCGCGTCCGCCGGGCAGGGTCGCTCGCCTGGGCATCTCAGGTTTCCGGGATGAGCGGCTCGCCGCTGGCCTCGTACCAGCGCACGAGGCCCTGCCAGATCTCCTCGGCCGATTCGGCGAACCAGAAGAGGTCGCGGTCCTCGGCGTCGATCGTTCCTTCGGCGACCAGGAAGTCGACATCGAAGGCCCGGCGCCAGTATTCGGCGCCGACCAGGATGACCGGCAGCGGCCGTATCTTGCGCGTCTGGATCAGGGTCAGCGTCTCGAACAGTTCGTCGAAAGTGCCGTAGCCGCCGGGAAAGGCGACCAGGGCGCGCGCCCGCAACAGGAAATGGAGTTTGCGCAAGGCGAAATAGTGGAACCTGAAGCACAGATCGGGCGTGACGTACGGATTGGGGTACTGCTCGTGCGGCAAACGGATGTTCAATCCGACCGATTCGGCGCCCGCATCGTGGGCGCCGCGGTTGGCCGCCTCCATGACGCCCGGCCCTCCGCCGGTCATGATCACGATGCGGGAATCGGCCGGGCCGTGGCCGGCATTGCCGACCAGGCGCCCGAACTCGCGCGCCACGTCGTAATAGCGGCTCTTGGCGAGAATGCGCTCGGCGATCGCCATTTGTCCGAGCTTGTGGCTGTTGCCCGGGTCGTCGGCCAGTTCGCGGCGCAATTCGTCCAGCCGGCGCCGGGCCGCAGCCGGCTCGGGCACGCGGGTACTGCCGAAGACGACAATGGTATGGGCGATGCCGTGCTGCCCGAGCAGGGTTTCCGGCTTCAGGTAATCCAGTTGCAGGCGCAAGCCGCGCGTATCGTCCCGATTGAGGAAATCGACGTCCTGATCGGCCTGTCGGTAGCCCGGGCTGGCAAGGATCGCCTCGATCCGTCGCGGTGCGTCTGGATCTTCCTGGGCCGGCTTGGGCCGGTGCCAGGGCAGCGGCTCGTGGCGGAGCTGGGGGTGGGCGGGCTGGGGAATCTGCGGGGCCTTGCCGCGTTCCGGGGGATCTCGTTCAGCCATTTTCCGGACGATCCTGGACGGGGTCCCTTGCCCGCCCGGCGACTGGCTGCCGCAATCCTTCCCCGACCTTAAGCCTGCCCATCTCTTCTGCCCCCGAAGGAGACATTGGGAATTTAGTTTATCGGCATAGACCCATTCGCCGATTGACTCAAATCAACGATCGCCGATATTCGACGGGCCGCCCCGTCCCCGCCGTTCCTGCCTTCCGCCCGCCGCAATCAAGGGTTCCTGCGCCCCAGGAGGTTCATCGCGATCATGCTCATCACGATCTCGCCGCTCTGATTGAGCACTTCGATCAATGATCGAACCATTCCCCGGTCCGGTTTCGACCGGGACAGGCGGGTTTCCACGACAGTCACGCGTATGCGCAGGAGGTCGCCGGGCCGCACCGGTTTCTTCCAGCGCAGCTCGTCTATCCCCGGCGAGGAAAGACTGGCATTCCGGGACAGATAATGGTCGGCGAACAGACGCATCATCAGCGCCGCCGTCAGCCAACCGCTGGCGATCAGGCCGCCGAAAGGGCTGCTCATGGCGGCGGCCGGATCGGTATGGAAATCCTGCGGGTCGTAGCGCCCGGCGAATTCGATGATCTCCGCTTCGCTGACCGCGATATCGCCGAATTCATAACTCGAGCCGGTGACGTAGTCTTCGAAGTAGCGGTCGTCGATCGGGCTTGCAAATGTCGCTGCAGTCATGGCTTCTCCCTGGTTACGGCCGGTGCGGTTCGGCCAGGCCGGCCGGTCTCCGCAAGCTCAACGGTCGGACGGATCATCGCCGTCGATGCCGGCGATGGTCCGCGCCATCCGGATGAAGGCTTCCCGATCACTGGCGTCCAGCGGCTCGAGAATTCGTTCCTGCACCGCCGCCATGCCGGGCGCCATCCGCTTCAGCAAACGGACCCCGCTGGCCGATATCCGCAACTGGTAGGCGCGGGCGTCGTGCGGCGAGCGCCGCCGCACGATCAGGCCGCGGTCGATCAGCCGGGCAGTGATGTCGCTCAATGTATTGCGATCGGAACCGGTCGAATCGGAGAGGTCCTGAATGCTGGCGGTCGAATGACGCGACAGGGCGAGCAACAGGGCAGTCTGCTGCTGGGTGAGACCGAACTGACCGAGGGCCTGCCTGAAGATGTCCTGGGAACGCTGCTGGCATCTCCGCAGGAGATGACCCGGCGTCTCGAACAGTTCCATTCCAATCGCTTGTCGCCCAGAAGACACGTTGTTCACCTGAAGTCGTCACGAAGATCCATCTTGCATTGGACAATTATAACGTGTACGCTGGATCGTATCCGACGTGTACGCTGCATTTGTTTGAGTCCTGGCGGCGGACAGTCCTGAACACTCGACAAGAACGGTGTCCGGACGACGGCAGGAACTGGAGGATCGATGACCTACCTGAAGAGATTGCCCAGGTTCGAGTACCTGGGCCCTCAGTCGCTCGCAGAAGTCTGCGGCATGATCGCGGGCACGTCCCGTGACGAAGTGATGCTGCTCGCAGGCGGCACGGACGCCATTCTGCAGATGCGCCGGCGCGAGAGGGTGCCGCGCCGCGTCATCGGCCTCAAGGGGGTTGCCGAGCTCGATTTCGTGCGCGAGCAGGCCGACGGCGGGCTTGCCATCGGTGCCATGACCACCTTGCGGACCCTGCTCGCTTCGCCGGTCGTCGGCCGGCGCTATGACCTGCTGCGAGAAACCGCCGCCCAGATCGGCGGCAACGAACTGCGCAACGTGGCCACCGTCGGCGGCAACATCGCCGGGGCGCTGCCCTGTGCGGACATGTCTCCGGCGCTCATGACGCTTGGAGCAAGGATCAGGCTCAGCAGCGGGCGCGGCGATCGCTGGCTGCCGCTGGAAGAGTTCTTTCCGGAATTCGGCCGGACCGTCGCTGCGGATGACGAGGTGCTGGCCGAAATCAGCCTGCCCCCGCCGGCATCGGGCGGCGCCGGCACCTACCTGAAGTTCCACGACCGCCATTCCATGGACATGACGGTCGTCGGCGTGAGCGCATACGTGGTTCGGGATGAGCGGAGCCGGACGTTTGGCGACCTCAGGCTGGCTTACGCCAACGGTGCGCCGACGGTGTTTCGGGCGAAGCGGGCGGAGGCCGTGCTGCGCGGCCGCGCCCTGACCGAAGAGGGTCTCGAGGAAGCGGCCGAGACGGCATGCGCCGAGTCCAGTCCCAGGACTTCCTGGCGCGCCAACGGCGAGTACCGCCTCGAACTGATCCGGGCCCTGACCAAGAGCGCCATCAGGCAGGCGTGGGAAAAGGCTTCATCGCGGCAGGAGGCAAGGCCATGAACGATCTCATCCCCGTTTCGCTGCGCGTCAACGGCGTCCGTTACGATATCGCCATCCGGCCGTGGCGCACGCTTCTCGAGGTTCTCCGCGAGACCCTGGGCATGACCGGAACCAAGCGCTCGTGCGGCGAAGGACAATGCGGCACCTGCACGGTCCTGATCGACGGCAAGGCGGTCAATTCCTGCCTTTACCTGGCGGTCGAGGCCCAGGGCAAGGAGATCTCGACCATCGAGGGTCCGCCCGAAGGCGATCCCGCACTCGAGCAGATCCAGCGTTCCTTCGTCGCCAAGGGAGCGGTGCAATGCGGCTTCTGCACGCCCGGCATGGTCGTTGCCACCAGGTCGCTCCTGAGCGAGATCGCCGAACCGAGCGAGGACGAGATTCGCGAGGCGCTGGTCGGGCACCTGTGCCGCTGCACCGGCTACGTCCAGATCGTCGAAGCCATCCAGGACGCCGCCAGCCAGCTGGCGCACAAGGGGGGCGACTGACATGATGAACAGGGACAGCCAACGCGAGTTCCAGGTCCTGGGCAAGCCGACGCCGAAGAAGGATGCGCCGCAGAAGGCCGCCGGCCGTGCCGAGTTCGCCGACGACATCAGCATGCCCGGGATGCTCCATGGCAAGCTGCTGCGCAGCCCGCACCCGCACGCCCGCATCGTCGCCATCGACGCCAGTCTGGCCCTGGCGCTGCCGGGCGTCCGCGCGGTGATCACCGGGCGCGACTTTCCCGGCGTCCGCTATGGCAACCTGCCGCAGACGCGCGACTACCTGCCGCTCGCCATCGACACCGTCCGCTATATCGGCGAGGAGGTCGCTGCGGTGGCGGCGGTCGATGAGGACACCGCGGAGGAGGCGCTCGACCTGATCCGGGTCGAGTATGAAGTGCTGCCCGCGGTCTTCGACCCCGAAGAGGCCATGAAGCAGGGCGCGCCCCAGTTGCACGGCCAGTCCCCGGGCAATGTCTCGGCGCATACCGAATCCCATTTCGGCGACGTCGAAGCGGCCTTCGCCCAGGCCGACTACGTTCGTGAGGACGTCTTCGAAACCCAGCCGGTCAAGCAGGGCATGCTCGAGCCGCACGCCTGCGTCGGCTTGTGGGACGGCTTCGGCAAGGCGACGCTCTGGTCCTGCAAGATGAGTCCCTACGCGGTGTGGCGGCAACTCGCGATGGGGCTCGACATCAAGCCGGGCGATATCCGTGTCGTCCAGACCTATGTCGGCGGCGGTTTCTCGGGCGGAAAGCAGGAAGCGATGCCGATGGATTTCTGCGCGCTGATGCTCTCGAAGAAGACCGGCCGGCCGGTGAAGCTCGTCCATACCATGGAAGAAGTCCTGATCATCGGGCACATGCGCCATCCGATGAAGATCTGGCTGCGCACCGGGACGACCAAAGATGGCCGGATACTCGCCCAGCACGTCAAGCTGCTGGCCAACGGCGGCGCCTATTCGAGCATCGGCGGCTTCAGCATCTTTCTCGCCGGCGCCATGATCAACCTGCCCTACCGGGTTCCGAACATGAAGTTCGAGGCCGACCGCGTCTATACCAACAACGGCTTTTGCGGTGCGTTGCGCGGGCACACCGTGGTGCAGATGTGTTTCGCGCGGGACTCGCAGCTCGAAAAAATCGCCGAAGACCTGGCCATCGATCCGCTGGAAATCCGGCGCCGCAATGCCATACAGGACGGCGATGTCACCGCCAACGGCTTCCGGATCAACACCTTCGCCTTCGACGAGTGCATCACGCGCGTCGCCGAAATGTCCGGCTGGTACAACAAGAAGGGCAAGCTGCCGAAGTATCGGGGCATCGGCTTCGGTTGCGGCGCCCATTTGTCGGGCGCCAGGCTGATGGGCCACTCCGCGTCGACCGCCGAGATGCGCATGCTGGAGGACGGCACGGTGCATCTCACCACGGGCTCGACCGACGTCGGCCAGGGCGTCGAGACGGTGATGTCGATGATCGCGGCCGAGGTGCTCGGCGTCACCGTGGACGACGTGCATTATCTGAAAGTGGATAGCGCCGCGACGCCGCTCGACCCGGGCACCTTCGGTTCGCGGGTGACGCTGTTTACCGGCAACGCGGTGAAGCAGGCCGCGGAGGATATCTGCCGCCAACTGGCCGAGGTCGCCGGCGAACGGATGGGCGTCGACCCGCGGGATCTGATGTTCTTCAGGCACGAAATCATCAATCGCAAGGACGAAAAGCAGCGCTGCTCGCTGAAGGAAATCGTCCGCTGGGGCATGTTTCAGCAGGGGCGGATTTTCAGCGGGCGGGGCAGCTACGGCTACAGCGAGGAAAAGATCGACTTCCGCACCGGCCACGGCAACCTCTCGCCGGCCTACAACCCGACCGCCTGCGCCGTGGAGGTGGAGGTCGATCCGGAAACCGGGCGCGTGACGGTGGTCGGCCTGTGGGGAGCGGACGACAGCGGCACCCCCTTGAATCCGCTGGCGGTGAAAGGCCAGGTCATCGGCGCGGCGGTCATGTCGATTGGTCACGCGCTCTACGAGAATCTGATCCGGGTCGACGGCAAGGTCATGAATCCGTCGTTGCGCGACTACAAGATGCCCCAGGCGACGGATCTGCCGAAGCTGGCCGACTTCAAGCACAGCAACGTCATCACCTGGGAGCCGGAGGGTCCGTTCGGCGCCAAGGAAGCCGGTCAGGGCGCGGGAACGGGCGTCATCGCGGCGCTTGCCAACGCGGTCTACGACGCGACGGGAGTCCGGCTGACCAGTCTGCCCATGACGCCGGAACATATCCTGTTCGGCATGAAGCGATTGCAGGCGCAAAACCGCGGACAGTAGACGGCTGGCTTAAGCGAAGGAGGGGAGCGATGCTCGACGGGTGCGCGCCGTGGCCAGAGGAACTGGCTCGCGACTACGTTCGTACCGGCTGCTGGGAAGCCCGAAGCCTCGCCAGCCTCCTGGAGGAGCGTTCGCGGGAATCGCCGCACCGTGCTTGCCTGTCGGACCGGGGCGGCGAACTGAGCTACCGGGAGGTCAACCGCCTTGCCGAACGCGTCGCACTCGAACTGAGCGCTTGCGGATTGCAGGCGCGCGACATCGTGCTGCTGCAACTGCCGAACGTCCGCGAGTTCGTCGTGGTCTTCTTCGCGCTGCAGAAGATCGGCGTGATTCCCGTGATGTGCCTGCCGGCGCACCGGCATTCCGAGCTGACGTATTTTGCCCGGCTCACCGGCGCGACCGCGCATTTCTTTGCGCCGGGCTTCCGCGACTTCGACTTCCTGGCGATGGCCCGGGAGGTTCAGGCCGGCGCGCCGACGCTGAAGCTCCTGGTCGCGACGGGCCACGGCCGGGAATCCGGCGTGCGCTATCTCGCGCCCCTGATGGAACAGCGCCCGGCGGAGGCCGATCGAGAGGCCCTTGCCGCCGGCGACGTCGCCGATCCCTTCGACGTCGCCTTCCTGCTTCTGTCGGGCGGGACCACCGGCGTGCCCAAGCTGATACCGCGCACTCATGCCGATTACCTATACAACGCCAGGACTTGCGCCCGGGTGCTGGGCTGGAGCCGCGATACCGTCTTCATGGCGGCGCTGCCTGCCGCTCACAATTTTGCCCTGGGCGCGCCGGGAATCATCGCGACGATGATAGTCGGCGGCCGTGTCGCCCTGTCTGCTTCCACCGACGCCGATGAGGTGTTCGGCGTCATCGAACGGCACCGGGTCACCGTCCTGCCGGCCACGCCCGCCCTGATCATCGCCTTGCTCAATTCCCCGCGGCGGGACAAGTACGACCTGACTTCACTGCGCCAGATCTGCGTCGGCGGCCAGCGCATGCTGCCCGAATTGTTCGATCGCGTGCGGGCGGCATTCCCCAGTGCCATCCCGATCCACGCCTTCGGCATGGCGGAAGGCTTGACCAATCTGACCCGCCCGGACGATCCGCTCGAGGTCCAACGCGAGACGCAGGGCAGACCCGTCTCGCCGTCCGACGAGTTCAGGATCGTCGACGAGGACGGCGCCGATGTCCCCGTCGGGGCCGTCGGCGAACTGATCGCCCGCGGCCCGTACACGATACGCGGCTACTACCGGGCAGAGCAGCACAACCGCCTCGCCTTCACGACTGACGGCTTCTTCCGCACGGGAGATCTGGTCCGCATGCATCCCAGCGGAAACCTCGTTGTCGATGGACGCATGAAGGACATGATCAACCGCGGCGGCGAGAAGATCAGCGCCGAAGAGATCGAGAACCTGATTCTTTCGCACGATCGCGTCCAAATGGTCGCCGTGGTGGCCATGCCCGACCCGGTCATGGGCGAGCGCAGCTGCGCATTCGTCGTTCCCAGGGAGGGTGCGACCTTGACACTGAGCCAACTGAACGAGTTTCTGATGACCAAGCGGATTGCGAAATTCAAACTGCCCGAGCGGCTGGAGCTGGTCGGCGCATTCCCGGTGACGGCAATGGGCAAGGTTTCCAAGAAGGCTTTGCGGGAACAGATAGCGGCAACGCTGCGAATGGAGAACGGGGGGTAGGTCCGCCGCATGCCCGGCAGCTATCTGGCCCCAGGCGCGGTCGATGGCGCGGGTGCAAAGTCATCGCGGCTTAGGTTTTGTTCGATAACAATAAACCGAGGAGATGAACCATGGGACTCAAGCTATCGACGATTATCGCCGCCGTGGCGCTGGCCGCCGCTTCCGGGTGGGCAGCGGCGCAGACGGTGAAGATCGGCATCATCACGACCTATTCCGGCCCGACCGCCGGCCAAGGCGACCAACTCGACAAGGGCTTCAAGCTCTACCTGAAACTCAACGGCAACAAGCTTCCGCCCGGCGTCAAGGTGGAGCCGATCTTCCGCGACGACACCGGCGCCAACCCCGACGCCGCCAAGCGCATCGCCCAGGAGTTGATCGTGCGCGACAAGGTCCAGTTCCTGACCGGCGTGGTGTGGACGCCCAACGCCGCCGCGATCGCCCCGCTGACCGCGGAAGCCAAGGTGCCGTTCGTGATCGCCAACGCCGCAGGCTGGAACATTCCCCGCATGTCGAAGTATGTCGCACGCGTATCGCACACGCTCCCGCAATCCGCATACCCGCTCGGGAAATGGGCTGCGAAGAAATTCAAGCGCGTCTACACGGTCGTCAGCGATTTCGCGCCGGGCCAGGAAGCCGAGGATGCCTTCATCAAGGGCTTCAAGGAATCCGGCGGCGAGATCGTCGGCAGCGCCCGGGTGCCGCTGGCGACCACGGACTTCATTCCCTACATGCAGCGGGTCAAGGACGCTAAGCCGGATGCGATTTTCGCCTTCAATCCCGGCGGCAAGCAGGCCACCGCGCAGATGAAGGCCTATGCCGATCTCGGGCTCAAGAAGGCGGGAATCAAGTACATCGGCACCGGCGACATCACCGCCGACGAAGAGCTGCAGAACATGGGCGATGCGGCTTTGGGCGTCATCACCGTGCACCACTATTCCGCCGCCGGGGACCGCCCCGCCAACAAGGCCTTCGTCGCGGCCTACAAGAAGGAATACGGCGAGAAGATGAATCCCGGCTACATGGCTGCGGTCGCCTGGGATGCGATGGACCTGATCTTCCACTGCATCCGGGAGGAAAAAGGCAAGATGGATCCGGACAAGACCATGGAGATCATCCGCAACTACAAGAATCCGGACAGCCCCCGCGGCCCGATACAGATCGATCCGGAGACCCGCGACATCGTTCAGAACGAGTACCTGCGCGAAGTCCGCAAGGTCGACGGCAAGCTTGCCAATGTCGAACTTGAAGTCATCGAAACGCAGTACAAGGATCCCTGGAAGGAATTCAACAAGCCGAAGTAACGGAGAGCAGGGTCCCCGCGGCTCACGACGTGCCGCGGGCGTTCAATGGGTCGGTACCGGGGTCTGGTGAATGCAGGACTTTCTATCCTCGCTGGTGATGGTTGCGTTTCATGGCCTCGCGTACGGCATGATCCTGTACCTGATCTCGGTTGGACTGTCGGTCACCATGGGGCTGATGGGTTTCGTCAACCTTGCGCACGGCGTTTTCGCCATGGCGGGCGGTTACATGATGCTCTCGGCCATGAGCAGGCTGGACGTCCCCTTTCCGCTGGCCATCGTCATCGCATTTTGCGCCGTTGCGCTCGCCAGCATGGTGCTCGAACGGTTTCTCTATTCCAGGCTCTATTCGGCCGGCGAGCTGGAGCAGGTGCTGTTCACCATCGGCCTGATCTTCATGTCCGTGGCGGTGGCGCGCCTGGTGTACGGACCTCTTCCGCAGCCGGTGCACATTCCCGGCTACCTCAAGGGGCAACTGCATTTTCTCGGCAGGGATTTTCCCACCTATCGCGTGTTCCTGATCGTCTTCAGCGTTTCACTCGTTGCGCTGCTGTGGTTCGGCGTCGAGCGCACGCGCTGGGGGGCGATGGTGCGTGCCACCGTGGATTACCGCGCGATGGCGCAGTCGGTGGGAATCAACACTTCGCGATTGTTCACCCTCACCTTCGCGCTGGGCAGCGGACTGGCCGCACTCGGCGGTGCGCTCGGCGCCGAGATCATCGCGGTAGAGCCGACCTACCCCTTCGAGCACCTGGTGTTCTTCCTGATCGTGGTCGCCGTCGGCGGACTCGGCAGCCTGCGCGGACCGTTCGTCGCGGCGCTCCTGATCGGCGTGGCCGACACCGCCTGCAAGTACTGGATCCCGGAGTTCGGCGCATTCTTCATCTACATCGCCACGATCGCCGTGCTGCTGCTGCGGCCAGAGGGCTTGTTCGGGAAGGCGACATGACCCACGCCGGCGGATATATCGCGGATGCGCGCATCAGGGCGGCCGAGTGGCTGCCCTGGGTGTTCGCGGCGCTGTGCTATTTCGCCGCTCCGTCGTACCTGACGCTGGGCAGCTACATCCTGACGATGATCATATTTGCGCTATCGCTCGACCTGATCCTCGGCTACGGCGGCATCATCACCCTCGGCCACAGCGCCTATTTCGGTACGGGCGCCTACGTCGCCGGGATTCTCGCGCTGCGTCTCACCGGGGAGCCCTTGCTCGGCCTTCTGGCAGGAACCCTGGGCGCCGGACTGCTGGGATTGTTTACCGGGCTCGTCATCCTGCGCACCCGTGGCCTGGCCCTTTTGATGCTCACGCTGGCCATCACGTCCTTGTGCTACGAAGTCGCCAACCGGGCGACCCGCCTGACCGGCGGCGCCGACGGCCTGGGCGGATTTTCGATTCGGCCGATACTCGGACTGTTCAGCTTCGACATGTTCGGCAAGACCGCCTATCTCTACTGCCTGGTGATCCTGTTCGCGTCCTGGTGGCTGGTGCGCCGACTGGTCTATTCGCCTTTCGGCGCCTCGCTCACCGGCGTGCGCGAGAACAATGTGCGCATGCACGCCATCGGCGCGCCGGTCTATCAGCGGCGGGTCGTTGCCTACACGATTTCGGCCGCCCTGGCCGGCCTGGCGGGTGCACTGCTGACCCAGACGACGCAGTTCGTGGGCCTCAATGTCCTGGGCTTCGAACTCTCGGGAGAACTGATCGTGATGCTCGTTCTGGGCGGCGTCGGACGCATCTACGGGGCATTCGTCGGACCGCTGGTGTACCTGGTTGCGCAGGACTACCTGGCGAAGCGGTTTCCCGAGTACTGGTACTTCGGCATCGGCGCCATGCTGGTGCTGGTGGTCATGTTCGCCCGTGGCGGCATTCTCGGCATCATCGATGCCGGCATCGCGCGATTGCGGAGAGGATCGTGATGCCCGCTGCCCTCGAGACGCGGCGTCTGTGCAAGAGTTTCGGTGCGCTGATGGTGGCCGACCAGATCAGTTTCCGCCTTGAAAGCGGTGCCCGCCATGCCCTGATCGGACCCAATGGCGCCGGCAAGACCACCTTCGTCAACATGCTGACCGGCCGGTTCTCGCCGACCAGCGGCGCTATTCTTCTGGGCGGCGAGGACGTGACGGCGCTCGGGCAGCTGGCGCGCGTGAAGCGCGGCCTGGCCCGCACTTTCCAGATCAATACGCTGTTTCGCAATGTCTCGGTGGTCGACAACGTGGCTTTTGCCGTGGCCGAGCGGGAAGGCGTGGCGCGGCGGATGTTCCGGCCGGCGGGGAGCTACCATGCCGTTGTCGACGAGAGCATGGCCTTGCTCGATACCCTGGGCCTGGCGCAGGATGCCCGTGCGGTTGTTGCCGGCCTTCCCTACGGCAAGCAGCGCCTGGTCGAAATCGCCGTCGCGCTCGGCCTGCGGCCGCGCGTACTGCTGCTCGACGAGCCCGCAGCGGGTGTGCCGACCTCGGAGTCGCACCGCATCCTCGATGTTCTCGATGCGCTTCCCAAGGACATGAGCATTCTCATCATCGAGCATGACATGGATCTGGTGTTCCGTTTCGCGCAGCGCATCACGGTGCTGGCCCAGGGTGCCGTGTTTCTCGAAGGCACGCCGGCGGAGATCGCCGCCGACAAGCGGGTGCGCGAGGTCTATCTGGGTGAGCGCCATGTCTGAGTTGTTGCGTCTTACCGGTGTCTGCGCCGGATACGGCCCGACGGTGGTACTCGAGGATATTGAGTTTGCCCTCGCCGAGCGCGGTTCGCTCGCCGTGCTCGGGCGAAACGGCGTCGGCAAGACAACGCTGCTGGCCACCATCATGGGTCATACGACCCTGCACGGCGGCGCGATCGAGTTTCGCGGCAAGTCCCTTGCCCGCGTGCCGGTGTACGAACGCTCGAAGTTGGGAATGGGATTTGTCCCCCAGGGACGCTGGATCTTTCCCTCGCTGACCGTGGAGGAAAACCTGACCGTGGCCGAGCGCCCGGGGCCGTGGACGCTGCGCCGCGTCTATGACCTGTTTCCGCGCCTTGCCGAGCGCCGCAGCAACATGGGCAACCAGATTTCCGGCGGCGAGCAGCAGATGCTCGCCATCGGCCGCGCCCTCATGGGCAACCCGGCGCTGCTGCTCATGGATGAACCGCTCGAGGGACTGGCGCCGATCATCGTCGATGCCATTCTCGCCGTCATGCAAAGGCTCATCCGCGAGGAATCCCTGACCGTCGTCCTGGTCGAGCAGTCCGCCCGGCTGGCGCTGGAAGTCACGGAGCAGGCCATGGTTCTGAGCCGGGGGCAGGTCGTCTATGCCGGCCCGAGCGCCGGACTGCTGGCCGATCCGGAGCGGCTGTCCGCGCTGATCGTCGCGCAATGAGCCGTGTGCCCGGGCGGCATCGCAGCCGGTCGCCAGGGCATCTTGCACCTCCGGTCCGCGCTGCGTCCTGTCGGAGTCGACCAGGCCGTGGACGCCGGCGCAGTTCCTGAGGTTTGCGAGATAGCCGCGCACCTGTGCCGCCGGCCGGGTGAACACCCATCGGGCGGAAGAACTGATCCCGCAACTGCCGGCCAGGCGCCGCGCCGTCGACGAGCCCGCTTTGTTGCGCGATTCAGAGCCTGGCCAGAATGTCGGCGAACTTGGCGGCGACCTTCCGCCTTTGCTCGGCAGTGGCCCTGGCCACCGGAGGAAAGTCCTTGATCATTTCGAACGGACGGCAGGCATCGATCACCGCCCGTGAATTGGTGCTGGTGCCGCGCGCAATGCGCGGATCGAGCGGGCCGCTCCAGGTCTTGCGGATGAAGTCGATGTCTTCGACCGGATCGCAGCGCGTGCTCATCGCCCAGACCACCTGGAACAGATCGGTGGGGTCGATGTCCTCATCCACCACGACCACGAAGCGTCCGAGATAGGAGCCCGACTGGCAATTGGCGGCGAGCATGGCAGCCTGTTTGGAATGGCCGGGGTAAGCCTGTCTGATGGCGATGATGTTGAACATCCGCGCGCCTCCCGCTTCATGGCACCAGACACCCTCGACGCCTCCCAGGCCGGCGCGCTCGACTTCATTCCAGATCATGCCGGCTTTCATCACGCACTTGGAAAAAGAGAAATCGGAAGGCGGCACCAGGGGCGTGGCCATCGTCAGGATGGGATTGTTGCGGTAATACGCGCGCTGGATGCGGACCACCGGCTGGTCGCTCTTGCCTCCGGCGTAGTAGCCGGTGAATTCGCCGAACGGTCCTTCCGGCATCGTCTCGCCGGGATGCATCTCGCCTTCGAGCACGATTTCGCTGTGTGCCGGCATGGGCAGGCCGTGCACTTCGCTCTGCACCACGTCGAAGGGCAGGCCGCGATGCCCGCCCGAGTAGTCGTACTCGGACAGGCCGAAGCCCAGTTCATTGCCGCCGGCCAGGAACAGCATCGGGTCGTGGCCGCAGGAGATCAGCACCGGGCAAGGCTTGCCTTGCTTGAAGTATTTTTCGCGAATCTGCCGGCCGTGCTTGCCGGGCGATATCCATAGGCCCACGCGATTCTTGCTGTGCGCCATCGCCCGATAGGTCCCGACGTTGATCCAGCCTTGTTCCGGATCGCGCATGATGACCAGATCGTCCGTGCCGATATATCGGCCGCCGTCCAGTTCATGCAGCAGCGGAATCGGGAATTTGAAAATATCGACGGCGTCGTCCCGATCGACGTTCTCGAGAATGGGACCCGTCGCGACGACGCGAGGCGGAATCGGCTGGTGCTGCTGCATCCGGTCGCGATAGGCCCTGACGACATCCATCGGACCTTCCGGTACCGGAAAGCCGAGCGTCAGGGCCAGCCGTTTGGACGAGTTGGTTCCCCCCGAAAGCAAACGGTGGCCGGGCGGATAGCCGGGAATGTTTTCGAACAGCAGGGCGGGGGCGTTGCTCTGCTTCGCGCCGTTGACGATCTCCGCCAGCGTGCCCACTTCGAGATTCCAGTCGGCGCCTGAAATGCGCAGCACTTCGCCGGCGCGCTCGGCGCGTTCGAGAAACTCGCGCAGATCGCGGTGGGGGCGGTCGTAGTCGTTCCACTTCTGGGTCGTCATGGTTCGCTCAGTTAGCGTTGATGTGGGCAGCCTTGATGATCGGCGGCCATAGGTCCAACTCGTTCTGCAATTTCGCGGCGAGCACCTGCGGGCTGCCTCCGACCGGCGCGATGTCCTGTTTGGCGAGGTTCTCGGCGACGCCATTGCCGTTCAGCGCAAGATTGACATCCTTGTTGAGCCGGGCGATCGTGGCCGCCGGCGTGCCGGCGGGTGCGAAAAGGCCGTACCAGACGTCGACCTGCACTTTGGGCAGGCCCAGTTCCTTGAAGGTCGGCACATTGGCCATGCCGGGAAAGCGTTCCGGGCTCATGACCGCGAGAACCTTGAGTTTCCCGCTGGAAACGAGGGGCGTTACGGTATGGATCGGCGCGATCATGGCCGACACGTGGCCGCCGGCCAGGTCGCTGAGCGCGCCGGCGGTGCCCTTGTAGGGCACGTGGAAGAGGTCGATGCCCGCTTCCAGCTTGACCAGTTCCATGGCCAGATGCTGCGGCGTGCCGTTGCCGGGCGAAGCGTAGTTGATGCTGCCGGGCTTGGCGCGGGCAGCGGCGATGAACTCCTGAAGGGTGTTGGCCGGGAACGACGAGGGCACGACCAGGCAGAGGGCGCCGGTGCCGAGCAGCGCGATGGGCGTGAAGTCCTTGAGCGGGTTGTAAGGCAGCGTCGAGGCGTTGAGCACGGCATTGGTGGCGAAGGTCGTTGCCGCGACCAGCAGGGTTGTGCCGTCGGGCCTGGAGCGTGCCACGTGCTCGGCTCCGATATTGCCGCTGGCGCCCGGCCGGTTGTCGACCACGACGGCGGTTCCCCGGTTGGCGAGGATCTGCCGGCCGATCACCCGCGCCAGGATATCGACGCCCGTGCCTGGCGTCGCGGCCACGACGAAGGTGATGGCGTTCTGGGCCGGAGCCGGCGACGCCGAAATCAGCCCGGCAACGAGGAACAGGATTGCGCACCGGGCGCGAGGCGACCAGCCCACGCTGGCTGGACGAAGCAATGGCCGATGATCCATCTGTCACCTCCTGCAAAGCGGCTGGTTGAAGTCTGAATTGCAAAGCGTTGCGACCGCAGTTTAGCCGGTAAATTAAGATCTTGCGAGCATTCTTCTTAATGGTGCGCGGCCCGATACCGGCCTGGACTATTCGATCGGCTGGCGGCGGCCTGGTCGAGACAAATGCGGAGCACAGCAGCACCGCGCCCCGAGGCCGAGGTGAGGTACATGCACTCGTTTCGTCGAACCTGCGTCCGGTCCCGCTGCCGCTGATCCAACTGCGCGAACCACTGTCCTCACATCGGCTTAGACGGCGGACATATAATAGGCGTTCATATCAAATATCCGTTTTGAGGGAAGATAAATCCATGCAATTCCATTGCAACGGCTTTCGCCCCGGCGACCCGCACATATCCCCCGCCGCCGCGTCGGCGGCCCCGCATACTGAGACCGTGCCTGCGCAGGTGGATGTGCTCATCGTGGGGTGCGGCCCGGCCGGGCTGACGCTGGCAGCGCAACTCGCCGCCTTTCCCGACATTTCCGTTGCCATCGTGGAGCAGAAGGACGGCCCGCTGCAACTGGGCCAAGCCGACGGCATCGCCTGCCGGACCATGGAGATGTTTGAGGCCTTTGATTTCAGCGAGCGGGTGCTCAAAGAGGCGTGCTGGGTGAACGAAGTGACTTTCTGGAAACCGGACGAAAAGAAGCCAGAGCGGATCATGCGCCACGGCCGGGTGCAAGATACGGAGGACGGCCTTTCGGAGTTTCCGCACGTGGTGTTGAACCAGGCGCGGGTGCATGACTTCTACCTGGACGTCATGCGCAATTCACCCAGCCGGCTGGAGCCGTATTACGCACGCAAGCTCGTGGACGTGACAGTGGACCGTAAGGCACCGGACTACCCGGTGACGGTGCGCATGGAACGCACGGATGAAGCGCACGCGGGCGAGGTGGAGACGGCGCGGGCGCGTTACGTGGTGGGCTGCGACGGCGC
>CAIVDC010000042.1 GCA_903904605.1 uncultured Sterolibacterium sp.
CGAAGAAGGAGAAGCCGCGCACCACCTTGGATTTCGGCACCGAGAGCATGGCCGTGGTCAAGGGATAGGTGACCTGGTCCTCGACCACCTGCGGTGCCTGGCCGGGATACTCCGTATAGACGATGACCTGAACGTCAGAGAGATCGGGCAGCGCGTCGATCGGGGTTTTCAGGACGGCGACGACGCCCCCGACGACGACGAAGAGGGTGGCGAGCAGGACCAGGAAAAGGTTCCGGCTCGACCAGGCGATGATTTTAGCCAGCATGAGTTTCCCCTCAGCGGCCGGTGGTGGCGGTGGTGGGCGTGGCCGCGGGTTTTATCAAGGTGATCAGCCATTCCCCCGGTCCGCGCTCGACGAACTCGAAAGAGATATTTGCGCCGGGTTTGACGTCTTTAAACAGCGAGTCGTTGGCGAGCTTGAAATCCATGGTCATGGCCGGCCATTTAAGGCTCGCCACCGGTCCGTGGCTGATGGTGACGGACGCGTTCTTGGCGTCGATCTCCTCGACACGGCCCACCGCGCGGTGGCCTGCGGCGGAGCCGACGGCGGGCGCATTGGTGACGCTGCCGAAGCCGCCGATCGCTGCCTTGAGATTGCTTTCTGCGTCGATCAGGAAGTTGGCGGCGCCGACGACCGCTTCGCCTTCCTTCACTCCGTCCTGCACTTCGACGTATTCGTCGCTGCGGGCGCCGAGTTTCACCGGCCTCGGCTCGAAGCGCCCTTCCTTGACTTGGACGAGGACGATCTGGCGCGTGCCGCTGTCGATCACGGCAGAGACCGGCACGGTCAGGACCGGGCCCTTGCTCACTGCGGCCAGTTCCACCTGGGCGAACATGCCCGGCTTGATCAGCATCCCGGGATTGCGAAGCTCGACCCGGATCGGCACGGTACGGGTCTGGGCTGTCAGCGTCGGATAGACGTAAGTGATCCTCCCAACGAAATCCTTGTCCGGGTAGGCGTTAATCTTGACCTTGGCCTTGGCGCCGGTCTTGACCAAACCGATGTCCTGTTCGAAGACGTCGGCAATCACCCATACGGAAGAGAGATCGGCGATCTGGTAGAGCGCTTCGCCGGGCATGAAGCGCATGCCTTGCACGGCCTTCTTCTCGGTGACGATGCCATTGACCGGCGAGCGGAAAGTCAGGGTGCGTTTTGCGTCCCCGGACTTGGTCAGCGCCTTGATCTGCTCCTGCGAGATATCCCAGTTCGAAAGACGCGCCAGGCTGGCATCGGCCAGTTGGCGCATGCCGTTCCGCGCTTCGCTGCCAGCCTCCTTGAGCGACTCGACGCCCTGGCTGGCGATGGCGTATTCGCGCTGGGCGGAAACCAGTTCCGGGCTATAGACTTCGAACAGCGGCTGTCCCTTTGCGACCGGCTGGCCGGTGACGTTCACGTGCAGGCGCTCGACATAGCCCTCGAACTTGGGCGCGATGGTGAACAAGCGCCTTTCGTCGGGTTCGATGCGGCCGACCGCGCGGACAATTTTGTCCAATGGGCGCAGGCTGGCAGCTTCTGTCCTGACGCCGAGCTTCTGGATCTTGTCCGTACTGATCCTGATCTGATTCGCCGAGGACGGCTCCTCGTCCGGTTCGCCTTCGTAGACGGCGATGTAATCCATGCCCATCGAGTCCTTCTTGGGCACCGGGGAGGTGTCGGGCAGCCCCATGGGATTGCGGTAGAAGAGCAGCTTCTTCGCTTTCGCGCCTGCGGATGCGACTGCTGCCGCAGGTTCGGCGGTGCGTCTGTCCTTGCCGATCAAATAGCCGCCGGCAAGTCCCGCCGCAACGAGCATGGCCGCGACGATCAAGGTCATCCCTGTTTTCACAAATCTTCTCCGATCAGGCGTTCGATATCGGCCAGGCGCAATTGCGCATCGACGCTGGCATTCAGCTCTTCCAGCCGGCTCTTCCCGATCTGGCGCTGCGCTTCGAGCAGGGTGGCAAAATCCACCTTGCCGTTTTCGTAGGCGGTGAGTGCCGCCTGGTAGTTAAGATCCGACTGGGGATTGAGGCGGGTATGCAGCAGCGCCTCGGTGCGACGCGCGGCGTCGAAGGCTTCGATGTTGATCGACAGCTCCGCGAGCAACTGGGCCTGCAGCGCTTCGCGCCGCGCCTCACCGGCCGAGACCAAGGCCTGCGCCTCGCGCTCCTGGGCGCGGCGCGAGGCCTGCTGCAGCGGGATGGTCAGTTCCAGCATCACGCCCCACTGGGCCACGCCATTCCTCACCTGGGTCGGGGAAATTCCCAGGGCGAAGTCCGGATAGCGATTCTTTGCGACCAGTTCGCTGTTCTTTTCAGCCGCGGCGATATTCAGCTGCTGCGCAGCGAGCAGCGGATTCCGATCGGCGAGCCGCTGCTCCAGCGCAGGCAGCGAAAGCGCCGCCGGCAAAGGCCGCAGTGCGACGGGAGCGGCGAGCGGGGCGGCGGCGGGCCGGCGCAGCAAGGCGTTGATGCGCGCGCGGATGTGGTGCTGCTCGGTCTCCAGGGCTATCAATTCGCTGCTCATCAGCGTCTGCTCGACCTGCGCTCGCAATACGTCCTGCTGCGGCACCAGGCCCGAGGCATAGCGGGACTGACTGATCCGGGCGATCCTGGCCATCAGGTCGAGAATTTCCCGAGTCAGTTTGACACTGAGCGTCGCCCGGTAATACTCTGCGTAAGCAGTCTTGACCCGCGCCGCCAGCTCGGTCCAGCTGGCGTTCGCGGCAAACCTCGCCGACTCCGCGGCCGCGCTCGCCGCCTCGCGCTTCAGGCCGCGCTTGCCCCAGAATGGCAGGGGCTGGATCACCGTATACTTGGTGCTGCCGACCCGTCCCGGCAACAGGTTGGCTGAGGCATCCCGGCCGCTGTTGGTGACGTCCATCAATTCGACGCGGAGCAGGGGGTCGGGCAGTGCGCCGGCGGGCAGCACGCGCTCGTTCGCCGCATCGGCCTCGAGGCGCATGGCCGCGTATTCGGGATTGTGCGTGCGGGCATAGTCGAGCAGCGAAGCGACGTTCGCTCCGGGCGGCGTCTCCTGCGAGGCGGCCGTCAAACACAGGGTGGCCAGCGCAGTGGCCACAGCGGCCGCCGGCAGCCATCGGCTCGGTAGGGGCGATCGTTTCATATGTGCCGGATTACTTGACGTGTTCGAATCGCACAAGGGTGTAGGAATCGTCGATCGCGAACCGGATGCGATCGCCTTCCCTGATCTGCTTTGCCCAGGCCATTTCCTTGAGGCGGAAGACCATGGTCATCGGCGGCATGCCGTTGGGCAGGCGGCCATGAGAGATGGTTACCCGGCCCGACGAGCCGTCGACTTTTCTGACCAGTCCATCGGTCATGGGCTGAGCGGCGAAAGAGACTCCGCCACTCTGCCCGGGTGGGTTGTCCGCAGCGACGACGGGTACGGAAAGACTCGCGGCGAAAGCTGCGATTGCGATGGCGATAGCGATAGCGATCTTCATGCGTTATGTCTCCTGTGATGCGGCTCAATGCCGCGCGAAAATACGGGTCGTGCCATCCGGCTTGATGAGCAGGACTGCCAACAGCCAAGGACGAAAACTGGACTTGGAAACTGATTTCATGGCGACTCCCCGGTTGATCGGAACTTGCGCATTTTGAATAGTCATTCCCTACGGCAAGCTGACCGGGACATTACATTTCCGTAATCTTCGCGGCCTTTCCCCGCCGCCGGCGCAAAATGGCGATGATCCGAAACAGCGGGAAAGCAATCATGAGAGTACTGACCGTGGAAGACGAACCGAAAACCGGGAATTACCTGAGACAAGGCTTGATCGAAACCGGCTTCGTCGTCGACTTGGCCAGGGACGGCTTGGATGGTCTGCACCTGGCACTGACCGAAGCCTACGATCTGGTGATTCTCGATGTCATGCTGCCCGGCATTGACGGCTGGCAGGTGCTGGCCGGCATCCGCAAGGCCGGGAAAGATGTTCCGGTGCTTTTCCTGACGGCCAGGGACGAGGTGGACGACCGGGTCAAGGGACTTGAACTCGGCGCGGACGACTACCTGGTCAAGCCCTTCGCCTTTTCCGAATTCCTCGCCCGCGTCCGAACCCTGCTGCGGCGCGGCGGGAAGACCAAGGAGTCGGCGTTTCTGCGCGCCGCCGACCTCGAGCTCGACCTGATGCGGCGACGGGTCACCCGCTCCGGCCAGCGCATCGACCTGACGGCCAAGGAGTTTTCTCTGCTCGAACTGCTCCTGCGCCGCCAGGGCGAAGTGCTGCCCCGCTCGCTGATCGCCTCCCAGGTCTGGGACATGAACTTCGACAGCGACACGAATGTCATCGAGGTCGCCATTCGGCGGCTGCGCGCCAAAGTGGACGACGGCTTCGAGCCCAAGCTGATCCGCACTGTCCGGGGCATGGGTTACGTGCTGGAGGCGGGCGAGTGAGCCTGTTTGAACGAAAGTCCATCACCTTCCGGCTGACGCTGCTGTTCGCCTCGGTCTCCACGATCGTATTACTGCTCTTGGGGCTCCTGATTGCATCGCTCGTCGCGCGTCATTTCGAAGAGTTGGACATGGAAGTGCTCGGCGGGAAACTTGAATTTGTCAGCTACCTGCTGGCGCGAGTCCACTCCGACCGGGAACTGGCCACACTGCCGAGGGAACTGGAAGACACCATGGTGGGCAGCCACGGATTGGCGGTACTCATCCTGCAACCCGGCGGCCCTATCCTGTATTCGACCGAAGGCGCGGAATTTCCTCAGGAATTGCTCGCCAGAGGCGGCGGGAACGACTTCCGTCCGATGCGCTGGAGCACCGGGGAGAACCATCTCTATCGCGGGATTGCGGCCGAAGCGAAGACGGGAATTGCGGGTGCGGCGCCGCTCGTGGTGGCCGTGTCGACCGATCTCGCGCACCACGAGCATTTCATGCGCTCGTTTCGCAACACCCTGTGGACCGCCATGGGAGTGGCCGCCCTGCTCACCGGCCTGCTCGGCTGGGCAGCGGCGCGCCGGGGACTGGCCCCGCTGAGGGAGATCAGGCGCAGCGCCGCAGGCATCACCGCGAACCGCCTCGACCAGCGGCTATCGGCGGCGTCCATTCCCCTCGAACTGGCCGAGGTCGCCGAAACCTTGAACGAGATGCTGGCCCGACTCGAAAAATCCTTCCGTCGCCTGTCCGATTTCTCCTCCGACCTCGCCCACGAATTGCGCACGCCCGTGACCAATCTTCTGACGCAGACCCAGGTCATGCTGTCCAAGAGGAGGACGCTAGACGAATACCAGGACGTGCTGGCTTCCAATGCGGAAGAATTCGAACGCCTGTCGCGGATGATCTCGGACATGCTGTTTCTCGCCAAGTCGGACAACCATCTGATCGTCCCGCATCGCGAGCGCGTCGATCTGGCGGCCGAGGTGAGCAGTCTGTTCGAATTCTACGACGCCTTGGTCGATGAAAAAGGCATCAAGCTCAGCTGTTCCGGAAACGCCTCGGTGTTCGGCGACCGGCTGATGCTGCGCCGGGCCTTGAACAACCTGCTCTCCAACGCCGTGCGCCATACCCAGCAAGGAGGCCGGATAGCGGTGGAGGTCGACGATTCCGACGGCACCACCGTGGCTCTATCGATAAGCAATACCGGGGCCCCGATCGCACCGGAGCATTTGCCGCGGCTGTTCGACCGCTTCTACCGGGTGGACGCCTCTCGACAGCGCTTTGGCGAAGGCGCGGGACTGGGTCTGGCGATCACGCGCTCCATCGCGCATGCCCACGGCGGCGAAGCAAGCGCCCGTTCGGAGGGCGACGTCGCGACATTCGAAATTCGGCTTCCGGCCGGACCTTCGCCGTCCTGATCGACAAGCCTGTTGTCGCTGCCGCACCGCTTCAAAGCGTCGAAAAAAATCCGCGCGCCTCCGGGCGGGAACGGTGCGGCTTGCCTTTGCTGGCGGTACCCAAGTTGACGAAGCAAACAGCTTGCTCGCCCTCGCTCAACGCGAACAAGGCGCGCATGCGCGGTGAGTTCATTGCCTGCCCGCCGGTGAGTCCGGCACCGAAGCCCATGGCGTGTGCCAACAGCAGCATGTTCTGAATCGCGCAGCCCAGCGACACCATGCGCTCGACGGGCGGGATGACGGGTTCGGTCGGCCCGAGCCTCGCGATTGCCAGCAACAGGAGCGGCGCGCGATGCGCCTTCTCCCTCGCCAAGCCGATCTGTTCCGGTGTCGCCTCGGCGTCCCGGTCGATCAGCGCCTCTGCGAACACTTCGCCCAGCAGCGCGCGCTTGTCCTGCGGAATGATGACGAAGCGCCAGGGATTCAGCAAGCCGTGGTCCGGTGCCGCGGCGGCGGCATCGAGCAGTTGCACGAGTTGCTGCGCTGAAGGCGCCGGCGCCACCAAATTCCTGGATGAAATGTTCTGGCGTGTGTGGATGAGCGTCCGCGTGACTTCACAGAGCTCTTCCTCAAGGACCGATGGCGACCGGCCCTGAGCGCCATCGCCGCTGCGCACACCATCCAGAGAGTTCGCCATGGCCGCTCTTTCTGCTATTTGACGGCTCCGGCCGACCGGCCGGACCAGCAACGCTGCGACTCTTCAGCCACCTTCCGCCACCCGTCATAGACCGTCGATCTTTTCTTCGCCATCGCTTTGCCGCTCCCGGATTGCCGAATAGCTCGCGGCCCGGCATCGATTGGCTTTCGATGCCGATTATACGGCCTCGGGACAACCGGGACGGCTTCCGGTGATAAGGAACCAGGCAGGAATTCTTGTTTGAGAGCAGGTAGAATTCCCGATCTGCCTTAGCACTGACTGAATTTCCCCCGGATAAAGCGAAATGTCGATCACGCTCCGCACGCTCACTGACAGCGACGAAACTGACGTGGAGCAGGTTCGCCAGCTTTTCGGCGACTATGCGGCATCGCTGGGCATCGATCTTTCCTATCAGAATTTCGATCAGGAAATGGCGAGCCTGCCTGGCGCTTACAGCGCGCCGGGAGGTTGCCTGCTCTATGCCGAACTCGAAGGACAGCCTGCCGGTTGCGCCGGCATCAGGCCCCTGTCGGAAGGCCGGTGCGAACTCAAGCGACTGTATGTCGCGCCATCGGTGCGGGGGATGGGGATCGGCCGCAAGCTTGCGGCAGCGGCGATACAGACCGCCCGTCGGCAAGGTTACCGCCAGATCTTGCTCGCCACCCTGCCGAACATGCGCATCGCCGTGAAGCTGTATAGGGAACTGGGCTTTCAGGACGCTCCGGCCTATTACCCTACGCCCATCGAGGGAACCCAGTTCCTGACCCTGGATCTCAATGCCTGGCCGGAAGGGAAGGGGAACGATCAAGGACTCCTGCACCTCTTCGACTTCAACGCGACCTGGGCGAGGCGAATGTGCCGGCTGGACCCCGAATATTTCGAAAGACTGTCCCACCTTCAAGCGCCGGAATACCTCTGGATAGGCTGCTCCGATTCGCGTGTGCCGGCCAACCAGATCGTCGGCCTGCTTCCAGGCGAGGTGTTTGTCCACCGCAATATCGCCAACGTCGTCGTACATACGGACCTCAACTGCCTTTCGGTCATCCAGTTCGCCATCGACTTGCTCAAGGTCAAGCACATCATGGTGGTCGGGCACTACGGCTGCGGCGGGGTCAAGGCGGCACTGCATCACGAGCGCGTCGGTCTGGCCGATCTCTGGCTGCGACATGTGCAGGATGTGCATGTCAAGCACCGGCGCCGGATCGACGCCTTCCCGGTGGACCAGCATCAGGATCGGCTGTGCGAACTCAACGTGCTTGAGCAGGTGCTCAATGTGTGCGGCACTGTCATCGTGCAGGACGCCTGGCAGCGGGGACAAGCGCTGACGATTCACGGGTGGATCTACGGACTCAAGGACGGCAGGCTTCGAGACTTGGGGCTCACTGTCAGCGACCCGGCGAGTATCCAAAACAGCTACGAGGCTGCGATCGGGAATCTCGCGCAAGAGGGTCTGCGAGGGCAAGTGTAACCAGAGTGGCTCTGATCATGAGACGGCGTCGAGCCTTTAGGCGGGGCAGGAACGCAACGCGGTACAGCGATCCGGACCGATCAGCGCAGGGATTTGGTGCCGTCCGGACGCGCGCCTGAGGCGCAGCGGGCCGGCGAGGTCGGCGCCCACGACAACTCACGACTATGCGATAGAGCCGGGGCGGCGCCTGCGCCTCTATCGGTGAATCCGGGCGGAAATCTTGGCACCGCTCGAGACTGTTTCGGTGGCGAGATAACAACGGGCCAGATTGGTCATAAGTTCTCATATGACCAACCTGGCCCAACCGCCTTGTGCGACGGGGGGTCATTAATCACATGGCGGCTGATGAGAATTCTAACGTTCTTCGGGAAATATTTCAACATGCTTATTACATTTAGTTACATTTAAAACACCATTTAGCAACATCTTAATTTAACCGATCAAGCTGGTTGCGCGACGCTCCCACGATTCCGCCCGGCCTGCGGCGTCACCCAATCGGCCCACTTCAAGTCCGCGTCCCTTGTGCTTGGGCTTCAGTGGTAAGGCTCAATGCCTTGACGAAATCACGATGCCGCCGACGATCAGGGCAAAGGCTGCGGCATGGTAGAAGTGCGGCACTTCACCCAGGAATAGCGACGACATCATGGCCGCGAACAGGGGCGTCAGATTGCTGAAGAAGCCCGCGATGGTCGGCCCGGCCCGCTGGACCCCGGCGCCCCAGCAGCGATAAGCGATGACTGCCGGCCCGAGCCCGATATACAGAAGCGCTGCCGCCAATGACCAGCTCCAGACGATGTGCCGGTCGCCGATCGCCCATTCACCCGCTGTAAACGCGCCACTCCATATCACCCCGAAGGCGATCTGGGCCAGCAAGAACGCGGCCCAATCGCCTCGGATCTCCGCCGGCTCCCTCGGATGCGTCAGCATCCAGCTGTAAAAGGAAAATGAGATGGTCGCGGCAACCATCAAGAGATCGCCCGGCACCAGATGCATCGCCGCCAATTGGCGCCATTCTCCCCGACTCAACACGAGCAATACCCCGGCGATTGATAACAAGGCACCGATCAATTGCCTGCCTCCGAACTTCGCACGGAAGAACAGTCTTCCCACCAGCATCATCCAGACAGGCAGGCTCGCCGCGACCAGGGTCACGTTGATCGGCGTGGAACTCTGCAAGGCCAGGTATTGAAGCGAGTTATACAGGCCGACACCCAGCAGCCCCAGCACGGCAAAGCGACGCCAACAGGTCCATAAGGAACTGCCGGGACGGAATATCGAACCTGCCAGCGGCAACAGGATGACCAGCGCAATGAGCCATCGCAACAGGTTCAGGGTCATCGGAGGCACCCACTCATGAACCAGGCGACCGACGACCGCGTTGCCCGCCCAGAGCACAGGCGGCACGGTAAGCAACAAGACGGCAGAGGGCGTTATTCTGGGTTTCATAAGGCGGGGATAAGATAGTTGCGCTGTCGCCACGAGGATATCAAACGAGCCGCTGTCCACATAGACAAAGACGAAGCCGCTCAAGGCGGCGAATCTGCGCCGGCGACTGTACGCGCTGGAGCTCCGCGTGGCAATGCCGGCAGCCCTTGCCCACCGACGTCCCTGCCCTGGCCGAATCTACTGCACCCGCTCGGAGGCCGACCAGATGATTTTCACCCCTCAGGCTAGACCTGATGACCTGATACCCTGGTCAATGCGACAATACAGACGTGCAGCACGCTGGCCATGTTGCCAGAAGCCGAATTCCCTCCTCCCCCGGTTCCCGGAGTCCTCGATGAAGCTCACCCTTTACTACGCTCCCATAGCCTGTTCTCTGGTGCCCCTGATCACGCTGCACGAAGCCGGCGCGCAGTTCACAGTCGAGCCGGTATCGCTGAAGAAAGGTCAGCAGCGCACGCCCGAGTACCTGCACCTCAATCCCAAGGGCAAGGTGCCGATTCTCGAGGCCGACGGCGAGTTGATCACCGAGAACGTGGCCATCCTGACTTTCCTCGCGAATATGTTTCCTGCAGCAAGGCTCCTGCCGGATGAGCCGCAGCTTGCCATCAAAGCCCTCTCGCTCATGGGTTGGTGTGCGTCGGGCCTGCACCCGGCACTCTCCCGCATCAATACCCCGTCTAAGATCTGCGAGCTGTCAGGCTCGGAGGAAAGCATACGAAGGCTCGCCCGCGAGGATCTGGTGAAAGGCTTCGGAATCGTGGACGCGATGCTCGATGGACGCGATTGGGTATTCGGCGCTTGGACCGCTGTGGACGCCTACCTGTTCTGGGTTTGGCGACGCTTCGGCCAGCTCAGTCCCTCCGTCCCCTCGTTTCCCAATTACGCTGCCCACGCGGCGCGCATGGCGAAGCGCGCGAGTGTGCAGAAGGCGTTCGCGTTCGAGCAGGAAGTGCTGGCGAGGGAGGCTTGAGCGCAGGCGCCGAGCGCTGCTCTCCCGCCCCAAAAGCAATGGGGGTCCCGTCTCCGCGACGAATCAAGACATCAAGCCAGATCCGCTGACAACGAGGCACGCACGGCTTCCGGCACTCGGGTCGTCACCGGGTAGGCCGGATGGTCGATGCCGGCATAGATCGCCGTGCCGGCCTTGGCCGCCGCCACCATCTCCGGCTTCAGTTCGAAACGCATGAAGTGCACCGCGGAAGTCTTGTCGTCCGTCGCGCGGTCGAGATCTTCGTTGACGAAAGGACGTACCCGGGGAAATTCCCCGACCTGCAGCCACACCGTCTTTTCGATGCCGATCAACCGCGCCAAGGCCAGCCTGCGTTCCTCGGCGTCGCTGTATTCGAGCATGAAAGTGGCTTTCCAGTTGCTGCCGTCGGGGATCAGCGGGTTGTAGACATCGAGTTCCTCCTGGATCGCCTCGGGCTCGAACATACGCTCCAGCCGCAGCATCTCCTGCACCTGGTACTGCATGGTCAGCGCGTCCTCGAAGTACAGAGCTGCGTTCTCGCCAAGCGCCACGCGGCGGTTCTTCTTGTGCGCGATGACGCTGGTCCTGAAGTCGCTCCGGACGCGGGCATACTGCTCGAGGCTGTAAAGATCGGCGTGGGTCAGCATGGTTTTCCTTTCACAGGCCGTAGGCCTTGCGTAGCAGCGTTATGGGGTGTTCTGGCGCGCTGCCGTCGGCACGCGCGTGAGCGATGTGATGGCCGGCCATGGCGCAGTCCGAGCCGTAGTGGTCGGGCGCGGCTTGATTGACGCGATCCACCACCGGCTTGACGATCTTCATGGCGAATTCGTGGAACTCCTTCTTCACGGCGTAGGTCCCGTCATGGCCGGAGCAACGCTCGATGATATCGATCTCGGTGTTCGGCACCAGCGAGAGCGCCTCCCGGGTTTTCGGTCCGATGTTCTGCACGCGTTGGTGGCAGGCAGCGTGGTAGGCCACCTTGCCCAGGCTCTGCTTGAAGTCGGTTTTCAGCTTGCCTTCCTTGTGGCGCAGCATCAGGTATTCGAAAGGGTCGTAAAAGGCGCTCTTCACCTTCAGCACGTCGGCGTCGTCCGGGAACATCAGCGGCAGTTCCTGCTTGAACATCAGCACACAGGAGGGCACCAGTGCGGTGAGGTCCCAGCCCTCATCGACCAGCTTTGCCAGCACCGGAATGTTGGCCTCCTTAGCTGCCTTCACCGATTCGAGATCGCCCAGCTCCAGCTTGGGCATGCCGCAGCAGCGCTCCTTCGGTGCGATGGTGACGGGGATCAGGTTGTGCTCGAAAACGGCCATCAGATCCTCGCCCGGGCCGGGCTCGTTGCGGTTCATGTAGCAGGTGGCGAACAGCGCCACCTTGCCCTTCGTCCTGCCGGCCGGCTCGCCCTTCGTTTCGGGCGACAACTCGGTCAACCGGCTCCGCAGGGAACGGCTGGAGAATTCCGGCAGCCAGGCCTCGCGGTGGATGCCGGCCACGGCTTCGAGCGCCTTGCGCGCGACGCCGATCTTGTTCACGGCATTGACGACCTGGGCCACGATCGGAATGCCGGCGAACCTGCCGACGGCGTCGGTGCTCGTCAGGATCTTGTCGCGAAGTTTTGACTGCCCTTTTCGATAATGAACCGCCTTGGCTCGCAGCATGAGATGCGGAAAGTCAAGGTTCCACTCGTGCGGCGGGACGTAGGGGCACTTGGTCATGTAGCAGAGGTCGCACAGGTAGCAGTGATCGACGACCTGCCAGTAATGTTCTTTCTTTACCGAGTCGACTTCCATCGATTCCGAAGCGTCGATGAGGTCGAACAGCGTAGGGAAGGATTGGCACAGGCTGACGCAGCGGCGGCAGCCGTGGCAGATGTCGAAGACGCGCTCCATTTCCGTGTAGAGCGCCCCCTCGCTGAAGAACTCCGGGTTTTGCCAGTCGAGCGGATGACGGGTCGGGGCGTCCAGGTTGCCTTCGCGTGCCATATTGCTTTCCCTTGGTATTGTTCCGACAGGAGGCCGACCGTCGCGACGATTCGTGACGGCCGGTATGCCTTGCTTAGCCCATCTCGTTCAGGGCCTTCTGGTAGCGATTGGCGTGGGAGCGCTCCGCCTTGGCCAGGGTCTCGAACCAGTCGGCGATTTCAACGAAGCCTTCGGCACGGGCGTCCTTCGCCATGCCCGGGTACATATCGGTGTACTCGTGGGTTTCGCCCGCGACCGCCGACTTCAGGTTATCGACGGTGGCGCCGAAAGGCAGGCCGGTGGCCGGGTCCCCGCTCTTTTCGAGGTACTCCAGGTGGCCGTGGGCGTGGCCGGTTTCGCCTTCCGCGGTCGAACGGAACAGCGCAGAGATGTCGGCGTAGCCCTCGACGTCCGCCTTGTTTGCAAAATAAAGATAGCGGCGATTGGCCTGAGATTCGCCGGCAAAAGCGTCCTTCAGATGCTGCTCGGTCTTGCTTCCTTTCAATTGCATGATGTACTCCTCAAGTAGGGTCAGTCGGGTGTCAGTGACCGATAGTCACGACGTCATCATAGGCCTTCCCCAGACGCTCTTCAAATTGCATGTAGCAATCGTCTCGATAGCCATAGCCTATCGCACAGCGACCATCGGCGGCAACCGGATATCGAAGCCTGGCTCGAGTCCTGTTGCGGAGCCAACGTTTGTTCGACTTCGCGCCGGGTCAACTGTTCCTCTGTGCTGCGGCACCATGACTTCGGAGCCTTTCCAGTCACCTCCCGATTGGGGCGGGCCCGCCAGGAGAACTCCGCTGCTTCATTCCGGGGCGTCGGCGAAGCAAATCGGGATCGCCCGACGCCTGTCGCCGGGAGCATGGTCCCGAACTGCGGAAGGATCGATCTACCGGAAACCGTTGCAGCTGAACAAAGAAAATATTCACGGCGCTGCCTGCCGCAATCCCTTGGTAATGGGGGCGAGCAGCCTTTGCGCCCAGGCTGGCCGCACATAAATTTTGTACTAAGGATCCGAATCCGGCCCGACGGATTTCCCTCTCGGGTCGGCGTGGTGTAGCGATATGAAACTGATAACTATAGAATTTTTTCGATTAGCGGAGCCCCTGGCACGTCTGATGCTGATAGGTGGTCAAGAACGCAAGACATCAGCAAGCAAACGAACACGAAACCAAGGAGAAAATCATGAGCGCCCTAGCCAAAAAATTCGAAATGATCTCAGTCGCAGCCCCGAAGCGTGCTGCCCGTCTGGCTGAAGTCATCAGCATCGCCCGCCCCGCCGAAGAGAAGGAGATGAGTGCGGCAAAGCGCGTTGCCCTCTTTCTGGCCTCGCCTTTCATCGGGCTGGCCTATATCGCCGCGATGCCCCTCGTCGCGGCCGTAGCTTTGGCCTGGTTCGGCGTCCGGGCGCTGGCCGCGAAGACCCCGCTGAAAGTGAAGAAGCTGGGCATGATCGCTGCCGCCCCGCTGCTCGGCCTGGGATTTATCGTCGCGCTGCCGGTCGCCGGCGTCACCGCCCTCGGCTCCTATGCCCTCAAGGCTGCGGAAAAGGCTTATGCAGCAGGCCGCTGAGCGGAGCGGTATCCGTCGCCTGTACAGCGGCATCGGGGCTCCGATGCCGCTGTGCCGCTTAACTTTCGAACGCCGTCCTCAGCGCTGCGATCATGTAGGCGTGGTCTCGAGTTCCCGCGCTCTCACGGACACTGTGCATCGCCCAGAGGGGCGAGCCGACGTCCACGCTGGCGATGCCCAGTTTTGCCGAGACCAGGGGGCCGATGGTGCTGCCGCAACCCAGGTCGGTGCGATGAGCGTACTGCTGGCAGGGCACGCCGGCTTTTTCGCACAGGGTGATGAAGCGGGCCGCCGTTTCCGCGCTGGTGGTGTAGCGCTGGTTGGTGTTGCTCTTGATGACCGGTCCGCCGTTTACAGTCACCTTGTGCCCCGGTTCATAGGCAGCCGGAAAATTTGGATGGTAGGCATGAGCCATGTCGGCGCTGATGAAGAAACTTCGCGCCATGGCGCGGTATCTGTCCTCCCCGTCCAGTTCCTCCTGGGAGCAGATGCGGGCCAGAACGTCGGTGACGAAGCTGCCTCCGGCCCCGGCGGCGCTCCCGCTGCCAACCTCCTCATGGTCGAAAAGGGCCGCGACAGCGGTGGCGGATGGCTCGTCTGCCGCCATCAATGCGGTCAGGGCCGCATGGCAGGAGGCCAGGTTGTCCAACTGGCTGTCGGCGATGAACTCTTCATCGGCTCCCCACAGGCAGCCCTTCTGCACGTCATAGACCGCCAGTTCCCAGTTCAACAGATTGGCCGCCTCCCCCTGCACGGCGTCGGCCAACAGTGTTCGCAATCGTCCGTCCGCTTCCTCCTCGTTGCCCAACAGGCCCAGAATCAGCGGCAGTTCCGTCTGCTTGTTGAGCTTGAGGCCTTGTTCATTTACCTCCCGGTTCATGTGAATCGCCAGGTTCGGCAACCGCACCAGCGGCCGTTCGAAGCGAAGAAGCCGCGTCTTCGGACCCGCCTCCGAGCGCACCACGATTCGCCCGGCCAGGCTCAGGTCCCGGTCGGTAAAGGTAGCCAGTATCGGCCCGCCGTAGACTTCCACCGCCAGCCGCGCCAGCCCGTCGCCAGCCATGGCCGCCCTCGGCTTGAGCCGCAGGCCCGGAGAATCGGTATGGGCGCCGACGATGCGAAAGCCGTCCTCCGCCAACTGCCCGCTGCCCAGTACAAAGGCGATAATCGATGCCCCGCCGCGCACGACGTAATGGCGCCCGCCCGACGCGAGCCGCCAGCGCTCGCCCTCCTCCAGCGAACTGAAGCCGTTCGCCCGCAGCAGATCCTCGGCGCTCGCCACCGCGTGCCAGGGACTGGGGCTGGCGTCGATGAAGTCGATCAGTTCATGGGCTGCGGTTCGGGCTTGGACGTTCAGCGGCATGGTGAGTACGATGAGCGGATAGGAAGGCGAAGCATACAATAGGAATAGCGCGGACGTGCGCCATCTGCGGCCGGGCTGCGCACCCTGGGCGGGCGTGCCCGCGACAGGAAAAGCCTGGCCGCTAAGGACCTGGATCCAGGCGAATGCCTTTCGGGCAAATTAGGCGCCACCGCTGACCTTCTGCCCACACCTCGAACCACTGGAGCGGCTGTCCTAGGCGAGAGGGAAGGCATCATAGGATCCCATCAGGGGAGGCAGATCGTGGCGGCGACGGGCATCTCCGCAGCGTGCGTCGCCGTGTCCGATGCCGGCTTCCGGTGCAAACGCGCGGCAGGGACTCGGACGCTCTCGGTAAATTTCGCATTTAACGGCGACGCCGATGGTCCCCCGGAGCGCGACGCAGCGTCGCGGACGATGACCGGTGCCACGCATCCGCACGATGGCATCGTCGATGGCATCGGTGAGTGCCGTTGGCACCCAGCCCCCAGGCGCGGAATCGAGCTCATGACGAAAGAATTTCACGGAATACGTGGCGCAACAGGCGCCACAACGGGTACAGGTTTCGCTCTTGTTTCTCATGCCTAAGCTCCCTCTCCGTCGCCATCGGCCCAAGGACGCCGCTGCCTGTTATCAAAACGGCGGCCGAACGGCGCGCCATCGCCAGCCTCCATGGCGCTTCTACTCGCATCGTATGCCAACCGCGCCCGACGGGAAATGGCCTGGTCCGCCAATCGACGATCATCCTGGTTTGCCGACGGCCGGAACTTGCCGTGAACCGGACAGTGCTTCGGTCCCCAGCGGCAGCGCTTTGCCGCCTCAGGCGGTATAGTTAAGCGGGGCTCAGGTGCCGGCCAGGCGCCAACGCATGAGGAAACTGAGCCGAACCGCGTGAACACGCGCCCCTGTGGCAGATCGGACCGCTTTTTGGCCGATACGCTGATACCTCAACCACGATGGTTTGCGGAGACGGTGAGCAATGACCATGATCGATTCGAGAGTCGTCAATATTGACGAGTTGAAGCTCGAACATTTCGCCAACGGCGACAAGTTTGAGTGTCGCGCCGCGCGTCTCGGACCCCTCCTTGGCGCGAAGGATCTCGGCTACTCCTACGACGTCGTTCCGCCGGGTAAGCGCTCCTGCCCTTTCCACAGCCATCGAGGGGAAGAGGAGGTGTTCTTCATTGTTAAGGGCCACGGCACCTTGCGCTATGGCGATGAAATGCGGAAGATCCGCGCTGGCGACGTAATCTGTTGTCCGGCCGGCGGACCGGAAACGGCGCACCAGATCGTCAACGATTCGGAAGCCGAATTGGCCTATCTGTCGATCAGCACCATGTTGCCGGCAGAAGTCTGCGAATACCCGGATTCAAGGAAGATCGGCGCCTTCGGCGGCGGCTTGCGGCACATGACGCGGGCGGATGACCGTCTGGACTACTGGATCGACGAGAAGTGAACGCGGCGAGGCGACTGCTCGATCCTTTCGGCCCTTGTCGCCGAGGCAATATGCGGCAGAAATTCCTGAAGCCGGCATCGGCCGCGACATGATCCCTTGCTTGTCGGAGCGGGCGGTTCTGGCGTACTCAGGAAGCCATGGGCTGGCTATCAACGGCTGACGATTGAAGCGTAAGATATTCAAACGTCACTCACATTGGCGACGAGACCGGCCCAAGGACGTTCCTGCCGGTTCCATAATTTCACTTAGGAGGAATCATGGCAAACGAGAACACAGATAAGTATTTGGAAAACAACAGGCTATACGCGAGCGGACAGGCAGTGCACAAACCGGCTTACCCGGGAAAGCAGCCGATCAATCCGGCCAAGCACGTGGCGGTTGTGGCCTGCATGGACGCGCGGCTCGACGTCGAGGACCTCCTCGGCCTGCAAACCGGAGATGCGCACATCATTCGCAATGCGGGCGGCGTGGTAAGCGACGATACGATCCGTTGCCTCATCATCTCCCATCATTTGCTCAATACCAACGAGATCATCCTGATCCATCATACCCGTTGCGGCATGCTGGCCTTCACGGACGACCTGCTCAAGTCCGGCCTGGAGGGCGATCCGGCGGCCGAGAAGCTGCTTGCCCAAGCCACGGGGCGCGCGTTCACCAGCTGCAAGAAATCCGCGTCGATGCCATCCTCGTTCCACGCCTTCCGCGGCCAGCTAGAACCGCTTGATGGCCCCCGGGACGCGAGGCAGACAGAACGCCTCGAGTGGGACGTGCGGCGGGGAATGTCGTCGATCTTGAATCACCCTTGGATTCCGACCGGCGGACCGGACGCGGTCACCGTGCGCGGATTCATCTACGACGTGGATACCGGCAAGCTCGAGGAAGTCAGCTACCCGGGACCGATGGGCTCGTTCGGTTGAGACTTCGCAGCCAGACTTGAAGTCGAGCGCTCCGCCGTGCGGCCGGGGCGCTCGCTTGCGCTATTGTCTCGCTTCCCCGTTCCTGCGAGCGGCGGAGCGGCGCCAGACCCCTTTGCCCCATCATTACGCAGCAAACGCTGAGACGGCGACGGCCCGGTCGGCCAATTTTCGTATCACCAGAACCGCGACCGTTTCATCGCGCTTAAGCCCGGATTAAGCCTAAGCGACTAGCATTATTGCAAAAGCGCTAACCATGTCGCACCGTCGGTACGGCGCGACATGCAAGCTTTTCGCTCGCGTTGATCCCGCTGTCAGTGCAGATCAGGCGAGGAATCCGGCGGCCTTGCGCCGCGGCTCCGCAGTTCCGGCTGTTGCGTCAATCAAACCTAAAGGAGAATCGCCATGAAATCCAAAACATCCCTGATTGCCCTGGCTGTCACGGTATCTGGTTTCACCCTGACCGCGAATGCGCTCGCGGCGCCTGCCGGTTTCCTGCCCGCGACTCACAGCCAAGGGGAAGTCGCCTATCTCAGCGGAGGCATCGGCGTGAACGAGGCGAATGCGATCAAGCAGGTCGCGAAGGCCTATCCGCTGGAACTCGAATTCGTGCTCAAGGCAAAGCCCAAGGAGCAATATCTCGCGGACGTGAAGGTCCGAATCAAGGACGCACATGGCAGGACGATGCTGGACGCCACGGCCGGTGGGCCCTTCCTGCTGGCAAATCTGCCTGCCGGCAACTATACGGTCAGCGCTGATCGCGACGGGAAAGTAGAGCGCCAGCGGATCGACATTGGCGCCGGGGAGCATCGGCGCCTCGTGTTCGAGTGGGCCTCCTAGCCAAGCGCTGCGGGGAACGGGCCGGTCGCCCTCCCCGTTCCCCGCCTGCCCGGCCTCGGGCATCGACGCGAATTGCCAATATCCTGCCCTTCGCCTTCTCCCCAGCTCCGGGGCGATGGCCGGCGAACGCTTTACGGAGCCGTCCGGCAGACGGCTGCGCACCGGCCTCAGCGCAACACGGCTTTGGCCTGCCAGATCTGCTCCGCGTATTGCAGGACGGTACGATCGCTCGAAAACATGCCCATGTTGGCGACGTTGAGAATCGCTTTGCGCAGCCATTGCCGCTGATCGCGGTAGGCCGAGTCGACCTCGGCCTGACAGGCGACGTAAGACGCGTAGTCGGCCAGGAGCAGGTAGTGGTCGCCGTTATTGAGCAGACTGTCGACGATGGGCCGGAATCTCTCGGGTTCCTCCGGCGAAAAATAGCCCCGGCCAATCATGTCGATCACCTGGCGCAATTCGTCGCTTGCGCGATAGTAATCCGCCGGCCGGTAGCCGCTCGCACGCAAGCTGGAAGCTCCCTCGGTGCTGAGCCCGAAGATGAACATATTGTCCTCGCCCACCTCGTTGCGGATTTCGACATTGGCCCCGTCCAGGGTTCCGATGGTCAATGCCCCGTTCAATGCCAGCTTCATGTTTCCGGTGCCCGAAGCCTCGGTGCCGGCGGTGGAAATCTGCTCGGACAGATCCGCCGCAGGTATGATGCCCTCGGCCACGGAAACCCCGTAATTCGGCACGAATACCAGCTTCAGCCTGCCATGCACCCGAACGTCGTTATTGACGATCTCGGCCACATCGTTGATCAGCTTGATGATCAGCTTGGCCATGGCATAGCCCGGCGCCGCCTTGCCGGCGAAGATCACGGTGCGCGGCACCGTGTCGCTGCGAGGGTCATCGCATAGGCGCTGGTACAAGGTCACGACGTGCAGCAGGTTGAGCAGCTGGCGCTTGTATTCATGGATGCGCTTGATCTGCACGTCGAACAGCGAATCGACATCGATCTCCGTGCCCAGGGTCTGCCGCAACGTCGCCGCAAACCTTTGCTTGTTCGCGCGTTTCACCGCGGCGAATTCCCGGCGGAACTCATCGTCATCGGCCAGCGGAATCAGGCGCCGCAACTGCTCCAGATCCTTCAGCCAGCCGTCGCCGATGCGCGAAGTGATCAAGGCCGCGAGCAGCGGGTTGGCCTGGTTCAGCCAGCGGCGGGGCGTGATGCCGTTGGTCAGGTTGACGATCTTGCCGGGGAAGTAGCGGTCGAAATCGGCGAATATGGTCTGCTTCATCAACTCGGTATGAATTTCCGCCACTCCGTTGACCTTGTGACTGCCGACGACGGCAAGATGTGCCATGCGCACGCGCGAGCCCTCTTCCTCGCCGATGATCGACATGCGCCGGCACATTTCGTTGTCGCCCGGAAAACTGTGCATCACCTTTGTCAGGAAGCGGTGGTTGATCTCGTAAATGATCTGCAGGTGGCGCGGCAGCAGCTGCTCGAAAGTCGCTACCGGCCAGGTCTCCAGCGCCTCCGACATCAGCGTATGGTTGGTGTATGAAAACGTGCGGGTGGCGATGTCCCAGGCCTTGTCCCAATCCAGGTGATTCAGGTCCACGAGGATGCGCATCAGCTCGGGAATGGCGATCGCCGGGTGGGTATCGTTCAGCTGGATTGCGACTTTATCCGGAAGCTCGTCGAAGCCTTCGTGGAACTTGCCGAAACGGAACAGGATGTCCTGCAGCGAAGCGCAGACGAAGAAATACTGCTGCTTGAGGCGCAACTCGCGGCCCATGGCCGTGGAGTCTTCGGGGTAGAGCACTTTGGACAGGTTTTCCGACTCGTTCTTGTCCTCCACCGCCTTGATGTAATTGCCCTCGTTGAAATACTTCAAATCGAAATCGCGCGACGCTTTGGCCGCCCACAAGCGCATGTTGTTCACCGTGGGGGTGGCATAACCCGGGATGGGGCTGTCATAGGCCATCGCCATCACGTCTTCGGTGTCCACCCAGTGATGGCGAGGCACGCCATCCTCATCGGAGAACTGCACGACGCGGCCACCGAACTTGACACGGAACAGCACTTCCGGACGCGGAAACTCCCAGGGATTGCCGTAGCGCAGCCAGTTGTCCGGGTGCTCAACCTGCCGACCCGCCTCGATACGCTGCGAAAACATGCCATATTCGTAGCGTATGCCATAGCCAAAGCCGGGCAGATTCAGCGTCGCCATCGAATCGAGGAAGCATGCCGCAAGCCGCCCCAGGCCGCCGTTGCCCAAGGCGGCATCGGACTCCATTTCGCGCACCTGGCGCAGATCGACGCCTTGTTCCCGCAAAGCCTGACGGCACTCCGGTTCGAACTGCAGGTTGAGCAGGCTGTTCATCAGCGTGCGTCCCATCAGGAATTCCATCGACAGGTAGTACACCCGCTTCGCGTCCGCAGCGTAATAGCTCCGCATGGTTTCCATCCAGCGCTCAATCAGCCGGTCGCGCGTCATGAATGCCGTGGCATGAAACCAGTCGCGCGTCGTCGCCGTGATGTCGTCCTTGCCTACCGAGAACACCAGGCGGTTGACAACTGACTTGCGCACGGAGGCGACGTCGACACGCGCGAGCGGGTGGTTGATCAGAGACTGCAGCGGTTGCTTTATCAAGATCGCCTCCACCGGGCGGATCGATGATCACTTCGCCGGCGGCGGATACCCCGGGGGCGGCGGGTAATAGGCACCGGCCGGCGCCCCGGGCGCTACGTAGACCCGGCCGCCAGGAACGGACACCTGCTCTCCTTTCGCGTACATGCATTGTATGTAGGCATGGTCGTAGTTTCGCTGGCTGGCATAGGCGGAGTCCCGGGCGGCTCCTGCCCCGGCCACGGAGCCCACGATCAGTCCTGCACCTGCGCCCGCACCTGCGTTTTCGTGCCCACCCATGGCAGCACCCGCGACAGCTCCGACCACGGTTCCCAATGCGGCACTGCGCACTTGGGCATCGGCAGCTGCCTGCTCCGCGCTGGCACCTCCGATTTGGTACAGCGCGTACTGGCGGCATTCGGCGTCATCGCCGCGAAACTGCTCGAAGGTCTTGCCCGCCCCGGGCAGGGCCATCACACTGGGGCCGGAAGGCATGGCGACGCATCCGGCGAGGAGCAAGGGCAAGGCGGCAAAACGAAACGCTTTCGAAGATGTCATGACGGCGACTCCGATCCGGATTTCGATCCGAGGCAATTCGCAACCTCGATTGATTTGTCATCAATCTAGGCCGTTGTCTTTATCGGAGCAATACGCGCGAGCCCGTATGGGCCAGAACCTATGCGGGCTGCGGACAGGGCAGGACTCAATATAAGGGCTCACACGGATTTACTGGATGATGCGTTGCGGATACCTTATTCGCATATGCGGACGGTAAGACGGGAGAAGCTACCATGGCCGAACTTAACAAAAAGCTGGTATTGATGGTCACGCATGGACCGGAGGATCCCGAGCTCTCGACCATACCGTTCGTCATGGCGACGACGGCGCAGGCGTCGGACGCCGACGTGCTGATGGGATTCCAGGGTAACGGCGTGATGCTGATGATCAACGGTATGGCCGACCACGTAGCGGCCTCCGGCTTCCCTCCGCTCAAGGATCTGATGAAGGCCTACGCGGAGTCCGGGGGCAAGATGTATGTTTGTGGTCCGTGCGTCGGGTCGCGCAAGATCGAGCAGCGTGAGTTGGTTCAGGGGGCTGCCATCGTCGGTGCCGCAACGTTCGTCGCCGAGTGCCTGGCCGCAACTAACGTGCTCGTCTACTGAGTCATGGTTGCCAGACTTGGAACGCCGATGCGCAAGCGTCGTAGGTGGATGCCCGGGTAACGGCGCGTTCAGCGCCGGCGGCGCGCTCATGAACTGCCGCGGCGCAGCCGATGCCCCGCTTTATCGTAACAAGTCGCGGCGGATCGTCCCGGATCGGCCGGGCAATTGAACGGCGATCGATCCTGTCTATCCGCGACATAGTGATAGGGGCATGACGGGATGGGCGCGGTCCGCGAATGCAACAAGTGCGAAGGAGGAGCGAAACATGGATTTATTGACTTTTGCCCGAGGTCCGGCGCTGGTCGTTTCTCTTGCAGTCTTCGTGCTGGGCAGTCTTTGGCACCTTGCGGGCGTGCTGCTGAGGCCACGCATGCCTGACCTATCCCCGGCGCGCCAGGGCGCACCTGAGAAGTGGCTGGGCGCGCTGCGCGCCGTCAAACATGGTCTGTGGCCGCGCAAGGAATTCGGCCAGGCCGCGCTGGGCTCGACCATCAACGGCTACGTCTTCCACATCGGCCTGGCCCTGGTTTTTTTCGGCTACGCGCCGCACATCGCGTTCATACGCCGCGTCATCGGCTTGTCGTGGCCGGCGCTGCCTGACCTGGTGATGTATCTTGCTGCCGGCGCCAGCATCGTGTCGCTGTTGCTGGCACTGGGATCGCGTCTGCTCAACCCGGTGCTCGGGAAGATCTCGAACCTCGACGATATCATCACCTGGGCGATTGTCATCCTGCCTATCCTCACCGGCATGGCGGTGGTGGCCGAGCCTTCCGCGGCCGTCCTGTCGCGCGACCGAGTGATCTACCCGGTCCCTCTCGCAATCCACCTATTGACGCTGGAGCTTCTGCTGATCTGGTTCCCGTTCGGCAAGCTGATGCATGCGTTCTTGTTCGTCTTCTCGCGCGGCGCCACCGGCTTGCGCTTCAGTCACAGGGGGGTCGAGGTATGATCGCGTCCGACCCCGCAATCCCGGCCTTCGACAAGCAGGACGGTCAGAGCGACGAGGCTCGCGTCGAAGCGGCGATGCGCAGCTTCGTGTCCGAGTTCGGCGTCACCACCGCGCTGCACTTGGAGTCCTGCGTGCGCTGCGGCCTGTGCGCCGAAGCCTGCCACTTCTATGTGACCACCGGCGACGCCAAATACACGCCGGTATACAAGCTCGAACCGTTCCGCCGCGCCTACTTCCGCGAGGCCAGTCCGTTCGCGCCGCTGGTACGCGCGCTCGGTCTGGTCAAGAAGCCCGGCATTGTCGATTTGGAGCAGTGGCAGGAACTGATCTACGACTCCTGCACCATGTGCGGCCGTTGCACCCTGATTTGTCCGATGGGTATCGACATCGCCGAACTTGTGAAGGAAGCCCGCCACGGCATGTTCAAGGCCGGACTGCTGCCGGACCGGCTGGCGCTGATGGATCGCACGGCCCGGCAGTGGGGCAGCACCGCAACGCCGGGCGAAGACCTGCCCGACATCCTGGCCGAGGCGGGCCGGAGCTATGGCGTCGATATCCCCTGCGACCTAGATTCAGCCGACATCCTGGTGACCGCGGCGTCGGCCGAACTGAGCGAACACACCAAGGCGCTGGCCGACGCGGCCAAGATCCTCAATCGCATCGGCGTCAAGTGGACCATGCATCAGGGTGGCTTCGATGCCTCCAACATCGGCTTCAACAACGGTGACATGGAGTTGCAGGAACGGCTCACGCGCGCTCTGATCGATACCGCGGTGAGGATCGGCGCCAAAACGGTGATCCTGCCCGAGTGCGGACATGCCTACGGGGCCGCGCGCTGGGAGGCGGCCAAGTGGTATGGTCAGGCGCTGCCGGTGCGCATCATTCACATGACCGAGTTTCTGGACGAGCTGATCGCCTCCGGGCGCATCCGTGTCAACAGGATCGGTGAAACCGCGACCTTTCACGATCCCTGCCAGATAGTGCGGCGCGGCGGACTGGAAGCAGCGGCTCGCCGCGTGCTGGCGGCTCTGGGGTTTGAGTTGATCGAACTCAAGGACCACGGTGTGACGGGTTACTGCTGCGGTGGTGGCGGCGGCGTGGTGTCGAATCAGCGCGCCACGACCTTGCGCCACAAGGTCTTCGAGATGAAGCAGCAGCAGATTGAAGCGACCGGCGCCAAGCGCTTCGTCACGAGCTGCGGCCAGTGCCGCATCACCTTCGAGATGGGCGCCAGACACGCGCACTGGGACAAACCGACCGAGAGCCTGCTGGAGCTCGTGGCCGATAACCTCGCCGGATAGGCCGGCCGGTCTTCCTGGCCAAGCGTGGCGACGTCCGGTATGTCAATGGCGACCGTCGTTGCTCCGTTGCCTCCCGCAGTCGAATGCAGCGCTTCGGCTATCCCTGGCGGCGGCCGGTTCGGCATGAGCGAACTCACCTGAATCTCGGGCGCCGCCAGGATATGGGCGCCGGCATCAGATCAACCGACTTCAAAGACACGTAGCTCGACCCTGTCGGGGTATCGCGCGCCAGTCGCCAGATAAAGCGGACGGAGCAACCATTGATGCTCGGCCGATGAAGTCTCGAAGCGCGGACTTGTTCGGAAGTACACATCGGACGGATCAACCGGCTCGCCGCGCGTGATTCTCGCCATGACGCTGGGCGCACCGAAGCGCACGCCGGCATTCACGATGTACAGCAGCGCGCCGTTGTCGAGCCGCGCGACATAGCGCGCATCGAGCGTGGAAAATCCGTCTTCGCGAATCAGTTGATAGTCGGCGCCGGCCGCCAAAATCTCGCCGCACAATCGTGGCCCGCTGAGTCGTCCGCCGAGGATGGGCACGACCCGACGCAAGCCCTCCGAGGTCTCTCCGACGGTAATCGGGCTGCCCACTTCAATGACGAAGTCCGCCACATGGTGCAGTAACGGCGTCACGCTGACGTTGCCTTACGGTCCATATCCGGACAACCTCCATCGAACGATTGGTGGCACCGGGCGCCGTCCGCGAAAACGGCGGATTCGCCTAGCCTGCGGAGATTCTACACCGCAGCCGGTCATCGGCAAGCCAGCCTCGGCCCGGCGGCAGGAGCATCCCGGCACCCATTGCCAGGTCCTGAACGACGGATGGCGCAACTCACGGAACAGGCTCGGCATTCGGCTCATCCCCCATGCAGGCCGCACGGCCATCAACCGCCTATGTTCCCTTTCCCGTGCTTCGCTGCCACCGAGAGAATTCCTCTATCGGCATCGGCCGACCGAAAAGATAGCCCTGGTAGGCGTCGCAGCCGTTGGCGGCCAGAAATTCACGCTGCGCCTCGGTTTCCACCCCTTCGGCGATGACGGCCAGACCCATGCTCCGCGCCAGGGCGACAATGGTGCGGGCAATGGCGGCATCGTTGTGATCTTTCAGCACGCCGCGGACAAAGGATTGATCGATCTTCAATTGAACCAGCGGCAGGCGCTTCAAAGAGGACAGCGACGAGTAGCCGGTGCCGAAATCGTCCAGCGAGAAACCGATACCCCGGGATTGCAGGGCGAACATCTTAGCAATGACGGCCTCCACATCATCCAGCAGCAGACTCTCGGTGAGTTCGAGCTTCAGCCTCTGCGGGTCTGCTCCGGTGCTATCGATTATCGCCAGCACCTGGTCGACGAAATCCTCATGGCGGAACTGGCGGGCACTGACATTGACGGCCATAGTGAGATGGGCCATTTCCGGCAAGGCGGCCCAGGCGGCCAGCTGGCTGCAAGCCGTTGCCAGAACCCAACGGCCGATGGGCATGATCAGTCCGGTTGCCTCGGCCAGCGGAATGAACTCGGCGGGCGACACCATTCCGCGCCCAGGGTGCCGCCAGCGCAGCAGGGCTTCGGCGCCCGTCCTGTCGCCGGCGCCATCGACCTGGGGCTGATAGTAGAGAGAAAACTGGCCCTCTTGCACGGCTTCGCGCAGATCGTTATCGAGGGCGGCGCGGGCGGTGACCACTGCCTGCATCTCCGGATCGAAAAAGCGCAGCGAGTTGCGCCCTGCGTCTTTGGCCTGATACATGGCGGTATCGGCACGCTTCAGCAGCTCGTCTACCGACAGGGAGCTGTCTCTAAACAGCGTGATGCCGATGCTCGACGTGCAGCGATAGCTGCGCTTGTGCTGCACGCCGTCCAAGATCGTCAGATCGAGCAGGTAAGGCAGGCTGACGGCATGCAGAATCTTCTCGGCGACGCCCTCCGCCTGCATTGCGGCGAGCGTATCCTCATTGAGATCTTCGAGTATCACCACAAACTCGTCGCCGCCATGACGCGCCACCGTGTCCCCTTCGCGAACACAGGCCTGCAGGCGGCTCGCCACCGCCACCAGAAACCGGTCGCCGACATCATGGCCCAGCGTGTCATTGAGGGTCTTGAAGTCATCGATATCCAATAGCATCAAGGCGCCGTAGCGCTGGTGGCGGGCACTGCTGGTTAGCGCCTGCTGCAGCCGGTCGAGCAAAAGCCGACGGTTGGGAAGGTCGGTGAGCGGGTCGTAGAAAGCCAGGTGTTCGATCCTGTCGGCGGCCGCCTTGCGTTCGGTGATGTCGCGCCAAGTGCAATGAAGCATGGCCTGCCCTCTTACCACGATGGGCATGAGCGACACCTCGACGACGAACTCGGCACCTTCGGCGCCAACGCAGGTCCAGTCGAAGCGGTGCAAGCCCTTGCCGCAGGCCTGCGCGATCATCTCCGGCGCCGACTCCGAGGAGCGTCGTCCGTCCGGCTGAAACTCCGGGGAAATCCGCTCCAGCGGCAGCCGCAGGAATTGCCGGCGCGTCATCTTGAGCATGTCCAGCGCCGCCTGATTGCACTCGACGAAAACGCCCGTGCCGTCGATCAATAGAATCGCATCCGAGGAATCCTCGAACAGCTTTCTGAATGACGCCTCGCTCTCCCGCAACTCCGACTCCATTCGCCTGCGCTCGGCTTCCTGGCCCGCCGCAAGCACTTCGTAAGCGCGCTGCCGGCGTTGATAAAGCGCCAGTCCAGCGGCGGTGGCCAGAACGAACAGCGCGAACAATCCGCCCTGCTCGAGTGCATTCCGGTGCCATGTCGAAAAGATGCTGGGCATGTCGCGCGTCACGGCGACCAGCAGCGGCTGGTCCATACCCGTCTTGGGGACAATGACGCTGCGCATGACCATCAGCCTGTCTTCCCCGGTCGCATGGAAACCACCGGTCACGACAGTGAGCTTCTGCCCGCTGTCGCGGTGCCGGGCAAAATAGGCGCCCAGGTCGGCCAGATCGCCTTTATCCGTGCCGGGCCGCGAAGGGACCGCCAGGAACACGGTGCCGTCGGCATGGGCGAGCGATGTCACCATGTCGGGCGCGTAGAGGACCGAATCCAATAAAGTCTTGAAAAAATCGGGATCGAGGGTTGCCGTGATTATCCCGTCGAACTTTCCCTGGCCATCCTGGATCACCTTGACCAGGCTGACGACGAAAAGCCCCAGGTTGCCCCTGAACGGCGCCGACACATGGAGCATCGCCGGATCGCCGCTTTTCCGGGCGAACTGAAAATATTCCCGCGCGCGGAAATTGCTCCCGATCAGCGCCTCCCGGTCGCTGGCAACCGCATTGCCTTCGGCGTCGAGAATCAACAGGGTGCGCACTCCGGGCATGGCATCGCTCATGTTCTTCAACTGGCGATCGAGCAGCTCATTGCCGTCCTTGCGGTTCCTCAGATAGGGCAGATCGGCACGCAGCGAATTCAGCGCGTCGTTTGCCGCAAGCAGTTGAAGCCCGAGGTTTTCATCGATGACTTTGGCAATGTTTGACAGTCGCTCGCGCTCGTAGGTATCGATCGTGTTGCGGTCGACATGGAGATTCCAGCCGCCGATGCCGCCCAGCAGAAGCCACAGTGCGGCAAGAAGAAGCCATTGTCGCGACTGAGGGAGCGGGGCCATCAAGAAGGTCGGTCCGGTTGGGAGCGCTGGTTTTCGGGCAGTCTTGTTGGCCCGCTCCGCGAAGGCGGCGGATCAACGGCCCAGCGAGGACGCAGACAGATAGTTTTCACGGTAGATCTCGAAAGGCATCGTATCCGCTGCTTCGATCCTCTTTTGCTCTTCAACCGATCGGACCGCCAGCGCCCTGAAGTAAGCTTCCGTGCCGGCGGCAATGGGCAGCTCGATCAGCGCAGTCTTGGCCAGTTCGGACCGCGCCCGGATAAAGCCGACGTAGGAGTTGTCGAACTCACTCGCCATGCTCGCCAGCACGCGCGCCGAAGGCACCTGGGCGGCGTCCCGTAATGCCGCAACGGCAGAGTCGATCGCATCGCGATGGCCGCTGCCGCCATGCACCGCATCCAGCGCCGCCGCGATTTCGGTGCTCTCGTCCACCACCTGCCTACCCCACTCGGCCAGCGCCACCTGTTCGCCGTCGCGATCCAGCCGGAGACCCGGCTCACGCCCGCGTGCTGCAACGAGATGCTGGTTCTGCCGCAGCGCACCGATTTCCTGCGGCGTGTCCGGCGGACTATCGCTCAGCAGGCAATGCAGCAGCATCACGTCGATGAAACGCATGGTCTGTGCATCGATGCCGACCGACACGAACGGATTGAGATCCATGCAGCGCACTTCGACGTATTCCACACCACGTTGGCGCAGCGCATGCAGTGGCCGCTCGCCGGGAAGAATTACCCGCTTCGGGCGAATGGTGCCGTAAAACTCATTCTCGATCTGCAGCAAACTGGTGGCCAGCTGCCTGTAGTCGCCCCCGGGACCGACGATGCCGATCTTTTCGTAAGCCGGGTAGGGCGTGGTGAGCGCTTCCTGCAGCAGGGCGGCATAACGCTCCAGGCTGTTGCAACTCACCGCCAGTGCGGCCTGCGCGTCGCTCTGGTAGCCGAGACGCCCCATCCGCAGCGAGGTCGCGTAGGGCAGGTACAGGGTATGTCGGTTCAGCGGCTGCAGTTCATGCGGGCGACCGACGACGAAGCTCGAACATACCGCCGGCGAAGCTCCGAACAGGTATAGGAGCAAAAAGGAGTGTCGCCGAAAGTTTCGTATCAGACCGAAATAATCATCGGTCGAGACCCCCGGCATCGACCAATTGTAGTGAATGCCGGAAATCATCTGCATGCGTCGGCCGTAGCGGTGAGCCAGACCCGTGCGGTACACGCTCTTGGCACGGCCCACATTGGACGAACCATAGCGGCCGATCGGAATGGCGTCGTCAGCGGGCAAGCCGCAGGGCATGCTGCCGGCCCAAAGCATTTCGTCGCCGATGGCGCGATAGACGTGCTGATGAATCGTGGTCAGTTCATCGAAGCAGGCGTCGACCCCATCATGTGCGCCGGTAATCAGCTCCAGCTGCGCCTCGCTGAAGTCCGTCGTGACGTGGGGGTGCGTCAGCGGCGAACCCAGTTCAGCCGGATGCGGGGTCAGGGCCAGCTTCCCGTCCGCTTGGACGCGCAGACTCTCCTTCTCGATGCCGCGACGAATCCCCTTCAGCGTGCCGAGCGAGAGTGCGCGCAGACGTTCCTGCAAGCTGCCCATGCGAAATCCTCTTGAGCGTCGGAAACGCCGACATGATATTCCTTAATCAATTGCGGCGTCGCGTTGGCGCAATCGCAGCGCTTTTCCCTGATCGCCCGGAACCGTCGCTCAGTTCCTCCCTTCGGGCGGCTTGTTGCAGCAGGCGCCGGTGGCAGGGTGCGCCGCGTTGCCCAACTCGGTGGATTCGGAAGACCGCCAGAGCCATCGCCGGAGCGCGTGGAAGCCGCCCTTGAACTTCAGTCCCTGGGCCGCCGCGACGGCCTCGATCTGCGACAGCGTCGCCTGCTTCAAGTCGTAG
>CAIVDC010000043.1 GCA_903904605.1 uncultured Sterolibacterium sp.
CGGCGCCTGCTACCCGCCCTGCCCGCCGATGCAGATCAACGACCCGGAATATTCCAAGCTGGCCATCTGGGTCGGCGGCAAGAATTCCAATGCGCGCGGCAAGCCGACCTTCATGAAGATGGTCTCCTCGGGCCTGCCCAACAACGCGCCGCGCTGGCCCGAAGTGGCCGCTGCGGTGAAGAATATCCTGCATGTCTACAAGGACGATGCCCGTCCGTGGGAGCGCATGGCCGACTGGATAGAGCGCATCGGCTGGCCGCGTTTCTTCGAAAAGACCGGATTGCCCTTCACCAAGTACCTGATCGACGACTGGCGTGGCGCGAGGACCAATCTCAATGCTTCCACCCACATTCGTTTCTGAAAGATAAAGAATGAAGTTCGGTATCTTAGTCAATGAAGGCCCCTATCAGCACCAGGCTTCGGACTCCGCCTATCTGTTCTGCAAGGCGGCGCTGGAGCGCGGTCACGAGGTTCACCGCGTGTTCTTCTACCACGACGGGGTGAACAACGCGACCCGCCTGACCGAGCCGCCGCTGGACGACCGCAATATCGTCAAGCGCTGGACCAAGCTGGCCGAAGAGCACAAGCTCGACCTCGTCGTCTGCGTCGCCGCGGCGCTGCGCCGCGGCATACTGGACGAGAATCTGGCGCCGGGCTTTCGCATCTCCGGCCTGGGCCAACTGGTCGAGACCGGCATCGAAGCCGACCGCGTCGTCACCTTCGGAGATTGAAGAAACCATGGAAGGCGTGATCAAGAAATTCATGTTCGTCAATCGCAAGGCGCCCTACGGCACGGTCTATGCCCTGGAGTCTCTGGAGGTGGTGTTGATCTCGGCCGCCTTCGACCAGGATGTCAGCCTGGCCTTTCTCGACGACGGCGTGTATCAATTGAAGAAGGGGCAGCAGACCAAGGGCATCGAAACCAAGAACTTTTCGCCGACCTACCGCGCCCTCGACGGCTATGACATCGAGAAACTCTATGTCGAGCGGGAAGCGCTGGAGGCGCGGGGCCTGAGCGAGGAGGACCTGCTCGTCGATGTCACGGTCCTCTCCCGCAAGGAGATGGGCGCATTGATGGAAGAGCAGGACGTTGTGCTGAGTTTTTAAAGGGATCATTGCATGTTGCACATCATCAACAAATCGCCGCTGGAAAAGAGTTCCCTGGAAACCTGCCTCGCCGTTGCCCAGGATGGCGGCATCGTCCTCTTGATCGAGGACGCCGTCTATGCGGCGACGCGCGGCAACACCGCCGCAGCCAGATTGACTGCGGCGCAGGACCGCCTCAAGATCTGCGTGCTCGGCCCGGACCTGGAAGCGCGCGGCCTGGCCGATCGCCTGATCGAAGGCGTGACCAGCATCGACTACGGCGGCTTCGTCGATCTTGCCGCAGAACACAAGAGCCAATCCTGGCTTTAATTTGAAATTTCATCAGGAGACAAGAAATGGGAACAATCGAAGTAGGCGGCAAGAGCTATGAAACCGACGAAGAAGGTTATCTGACCGACCTCGCGCAATGGAATGAGGACGTTGGCAAGTTCCTGGCCAAGCAGGAAAACGTCGAGATGACCGACCAGCACTGGGAGGTCATCAATTTCCTGCGCGAGTATTACACCGAGTTCCAGATCGCCCCGGCGGTACGCGTGCTGACCAAGGCCATCGGCAAGAAGCTGGGGGCGGACAAGGGCAACAGCCAGTACCTCTATGAGCTGTTCCCCTACGGCCCGGCCAAGCAAGCGTGCAAGATCGCCGGCCTGCCCAAACCCACAGGCTGCGTCTAGCCAAGTCGGCGCCAGCGAAGCCGATCACGCACCATGAGCACCGCCACGTTGCTGTTCACCGCGCTGTTCTACCTTGCCACCGCCGTACTTTTGGCCGGTCTGGCTTGGAAGATCGCCGACTACGGGCGCACTCCGGCGCCGCTCCTGATTCCGCTCACGCCGGCACCGACGACACAAGGCGGCGTGGTGCTGCGGATGATCCGCGAGGTCGCGCTATTCGAAAGCCTGTTCAAGTCCAACCTGTGGCTGTGGGCATTCGGTTGGATGTTCCATGTCGGCCTCGCCCTGGTGCTGATTCGCCACCTGCGCTATTTCACCGAACCGGTGTGGGCCTGGGTCGCGGTTCTCCAGCCTTTCGGCGTCTATGCCGGTCTCGTTATGGCGGCCGGCCTGGCTGGCCTCTGGGCAAGGCGTATGGTGCTGGAACGCATCCGCTATATCTCGACCCCTTCGGATCACCTGATGCTGATCTTGCTCCTGGGCATCGCCGCTTCAGGTCTGATGATGAAATTCTTTTTTCATACCGACATCATCGGGGTGAAGGAATTCTTCCTCGGCCTCCTTTATTTCGACTGGCAGCCGCTGCCGTCCGACGGCCCGCTCTATGTCCATCTGACCCTGGTCGCGGCCCTGATGCTGGTCTTTCCATTCAGCAAGCTGCTGCATGCGCCAGGGGTCTTTTTCTCGCCGACCCGCAACCAGGTCGACAACCCGCGCGAGGCGAGGCATCTCTCGCCCTGGGCGGCCAAGATGGAGTCCAAATAATATGGCCGGCCCGGATATTAAGGCGCCAGAGATGCGCGAATATTCGCAGATCCCGGCCTTGCAGCCTGGCGCGATGGCCGCGACCAAGTCCTTTGTCGCCAACGAGAAGGTGCAGGAGGAGCTCGGTTTTCCCGGCACGCTCGTCGATGACTGGCACGACAAAGCCATCGGCAAGATGGGCGAACTGCTCGGAAAATACCGTTCGCTCAAGGTCTTCATGGACGCCTGCGTGCATTGCGGCGCCTGCTCCGACAAGTGCCACTATTTCCTCGGCACCGGCGACCCGAAAAACATGCCGGTGGCGCGCCAGGACCTGATGCGCAGCGTGTACAGACGCCACTTCACAGCGGCCGGCAAGGTCTTCCCCAAGCTGGTCGGCGCGCGTGAACTGACCCGCGAGGTACTCGACGAGTGGTACAGCTATTACTACCAGTGCTCGGAGTGCCGCCGCTGCTCGGTGTTCTGCCCCTACGGCATCGACACCGCCGAGGTCACCATGGCCGCCCGGGAAATTCTCGACTCGGTCGGCTACGGACAGAAATACACCAACGAGATCATCGGCAAACTGCACAAGATCGGCAACAATCTCGGCCTGCCCGGTCCGGCGCTGGCAAACACCCTGGAGGGGCTGGAGGAAGACGTCCTGGAAGACAGCGGCGTCGCCGTGCGCTACCCGCTCGATGTCAAGGGTGCCGAAGTGCTGCTAATCACGCCCTCCGCCGACTTTTTCGCCGAGCCGCACATCGAAAGCCTGATCGGCTACGGCAAGGTTTTCCACGCCGCCGGCATTTCATGGACGCTCTCCTCGAAGGCATCGGAGGCCGGCAATTTCGGCATGTTCATCGGCAATTACGAGCAGCTGAAAAAGATCGCCATGCGGGTCCGCGAGGCGGCGCTGGAACTTGGCGTCAAGCGCATCGTTGTCGGCGAATGCGGCCACGCCTGGCGCGTCGCTTACAGTTTCTGGAACACCCTGACCGGCATCGGCGAGGGAGCCAAGGATCCGTTCGCGGTCCAGTTGCAAAGCCAGCTAGACCACCGCTACCGGCAGCCGATGCATATCTGCGAACTGACTTGGGATCTGATCAGGCAAGGTGCGCTCTCCTTCGACAAGTCGGCCAACGATCACCGCATCGTCACCTTTCATGATTCCTGCAACGTCGCCCGCGGCTCGCGCATGGGCGACCATGCCGGCGGACAATTCGAGATCCCGCGCAACATCATCCGCGCGGTGGCCAACCACTTCGTCGAAATGGCGCCCGGAACCACCCACGAGCAGACCTTCTGCTGCGGCGGCGGCGGCGGCATTCTGACCGACGACCTGCTCGACCTGCGCATCAAGGGCTCGCTGCCGCGCATGGAGACGCTGAATCAGGTGGCCGAAGGCCAGGGCGTGAATTTCATGGCGACCATCTGCGCCATCTGCAAGGCCCATTTCACCAAGATCCTGCCCTACTACGGCTTCAAGATGAGCATGGTCGGCGGCGTGCATCAACTCGTCAGCACAGCGATCAAGCTCGGCGACAAATAGAACAAATAGATAATCGGAGACCCTCATGTCGGTGACCATGGAAACAAGCAAGCTGAACTTCCGCCGTTACAAGGAAGGCGACGTCAAGATCAAGCGCTGGCAGGAGCAGATCTTCTCGGCCGGCCACTCCTACAAATGCCCGACCTATGTCCAGTCGACACCGCCCTGCCAGGGCAGTTGCCCATCCGGCGAGGATATCCGCGGTTATCTCGCCATCGCGCGCGGCACCGAAAAGCCGCCGATGGGTGCCGACGGCAAGCCGGCCATGCCCTGGCAGGAATACGCCTGGCGCCGTCTGACGGAAGCCAATCCCTTTCCCTCGGTGATGGGCCGCGTCTGTCCTGCACCCTGTGAGACCGGCTGCAACCGCAACGAGGTCGAAGACCATGTCGGCATCAACTCGGTCGAACACTTCCTCGGCGAATATGCAATCACGCACAAGCTCAGATTCAACAAGCCGCAGAAGCAGACCGGCAAGAAGGTCGCCATCATCGGCGGCGGTCCGGCAAGCCTCTCCTGCGCCTACCAGCTGGCGCTGAAGGGGCATGAGGTCACTGTCTTCGACGAGCGGGAATTCCTCGGCGGCATGATGCGCTACGGCATCCCGGGCTTCCGCACCCCGCGCGAAGTGCTCGATGCCGAGATACAGCGCATCCTCGACCTGGGCGTCAAGGCGCGCCTGAAATGCCGCATCGGCACCGACGTCACCCTGGCGCAACTGCGCCAGGATTTTGACGCCGTCTTCCTCGGCATGGGCGCCCAAGCCGGGCGCGCACTGCCTATCCCCGAGGCCGATGCGCCCAACGTGGTGACCGCCACCTCCTTCCTGCGCGCCTTCAACGACGGCCGCCTGCGCCATGTCGGCCGCCGCGTGGTGGTGGTCGGCGGCGGCGACACTTCGATCGACGTCGCCACCGTGGCACGCCGCCTCGGACACATCGAGAACGCCAAGCCCACCGACATGGAAGAAGCCATCGGCGGCCGCATGGCGCACGATGTCGCCGAAATATCGGCCAAGCAGGGCGCGGAAGTAACGCTGACCTCCATTTTTGCCGTCGACAAGATGCAGGCCAACAAGCACGAGATCGAGCAGGCGCTGGCCGAAGGCATCGCGATCCGCGGCGGCCTCTCGCCGGTCGCGTTGGTCAAGGGCCCCGACGGGCGCGCCACCGCGCTGCGCGTCGCCCAGTGCGAAGCCAAGTTCGTTTCCGGCCGGCTCGAGATCAAGATGATCGAAGGCACCGAGGAAGACATCCCGGCCGACCTGATCGTCTCCGCCATCGGCCAGGCAGTCGATTTCACCGGCCTGGAGGAGTTCGACAACGGCAAGGGTGCCGTCGCCACCGACAAGAACTACCAGATCGCCGGCAAGCCCGGCATATTCGCCGGCGGCGACCTGATCCGCCCGCACCTTCTGACCACGGCCATCGGCCACGGCTCGATCGCCGCCGACGGCATCGACCGCTTCCTGGCCAACGAGGACCTGGAGCGCCGGCCCAAGATCGACGTCCATATCTTCGACCTGCACCGCAAGATGCTGGAGAAGGGCCTGCAGATCGGCGAGACGCACGAGCCGATCCGCGGCACCGACGCCAGCAATGCCGCCGTGCATAATTACGAGGACCGCTCCGACCGCTACGTTATCCCGCACGACAAGCTGTTCCTCGGTCACTTCTCCTACACGCCGCGGCTGAAGCGCAAGATCATCACCCTCGACGAGAAGACCGCGCTGGGCAATTTCCAGGAGCGCATCGAGCCGCTGTCCGAAGCCGAGGCCATTGCCGAGGCGAAGCGCTGCATGAGTTGCGGCATGTGTTTCGAGTGCGACAACTGCGTCGTCTATTGCCCGCAGATCGCCGTCAAGCGCGTGCCCAAGAAGGAAGCGACCACCGGGCGCTACGTGTATACCGACTATAGCCGCTGCATCGGCTGCCATATCTGCGCCGACGTCTGCCCGAGCGGCTATATCCAGATGGGCCTGGGGGAGTAATTCTGATGCTGCGCCACGCCGGCCTAGCATTTGCCGCCTTCGTCGCGTTCATCGTGTTCGCGCTGCCTGCCGTGGCTTTGGCGGGCGTGCCCAAACCGGTGATCGACATCGCGAACCCGGGGCAGTGCATCGCCTCGCCCGAGGTCATGCGCCGCACCCACATGGACATGCTCCTGCACCAGCGCGACAAGACCATGCACGAAGGCCAGCGCGGCGGCAAGGTCGACCTGAACGGCTGCATCGACTGCCATGCCAGCAAGAGCAACGGTTCGGTGCTGGGCAGCAACCAGAACTTCTGCCAGAGCTGCCACGCCTATGCCGCGGTCAAGATCGACTGTTTCGAATGCCACCAGCCCAAACCCGGCAAGGCCCGGATCGCGGGAATCAAGCCATGAGCGAAGAACAGAAAACCGGCCGCCGCGCCTTCATCGCCGCCTCTGTCGGCGCGGCAGGATTCGTCGCCTTGGCGCCGGGCGTCAAGCTGATGGACCTGGCGCAGGCACGAGCACCGGGCGAAAGTGTCTCGGGCAAGGTGCGCTGGGGCATGCTGATCGACACTACGAAATGCGCGACAGGCTGCAGCGACTGCGTGGCCGCCTGCGCCACGGAGAATGCCATCGAGCCGGGCTCGGGGCGTCCTGCCCAGTCCTCGCAGTGGATCCGCAAAATCGAACTCAAGGAGAAGACCGGAGGTCACCGCGAGCTGTCCCTGCCGATGATGTGCCAGCACTGTGCCAACCCGCCCTGCGTCGATGTCTGTCCCACAGGCGCCTCGTTCAAGCGCGCCGACGGCATCGTTCTGGTGGACCGCCATATCTGCATCGGCTGCCGCTACTGCATGATGGCCTGCCCCTATCAGGCGCGCTCCTTCGTGCATGAACCGCTCCACCACCAGAATCCGGAAGTGCCGCGCGGCCAGGGCTGCGTCGAAGCCTGCACGTTCTGCGTGCAGCGAATCGACCGGGGACAAGGTCCAGCCTGCGTCGAAGCCTGCGGCAAGTCCGGACACGAGGCGATGCTCTTCGGCGACCTGAACGATCCGGGCGGCGAAATCGCGAAACGCATCAGTACGGTGGCCAGTTCGCAGGTGCGCGCCGACCTGCGCCTGGATCCCGGCGTGCGCTATCAGGGAATCTGAGACCATGGCTGCCAACATCGTCTACCGGGAAATCGCCAACAAACGCACGTTCTGGCTGCTCCTCGCCTTGTGCGGTGTGTTCATCGCCGGCGGCTTCTGGGCCCATCTCACCATGGAGCATCACGGCCATGTCATCACCGGCATGGACAACCGCATCGTCTGGGGACTGCCGCATGTCTTCGCGGTGTTCCTGATCGTTGCCGCCTCAGGCGCACTGAATGTCGCCTCCACCGCCTCGGTATTCGGCAAGAGCATCTACAAGCCGCTCGCGCCTCTGTCCGGCCTGCTCTCCGTAGCCTTATTGGCCGGCGGCCTCGCCGTGCTGGTGCTCGATCTCGGCCGGTCCGACCGCATCATCGTTGCCGCCACGCGCTACAACTTCAAGTCGATCTTCGCCTGGAACATCTTCCTCTACACCGGCTTTTTCGCCATCGTCGGCGGCTATCTCTGGATGATGATGGAACGGCGCATGAATGCCTACGCCAAGCCGCTTGGGGCGACTGCCTTCATCTGGCGGCTGGTCCTGACCACAGGCACCGGCTCCATCTTTGGGTTCCTGATCGCCCGCGAGGCTTACCAGTCGGCGGTCATGGCACCAATGTTCATCAGTTTCTCGCTCTCCTACGGCACCGCGCTCTATCTCCTGACGCTCGCCGCCGCCTGCGCCATTGACGACCGGCCCCTGGGAGACGCCGTCGTGCGCCGACTGAAGAACCTGCTGGCGACCTTTGTCGCCGCCTCGCTGTACTTCGTCGCGGTGTTCCATCTCACCAACCTCTATTTCACGCGCAACCATGGCGTCGAGAACTTCATTTTGGTGGACGGCGGCATATTCACCGCCCTGTTCTGGCTCGGTCAGGTAGCGATCGGCAGCGTGCTGCCGCTTTTCCTCCTGCTGGCGCCAGGCGTCAACCGCTGCCGCATCCTGCTCTCGTGCATAGCCATCGTGATCGGCGGCTTTTGTCAGATGTACGTCACCATCATCGGCGGGCAGGCTTGGCCGCTGGACCTCTTTCCCGGCTTTGCCGCGAGTTCCAGCTTCTTCGACGGCGAGATTCACGGCTACGTGCCCAGCCTGTGGGAGACCCTCCTTGCCTTGGGCGGCGTCGCCCTCGCCGCCGCCATCGTCATCGTCGCGCTGAAGCTGTTGCGCTTCCTGCCCGAACGCATGGATGATCAGACCTTGGATCCAAGCCACTCCGACGCGCGCGCTCAGTAAGCCATGCAAAGGTTTCTCGTCTCGGCAGCGCACAAGTCCTCGGGCAAGACCACGGTCAGCATCGGCCTTTGCGCGGCACTGCGTGCGCGCGGTCTCGCCGTGCAACCGTTCAAGAAAGGGCCGGACTACATCGACCCGCTTTGGTTGGGACAGGCTGCCGGCCGTCCTTGCCGCAACCTCGACTTCTATCTTTCGCCCCATGTCGAACTCAAGGCCCAGTTCGCGCGTCATGGTCACGACGCCGATGTCTGTCTGGTCGAAGGCAACAAGGGTCTTTATGACGGTCTCGACCTCGACGGCGCCAACAGCAATGCAGCCTTGGCCCGGTTGCTCGATCTGCCGGTGGTTCTGGTGCTCGACGCGCGCGGCATGACGCGCGGCATCGCGCCCCTGATTCTCGGCTACCAGGCCTTCGACCGCGAACTCAGGATCGCCGGCGTGATTCTCAACCAACTGGGGGGCAGCCGCCACGAAAGCAAGCTGCGGGCGGTCATCGAGCATTACACCGACGTCCCGGTGATCGGCGCGATCCATCAGGACCGGCGCCTGGCGCTTGCCGAACGCCTTCTCGGCCTGATGCCGGCCAATGAGAGCGATGCCCCGGTGCAATGCATCGGCGAGATCGCCGGACTGGTTGCAGCGCAAGTCGACCTCGACCGCCTCCTGGCCTTGGCGCCTGCCAGACCGATGCCGCAGGCCTTGCCCCTGCGGGCATCGGCCGCCGCGCCGCTGCGCATCGGGATCGCCCGGGACGCCGCCTTCGGCTTCTATTACGCCGACGACCTCGACGCGCTCGAGAATGCCGGCGCCCAACTCGTGCCTTTCGACACACTGAATGACGCGCGCCTGCCGGAGGTCGATGGCCTGTTCATCGGCGGCGGGTTCCCCGAGAACTTTCTCGATCGGCTCGAGGCCAATGTCGCGATGCGCGAGGATGTCCTCGCCGCCATCGAGGCCGGGACGCCCGCTTATGCCGAATGCGGCGGCCTGATGTATCTTTCGCGCAGCATTACCTGGGCTGGCGTAACCCGACGGATGGTCGGCGCCATCGCAGGCGACGTGGTGATGCACGAAAAGCCGATCGGCCGCGGCTACGTCAAAGTAACCGTCAACGCCGACCACCCCTGGCTCGCCGGACCGGCGACGCTGGCAGCGCACGAATTCCATTATTCCGGCCTGGAAAACCTCGCGCCCGGAACCCGCTTCGCCTACCGCATGGCGCGCGGCCACGGCATTGACGGCGAGAATGACGGCATCATTTACCGCAACCTGCTGGCAAGTTACAGCCACTTGCGCAGCACCGCTGGTTGCGATTGGGCCGCGCGCTTCGTCGGCTTCGTGCGCCGCAGCATGTCCGCACCCAGGGAAAGGCAAAGATGTTTACGGTGACACCCGCGGCAGCCCTTCAGATCCTGCGCGCCGCCGAACAGCAGGCCGAGGGACCGCAACAACCGAAACTGAGGGTCGCCGCGAAGTTCGGCGAGCAAGGCGATATACTCTACGGCATGGGCTTTGACGATGAACGGGAAGAAGATGCAGTGCTCGACTGCGATGGGGTGCTGGTGCTGATCGCGCCGCACAGCATGGCCCTGCTGGATGGCGCCACGCTCGACTTCGTCGAGATCAATGCCGGAGAATACCAGTTCATATTCGTGAATCCCAACGAGCATGATAATTGCGGCGACAGTTGCGGCGGTTGCGGTGCCGGTAATTGCTGAGCGCTGACCGCGCCGGCCTGCCACTAGGTCGCAGGCCGGGCAAGCCCGGTACGGTCTATCTGGTCGGCGCGGGCCCCGGCGATCCCGAACTGCTGACTCTGCGCGCCGCGGCCTTGTTGCCTCAGGCCGACGTCATCGTCTTCGATCACCTAGTCGCGCCTGCCATTCTCGACATGGCGCGCGAAGGTGCGGAACGCATCTACGCCGGCAAGCAGCGCGGCAACCACGCCCTGCCGCAGCAGGATCTCAACCTCCTGCTGGTGCGCCTCGCCCGGGAGGGCAAAGTGGTCGTGCGCCTGAAGGGCGGTGATCCCTACACCTTCGGCCGCGGCGGCGAGGAAGTGGCGGCGCTGTTCCAGCACGGCGTGCCCTTCGAGGTGGTGCCGGGCGTCACGGCAGCAGCAGGCGTCGCGGCCTATGCCGGCATTCCGCTTACCCATCGCGCCTATTCACAGGCCTGTGTCTTCGTCACCGGCCACCTCCAGGATGGCAGCATGGGTCTGGACTGGCCGGCGCTGGCCCGACCGCGCCAGACGGTAGTGATCTACATGGGACTGCTCGGCCTGCCGACGCTTTGCCGCGAATTGATGAGTCATGGCCTTCCGCCCGACTGGCCGGCCGCGATCGTGATGCAGGGTACGACCGCCCAGCAGCGAACGGTCTCGGGCACACTGGCCACCCTACCGGGCCTTGCCGACGCAGCAAAGCTCAAGGCTCCTACCCTGATCATCGTCGGCGAAGTCGTCAGACTGAGGCAGCAGTTGACCTGGTTCGAGGCGCCGCCGGACGATGAAGCGATTTCCTGAATAGCTGAGGCGCGACTGGGAGGCTACGCCTTCAGCGTCGGCATCAGGCGCAAGGCGTTGTCGCGTTCGATGGCGAGGAGATCCAGGGTTTTGAAGCCGTATGCCGCCAAGCCGGCGTTCTCTTCGGCACCATCACGGTAAGGAAAATCCGTTCCATACATAATCTGCGCGATCGGGATCAGCCGGGTCAGCGCCGCCAGCGCCCCTGCGTGGTTGGCCTGGGCCGTGTCGTAATAAAACTTTTTCAGTTCATGAACGACGCCATGGGGCAAGCGCTGCTCCCGCTGCTTCATGGTCATTTCCTCGCGGGTAAAGCGGCTCAGCAGGAAGGGCATAGTGCCGCCGGCATGGGAGAAGATCCAACGGATGTCGGGATACCGCGCGGCGGTGCCGCTGAACGCCAGACTGGCGATGGTACGGGTGGTGTCGGTGGCGAATTCGATCGCCGCAGTGGAAACATCCGGCTGCAGGTTCCGGCAGCAGTCCGGCGCGAGCGGATGAGTATACACCACCGCCTTGCGGCGGTTGAGTTCTTCCCACACCGGCGCGAAAGATGCATCGCCCAGCCACTTCTTCCCGTAGCTGGTCATCAATCCTATGCCGTCTGCCTTGAGCACGTCCAGTCCGTATTCGATTTCCCTGAGGCTGCCCTCGGTATCCGGCAGGGGGAGCGTCGCGAACAGCCCGAAGCGGCCAGGATGATCGCGAATCATCTGCGCGCCGTAATCGTTGGTCTCGCGCGCCAGACGCCGCCCCTGCGCCACTTCGCCGAGCCAGACGCCGGGTTGAATCAGCGACAGGACCGATTTGCTGATGCCGCTTTTATCCATTTCCTCGATCGACGATGCGGGCGTCCACGGAACCTCCGCGCCGGTGCGGCGGCCGGAGATTTCAGCCAGGTAGGCGGGCGGAACCAGGTGATGATGAACGTCGATGCGGTGGGGCTGAACGCGTGCCGTGTCCTGGCCGGCGGGCTGCGCCAGCAGTTCGCCCGGAAGCATGGAGGCCGCGCCGAGCGCGGCCAGCTTTTCCAGAAAATCCCGCCGTGGCGGACAGCACGAGAAAGCGGATGTCGCGCTCGAAGGGTTGTCATCCAGTCTTTTCATGTCTGCTTCCCCAGTAAACGATATCGTGATTGCATTGCGCCCGGCATCCACCTGGGTTTCGAAACGCGCAGATGAACTCCCCTCTCGATCTTGCCGCCTGAGTGGCACGCATCGGCTGTCCCAAGGTACCGCTCGCCTGATCAGGCAGCAAGGCCCTGCGCCTACTGGGTGCGGCGTCCCGCCGCCGAGCTCTTCTGCTCGACGGCGAACACAGCAGCCTCGACCCGAGAACTGAGGTTGAGCTTGGAGAGGATATGACGCACATGCAGCTTGACGGTATCGTGGCTGATATCCAGGGCGCGGCCAATGGCCTTGTTGGTCAGCCCCCGCGACAGATAATCGAGAATCTCGCGCTCCCGCGCGGTGAGTTGCTTCAAGGCCGATTCCTTGGCGGCGCCCGGCCCGCCGCCTTGCAACAGGTGCACCAGCTTGAGAGTCATCGCCGGCGCCACCACGGTCTCGCCGCGCACTGCCCGCTGCACGGCATCGACCACGTCGTCAGGTTCCATGTCCTTGAGGAGATAGCCTTGGGCGCCGCTGCGCAATGCGCTGGCAAGGTCTTCTTCGGCGTCGCTGACGGTCAGGATCAGGACCGGACCGGGCCATTCCGTTTCCCGGATGCGGCGCAGCAGTGAAATTCCGCCCAGAGGCGGCATATTGAGGTCGATGATGACCACGTCGGGCGCCTCCTCCCGCAGCAGGCGCAAGGCCTCATCGGCATTCCCGGTCATGCCGGCAACCTGGATGGCTCCCCGTTGTTCGAGCAGCTCCGCAAGCCCCTTTCGAAATAGCGTGTGGTCATCGACCAGCATGACGCGCAATTGATCGCTCACGGCGCGATCCACCTCGTGGCAGAAAGAACGGGAAAGGAGAGCCGCATGCGCACGCCTCCGGCAGGCAGGTTGGCAACGTCGATACGGCCGCCCAGCCGCTGCGCCCGTTCGCGCATGATCGACAGGCCGAAATGGTCTTGCAGGCGAGGGTGTTCCTCGAAACTGCCGAGGGGATTGGCGACGACGAAAAAGCCCTGGCCGCCCTTGCCGTTGTCCTCGACGATCACCTGATAGTGATCGTCGACCTGTTCCAGCGTCAGACGCGCCAGATCGGCGCCCGAGTGGCGTACGATATTGGCCAGCGCTTCCTGGACGATATAGAAGACCTGCGCCTCCTGATCGACACTGAGGTTGAAATCGACGATTTTATCGTCAAACTCAATGTCGATGCCGGTACGTTCCGGAAATCGGGCTGCCATTTCCGTCAGCGCATGCGTCAGGCCGAGCGGATCCATTCTGTTGCGATACTGGGTGATCAACTGGCGCAGGCCGGTGTAAGCGTCATCGAGCGCCTGGCTCACGTCGCCGGCATATTTGTCGGCGCGCTCAGCCTGTGCATCGCGCAACGCGTCCTGCAGCAAGGCCATGCGCATCTTCATGTAGGCGAGCGTCTGCGCCAGCGAATCGTGCACCTCGTTGGCCATCATCTGGCGTTCGTTCATCAGAGTGATGCGCAGGTTCTCGCGCGTCAGACGCACATTCTCCAGCGCCATGCCGAGATGCTCGCCGATGGAGCGGAAAAGCAGCGCGACTTCCTCGGGCAGTTCGAAGCGCTCGGCCAGGAATAGATTGTAGGCGCCGAGCACCTTGCCGCGATAGAGCAGCGGCACGACTACCATCGCTTGGCAGGCGCCGGCGAAAAAAGACAGTCCGGTGATCTGGGCGCAGTCATGCAGATCAATGGAAAAGCCCGTGCGGTTCTCGCGCATCGCGACACCGCAACTGCCGCACCCCAGCGGCATCAGTTGTTCTCGGGCAAGGAAATCTCCCGGTAGCCCGAGAGAGCCGACGAGCCGAAGATGGGCGCCATCGCTGGTCAGCAGGCGCACGGCGCCGGCCTGGGCGCCGGCCAGGCGAACCATGGTGGCGAGAAAGCGACCGAGCAACTCTTCGATATCGCTATCGCCGGCCAAGTTGGTCGTAACTTCGGAAAGAATGTGCAGGGCCTGCAATTTGTAGCCGCCGCCCGCTTCGTCGGCCGGAGCTTGTCTTTGGGCGCCCTTGGCAGCGCGCATGGCCCTAACTCCTCGATGTCCGGGAGCTTATTCTATGCCGGAACATCCCAGGCCCCGGAAAATATTTTCTCTGCCCAAAGGAGGCCGGTGATGGTCTTGCTGTCGGTGATTTCGCCATCGCGCACGGCGAGCAGGGCATCCGCCAGGGAAAGCTCGAGCACCTCGATAAACTCCTCCTGATCGCGCTCATGGCCGACATAGGAGAGACCGTGGGCCAGAAACAGCTCTATCCTCTCGTTGGAGTAGCCGATGCAAGGATGCATGACCCCCAGGTGGCGCCAGACCTTTGCCTTGTAGCCTGTCTCCTCGCGCAGTTCGCGCCGCGCGGTATCGAGAATGGGCTCGCCGTGATCGATCTTGCCGGCCGGCAATTCGAGAAAAACCCGCTTGAGCGGATACCGGTACTGGCGCTCGAAGAGCATCTTGCCGTTGTCGAGTACGGCGATCATCGCTACCGCACCCGGATGATCGATATGCTCGCGTATCGCTTCGACGCCGTCGGGCAGGGTGACGCGGTCGCGTTTGACTTTGAGCAGGCGGCCGGAAAAAACCTCCTCGCTGGAGAGCAGCGTCTCAACGAGGTGGTCGTCGTCGCTCATGCAGCAGCGGCCCGGGATGTCTCTATAGGGAGCGCAGCAGCGTGAAGGTGCACAAGCTCATGATCGCCTGCGGGAAGATGCCGAAAAGCGCCACCGCAAGACCGTTGGCCGAAAGCAGCAGACGCATGTCGAGGCTGGCCTTGATCGGCTCGGTGTCGGTCGCCGGGTCGAAGTACATCAGCTTGACCACTCGCAGATAGTAGAAGGCACCGATCAGCGAGAAGAAGACCGCGACGACGGCGAGCCAGACCTGACCGGTATCGACGACGGCCAGCAGCACCGAAAACTTGGCAAAGAAACCGATGAAGAACGGCACGCCCGCCATCGAGAACATCAGCATCCCCATCATCGCCGCGAACCACGGGCTGCGCTGGTTCAGGCCCTTGAAATCATCGAGGTTCTCGGCTTCGAAACCGGCACGCGACAGGAGCAGGATCATGCCGAAGGCGCCCAGGCTCATCATCACGTAGGACACCGTGTAATACATGGCCGAACTGTAGGCGTTCAAGGCGAAATGCCGGTCGTTGGCGGCGACGCCGCTGATCAGACCCAGCAACATGTAGCCCATGTGCGAAATCGTCGAATAGGCCAACATGCGTTTGAGATTGGTCTGAGCAATGGCGGCGAGGTTGCCCAGGGCGATCGACAGCACCGCCATGATCATCAGCATCAGTTGCCATTGCTCGGCGAGTTCGAACAGCCCGTATACCAAGAGGCGCAGTGCCATCGCGAAGGCGGCCAGCTTCGGTGCCGAGCCGATGAACAATGTCACCGCCGTCGGCGCGCCCTGATAGACGTCGGGGATCCACATGTGGAAAGGTACGACACCCAACTTGAAGGCGAGACCCGAGACCACGAAGACCAGTCCGAACACCAGCACCGTCTTGTTGGCGACGCCGTGATAGATCGCCTGGGCGACGCCGCCGATCTCCAGCGTCCCGGTGGCACCATAGAGCATCGACATGCCGTAGAGCAGAAGACCGGAAGCCATCGCGCCAAGTACGAAGTACTTCATCGCGGCCTCGGTGGCACGCGCCGAGTCGCGATCCAGCGCCACCAGCGTGTAAAGCGACAGGGAAAGCAGCTCCAGGCCGAGGTAGATGGTGAGGAAGTGGCTGGCCGAGATCATCACCATCATGCCGAGCGTGGCGAACAGCACCAGGAGATAGAACTCGCCCTTGTCCAGTCCGCGCAGGGCGAGATAGCCGCGACTGTAGACCAGCATCACAGAGACCGAGAAATAGACCAGCAGCTTGAGGAAGTCGGAAAGCAGGTCATCAACAAACATATTGCCGAAGGTCAGCACCACCTGGCCGCTGGCGGTCATGATGGTGATGGCGGCGCAACCAACCAGCGTGACCTGGGTAAGCAAACCGATGATCCAGCGCTGGTTCTGGGCCAGCACGAGGTCGAGCAACAGGATGACGCAAGCCATGCCGAGGAGGAATATTTCCGCCGCGGCCGGGTAGAAGTCAGGCATGAGGAAGTTCATCTTGGGTTCCTGGCCTTAAAGCTTGCCCGCCGCCACATGCCTGAGCAGGTGGTCGACCGAAGCGTGCATAACATCGGTGAAGGGGAAAGGATAGAGACCCATGCCCAGAACGCACAAGGCCATGACGCCGAGGAACAGGAATTCGCGGCCGTTGATATCGGTGAGTTTTGCCACGCGATCGTTGGCGATTGCGCCGAAGACCACGCGCTTGACCATCCACAGGGTATAGGCCGCGCCAAGGATCAAGGTGGTGGCGGCGAAGAACCCGGTCCAGAAGTTGAACTTGACCGCACCGAGCACCACCATGAATTCGCCCACGAAGCCCGAGGTCGCCGGCAGTCCGGCATTGGCCATGGCGAAGAGCATGAAGAAGGCGGCGAACTTCGGCATGGTGTTCACGACGCCGCCGTAGTCGGCGATCAGCCGGCTGTGCATTCGGTCGTACATGACGCCGACGCAGAGGAACATCGCGCCGGCGACGAAGCCGTGCGAGATCATCTGCACCAGCGCCCCTTCCATGCCGATCTGGTTGAAGATGAAGAAGCCCAGGGTGACGAAGCCCATGTGCGCGATCGAGGAATAGGCAATCAGCTTCTTCATGTCGGTCTGCACCAGAGCCACGAAGCCGATGTAGACCACGGCAACGAGCGATAGCCCGATCATCATGCCGGACAGCGCATGGCTGGCGTCCGGGGCGATCGGCAGCGAGAACCTGAGGAAGCCGTAGGCTCCGAGCTTCAGCATGATCGAGGCCAGCACCACCGAGCCGCCGGTCGGCGCTTCGACGTGCGCATCGGGCAGCCAGGTATGTACCGGCCACATCGGCACTTTCACCGCGAAGGCGACCAGAAAGGCCAGGAACAGAAGAATCTGGGCATTCATTGGCAGCGGCAGTGCGTGCCAGACGAGGATGTTGAAACTGCCACCCGACTGCAGGAAAAGATAGAGCAGCGCGATCAGCATCAGGAGCGAACCCGCCAGGGTGTAGAGGAAGAACTTGAAGGCGGCATAAACGCGGTTGGGTCCGCCCCAGGCGCCGATGATGATGTACATCGGGATCAGGGAGGCTTCGAAGAAGACATAGAAGAGCACGGCATCGAGCGAGGCGAAAATCCCGTTCATCAGTCCAGACATGATCAGGAAAGCGGCCATGTATTGGGCGACCCGCTTTTCGATCACGCGCCAGCCGGCCAGCACCACGACGACGGTGATGAAGCTGTTCAGGAGGATGAACAACACGGAGATGCCATCGATTCCGAGCAGGTAGCTGATGTTGTAGTTCTGGATCCAGGGCGCCGCCTCGACGAACTGCATCGAACTCTTGGCGGCATCGAAGCCGGTATAGAGCGGGATGGTGACGAGGAAGCCGGCTAGCGCCACCAGCAGCGCAAGAACGCGCGCCGGAGCGGGGTTCTTGTCGGAGCCGACGGCCAGCACGACCAGAGCGCCGAATATCGGCAGCCAGATCGAAAAACTGAGCAGGTGGGAAGCGATCATCTCAAGGTATTCCTGTCAGCGTTCTCTTCAGACCCGATGCATCCACAGCGTCAACAACACGAAGACGCCGATAATCATCGAAAAAGCGTAGCGGTAGATCTGGCCGCTTTGATACAGCCGGACGATCGTCGATACCCAACCCACCACCCTGGCGGAGCCGTTCACCACGACGCCGTCGATCAGCACCTGGTCGCCACCCTTCCACAGGCCGCGGCCGAGGAGCCGCGCACCACCGGCGAAAAACCAGTCGTTGAATTTGTCGAAGTAATACTTGTTATCGAGCAGCGTGTAGATCGGCCCGAAAGTCTTCTTGAGGGACTGCGCAAGGTCCGGGCGTTTCAGGGTGAGCAGCCAGGCCAGCGCCACGCCGGCCATCGCCAGGACAAAGGGCAACTGGGTGAAGCCGTGCAGGGCCATCAGGAAGGAAGTATGGAACTCCTCCTTCATGTGCGCCAGGCCAAGGTGCGCGGGGCCGATGATGATCGAAGAGGCGAAATAGTCGCCGTAGAGCATCGGCTTGATGCTGAGGTAACCGATCACCATGGACGGAATCGCCAGCAGCACCAGGGGCAGCCAGACCACCATCGGCGACTCGTGAGGTTTGCCGGCGGCATGGTGCTCGTCATGATGGGCATGGGGATCATGCGGCACCTGGTCGTAGCGTTCCTTGCCGTGGAAGACAAGGAAATACATGCGGAAGGAATAAAAGGCAGTGACGAAAACGCCGGCGATCACGGCAAAATAGGCGAATCCCGCACCCGGAGTATGCGACAACGCCACCGCTTCGATGATCGAATCCTTGGAATAAAAGCCGGAAAAGAACGGGAAACCGATCAGCGCCAGCGATCCGATCAGGGAGGTCAGCCAGGTCACCGGCATGTGCTTGCGGAGCCCGCCCATGAAACGGATGTCCTGATTATGGTGGCAGCCGATAATCACCGAGCCAGCCGCCAGGAACAGCAAGGCCTTGAAGAAGGCGTGGGTCATCAGGTGAAAGATCGCCACCGAGTAGGCGGAGGCCCCCAGGGCCACGGTCATGTAACCGAGTTGCGACAGCGTGGAGTACGCCACCACGCGCTTGATGTCGTTCTGGATCATGCCCAGGAAACCCATGAACAGTGCGGTGATGGCGCCGATCACCAGCACGAAGGAAAGCGCGGCCTCGGACAGCTCGAACAGCGGCGACATGCGCGAGACCATGAAGATGCCGGCGGTGACCATGGTCGCGGCATGGATCAGGGCCGAGATCGGCGTCGGACCCTCCATCGAATCGGGCAGCCAGACATGCAGCGGAAACTGCGCTGACTTGCCCATGGCGCCGATGAACAGGCAAATGCAGATCACCGAGACCAGCATCCAGGGAGCGCCCGCGAACAGCTCGATGTTCATGGCCGCCAACTGCGGCCCTTTCGCGAACACCTGGGCATAATCGAGCGACCCGCAATAGGCCGCAATCAGGCCTATCCCGAGCAGAAAACCGAAGTCGCCGACGCGGTTGACCAGGAAAGCCTTGAGGTTGGCGTAGATCGCCGTCGGCCGGGTGTACCAGAAGCCGATCAGCAGGTAGGAAACCAGGCCCACCGCCTCCCAACCAAAGAACAGCTGGACGAAGTTGTTGGCCATCACCAGCATCATCATGGAGAAGGTAAACAGCGATATATAGCTGAAGAAGCGCTGATAGCCGGGATCGTCCGCCATGTAGCCGATGGTGTAGATATGCACCATCAGCGAGACGAAGGTCACCACCAGCATCATCACGGTGGTCAAGGGATCGATCAGGAAGCCGACCTCCAGCTTGAGGCCGCCGCTCTCCAGCCAGGTATAGATGCTGCCGTTGAAGTTGTGACCGGCCTGAACATCCCGGAAAATGACCAGGGAGGCGACGAAGGCCACCGCGACGCCGACGATGGTCACCCAGTGGGCGCCGCTCCTGCCGATGGCCTTGCCAAACAGGCCGGCAACAAGACTGCCGGCGAGCGGCGCCAGCGGCGCGATGAGGTAGAGCGTGTGCATGTCCATCTTCTGCCTATCCCTTGAGGCTGTCGAGATCATCGACGTGGATCGTGGCGAGGTTGCGGAACAGCACCACCAGAATCGCCAGACCGATCGCCGATTCCGCCGCCGCCACCGTCAAGATGAAGAAGACGAACAGTTGCCCGGAGAGATCGCCGAAGTAGTGCGAGAAGGCGATGAAGTTGGTATTCACCGCCAGAAGCATCAGTTCGATCGCCATCAAGAGCACGATCAGGTTCTTGCGGTTCAGGAAGATGCCGACGACGCCGATGGAAAACAGGATCGCGGCGAGGATGAGGTAATGCGAAAGCGAAAGCATCTCCGCTACTCCTTCTCTGAGGGCATCGAGACGATGCGCAAGCGATCGTTGCGGCGGACGCCGATCTGCTCTCTTGCGTTCTGTGCCTTGCTGTCCTTGCGCGGGCGCTTGGTCAGCACCACCGCGGCGATGATGGCCACGAGCAGGATGACCGAGGCCAGTTCGAAGGGATAGACGTAGTCGGTAAAGAGCAGCCTGCCGAGTTCCTTGGTATTGTTGAAGCCGGCGACCGGCGCGCCGGGGTCGGGCATCGAATCCGGGCCGAAGTAACTGCCGGCAAGCACCAGGGCCATCTCCAGGGTCATCAGCAGACCGATGGTCGCGCCCAGCGGCAGGTAGCTCCAGAACCCCTGACGCAGGCGCTCGAGGTTGACATCGAGCATCATCACCACGAACAGGAACAGCACCATCACTGCGCCGACATAGACCATCACCAGCACGATGGCCAGGAACTCGGCTTGCAGCAGCATCCAGATCCCGCCGGCGGAAAAGAATGCCAGCACCAGGAACAGCGCAGCATGCACGGGGTTCCGCGCGGTGATCACGCGCAGACTCGAGAGCACCAGGATGGTGGCCAAAAAGTAGAAAACTCCGGTTTTGAAATCCATCTCGGCTTACCTGTATGGGGCGTCTTGCTCGCGATCCTTGGCGATCTGGACCTCGTTGCGGTCTCCTACCGCCAACAGCATCTGCTTGGTGTAGTAGAGATCGCCGCGCTTTTCGCCGTGGTATTCGAATATCCTGGTCATCACTATTGCGTCAACGGGGCAGGCCTCCTCGCAGAAGCCGCAATAGATGCACTTGGTGAGGTCGATGTCGTAGCGCGTGGTCCGCCGCGTGGCGTCTTCCCGCTCGGCCGACTCGATGATGATCGCCATCGCCGGGCAGACCGCTTCGCACAATTTGCAGGCAATGCAGCGCTCCTCGCCGTTGGGATAGCGGCGCAACGCGTGCAAGCCGCGGAAACGATTGCTTTGCGGCGTTTTCTCTTCGGGAAACTGAACCGTGATCTTGCGCACGAACAGGTGGCGTCCCGTCACCGCCAGGCCCTGGAACAGTTCCTTGAGGAACAGACTCTTGAAGAAGGCTGTTAGCGCACCCATGGCATCATTTCCAGATGTTAAGCGGCGACATCATCCAGACACCGATGAAGAGCAGCCAGACCATGCACAGTGGCACGAATACCTTCCAGCCCAGACGCATGATCTGGTCGTAGCGGTAGCGCGGGAAGGTGGCGCGGAACCAGAGGAACAGGAAGAGAATGAAGCAGGCCTTGCCTGCCAGCCAGACGAAGCTATCGGGCAGGAATCCCACCGGGGAGAGCCAACCGCCGAGGAAGAATATCGAGGTCATGACCGAAACCAGGATCATGTTCGAGTATTCGCCAAGGAAGAACATCGCGAAGGCCATGCCCGAGTATTCGACCATGTGGCCGGCAACGATTTCCGACTCGCCTTCGACCACGTCGAAAGGAGCGCGGTTGGTCTCGGCGATGCCCGAAATCAGATAGACGAGGAACATCGGTAGGAGCGGCAGCCAATTCCAGGACAGCAGGCCCAGTCCCATGTCGGCGAACCTGCCCTTGGCCTGGCCATGGACGATGTCGGTGAGGTTCAGGCTGGCGGAAACCATCAGTACGCAGACCAGGGCGAAACCCATGGCGATCTCGTATGAGACCATCTGCGCGGCCGAGCGCATCGCGCCATAGAAGGAATATTTCGAGTTGGAAGCCCAGCCGGAGATGATCACGCCGTAGATGCCGATCGAGGTCATCGCCAACAGGTAGAGGACGCCGGCATTGACGTTGGCCAGGACGTAGCCTTCCGAGAACGGCACCACGGCCCAGGCGGCCAGTGCGGTGGCGAAGGCCATCGCCGGTCCGACGAAATACAGCCCCTTGCTGGCCTTTGTCGGGACGATGATTTCCTTCAGGACCAGCTTCAGGCCGTCCGCAATCGGCTGCAACAGGCCCCAGGGCCCGACACGGTTGGGGCCGATGCGAACCTGCATCCAGCCGATGACCTTGCGCTCCCAGAAGGTGAGATAGGCTACGCACAGCAACAGCGGCAGGATGATCCCGAGGATCTTCAGCAGGGTCCACACCAAGGGCCAGACGGGACCGAACAGGATCGGCAGCGATTCGAAAAACTGCAACGGGCCCATCACAGCGCCTCCACGGTGATCGCGCCGTGCATGCCGGCAAGGCCCGCGACCTGGGGATGCGCCGCGCTGATACGCACGGCGCCGTCGGGTAGTCCGGCATCCAGAAGCGCGGCCAAGAGCGCCGTTCCAACACCCTGTTTCACCCTGACCGCCTGGCCGGCTGACACACCGCACCGCTGCATCGTGGCGGCATTCATCCGCAGCGCAGGCGGCGCAGCGTCGCGCGCCTTTTGCAGGCTGGGGGCGCGACGCACCAGAGCGTCGGCGAAATAGCCCGGCACGTCGGCGACTCTCTCCAAGTCGCCGGTACTGGCCGTAACGGAGATAGTGACCTCCCCGATCAGGTTGGAAAGGCGGTCGGCCACGAACTCCGGTGCGGCGAGGCCGAGGACTTCGGCCCGCACATCCTCGCTGCTGTCCTGATCGAAGCCGGGAAGCTGCATCAGATTGCCGAGGACGCGGAGCACTTTCCAGGCCGGGCGGGTCTCGCCCAGAGGCCTCACCACGGCGCTGAAGCTCTGTACGCGGCCTTCGGTATTGACGAAACTGCCTGAGGTTTCCGAGAAGGGCGAAACGGGCAGCAGCACGTCGGCATAATCGAGCGCGCCGGGCAGCTTGAAAGGCGACATCACCACCACGGTCGCGGCCTGCTTCAATGCCGCCATCGCCTGTTGCGGATCGGCGCAATCGAGCTCCGCTTCGGCATTGAGGATCAGATAGCCGTGGCGCGGCGTCGCAAGCATCTGCGCGGCATTCAACCCTTGCTCGCCGGGCAGCGCCTTGGCGACATAGCCGCCGACGCTGTTGGCGGCCTCGCCGAGGAAACCGAATCGGGCGCCTGTGATGTTCGCCAGTTGTTGCGCCAGGGCCTGCAAGACCGCGGCCTGCGCGTGCTGCTGGGCAAAATTGCCGAGGAAAATCGCGCCGTGCGTGGCCGAGAGCAGACTCTCGGCGATCTGCTGCGCCGCAGGCGTCACGGTCACGGCGGCGATGCTCGCATCGACGGCCGCCCCTTTGGCCAGCGCGGAACACTTGACCACCTGGGCCAGGAGTTGCGGCAGTTGCGAGGGCAAGGCAATCGCCTTGGCAAAAACCTTGAGCAGTTGATCCTCGTCGGCCGAATGGATCAGCGATACCTGCGCACCGCGCTTGGAGATCTGGCGAAGGCGATGGGCGATCAGGGGATGATCCTTACGCAGGAAGCTGCCGACCACCAGGACTCGGTCGAGGCTGCTGATCTCGGCGATCCTCATGCCCAGCCAGGGCGCGCCCTGACGTTTGCCGTCCAGCGAGAAATCGCTCTGGCGCAGGCGAAAGTCCACATTGCCGCAGTCCAGGCCGCGCATCAGCTTCTGCCCGAGATGGAGTTCCTCCAGGGTGGCGTGCGGCGACAGCAGCGCGCCCAGCGCAGCGGCGCCGTGATTCTTGGCGATGTCCTTGAAGGCATGGGCGACATAGTCGAGCGCCTGCTGCCACTCCACTTCGATCCATTGACCGCCGTGCTTGAGCATCGGCCGGGTCAGGCGCTCCGGTGAATTCAATGCCTCATAGGAGAAACGGTCCTTGTCGGAAAGCCAGCATTCGTTGATGTCCTCGTTCTCCAGTGGCAGCACGCGCATCACCTTGTCGTGCTTGGTCTGAACGATCAACGGCGATCCCAGGCCGTCGTGCGGGCTGACGGACTTCCTGCGGGATAGTTCCCAGGTGCGCGCGGAGAAGCGGAAAGGCTTGGAAGTGAGTGCACCGACCGGGCAGAGATCGATGATGTTGCCCGACAGTTCTGAATCCACCGTCTGGCCGATGAAGGACATGATCTCGGCATGCTCGCCGCGATAGGCCTGACCCAGTTCCATCAGCCCGGCGATCTCCTGGGTGAAGCGAACGCAGCGCGTACAGTTGATGCAGCGCGTCATGTCGGTTGCCACCAGGGGCCCCAGGTTCTTGTTCACCACAACGCGCTTCTCTTCCTGATAACGCGAGGCGCTGGCGCCGTAGCCGACGGCGAGATCCTGCAGCAGGCATTCGCCGCCCTGATCGCAGATCGGGCAGTCGAGCGGATGGTTGATGAGCAGGAATTCCATCACCCCCTTCTGCGCCTTGACCGCCTGTTCCGAGTGGGTCTGCACCTTCATGCCGTTGGTCACCGGCGTCGCGCAAGCGGGCATCGGCTTCGGCGCCTTTTCCACCTGGACCAGGCACATCCGGCAGTTGGCCGCAATCGACAGCTTCTTGTGGTAACAGAAGTGCGGGATGTAGGTGCCCAGTTGATGCGCGGCATCGATGATGGTGCTGCCTTCCGCGACCTGCAGCGCCTTGCCGTCGATTTCGATGTCTAGCATTGAGACGGCCTCACATAAATCTTGCTGCCTTCGCGCTGCACTTCGGGCGGCACCAGGCATTTCTTGTGCTCGATGTGGTATTCGAACTCGCTCTTGAAGTGCTTGATGAAGCTTCTCACCGGCAGCGAGGCGGCATCGCCGAGCGCGCAGATAGTGCGGCCCATGATGTTGTCGGTAACGCTGTTCAAGAGGTCCAGGTCATCCTGGCGCCCCTGACCGTGCTCGATGCGATGCACTACACGGTAGAGCCAGCCGGTTCCCTCGCGGCAGGGCGTGCACTGTCCGCATGACTCCTCGAAATAGAAGTAGGACAGACGTTCCAGCGCGCGGACCATGCAAGTGCTCTCGTCCATCACGATCACCGCTCCGGAGCCGAGCATCGAGCCGGCCTTGGCGATGGAATCGTAATCCATGGTGCAGTCCATCACGATCTCGGCCGGCAGTACCGGCGCCGAGGATCCACCCGGTATGCACGCCTTCAGCTTGCGCCCGCCGCGCATGCCGCCCGCCATCTTGAGCAGTTCCGCGAATGGCAGGCCCATCGGCACCTCGTAGTTACCCGGCCGCACGACATGACCGGAGACTGAGAACAGCTTGGTGCCGCCGTTGTTCGCCTTGCCCAGCTCGAGGTACTTCTCGCCGCCGTTGATGATGATCCACGGCACTGCAGCGAAAGTCTCGGTGTTGTTGATGGTGGTCGGTTTGCCGTAGAGGCCGAAGCTCGCCGGGAACGGCGGCTTGTAGCGCGGCTGGCCCTTCTTGCCTTCGATCGAATCGAGCAGCGCAGTCTCCTCGCCGCAGATATAGGCGCCGTAGCCGTGGTGGGCGAACAGTTCGAAACTGAAAGCAGAGCCGAGGATGTTCTGGCCGATCAATCCGGCGGCACGGGCCTCGGCGAGCGCCTCCTCGAAGCGGCTGTATAGTTCCCAGACTTCGCCGTGGATGTAGTTGTAGCCTCGCTCGGTACCCATGGCGTAGGCCGCGATGGCCATGCCTTCGATCACCTGATGCGGGTTGTAGCGCAGCAGGTCACGGTCCTTGAAGGTGCCCGGCTCGCCCTCGTCCGAGTTGCAGCACAGGTACTTGGCGCCGGCATAGACGCGCGGCATGAAGCTCCATTTCAGGCCGGACGGGAAACCGGCGCCGCCCCGTCCGCGCAGCGAGGACTTCTTCACCTCGTTGATGACCGCCTCGGGTGTGATGTTCTCAGCCAGAATCTTTCTGAGGGCGGCGTAGCCGCCGCGCCTGACATAGTCGTCGAGATGCCAGGTGGCATCGGCGGTGGCCGGATCGATGCCGGCAGTAAGGATGGGCTGGACGCTCACGACTTCGCCCCCGCCGGTTCAGCGCGCAATTCGGTCAAGAGCTGATCCATGGCATCGGTCGTCATGAAGCTGCACATACGTTTGTTGTTCATCAACAGCACCGGTGCATCGCCGCAAGCCCCCATGCACTCCCCTTCCTTGAGGGTGAACAAGCCGTCCGGGGTGGTCTCGTTGAAATCGATTCCAAGCTTCCGCTTGAGGTATTCGGCGGCATCGACACCGCCCGAGAGCGCGCACGGCAGGTTGGTGCACACCGTCAGCTTGTACTTGCCGACCGGCTCAAGTTCGTACATGTTGTAGAAGGAAGCAACCTCAAAGGCGGCCATCGGCGCCATGCCCAGATAATCGGCGACGGCCGCGATGGTCTCCTGCGCCAGATAGCCCTTCTCGTCCTGGGCAATGGCCAGCGCCGCCATCACCGCCGACTGCTTCTGGTCCGCCGGATACTTGTTGACCTCGCGGTCGATCTTCTTGAGTGCGTCTTCGGAGAGCATGGTCTTATCTATCAACGTCGCCAAACACGATGTCCATCGTGCCGATGATGGTCACGGCGTCGGCAATCATGTGGCCTTTTGCCATCTCGTCCATGGCGGAAAGATGGGTGAATGCCGCGGAGCGCAACTTCATGCGGTAGGGCTTGTTGGCGCCGTCGGAAATCAGATAGACGCCGAACTCGCCCTTGGCGTGTTCGATGCCTGCGTAAACTTCGCCGGCGGGTACATGGATGCCCTCCGTGAACAGCTTGAAGTGATGAATCAGCTCTTCCATGCTGCCCTTCATCTTCTCGCGGGAGGGCGGCGCCACCTTGTGGTTGTCGACGATCACCGGGCCCGGATTCTCGCGCAGCCAGGCCACACACTGCTTGATGATGCGATTGGCCTGGCGCATCTCTTCCATACGGACCAGATAGCGGTCGTAACAGTCGCCGTTGACGCCGACCGGGATATCGAAGTCGAGGTGCTCATAAACCTCGTAAGGCTGCTTCTTGCGCACATCCCATTCGACGCCGGAACCGCGCAACATCGGGCCGGAAAATCCCAGTTGCAGCGCGCGCTCGGCGGAAACAATGCCGATATCGACCAGCCGCTGCTTCCATATCCGGTTGTCGGTGAGCAGGGTCTCGTAGTCGTCGCAATAGCCCGGGAAGCGGTTGGTAAAATCCTCGATGAAGTCGAGCAGCGAGCCGGAGCGCGCCTCGTTTAGCGCCTTGACCGTCTTGGCGTTCTTGAATTTATTCACCTCGTAGCGGGGCATCTGGCCGGGCAGATCGCGGTATACCCCGCCGGGCCGGTAGTAGGCCCCATGCATGCGGGCACCGGTAGTGGCCTCCATCATGTCGACGATGTCTTCGCGCTCGCGGAACGTGTAAAGGACCATGGTCATGGCACCGACGTCCAGTGCCTGGGTGCCGATGCTGAGAAGATGGTTGTGGATGCGCGTGATCTCGTCGAACATCACCCGGATGTACTGCGCGCGCAGTGGCACCTCGATGCCGAGCAGCCGCTCGATCGCCATCACGTAGGGATGCTCGTTGATGAGCATCGACGTGTAGTCGAGCCGGTCAAGATAGGGCACCGATTGCAGCCAGGTCTTCTGTTCGGCGAGTTTTTCGGTTGCGCGGTGGAGCAGGCCGATGTGCGGGTCGGCGCGTACCACCATCTCGCCGTCGAGCTCGAGCACCAGGCGCAGCACGCCGTGGGCCGCCGGGTGCTGCGGCCCGAAGTTCAAGGTGTAATTCTGGATGTCAGCCACGGCCCGAAGCTCCGTAGTTTTCTTCGCGGATGATGCGCGGCGTTACTTCGCGCGGTTCTATGGTCACGGGCTGGTAAATCACCCGCTTCTGTTCCGCGTCGTAGCGCATCTCGACATAGCCTGAAATGGGGAAGTCCTTGCGGAAAGGGTGCCCGATGAATCCGTAATCGGTCAGGATGCGGCGCAGGTCGGCGTGGCCTTCGAACATGATGCCGAAAAGGTCGAAAGCCTCGCGCTCGAACCAGTTGGCGCTGTTCCAAATTGAGGTAAGGGAGGCGACCACGGGGAAATCATTGTCGGCTGCAAATACGCGCAGCCGCAGGCGCCAGTTGTGACTTATCGAAAGCAGGTGGCTGACGGCGGCGAATCTCCGCACCTCGGTCGGCACTTCGGCCGGCTCCACGGCCAGCGTCGCAGTCACCTTGCCGTAGGCGGCGTAATCGACGCCGCACAGATCGATCAACTGCTCGAAACGCAAGTCCGGATGATCGCGCAGTGTTTTTGCCACTTCAAGATAATCGGCCGCCGCCACCACCAGGGTCACTTCCCCCAGGGCAATAGTGATGCTGCCGACACGTTCGCCCAGCGCACTATGCAGATTCTGACAAAGCTTTTCCAGCTTGGCGCTCATGAGGTCATCGGTGATCCGGAGTTGATTCGGTCGGTTTGTTTTGGCGCAATCAGCGGGCAATCGTCGAAGTGCGCTTGATCTTGTTTTGCAGCTGGATGATGCCGTACAGCAGAGCCTCTGCGGTCGGCGGGCAGCCGGGCACGTAGATATCCACCGGCACGATGCGATCCGCACCGCGCACCACTGAATAGGAATAATGGTAGTAGCCGCCACCGTTGGCGCAAGAGCCCATGGAGATCACCCAGCGCGGCTCGGCCATCTGGTCGTATACCTTGCGCAAGGCCGGCGCCATCTTGTTGGTCAGGGTGCCCGCGATGATCATCACGTCAGACTGGCGAGGGCTGGCGCGGAACACCACGCCGAAGCGGTCGAGGTCATAGCGGGCGCAGCCGGTATGGATCATTTCGATCGCGCAGCAGGCCAAGCCGAAAGTCACCGGCCACATCGAACCGGTACGCGTCCAGTTGATCAGTTTGTCGAGCGAAGTGGTGACGAAACCTTCCTGGAGCAGCCCTTCAATACTCATTGATCAGTCCCCGTCCAGGGCGCCCTTGGCCCAAGCATAGACGTAGCCGACGAGCAGGATGCCCAGGAACACCAACATCTCGACGAAGCCGAATAATCTGACGCCGGGGCTGGCGACGATTTCCTTGAATATCGCCGCCCACGGAAAGAGGAAGGCAATTTCAAGATCGAACAGAATGAAGATGATGGCGATCAGGTAATAGCGCACATCGAACTTCAGGCGCGCTTCCTCGAAGGCCTCGAAGCCGCACTCGTAGGCGGAATATTTCTCCGGATCGGGCCGGTGCGGGCCGACGAGCCTACCCAGAATCATCGGCAGGCACCCGAAGACGATGCCGACGATTATGAATACCAGAACGGGGAAGTAGCTTTCCAACATATCCAATAGACGGCATACGCCGCATTTTCTCGGTGTCCGCAAAAGCAGACACACCTACTTTCTGGTGCCGACGGCGAGACTCGAACTCGCACGACTCTCGTCACTACCCCCTCAAGATAGCGTGTCTACCAATTTCACCACGTCGGCCTGGCCATTTTTGCGCACTGGCTTTATCGCCGGTTGTCGCCTGAACATCAGGTTTTCTACTGCCAAAATTATATAACAACTCTCAGTGCGCCGCCAATAAATTTGCGCCGAACTTGCGCTAAATCATGCTCCGATCAGAGGCGTGCCAGGTAGACCAGCGTCGCAATGCTGCCGACACCTGCAAGCGCATAGACCGTGATCGCGACCAGGGTATCGGCGCGTGCACCAAAGTCGTAAAAGGTGCAGCGCAGACGGTGCGCCTGACTCCACAGCGACAGGAACAGAATCACGAAGATCACGAGCTTGCCGAACCAGCCGGCGGCGAACGCGTGCAGCTTATCGTAGCCGAGCATCTCGGGCAGGTGGCCGGTTGCCGCAAGAAGGGTGAGCACCATCAACACCGGCGTGACGAAAGCGGTCAGGGTTCCGCCTGCGGCGAAGGTTCCCCAGATGATCGGTTTGTTCGATTTGGCCATGGTCAGAGTACCCCCGCCCAGAAACGGATGAAAAGCGACAATCCCACCCACACGACATAATGCCCGCCCGACACGACGCTGTCGGGCCAGTGTTCGTCGCCGACCTGAACCGGCAGCGCCTTGGGCGCCACGTTGAACCAGGTAAAGGTGTTGTAAAGCGAGAAGGCCAGCGCCAGAAGATGGAACAGCACGCTGCCGGGTTGACGCAAGGCCTCAAGGAAACCCTCGTACTGGGCCGGCCCTTCGGAAAGGCGGGCAAGTCCGACGAGCAGGATCACCGTATAGATGCCGATGAAGATGCAGGTCACCTCACGCGCCATGTAGCGCATATAGCGCGGATGCTTGAAAAACCAGGTTGTCCTGGGCACTTCGCGAACGTAGGGGCGGCGGCTCATTTTTTCACCCATGACATAAAGTGTTCGAGATACCAATCGACTGTGCTCGCGACCTTGACCTGCTGCAGGGCGCTCGCCGGGTCGACATGCTTGGGACAGACATCGGAGCAGGCACCGACGAAGGTGCATTCCCAAACGCCCTCGCTGGTCGCAATTTCCTCCTGACGCTCGTCGCGGCCGCCATCGCGCGAATCCTGGTTGTAGCGATGCGCCAGGGAGATCGCCGCCGGACCGATGAACTTGGGCGTCAGGCCATACTCCGGACAGGCGGCGTAACACAACATGCAGTTGATGCACATCGCGTATTTCTTGTAGCGCTCGAGTTGGGCCGGCGTCTGCTTGTACTCCCCGTCGGCCAGCGTCCTCTTTTCGCCAGGGATCAGGTAGGGCTTGACGCGCTTCAATTTGGCCATGAAGTCGTCGGCGACGGAAACTAGGTCGCGTTCGATCGGAAAGTGTGACAGCGGCTCGACCCGGATGACGCCGGCGTAATCGCGCAACATGGCCTTGCAGGCAAGCTTCGGCTCGCCGTTGATCATCATGCCGCAACTGCCGCATACCTGCATGTGGCATGACCAGCGGTAGGAAAGCGTCGAATCGAGATTGTCCTTGAGGTAGTTCAAGGCATCGAGGACGCACCATTCGTTTACACAGGGCACCGTGAAGCGCTGGAACTTCGGTTCCTGGTCTGTTTCCGGGTTATAACGCAAGACCTCCAATTCGACCTGCCGGGTACCCATTCTGTTTTCAGTCATTTCTTGGCTCCCGAATAATCGCGCACACCGGGTGGCGAAGTCGTGATAACCACATCGCGGTAGTCGATACGCGGTGGCAGCAGTCCGTTGTAGTAGGCCATCGAATGCCGGAGATACTTGTCGTCGTCGCGTGCAGTGAAGTCGATGCGCTGATGGGCGCCGCGCGATTCCTTGCGCTCCCGCCCCGACACCGCAACGGCTTCTGCGCAATCGAGCATCGAGCCCAACTCAAGTGCCGAGAGCAGATCGGTGTTATAGACATTGGTCTTGTCATTGAGCGCAACGTCGCCGTAGCGCCGGCGCAGGTCCGAGAGCTTGTCGCAGGTCTTGTCCAGACCTTCCTGGGTACGGTAGATGCCGGCGCCCTCCTCCATGGTGTCGGTCATTTCCTTGCGCAATCCCGAAATCGATTCCTTGCCGGGCTTTCTCAGGAACAGCGCCCGGATCTTCGCCTGGGCGTCATCCGCCTGGGCAGTCAGCGCGGCATCGTTGCCCGGCCCCATGCTGCGCGCGTGTTCAAGCGCAGACAGGCCGGCGCGATGGCCGAAGACCAGAATCTCCACCAGGGAGTTCGAGCCCAGGCGATTGGCGCCGTTGATGCTGACGCAGGCGCATTCGCCAGCGGCAAAGAGCCCGGGCAAGGTCGTCGCCGCCCTGGTGTCGGTATGGATGCCGCCCATCATGTAATGAACCACCGGCCGGATCGGCACCATCTCCTTCACCGGATCGATGCCGAGGTAGCTGATGCAGATGTCGCGCACGAAAGGCAGCCGCTCGTTGATCTTCTTCTCGCCCAGATGACGCAGGTCGAGCCAGACACAATCGCCCCAGGGTGTCTTGACCGCCCGGCCCTTTTGGATCTCATGCCAGATGCTTTGACTCACCCGGTCGCGCGGGCCGAGTTCCATGGTTTTCAATTGCGGCTTGCCGACCGGCGTTTCCGGGCCCATGCCGTAATCCTGGAGGAAACGATAGTTGTCCTTGTTGAGCAGCACGCCGCCTTCGCCGCGACAGGCCTCGGTGAGCAGCGTGCCGGTGTTGGGCAGGCCTGTCGGATGATACTGGACGAATTCCATGTCCTTCAAAGGCACGCCCGCACGATAGGCCATGGCCATGCCGTCGCCGGTCTTGATAGCGCCGTTGGTGTTGAAAGGGAACATGCGGCCGGCTCCGCCGCCGGCAATGATCACGGCACCGGCCCGAAAGCAGCGCATCTGGCCGCTTCTCATCTCGATCGCGGTGAAGCCCTGGCAGCGGCCGTCGTCAACCAGGAGATCTGTGGCGAAAAACTCGTCGTAGCGCTGGATATTGGGAAACTGCAGCGAGGTCTGGAACAAGGTATGAAGGATGTGAAAGCCCGACTTGTCAGCGGCAAACCAGGTGCGCTGGATCTTCATCCCGCCGAACGGCCGCACCGCCACCGAGCCGTCCGCTTCGCGATTCCAGGGGCAGCCCCAATGCTCCAACTGGGTCAATTCCTTCGGCGCTTCATGAATGAAATATTCGACAGCGTCCTGATCGCACATCCAGTCGCCGCCGCCGACGGTGTCGTCGAAGTGCTGCTTCATGCTGTCGTCGGCCTTGATCACCCCGGCGGCGCCACCTTCGGCGGCGCAGGTATGACTACGCATCGGGTATACTTTCGAGACCAGGGCGATGCGCAGCTTCGGATCAGCCTGGGCAAGTGCTATGGCGGCGCGCAAGCCTGCGCCGCCCGCCCCTATGATCGCCACATCTGCCTGGATCGTCTCCATTACCTCTCCTCTATGCCAAGAGCCGGCTCACCGGCGGATGTTTCACTTTTTGCAGCTTTCGGCAAACGCATGCCTGATGACTTCGCCGGTCGATAGACGATGCCCGCCACCTCCCTCGCCAGGCTCTGCGCCACTTCGTTCATGACGCCGTAAAGCGATTGTGCGAGCCGCTCGCGCAGCGGGACGAGCAAAGCCGGCAGGCGCAACGAACGGCTCAAGGTTTGGGTTTCCAGCGCATACAGGCGCATCAGATCGTGAATCAGCCGTTCCAGTTCGACGCGTGGATAGGATGAGCGCATCGTCGCCCTGCCACCACCCGACCTGGACCAGTCTTCGAGTATCCGGCAGGCGGCATCCTGCAGGCATTTGATACGCCGTATCCGGACCGGCTCGGTCTCCTCGTAGCGGATCACGATTCCGATCGGAAAGTCCGTCACGCGGGCCAGGAAAGCTCGATCGATCTCCCTGCTGGCGATCAGAAGCTGCTGGCTCAATTCCTCGCCAGGGGTCTTGCCGGCAGCCAGCGCTGCGCCGACCCGCGCGATGACCATCGCGTCCTTCTCCGCCTCCTTGGCGACGTTCTCCGCGAGAAAGGACTCGATGCGCGGAAGCGCCAGGCGTAACGGCAGAATCGCACGCAACGCCTCGACTGTGCGCCGACTGTATGCCTCCAGGATCTTGCGGTTCCATGCGGCCAGGGCCTGTGCTGGATTCATGAAGGCGTCCGCGGCATCCCGGAGCACCTTTCTGGAATGACCGACGCCTCAGCCGGGCTGAGGTTTGACCGCACGGTGAAATCCGATCATGCCGGCCAGCAGCGTCTTCGCCTCGACTTCGACAAAACCCCTTCGGCGCAGCACTTCTGACAACTCTTCGGCCGAGTAGAACATCTCCAGGACGTCGATGAAATAACGCTTGGCGTTCATGGCTGCGGTACCGCTCCTGAACAGCAGGCCGGTCACCGCGAGGCAGGCGCGGAGATATCCGTAGTAGAGTTTCTCGACGATTCGGTTGCCGGGCCTCAGCATGTCGCAATGATGGAAACTTCCGCCCGGCTTGAGGACGCGATGGATTTCGCTGAAGACTTCATTGACGCGCAGGTGACGGGTCGCGTACTGCAGGGTGACGATGTCGAAATGATTGTCCGGAAAAGGCAGCTTATGCACGTCGCCGATCGTACTATCGATATGGAATCCCGCAGCCAGGGCGCGCTGCTGCCCCACTGTCTGCATCGCCGCACTGCGATCCATGGCATTGACCTTGAGGCTGGGTTCGCGCTTCAGCAGGGCAATACTGACCGCATTGGTGCCGGCACAGACATCCAGTACCCGCTGTCCCGGAGCGACCGCTATGTTCTTGATGGAACTGCTGCGGAACCAGTCGAACAAGCCGAGGCTCGCAACGTAGTTGGCGCGGTCATAGTAGGGCGCCACATCGACAAAGATGTCGTGGAGATCCTTCTTCCAGATGGCCGAGAAGCGCTGTTCGCGCAATTCCTCACGCAGTGCGAGTGGAGGTGGTGGGCTCATAAGCGGCGAATGGCTCCCTGTCGTTATGTCAAGCTCCGGTTAGAGCCTTGACCTGACGCGTATGTTACTTCCGGCCTAGCCTGCTGATTTGATTTATATCAACCAGCAGGCAAGAGGCGCGGGCCGCCGCTTACTTAGGAATGTCCTTCGCCTTGGAATCGCCGGCAGCCGGCAGCGCAGCAGGCACTTCGGCCTTGACCGGAGCCGGGGCCGTTTCCGTCTTTACCGTATCCATGACGCTGCCCGCGGCCTTTGGCCGGTTGGTGGCCAGGTAGCTGAGGCCCAGGCTGGTGGCAAAAAACACCGCCGCGAACCAGGCCGTGGTGCGGGACATGAAGTTGGCCGAACCGGAAGCGCCGAACAGGCTGCCTGAGGCTCCGCTGCCGAAGGCCGCGCCCATGTCCGCGCCCTTGCCGTGTTGTATCAGCACCAAGCCGATGACAGAAAGACCGACCAAGAGGTGCACCGTCAGCACCAGGGAAAAGAGAATATTGCTGTCCATAGTTCGTCCTTAAGTCTTGAAAAGTTCAGAGGCTCAACTGCCTCTGAGACATGATGGTCAGGCGGCGGCGCAAATCGCCCGAAAATCCTCGGCGACCAGGGATGCGCCGCCGATCAGGCCGCCGTCGATGTCGGGCATGGCGAACAGTTCTCGCGCATTGCCGGGCTTGACGCTGCCGCCGTAGAGAATTCGCAGTTCACTCGCCACCGCGGCATCGCTCTGGCCGACGCGGGCGCGAATCAAGGCATGCACTTCCTGCGCCTGTTGCGGCGATGCCGTCTTGCCGGTGCCGATCGCCCAGACCGGTTCGTAGGCAAGCACGGCGCGGGAAAGGGCGGCGACGCCGGAAGCATCGATCACCGCGCCCAACTGTCGCGTCACGACATCAGCAGTGACGCCGCTCTCGCGTTCGGCCAATGTCTCGCCGAGGCAGAGGATAGGCGTAAGCCCAGCAAGCTGCGCCTGCTGGAACTTGGCGGCAACCGTTCTATCGTCCTCCCCGTACAGGGCCCGGCGCTCCGAATGGCCAACGAGGACGTAGCGGCAACCGAAGTCCACCAGCATCCCCGCCGAAACCTCTCCCGTAAAAGCGCCCTGGGCATGCTCGGAAACATTCTGCGCACCCCAGGCCACGCTTGTTCCGGCCAGCGCGGAGCGCGCCTGGGCCAGATAAGGAAAGGGAACGCACACGGCGGCCGCGCACTTGAAGGCGATCGCGGCGTCCTTGATGCCCGTGAGCAGCGTCAGATTGGCGGCAAGGCTGCCGTACATCTTCCAGTTGCCGACGACGAGTTTGGCGCGCATCTTCAGGTTCCACGGCAGAATATCCGGCCGATTATACCGGTCCGCGGGCTGGCGGGTCAATTCTGCCTCTCGGGGTCACCCCGCCTGCTGTATCCAAGGACCGTCCGGGCTAGCCGAAGCGTCCGGTGATGTAGTCTTCGGTCTGTTTCTTCTGGGGCTTGATGAAGATCTGGTCGGTGACGCCGAACTCGACCAGTTCGCCCAGGTACATATAGGCAGTATAGTCGGAGATCCGCGCAGCCTGCTGCATGTTGTGGGTGACGATGACGATGGTGAACTCTTCCTTGAGTTCGGCAATCAGCTCCTCGATGCGCATCGTCGAGATCGGATCGAGCGCCGAGGTCGGCTCGTCAAGCAGCAACACCTCAGGCTTGACGGCAATGCCGCGCGCGATGCAAAGGCGCTGTTGCTGCCCCCCGGAGAGGCTCATGCCGCTCTGGTTGAGAATGCCCTTCACCTCGTCCCACAGCGCCGCCTTCTTCAGCGCCCATTCGACGCGGTCATCCATATCGGAACGCGACAGCCGCTCCTGCAGGTTCACGCCGAAGGCGATGTTGTCGTGAATCGACATAGGGAAAGGCGTCGGCTTCTGGAACACCATGCCGACCCGCGCGCGCAGGTGGTTGATATCGACGCTCTTGTCTAGGATATCCATGCCGTCCAGGCGCAATTCGCCTTCGGCGCGCTGATCGGGATAGAGGTCGTACATCCGGTTCATGGTGCGCAACAGCGTCGACTTGCCGCAGCCCGAGGGACCGATGAAGGCAGTCACCTGAGTGCGGTAGATATCGAGATTGATGTTCTTCAGCGCGTGATACTTGCCGTAGTAGAAATTGAAGCCACGGAATGTGATCTGCGTCGTCAGGGCTGCAGCGGGGTCGTCACTCGTCTTCGTCTCAGTCATGTTCGGGTCGCTTTTCGTTTCGCTTGGTATCACTGTTTGTGTTTCTGGCGGAACAGGACACGCGCCAGGATGTTGAGACCGAGCACGCCGAGCGTGATCAGGAAGACCCCTGCCCAGGCCATCCGCTGCCAGTCCGCGAACGGGCTCATGGCGAACTTGAATATGGTCACCGGCAGGGTCGCCATCGGCTTGTTGAGATCGAGCGTCCAGAACTGGTTCGACAGCGCGGTAAACAGCAGCGGCGCAGTTTCGCCTGAAACTCTCGCCACCGCGAGCAGGATGCCGGTCACGATGCCGGCCATGGAAGCGCGCAGGGTGACTTTGGTGATCACTTTCCATTTCGGCGTACCCAGCGCGAACACTGCCTCGCGCAGGCTGTCCGGAACCAGCACCAGCATGTTCTCCGTGGTCCTGATGACCACAGGGATGACCAGCAGCGACAGGGCGAAAACGCCGGCGAGCGCCGAAAAGTGGCCGACCTGGGCGACATACACGGCATAGATGAACAGACCGACGACGATCGACGGCGCCGAAAGCAGGATATCGTTGATGAACAGCGTGGTCCTGCCAAGCCAGGTATGGCCGCCGTATTCCGCCAGATAGACGCCGGCGAGCACGCCGAACGGGGTGCCGATCAATGTTGCCAGGCCGACTTGGATCAGGCTGCCGACGATGGCGTTGAGCAGCCCGCCTTCGCTGCCCGGCGGCGGCGTCATCTGGGTAAAGAGAGACAGCCTGAGGGCGCCGACACCCAGATTGAAAACGTCGATCAGGATCCAGAACAGCCAGAACAGTCCGAAGGACACGGCCAGCATCGACATGAACAAAGCGAAGACATTGATGAACTTGCGGCGGCGCCTGAGGTCCATGAGCGCTCCTAAGTCCGTTGACCCTGCTGCTTGGCCAGTCGCATCAGCAGCAGCTTGGAAAACACCAGCACGGTGAAGGTAATCAGAAACAGGATCAGACCCAGTTCGATCAGTGCCGCCGTGTGAATCGGCGAGACCGCCTCGGTGAACTCGTTGGCCAGGGCCGAGGCGATGGAGTTGCCCGCCGCATACAGGGAAGACGTATCGAGCTGGTCCGAGTTGCCGATCACGAAGGTCACCGCCATGGTCTCCCCCAGCGCCCGGCCCAGGCCCAGCATGATGCCGCCGATGACGCCGACCCGGGTATACGGCAGCACCACGTTCCAGACCACCTCCCAGGTCGTGGCGCCGACCGCGTAGGCTGACTCCTTCAATATCCCCGGCGTCACCTCGAACACATCGCGCATCACCGAGGCGATGAAGGGGATGATCATGATGGAGAGGATCACGCCGGCAGAGAGCAGGCCGATGCCCATCGGAGCCCCCTGAAAGAGCCGGCCCAGGAAAGGTATATGGCCCAGCGTGGCGCCCAAAAAAGGCTGGATATACTGTCCGAACAAGGGAGCAAAAACTAGGAGGCCCCACATGCCGTAGACGATGCTGGGAATGCCCGCCAACAGTTCGATGGCCACGCCCAGCGGACGGCGCAGCCAGGCCGGCGACAACTCGGTGAGGAACAAGGCGATGCCGAAAGAAACCGGCACGGCGATGGCAAGGGCGATCAGGGATGTGACCAGGGTACCGTAGATGTGCACCAGGCCGCCGAACTCATCCATCGGCGGATTCCATCCGCTGCTCCAAAGGAAGGCCAGGCCGAATTTCTCGATCGACGGCATGGCGCCATGGACCAGCGAGACGAGGATGCCGACCAATATCAGCAGCGTGAGCAGCGCGAACAAACGCGTCACGTTGTGAAAAACCCATTCGCCCAGCTTTGAGCTCGGCTTGGTACTGTTATCGGCCATGATTCACTGTCATCTTAGCGGCAACTGCGACAAAAGCCTACGCCGGATGAAGTGCTCACCCGGCGCGGCGGACATTACAGCAATTGACGCCTATTTTCCAGAATAGACGGGCTTGCCGGCGGCATCCTTGATCGTCGTCGCCCAGGTGGTGTGGATCAGTTTGACCAGGCTCGAGGGCAGTGCGACATAGTCCAGATCGTGGGCCATCTGACCGCCATGTTC
>CAIVDC010000044.1 GCA_903904605.1 uncultured Sterolibacterium sp.
GCCCATTGCGCTGGGTCTGATCCTGATGATGTACCCGCCCTTTGCCAAGGTGCGTTACGAAGAGTTGCCCGACGTATTCCGCGACAAGAAGGTGCTGGGGCTTTCCCTTGTTCAGAACTGGATAGTCGGGCCGGTGCTGATGTTTGCGCTGGCGCTGATCTTTCTCCAGGACAAGCCCGAATACATGGTCGGGCTGATCATGATCGGCCTGGCCCGTTGCATTGCCATGGTCATCGTCTGGAACGAACTCGCCGGGGGATCCACCGAGTACGCCGCCGGCCTGGTCGCCTTCAATTCCATCTTTCAGGTGCTTTTCTTCAGTGTCTATGCCTGGCTGTTCATTACCGTGTTGCCGCCCTTCTTCGGCCTGTCCGGCGCCGTCGTCGATGTCTCGATCAAGCAGATTGCCCAGAGCGTCTTCATCTATCTGGGCATCCCCTGCATCGCCGGCGTGCTGACTCGGGTGATCATGCTGCGTTTTGTCGCCAAGGATTGGTACCACGCCCATTTCCTGCCGAAAATCGCGCCCATCACGCTGATCGCGCTGCTGTTCACCATCGTGGTCATGTTCAGCCTGAAGGGCAGGCTGATCATCGACATTCCGCTGGATGTGCTGCGCATTGCCGTTCCCTTGCTGATCTACTTCGCTGCGATGTTTGTATTTTCCTTTCTCATGAGCATGCGCTTGGGGGCCAGCTACGAGAAATGCGCCACGCTCTCGTTCACCGCAGCCAGCAACAACTTCGAACTGGCCATCGCAGTTGCCGTCGCTGTTTACGGGATCAACTCCAGTGTCGCTTTTGCGGCGGTCATCGGACCGCTTGTCGAAGTGCCGGTCATGATCGGTCTGGTCAATGTCGCGCTATGGTTCAAAAGGAAGTATTTCGTCCCAGCTCCCGCTTGATCATCGCTTCACTGCCGCGCGCGCCGTCAGTCGGGCAGCGCGTGCGGACGAGACGCAGGGCCATCCCTTATCCGGGGTAGATTTCTATGCTGTTCGTGACGGCGTCGGCAACATGCTCTTTGGTGATGACGCCCAGAACGTCGGCCGGCCGGGGCACGTGCTTGCCGCGGATGACCACGGCCATCATGGCATGCTTGCGCGACAGGCGACGGATGACCTGCAGGGCAATGTCGTTAGCGCGGACGATGGTGAAATTCCGGTAAGCGACATCGCCTAGTGTCACGCCCTCGCTCATCCGCTCCACACCGCGCCTCAGCCCGGTGTTGATGCGCAGCACGCCGAAGATGCGGTCGGCGCGCGTGACCACGACGTGCAGCATCCGGCCCTGGTGCTCGGGCCGGCGGATGAACTCCTCGAAGTCGGTATCGGCCGGGGCGACGGCGATATTGCTGTCCATGACTTCGTGAGCTCGCCGCACCAGGAACATATTGGCATGCAGCGCCTTGGGAATGAAATGCCCGCGCCGGAAAAGCTTGATCGTATAGATGCTCTCCGGGGAAAGCAGGCGCCGCACCCCGACGCTCACCGCCACGGCCAATATCATCGGCAGGACGATGTTGTAGTCCAGGGTCATCTCGAAGATCATCGTCACCGCCGTCATCACGGCGCCGGTTCCGCCGCCGACCATGGCGCCCATGCCCACCATGGCAAACGACGGAATGCTCACCGGGATCGGCAGGTGCAGCATGGCGACCAGGCCCGCGAATGCCGCACCTATGGTCGCGCCCATGAACAGCGACGGCGAGAATATCCCGCCGGACGAGCCCGAGCCCAGGCTCAGCGACGTGGCGAGCAGCTTGCACACGAACAGCAGGGCCAGCAACGGGAAGAAACTGAGCTGCCCCTGGAGTATGGCTTGTATCGTCGCATAGCCCACGCCCTCGACGTAGTACTGGCCGAGCGTTTCGTGCAGCGCATAGATCATGATGCCGACGAGCAGCATCCCCAGTCCGTGGCGCAGGTAGCGCTGCCTGATCAGATCGAACAGGTCCTCGACCTTGTGCAAGCCGACGATGAACCCGGCGGCGGCCAGGCCGGTGATGGCGCCGAGCAGCGCATAAAGACAAAGGCTCAGGACGGCGGACCCGTCGACGTGCAGGGACGCCAGGGCCGGCACGGCAAAGGCCGGCTGCTGGCCGAAGAAGAACTGGCCGATGAAGGTCGCGGTTCCGGTGGCGAGCGCGACCGGCAGAAAACTTTGGACGCTGACTTCGGGCAGCATCAGTTCGATGGCAAACAGGACGCCGCCGATCGGCGTATTGAAAGTCGCGGCGATTCCGGCCCCTGCGCCGGCGGCGACAAGGATGATGCGGTCCGCGGAGACCAGACGGATGAGCTGACCCAAGGTCGAGCCCAGCGCCGAACCTATTTGAATGATGGGGCCTTCGCGTCCGACTGCGGCACCGCTGCCGATGGCGACCGCGGAAGCGAGCGACTTCACCACCGCGACGACCGGCCGGATGACGCCGCCCTTGTAGTAGATCGCGTCCATGACCTCGGGCACGCCGTGCCCGCGAGCCTCGGGCGCGAATTTCTCGACGAGAAAGGTGACGATCATCGCACCGAGGACCGGCACCAGGATGACAAACGGGCCCCAGGGACTGGTCGGCGTAAAGACGTTGGCCTCGTACGCGACCTTGGCCTGGCCGAGAAACAGCAGGTTGTGAATGAGTCCGATGAGATCCCGAAAGACCACGGCGCCGAAGCCGGTCACAATGCCGATCATCACGGCCAGCACGGACAGGCGCACGATCCCGATGCGACGGTGGCCTCGCCTCGACTTCGCCGGGGCCGTTGCCTGAGGATCGATGCGGCCGACCTCGTTCGGTCGGGAGGCAGCCGGACCGGTTGTTTGTCTACCCGCCATGAGAACGCCTACTCCGTTGCCGATTGCGACACCAACCAGCGGATTCAAGTTTGCGCGAGGTTGGGGTCACGGCTCACAACCCTACTCTTTCATGGTGGGAAGGGCAAATGCGGGTCGGGCGGGTCGGGCGGTCGATCTTCGGCGCCCGCAAGGAGCCAGCATATCGCCGACCCGTTGCTCAGTTGCCGCGACCCTGATGGCTGCGGTCGGCAGGCCCTGAACGACCACGGGCGAGGTTTCCCTTCTTGCCCGATGCGGAAGCGCCGATCACAGATCGACCTCGTCGCGATGTCCGAATCCGGCCGAGTTGTCGATGAAATAGAGGTGTTGCGGGACTACCTTGTACCAGCGCACTTTGGCCATGGCCTTGACGATCGCGGCGGGTGCTTGCGCCAGCATGCCGACGACCGCGAACTTCTTCCCGTACAGCAGGCGCGCCTGCTTTTCCTCGGTGCCCGAGATCTCGGCGGCTGTTCCTTCGATCTGCACGCCCTTGATGTCCGGCCAGTCGGCGTAGTCCTCCTGGATGGTCACGGCCACCCGTCCGCTGTGCGCCAGGTTCCGGCAATGCCTGCTGGTCGGCGATGACAGGAAATAGAGCGTATGGCCGTCGTTGACATAGAACACCGCCGCCGCCCAGACACCATCGCCGCCGACGGTGGCCAGGGTGGCGACATGATGCTCGCGCAGATATGCTGCTACCCGCTGGCCGAGATCGCGGTCGGGAGATTTGCCGGTCATGTCCATATCGAAAAGGTCGCCTGAAGCGTTTACAGAAACAAGTTTGTAGCGCCGATGGCTGCGGCACCTGCAGCCAGGCCGAACAGCAAGGCGAGAAGCAGGTATCGCCACGGGCCGCCCGGGGGCTGCCGCCGTCCCCTGTTGCCCGCCTCGGCCCGGGGCGGCATGAAATCCGCAACAGGCAAGGCGCGGCCCGGCGGTTGTTGCGCCCCAAGGGGAAGGTCGACGGCGAGCGGCGCGGCCGTTGCCGGCGGCGGTGGCGCAGGCAACGCGAACGCCGGCTTGGTGAGCATGTTGGTGGCGACCTCGGCGGCCATTTCCGCATCCACGTAGTGAGCGTTCCGGTGGTAGGCGGTGAGCAGGCAAAAGTCGCAGAGGCGGTTGATGGTCAGGGGAACGCCATGCGAAGCGGCATGGATGACGTCGATGCTCTCGTGCGGGAACAGCTGAACGTTTTCCCCTGAGATGCGCAGACGATGCCGGATGTAGGCCCCGGTGTCGGCCCGGTTCAAGGCGTCTAAATGCAGTGCGAACGTTGTTCTTCGCAGGACGGCGCGCAGGGGAGGTTCGCCCAGCCTGGCAGCCAGTTCGTCCTGGCCCAGCAGGATGATCTGGATGAGTTTCCGCTCGGGGGTCTCGATATGGGCAATCAGGCCGATCCCTTCCAGGGTCCGATCGGGCAGTTGATGCGCTTCGTCTACCACCAGCACGACCCGCCGTCCGCTCTGGTCGAGCTCGATCAAACGGTCCTTCAACTCCTTGATGACTTGCGCGTAGCTGAGAGTCGCCCCCGCCGGTCTCGACTCCGTCACCAGGATGGCACGTCGTATCGTCTCCAGGATCTCCGCCTGCGAGATCCATGGATTGTTGATCTCGATCACGATGTGCTGATCGGGCAGGTCGGCCTTCAATGCCTGCACCAGCGTTGTCTTGCCGGTGCCGACGGCACCGGTGAGGAGGATCAGGCCCCTGGCCTCGAGCACTCCGCTGACCAGTTCGGCCATGGTTTCGCAGTTGCTCTGGCCGGCGAAAAAGAAAGCCGGATCGGGTGTGTTCTGGAATGGATAACGCTCGAGGCGGAAATGACTTTGGTACATATGACCTCATCGACAGATGGCTGATTGAAATGCCTTGCAGCAGGTCATCCTTGCGCCGCAGACCGTTCTACGCCGCGATTGTATCCATGGTGCCGAGCCAGGTAAAACATTGTCTGTCAGTTAATGTCGTCGCAATGTGAGATTAATTCGATTGTCCCTGCCCGGATTAGACTCCATAATTCGCGCTCCCCGCTCCGCTGGAGAGACTCATGATCCACGAATTCAAGACCTACCGTGCGGCCCCCGGCAAGATCGAGGCGCTGATCAAGCGATTCGCACAGACCACGATGCCGATCTTCGCCCGTCTGGGAATCGAAGTGGTGCATTGCTGGACCAGCGCCGCCGAGCCCGATGCGTTCTTCTACATGGTTCGTTTCGCCTCGCCGCAAGCCGGCAAGGATGCCTGGGCCGCATTCGGCAGCGATGCCGAATGGAAGGCCGCCAAGGCCGCCAGCGAAACTGATGGCCCGATGCTCGCCTCCCAGAGCACGGTCTATTTGCAGCCGACGGCTTTTTCGCCGCAGTCCTCGTAGCCGGCCTTTCGATGAAAGCAGCCCCTTTCGAGTATGTGCGCGCCGAGTCGCTGGACCATGCCTGCCAGATGCTGGCCCTCCGGGGCGAAGAGGCCAAACTGATCGCCGGCGGTCAGAGCCTGGTGCCGATGCTGGCCATGCGTCTTCTGGCTCCGGCCTGGCTGGTGAATATTCACGGCTTGGCCGAGTTGCAGGAAATCTCCGTCGTTCAGGATCAACTGGTGATCGGCGCGGCGGTGCGGCAGTGCGTGGCCGATGCCGATCCCCAAGTGAAACAGTCGGTTCCTCTGTTGTCCAAGGCCCTGCACTGGGTTGGCCATGCCGCCACGCGCAACCGGGGAACCGTGGGCGGCAGTCTGGCGCATGCCGACCCTTCCGCCGAATTGGCCCTGGCCGCCGCCCTGCTCGATGCCACTCTGAGCCTGAAAAGCGCGCGCGGCATCCGCCAGGTCGCCGCAGGCGATTTTCTCGTCGGTCCGATGATGACCTGCCTGGAGCCGGACGAATGCCTGGTCGATGCGCGTTTTCCGATCTGGCGGGAGGACCGGAGCGGCTGCGCCTTCGAGGAAATCAGCGCGCGTCACGGCGACTTCGCCATCGTTTCCGCTGCTGCGCAGTTGGGCGTCGACCAGGCCGGCGTGTGCACCCGGGCGGCGCTCGGGATAGGCGGCGCCGGACCCATGGCACGGGCATTCAGCGATCTGGCCAGGCGGCTGGTCGGCACCCGGCTCGAAGAGGCCCTGCTGCGCGAGGTGGCGCAAGAGGCCGCGGCGCAGCTCGAGCCGACCGGCGATTTGCAGGCCAGCGCGGCTTACCGCCGCCATCTCGCCGCCGTGCTCGCCAAGCGCGCGCTGCTGGGCGCAAGACGCGAGCTCGTCCTTTCACCTTAAGGGTATCCGCATGAGTGAAGAAACCATTCTGGTCAGCCTGGAAGTCAACGGCAAGCAGGTCAGCGGCCTCGTGCCGGCGCGCACCACGCTGGTTGACTTCCTGCGCGACGAATTGCGTCTGACCGGCACCCATGCCGGCTGCGAACACGGCACCTGCGGCGCCTGCACCGTGCTGCTCAACGGCGAGCCGATCCGCTCCTGCCTGGTGTTCGCGGTGCAGCTGGAGGGGCAGAAGATCACCACCGTCGAAGGTCTGAGCCAGCCCGACGGCAGCCTCTCCATCCTGCAGGACAGTTTTTCCGCTGCGCACGCGCAGCAATGCGGCTATTGCACGCCGGGCATGCTGATCAGCGCGCAGTCCTTGCTGGACCGAAATGCCCAGCCGAGCGACGAGGAAATCCGCGTGGCGATTTCCAGCAACCTCTGCCGCTGCACCGGCTATCAGCAGATCGTCAATGCCGTCAAGCTCGCCGCCGAACGCATGGCCAGGGAGTAGCCGAGATGGAGAAGCCATTCAGGTACATCGGCACCAAGCGGCGCGCCAAGGAATCGCCGCGTTTCGTCACCGGTCAGGGCCGTTTCGTCGCGGACATCCATGTGCCCGGCATGAAGCACGTGGCGATCGTGGCTTCGCCCCATCCCAGCGCCCGGATCGTCTCGATTGACTCCGCTGCAGCCCGCGCCATGCCCGGCGTGCGCTATATCCTGGACGGGCAGGAGTTCTGCGCCCACACCGATTCCCTCTACGTCGGCGTCGATGCGCCCAAGGTCACGCGCTATGCGCTGGCCAAGGATGTAGTGCGCTACTCCGGCGAGTGGGTGGTGGCGGTGGTGGCCGATAGCCGCGCGCAGGCCGAAGATGCCGCCGAACTAGTCGAGGTCGAGTACGAAGCCATGCCGCATGTGATCGATCCGGAGCGGTCGCTCTTGCCCGATGCGCCGCTCCTGCATCCCGACCACGGCAGCAACCGGCTGTATCACCGCAAGTTCGTCTGGGGGCCGGTCGAGGAGGCGTTCGCGCAGGCCGAGGAGCGCCTGGCGTTTCGCGTCACCTGGGGCCGCAGTTCGACCGTGCCGATCGAAACCTTCGGCGTGCTCGCGCAGTGGCATGAGTCGGACCGGCTGCTCGACGTCTGGGCCTCGATCCAGATGCCCAAATATCCCGACCAGCTGGCGCGCGCGCTGCGCCTGCCGGGCAACGCGGTGCGCGTCCATTACGACGTCGACGTCGGCGGCAGTTTCGGCCTGAAGCGCGGCATCAAGCACACCGTGCTGGTGTCCTATCTGGCCCGCCGCATCGGCGCGCCGGTGCGCTTTATCGAAGACCGTCTGGAGAACATGCGCGGCGGCGACATGCACGGGCCGGACCGTTTCTTCGACATCGAGGTCGCCTTCAACCGCGACGGCCTCGTCAAGGGATTGCGGATGCGCGCGGTCGATGACGTCGGCGCCTATGCCGGCCGCTCGCCGCTGCAGCTGGGCAAACCGGTCAGCGCGATCTGCGGGCCGTACCAGATTCCTGCGATCGAATACGAGCCGACCTCGGTGATGACCAACAAGACGCCGCAGGAGGCGGTGCGCGGCTTCGGCCAGGCGCCGACCAACCTCGCGCTCGAACGCACCATGGATCGCGTGGCGCGGCATCTCGACATGGACCCGATCGAGCTGCGGCGCAGGAACTTCATCCGCAGCGACCAGTTTCCCTATCTGATTCCCAGCGGTTCGACCTACGACTCCGGCGACTACCATGCCGTGCTCGACAAGGCGCTGGCCGGGATCGACTATCCCGCTTTGCTGCGCCAACGCGACAGCCTGCGCGCCCAGGGCGCTCTTGCCGGCATCGGCATCGCGACCTGTCTCGAGCCGAGCGGCGGCAACTCGGCTTTCGAACCGCTGTTCAATGCCAAGAACGACACCACGACCTGGATGGATTCCTGCCTGGTGCGCGTCGATCTCTCCGGCGCCATCACCGGCGTGATGGGCACTTCCAGCGCCGGCCAGGGCCACGAAACGCTGGTGGCCACGGTGCTGGGCGAGGTGCTCGAGCGCGAGCCGGACAACATCCGCGTGGTGCACGCCGACTCGCTGAACGCCCTGCCGTCGAACAGTCCGGTCGGCAGCCGCATGGCGATCATGCTGGGCGGCGCCGCGGCAGGCGCGGCCAGGAAGATCAAGGCGACCCTGATTGCGCTGGCCGCGCACAATCTGGGTTGCGCCGTCGACGACATCGAATACGCCGAAGGCAGTGCCAGCGTGCGCGGCGATCCGGGGAAGATGTTGTCCTGGGACAAGCTGGTCGAGATTGCCCATCGAAAATTCCATCTCCTGCCGCCCGGTATGGAGCCCGGCCTGCAGGCCGGCTTCGTCTGGGAAGTGCCGACCGGCGGCGGCCTGCCGACCGCCGACGGCCGCGTCCAGATCTATCCGTGCTATTCCTTCGAAGCGCATGTCGTGCTGATCGAAATCGATCCCGAAACCGGCCGCCCGAAGATCCTGAAATACCTGTGCGGCCACGATTGCGGCGTGATGATCAACCCGGACATCGTCCACGGCATGACCTACGGCGGCATCGCCCATGGCATCGGCGCCGCGCTCTATGAAAAATTCGCCTACACCGAGGAAGGCGAACTGGCCAGCGGCACCCTGATGGACTATCTGATTCCGAGTTCCATGGAAGTGCCGGAGCTGCATATCGTGGACCACTGCACGCCCTCGCCGTTGACCACCTTCGGTCAGAAGGGTTCGGGCGAGTCGGGCTATCTCGGTTCCGCAGCCGCCGTCTGCAACGCGGTCAACGACGCGCTCGCGCCCATGGGCCGCTCGATCGAAACCCTGCCGATGAGCCACCTGGCCATCTGGAACACCATCCGCCCGACTTGATCCCCATCCCGCCAGAGAGAGATAAGATGAAAAACCTGATCATCGATATTCACGCCCACTATCTTCCCAAGCTGCTGATCGAGCGTTTCGATGCGCATGCCGCGACTTTTCCCGGCGTAAGCCTGACGCGCAGCGACAAGGGCGTGATCCTGAAGTTTCCCGGCGCCGAACCGACGCGGCCGATTTCGCCGAAGCTGTCCGACCTGGCGGAACGCAAGGCGTGGATGCAGCAAAACGGCATTGATCATCAACTGGTCGGCGGTTGGCTCGACAGCTTCGGCTACGAACTGCCCCCGGCCGAAGGACTGGCCTGGAGCCGCTTCATCAACGACTGCATGTGGCACGGGCTGGCCGAAGAGCCCCGCTTCACGCCGCTGGCCACCGTGCCGCTGCAGGACGGCAAGCTCGCCGCGGAAGTGCTGGAAGAGGCCATGGCGCGCGGCTTCGGCGGGATCATGATCGGCACCCTGCCGAAAGGGCAGGGCGGCAATCTCGACGATGCTGCCCTCGACCCGTTCTGGCAAAGGGCCTCCGACCTGAAGGCCGCGGTGGTGCTGCATCCGATGTTCATCTGCGGCGAGCCGAGGCTGGCCGATTACGACCTGGTCAATGCCATCGGGCGGCTCGCCGACACTTCGATCGCGGTCTCGCGCCTGCTCTTTTCCGGCCATATCCTGAAGTACTCCGGCATGAAGCTGGTCCTGTGCCACGGCGGCGCCGCACTGCCGTTCGCGCTGGGCCGGCTGATCCGCAACCACGGCATCGCGCACGGAAAATACTCCGATCCGCGCAAGAACTTCGAAGCGATGTTCTTCGATTCCTGCGTCTTCGACCCGGATGCCCTGGACTTTCTCGTCAAGAAGACCGGCAAGGGCCGGGTCATGATGGGTTCGGACAGTCCCTTCCCGATCGGCGATCCGGCGCCGCAGAAAGTGGTCCTGGATTGTTCCCTGGACGAAGCCGAGCGAACTGCGATCTTGAGCGGGACGGCGCAGCAGGTGTTCACCCTGCGCCACGACGTCTGCTGTCAACCGATCGCCGGCGAGGCCCCAGGGAAGGCATGAGCGAGGCCCGTTATCCCGATCTGCACCAGCATCTCGACGAACTGGCGCGGCGCGGCCGGCTGCAGGTCATCGACCGGCCCATCGACAAGGATTCGGAACTGCACCCGCTGGTGCGCTGGCAGTTCGTCGGCGGCATGGCGGAAGCCGAGCGGAAGGCTTTCCTGTTTACCCGCGTCGTCAATGCGCAGGGCCGAAAGTACGCGTTTCCGGTGGTGGTCGGCGCGCTGGCGGCGAACCGGGAAATCTATTCCGTGGGCATGGGCACCACGGTGGACAAAATCCAGGAAAAGTGGGAGCAGGCGATCGCCAATCCGATCGCGCCGCGCCTCGTCAGCAAGGCCGAGTGCCAGGAAGTGATCCATGAGGGCGAGGCGCTGCAGGGCGAAGGCAACGGTCTGGACATGCTGCCGATACCGATTTCGACGCCCGGCTTCGACAGCGCACCGACGCTCACCGCGACCAATGTCATCACCCGCGATCCGGAGACCGGCGTGCAGAACATGGGCACCTATCGCTGCGCCCTGAAAGCCCCGGATCGGCTGGTGGTGCGCATGGCGACGAGGGTCGGCGGCGCCGGCGGCTACCTGCACTATCAAAGGTGGAAGGCGGCCGGCCACAAGACCATGCCCTGCGCCATCGTCCTGGGCTGCCCGCCTTTCGTCGCCTTCATGGGCCCCCAGAAACTGCCGATCGGGGTCGATGAGCTCGACGTCGCCGGCGGCCTGGCCGGCGAGCCGATTGAAGTGGTGATGGCGCATAGCGTCGATTTGCGCGTGCCGGCGCAGGCCGAGATCGTGATCGAAGGGCAGATCGATCTGGAAATGCTCGAGCCGGAAGCGCCGTTCGGAGAGTCGCACGGTCACGTCGCCCTGGAAGAATTCAACCTGCCGATGAAGATCACGGCGATCACGCACCGTCGTCGGCCGGTGATCCCCTCGTATCTCAGCCAGGTGGCGCCGAGCGAATCCAGCGTGATCAAGCGCGTGGCCTACGAGCCGCTATTCTTCGCGCATCTCAAGACCACGCTGGGCATCCGCGGCGTCAGTAAGGTTTCGCTGCACGAACCGCTGACGGGTCTGCTGCGCTTCACCATCATCACCCTGGACAGAAATACGCCGCGCACCGAAGTCTGGCGCGCGCTCTACGGCGCCGCGTTCTTCAAGGGCGATTGCGGCAAGATCTGTCTCGCGGTCAACGACGACATCGATCCGGACAATGCCGATGCGCTGTTCTGGGCCATGTCCTACCGCATGAATCCGGTCGATGACGTGCGCGCCCTCGACCATCGCGGCCAGGGGCACGGCCCCAAGCGCGAAGCCGAAGGCGAAGAGGATTCGACCTTGCTGATGGACGCCACGATGAAAGGCGACATGCCGCCCCTGGCCTTGCCGACCCGCGAGTACATGGAGCGCGCCCGGGCGCTGTGGGAGGAAATGGGCCTGCCGGCCTTGCGTCCGCAGCCGCCGTGGTTCGGCTATTCGCTGGGCGACTGGCTGCCGGCATGGGATGAAGCGGCCAAGCGCGCGGCGACCGGCCATTATCTGGAAAACGGCCGCATCAGCCTGGGCGAACAGCGCAGCGACGTCAAGGCCGAATCGAAGTTTCGTCCGGGCTAATTCCCGAAATCACAAAGGTCAACATGGACATCAATGGCGAACGGCTGATTGCCGCATCCCAGGCAAGCGTGTGGGATGCGATCAACGACCCGGCGATGCTCAAGCTGTGCATCCCGGGCTGCGAAAGCGTCGAGCGGGTCGATGACAGGCAGATGAAGGCGGTGGTGATGGCCAAGATCGGGCCGGTCCGCGCGCGCTTTTCCGGCAAGGTGACGACGGCCGACATCGTCGCCCCTGCTTCCTGCACGTTGAATTTCGAGGGAACCGGCGGTCCGGCCGGCTTCGCCAAGGGCCAGGCCAAGGTGGTCCTGTCGTCGGCGGGGGTCGGCGAAACCGTGCTGGTATTTTCCGCCTCGGCTTCGGTTGGCGGCAAACTCGGGCAAATCGGCGCGCGCCTGATCGAGTCGGCGGCGCGAACCATTTCCGACGAGTTCTTCGATCGCCTGATGGCGCAGCTGTCCCCCACGGACGCTCCCGCGGGACAGGCGATCGCCCCGCTCGGCAAGCCTGCCGGGGCGGCGCTGGCGGTGGATTGGCGCGGCCTGCTGGGCTCGCGCTGGGCCTTAGGCGCCGGCTGCTTCTTGCTGGGATTCTTGTCTGGAAAACTTTTCTAGGGCGACTCAAATGAGCAATCAAATCACTGCAAACGGCATCGACATCAGCTACGAGGTGGCTGGCGCGGGGCCGTGGCTGATCCTCAGCCATTCCCTGGGCTGCGGCAAGGAGATGTGGCAGCCGCAAGTCGAGGCCCTGGCGAAATCGTACCGGGTGCTCTCCTACGACACGCGCGGCCATGGCGCCAGCGGCGCGCCGCCGGGGCCGTACACGCTGGACCTGCTGGCGCAGGACGTGAAAGCCTTGTGCACGGTGCTGGGCATCGAGAAATGCCATTTCGTCGGGCTGTCGATGGGCGGCATGATCGGCCAGGTCGTGGCGCTGAAATACCCCGAATTGTTCTTGAGCCTGACGCTGGCCGACACCAGCAGCTACTATGGACCGGCGGCGCATCCGATGTGGCAGTCCCGTGCACAGACCGCGTTGACGCAGGGCATGGCGCCGCTGGTCGGGCCGACGCTGGAACGCTGGTTTACCGCACCGTTCCGCGCCGCCCAACCGGCGCTGATGGAGCGGGTCGCCGAATGGATAGCGGCCACCCCGCCGGTCGGCTATGCCGCCTGTTGCCAGGCGATCGCCGCGCTCGACACCACCGGGGAACTGAAAAGGATCAAGCTACCGGTGCTGGTGATCGTCGGCGCCGAGGATACGGCGACGCCGCCGGCGGCAGCCGAGGTGATCCATGCGCAAATCGCAGGATCCACGCTGCTCGTGCTGGAGTCGGCCGCGCACATCGCCAGCATCGAGCAGGCCGGACTGTTCTCTCGCGCCCTGGAGGAATTTCTGCCGGGCACCTCGGGCAGCTGACCGTTCCGCTTCAGGACAGTCCAGCCAGGATCGCCAAATCGATGGGCGGCCCATTTTCAGCGAAAGGAAAGACATGATCAAATCACTCTCGATGCGGCGCCGGCTTCTGCTTCTGGCCGCGCTCGGCACCGCGCTGCCTGCCGCGGCACAGACGTCGTCGCTGATGTTGTACGAGGGCGCCGACCGGGCCGAGAAGCTGGTCGCCGCGGCGGCCAGGGAGGGCACGCTGACCCTCTACACGGCGTTCCGGCCGCAGGATTTGCCGGCCATCATCGGACCGTTCGAAAAGAAGTACGGCATCAAGGTGAAGGCATGGCGCTCGGGCAGCAACAATGTGACCCAGCGTATCTTGAGCGAGGCAGCCGCGAAGCATTTCGAGGTCGATGCGATCATGATGCCGGCGCAGGAGATGGAAGCCGTGCGCCGCGAACAAATTCTCCAGCCGGTCAGTTCGCCCTACTTCAAGGATCTGATGCCCGGCGCGTCGTCGGCCGATCGCCAATCGGCGACGGTGCTGATGAACGTCGTCGTACAAGCCTATAACACCCGCTTGCTCAAGAAGGAGGACCTGCCCAGGACCTACCAGGATTTGCTCGACCCGAAATGGAAAGGCAAGCTGGGGATCGAGGCCAAGGCCGAGGAGTGGTACTCCGCGGTGGCGATGTCGATGAGCGAGGAGAAGGGCATCCGGCTGTTCCACGACATCGTCGCGAAGAACGGCATGTCGACGCGTCTGGGCGTGTCGCTGCTCAATAACCTGGTGGTTTCCGGCGAAGTGCCTCTGGCCTTGACCGTCTATATCGACCTGCCGGAAAAAGGCAAGCGCGACGGCAAGCCGATCGACTGGTTCACCCTCGATCCGGTGGTCGCGCACGGCTTCAATATCGGTCTGGCGAAGCGCGCGCCGCATCCGAATGCGGCGCTGCTGTTCTACGATTACATGCTCTCTCCCGAGACGCAAAAGTTGCTGGCGGCGCTGCTCTACTATCCTGCCAGCATCCAGGTGCCTTCGCATTACCCCGGTCTGCACCTCAAGGTCGTGGATCCGGTCTATGCCGTCGATAACGCCGACAAATGGACCAAGTCCTTCGAGAACGAGGTGACCAAGCAGGCCCGATAGCAATTCCGAAACGGAGCGAGCATGAGCAAAATCACCAAGAAAGCCGCAGCCGGCAACAAGACGGCCGCAGCAGGACGCGGCTACCGCGATCTGCATGAACATCTGGCAGCGCTAGACCGGGCCGGGCTGCTGATCACCGTCGATCGTCCGATCAACAAGGACACGGAGATGCATCCCCTGGTGCGCTGGCAGTTTCGGGGGGGGATCGCCGAGCCGGATCGCAAGGCCTTTCTGTTCACCCATGTGATAGACAGCAAGGGCCGCAAGTACGACATCCCGGTGGTGGTGGGCGGCCTGGCCGCCTCGCGGAAGATCTACAGCGTCGGCATGGACTGCGCGATCGAGAATATCGGCAAGAAATGGAACGAAGCCATCGCCCATCCGATACTGCCCAATATCGTCGCCGCCGACGCTGCGCCCTGCCAGGAAATCGTCGTGATGGGCAAGGAACTCCTGAAGCCGGGCAAAGGCCTGGACGGCATTCCCATTCCGATCTCGACGCCCGGCTGGGACAACGCCCCCTACACGACGCTGTCGCAATACATCACCAAGGATCCGGACACCGGCATCCAGAACATGGGCGTCTACCGCGGACAGGTCAAATCGCCGACGCGTCTGGGCATGAACCCGTCGCTGGAAAACCAGCCGGGCATCTATACCCACTGGGAGAAATGCAAGGCGCGCGGCGAGAAGCTGCCGGCCGCGGTGATTCTCGGCTGCCCGCCGTGCGTGGCCTTTACCTCGGTGCAAAAACTGTCCGAGGACACCGATGAACTGCACGTGGCAGGCGGCCTGGCCGGTGCGCCGATCAATGTGGTGAAGTGCAAGACCGTCGATCTGCTGGTGCCGGCCGATGCGGAAATCGTCATCGAGGGTTACATCAATACCGAATGGCTGGAGCCCGAGGCGCCGTTCGGCGAATCCCACGGCCACGTGAACCTGCAGGAGTTCAACGCCTACATGGAGATCACGGCGATCACCCGCCGTAAAGACGCGATCCTGACCTCGATCATTTCGCAAGTGACGCCGTCCGAGTCCAGCCTGATCAAGCGCGTCGCCCTCGAGCCGGTTTTCCTCAACCATTTGCAGCGTCAATTGGGAATCAAGGGTGTGCTCAAGGTTTCCATGCACGAACCATTGACCAATCTGCGCAAGGTATTGGTGGTGGTGGTCGATCGCAAGACGCCGGCGACCGAAGTCTGGCGCGCGCTCTACGGCGCGGCGTCCCTGCTGCGCTCGGGCGGCAAGCTGGTCATTGCGGTCAATGACGACATCGATCCGGACAACGCCGATGCGCTGCTCTGGGCCATGTGCTATCGCGCCAATTTCGCGCTCGATCTGCAGACCCTGAAGAACCGCGACCCGGGGCACGGCCCGCGCAGTCCGCGCAACAATGGCCTCGATGCGTCGCTGCTGATCGATGCCACGCTGAAGGACGACTTTCCGCCGATCGCCCTGCCGAAAAAGGAGATCATGGAGAACGCCAAGGCCATCTGGGAGGAACTGGGCCTGCCCAAGCTCAAGCCCGAAGCGCCGTGGCACGGCTACTCCCTGGGCGACTGGAGCTCGAGGAACGAAGAGATGGCGCAAAGAGCCGTGCGCGGCGACTACTTCGTCACCGGCGAGGAGATCGCCCGGCAGCGCCGCAACGACGTGGCGATGAACACCGAGATCAAGAGTCGCGACGGCAACCCTGGCAGCAAGGCGCCCCGGTCGGCCAAGAAAGGACGGACGACCCCGTCATGACCATCGCCAATCCTGGCGGGGACTGTGCTCCGGCGTCTATCGCAGTCGGACCTTGGCCGCCTGGGTGCTGTGGACAGCCGCCCATTGCGTCTCCAACAGCTTGAATAATTCTCTGGATACGCGCCTGAAATCTGTCCGGCGGGACCCTGTCACCGCCCCGGGTCGAGCAACTGTCCGCACAGCTTCATGGTGGCGGCGCCTTCCTCTTCGAGCCAGTCGCAGAAGGCTTTGCCGGCCAGGTTGCCTTTGCTCGCCGGATCGAGGTTCGCATAGTAGGCGCGCGTTCGCACGCCATGGCTGCCGAATGGGGTGCACAACCGCCCCGCGGCAATATCGTCGATGGTCAGGAAATGGGGCATCAGGGCGATGCCGAGGCCCTCGGTGGCCGCCTGCAGGGCGAAATACATTTGTTCGAAATTGAGCGTCGCCAGCGGCTTGACCTCGGAGGCGCCGACGGCGGCGAGCCAATCGACCCAGCGGTAAGGTTCCGTCGAATAGTTGATCAGCGTATGAAAGCCCATGTCCGATGGCGCCAGGAGCGGGTGCCGTTCCAGCAAGTCGGGGTGGCAGACGGGAAGGATGCTTTCGGTCAAGAAGAAACGCGAAGTGGCTGCGTCGGGCGGTTTGGCCGCACCCCGGATGGCGATGTCGTATTCCTTGGTCGAGAAGTCCACAGGCGCAATCGAAGTCACCAGCCGCACCTTCAAATCGAGGTGCCTGCGCTGCAGGGTTGAAAACCTGGGAATCAGCCAGCGCAGCGTGAATGTCGGCGGGGCGCTTATCGTCAGTTCGACGTTGTTCTCGCGGGAAATGTGCATGGCTGCGACGGCAATCCTGTCGAGCGCGGCGCCCGATGCGTCGAAAAGCTTATTGCCTGCGGCGGTCAGGACCAGGCGCGCGTTGGTGCGGTAGAACAGGGCGACACCGAGCCATTCTTCGAGGATAGAGACCTGTCGGCTGATGGCCCCGTGGGTGACATTCAGTTCCTGACCTGCCTTGGTGAAACTGACCAGTCTTGCGGCCGATTCGAACGCCCGGATGGAATTGAGCGGCGGGATCTTTCTCATGTCGATGTGATGTTTACTGACGGCAACGGCAGTATAACTCACTAGGTCGGTGCCTTGGCTCAGCTTATAATCGGGCGCAAATCGGAGGAAAAGGAAATGAAGAAAACTATTTGCAGCCTGGTTCTTTCGCTCGTCCTGGGACTGACGTCGTCGATGGCGCTTGCCCAGTCGACACCGAAAGTCGATATCGTCGTTTTCGGCCAGCCGTCCCTGGGCGGCTTCCTGCAGCCGATCATCAAGGCGAGGCGACTGGACGCCAAGAACGGCATAGAGATCAACTTCGTCGAGCGCACGCCCGACGCCTATATCGCCCAGTTCAATTCGGGCGAATTCCAGGTCGGCGGAAGCGCCGCCCTGCTGTCGATCGCGGTCGCCAGCAACCAGGGTGTGAAGGTCGCCTATCTGTTCAATTTGTTCGACTATTTCGGCGCCGTGGTCTCGGACCAGCCGGATATCAAGACTCTCAAGGATCTCGAAAACAGGCAGTTGGTGGCGGCGACGTCCACGACCAATTACGCCATGTTCAAGTGGCTCGCGATGAGCCAGGGCGTGGATCTGTCGAAGGTATCGGTGCAAAACACAGCGACCCCCGGCCTGATCGGCTATGCCCTGGCCGGTCGTGCCGAGGCGGTGCAGCTCTGGGAGCCGGGGTATTCCATCCTGATGGCGAAGAAGCCTTCGCTGCACGCGCTGGACCTGGACATGAAGAACCGCTGGAAGAAATTTTCCGGCACCGACAGCTTCCCCTATCTGGGCGTGGCGGCGCACCTGTCCTGGATCAAGGAAAATCCACTGCTGGTCAAAAAGATGTACGCCACCTTCAAGGAGGCGGCGCAATGGATGCGCGCCAACCCGGCCGAGGCGTCGAAGCTGATCGCTTCGGCGATCAAGGGTTCGGATGCGGAAGTGCTGCGCAAATTGATCGAGGACAACAGCCGACTCGGCACCAACGTGGCACCGGCCGGGGAGATTCGCAAGGGCATCGAGGCCGTCTATGCCGCAGGACTGCAGAGCGGTTATTTGACCAAGGCGGTGGATAAATCCACGATCTATGCGGGAAATCTTGAATAAGCCAGCCCGCATTGTCGCGGAGTCGATATGCGTTTGAGAAAAGAGCCGATCATTTCAGGACTGGCATTGATCGGGCTTTGGCAGCTGGCGTCGTATTTCTTTCCGCCTTTCCTGTTTCCTTCCGTCGCGGCCATCGGCAAGGAACTGCTGGCGATCCTGACGCAGGGTGAACTGGTGGTCGGGGCCCTGGCGACTTCCGCCAGAATCCTCGGCGGCATGGCCGGGGCCTTTGTGGTGGGCGGTGCGATCGGGCTGTGGATGGGCCGTTCAGCGGGATTCGAACGCTATATCCACCCGCTGCTGATCTTCAATCAGGGCATCCCGGCATTGTCCTGGGTGGTGATTTCCATCATCTGGTTCAAGTCCACCGAATTCCGCATTTGGTTCATCATCCTGATGACCACCCTGCCGGCCTTCGCCTTCCAGATCCATGATTCCTACCGGGCCATTTCGAAGGATCTGATAGAAATGTCGATGTCATTCCGGCCGAGCAAGTGGGATCTGGTCAGGACCCTGATCTGGCCGAGCGTTCTGCCGGGGATCATGACCGCCTGGAAGGTCAATCTCGGCAATGTTTCCCGCGTCGTGGTGGTCGCCGAACTGGTCGGCGCGGGCATCGGCGTCGGCTATGAGCTGTTGCAGCGCCAGCAACTGTTCGATATGGCCGGGGCCATCGCGTGGACCCTGGTGCTGGTCCTGTTCGTCGTCGTCTCCCAGGGTTTTGTGACGATGCTCGAGAGCCATTTTCTCCGCTACCGCCCGACCTCGGAGCGCCAGCGATGAAAGTCGTGACCTTCGCCGGCGTGTCGAAACGCTTCGATGGCGGGAGCCACGGCTACGCCGTCAGGAATCTGGATCTTCACATCGGCCAGGGCGAACTGGTGGCCGTCGTCGGCAAGACCGGCTGCGGCAAATCGACCATGTTCAATCTGCTGATCGGCCTGATCGCGCCGACCGACGGCGTCATCCGCGTCCTGGGCAGCAACCCTTTTGCCGATTTCGATGCGCTGGCCGGCAAGATCGGCGTGGTCTTCCAGAATGACCGACTGCTGCCCTGGCGCAGCGCCCTGGACAACGTCGCCTATGGCCTGGAACTTCGCCACGTCGCCAAGGAGCGGAGACTCGCGGTGGGCCGCGATTGGCTGAAAAGGCTGGGGCTTGAGGTGCATAGCGAAAAATATCCCCATTCGCTTTCTGGTGGCATGCGGCAGCGCGTCAGTATCGCCCGCGCCTTTGCCACCGACCCGGAAATTCTCCTCTGCGACGAGCCTTTCAGCGCCCTCGACGAACTCACCGGCGCGAGCTTGCGCAGCGAGTTCCGGCGGCTGGTTCAGGAAACCCACAAGACCGGGATATTCGTCACGCACTCGATAGGCGAAGCCATCGACATCGGCGACCGCATCCTGGTGTTTTGCGCGCCTGGCCATGTGGCGGCCGAGTTTGCCGTACCGGAGGCTTTGCGCGAGTTGGGCGAAGAAGGATTGAAGCAGAGAATCCTCGACGTCATGGGCGGAACGGGCGCTTAGGTGAGCCGCGCCGCCCGGTGCAGCGACGAACCGATGGGCGCCGCCGCGCGGCTGCTGCTGAACGGCTACGATTATCTGCTGCTGTACCTCGGTCTGGCTTCGTTGGGGATACTGTGCCTGGCCTGGACGCCGATCGCGATGCTTGCCTACCCGCTGCTGCCGGAGCGCCAAGGACGGGCACTCGGGCGTTACGTCATCATGGCCGTGTTCCGCGTTTACCTGGCCGGTCTGGGCGTATCGCGCCGGTGCAGCTTCGATCTGCAGGCCCTGGATGTCCTGCGCGACGAACCGTCCCTGATCATCGCGCCCAATCATCCGTGCCTGCTCGACGCCGTGATGGTGATTTCACGCTTGCCGAATGTTGCCTGCGTGCTCAAGGCCGATCTGATGAACAACGTCTTTCTCGGTGCGGGCGCCCGATTGGCGCGCTACATCTGCAATGAGCCGGTGCGGGGCATGGTGCAGCAGGCCAGCCGGGATCTCGCCAGCGGCAGCCATCTGTTGCTGTTTCCGGAAGGCACCCGCACCACCTCGCCGCCGGTCAATCCGTTCAAGGGCAGTATTGCCGTGATCGCGCGCCATGCACAGGTGCCGGTGCAGACGGTGCTGATCGAAACCGATTCGGCCTATCTGAGCAAGGGTTGGTCCCTGTTCCGCAAACCGCCGATGCCGATCCGTTATCGGGTGAGCCTGGGGCGGCGCTTCGAGCCACCCCGGCATACCCGGCCGTTCATGGCTGAACTGGAGCGCTATTTTGCCCAGGAACTGGTACAGGGTTCGGGGTTTCAGCCGGCTTTGCCGTTATGACCGCGGTCTCGTCCACGCCTGTTTCGACTACCCATTTGGTCCTCATTCCCAGCTACAACCCGGGTGCCCGCGTCTATCAGACCGTGCGTGCGGCACGCCGATACTGGAGCCCGGTCTGGGTGGTGGTGGACGGCAGCACGGACGGCAGCGCCGCGGGCCTGGCTGCGATGGCCGCGCAGGACGCCGGCCTTCGGGTGATCGTTTTGCCGCGGAACCAGGGCAAAGGCGCTGCGGTATTGCGCGGGCTGGAAGAGGCGGCAGCGGTGGGATTCAGTCACGTGTTGACCATGGATTCGGATGGCCAGCATCCGCCGGAATGCATTGCCGCCTTCATGGCTGAATCATCGAGACAGCCCGCGGCCATGATCTTGGGCGTGCCGGTGTTCGATGCCGGCGCACCGGCCTTGCGCGTGAACGGGCGGCGCATCTCCAACGGCTGGGCCAATCTGGAAACCTTGTGGGCCGGCATCGGCGACTCCCTGTTCGGCTTCCGCGTTTATCCGGTGGCCGCCTTGCGCCGGGTGATGCGCGAGCAACGCTGGATGCGTCACTTCGACTTCGACCCGGAAGCCGTGGTGCGCCTGTGCTGGCTCGGGGTCAGGCCGGTCAATCTGCCCGCTCCGGTGCGTTACTACAGCGCGGAGGAGGGCGGCGTGTCGCATTTCAGCTACCTGCGCGACAACCTGTTATTGACCTGGATGCACACGCGCCTGTTTGCCGGTTTCGTATTTCGTCTGCCTTTGTTGCTGCTGAGACGCGCGCAGGGACGGTTCTAGTCGCGCCGGGCGGCAGTACCCTTGCTCGCCTGATACTCCGAAAAAATGCCGAGCGTCAGATGCCGCTTGACCTCGGTCAGTCCGGCAGCGCTGAGCGCGGCCATGACTTGCTCCGACGGGACGCAGGCTTCTATGCTGTCCCAGTGATAGCGCCAGATCGTCGCCGTATCCTTGCGCCGGGAAATGAAGCGGGTCAGCAGCGGAATTACGCTGCGCATATAGTGCCTGAGCAGCCATTGCCCGATACGGTTTTGCGCCGGCGTGATTTCGAGTATGCAGAGACGGCCGCCGGGTTTCAGCACCCGTTCGAATTCCGCAAAGGCCACGCCCAGATCGCTGATGTGGCGCAGTGCATAGCCCATGCTCAGGAAATCGAAATGATGGTCGGGAAAAGGCAGCGACTCGGCGCGGCCCTCGATCAACGTCATGGCCTCGGGCAACTTGCTGGCCGCCATCATGCCGGGGCTGGGATCGACACCGGTGACCAGGGCGGGGTGGCCGGTCAGGAGGCAGGCCTGCGCCGCCACCAGGCCGGTGCCCACGCCGACGTCGAGTACCTTCATGCCCGTCTTCAAACCGGCGCGCATCAGTGCATCGCGCCGGTAGCGGGAACCGGAACCCCAGGCCAGCAGAGTCTCGATACGGTCGTAATCTTCGGCGGTGTCGTCGAACATCCGGCGCAGGTAGGCGGGACGGTCCGCCTCCGTCGGGTAGTAATCGGTCAGCGGGATGTGCGGTGCGTGCACCGGAACAGATTTTCTTAAACGCATGTCGTCGTTCACAGTCAAATGATGCCGCCATTGATGGAAAGGATCTGCCCGGTGATGTAGGACGCCTGGGCCGAGGCGAGAAAGCCGACTAGGTCGGCCACTTCCTCGGGGCTGCCGGCGCGTTTCATCGGCACCAGGCGGGCTATTGCCTCAGCGTCGAATGCGGATTCGCTCATGGCGGTGGCGATGATGCCGGGCGCCACCGCATTGACGGTGATGCCCCGGCTGGCGACTTCCTGCGCCAGCGCCTTGGTGGCGGAATTGAGCGCGCCCTTGGCCGCGGCGTAGTTGACCTGACCGCGATTGCCGGTCAGCGCGGCGATGGAGGAGATATTGACGATGCGCCCCCAGCGGCTGCGCATCATCGGCATCATCAGCGGCTGGGTGACGTTGAAAAAGCCATTGACGGTGACGTCCATCACCCGGTGCCACTGCAGGGCGCTCATGCCCGGGAACACGGCGTCGTCATGGATGCCGGCATTGTTGACCAGAATCTGGATGGTCTGGCGCTCGAGGAGCGGCGTCAGGACGGCGGTGACCGCCGCGCCGTCGGTCACGTCGAATGCCAGGGCCTCTGCGCTGCCGCCGCCGGCACAGATCGCATCGGCCAGCGTCCGGGCGGCTTCCAGTCCGCGATGAGCGTGAATATGGACATGGCAGCCGTCGGCAGCCAGCCGGCGGCAGATGGCCGCACCGATGGCGCCGCTGCCGCCGGTCACCAGGGCGTGTTTCATCGAGTCGCTCACGGAGCCGCTGCGAGCGGATCGGCGTCGAGCACGACCGCGGCGCGCCCGTCGAGCAGCAGGCGACCCTCTGCGCTGAGGCTGAAGCGATAAAGAACCTGACTTCCGCCCTGCGAGATGCAGGAAGCTTCCACCTGCAGATCGGCGGCGACGTCGTCCAGCCGCCCTGCATGGAACTTCGTGCCGCGCACGCTGACCAGAAACCCGATCCGGGCGCCGCCGTCTTGCGGCGCCAGCAACGCGCCGTGTACCGCCATGGCCTGTGCCGCGTATTCGATGCCGCAGGCGGCACCGAGTCGGCCGTATGCGCGCAACGGGTTGTCGGCGGCGCGGTGGCTGCTCGCGCGACAGCGGATGCGTTCCTGATCCCATGTCTCGACCGCATCGAGCAGGCACATGCCGCCCTGATGCGGGATGTGGCGGGCAATCCAGGCGTGGTCGAGCGGGCCCTGATTCAGCACGGCGCGAGTACCACGGCGAGGCGGGTGGCTTCGAGGTAATCCAGGACAACACATTGTGCCTGTCCCAGTGCGATGGCGCACAACAGCGGCAAACCACGTGCCGCGGGGATGGCCCTCCGCAGGTTCTCGAGTGCGACATCGTCGAGTTGGTCCGCGCGGGCCCCGGTCAGGCTGACGGTGATTTGCGCCAGCGCCCGCGCGCCGCGTGCCGGCGCCAGCACCAGCGCGATGCCGAAGGCATCGGGGATGGGCCGGGCGCTCCCGAGTGGCTCCGGGTAGGCGGTGTCGGAAGCCAGCAAGACGGTGCGGGTGTCATCGACCACGACTTGGGCCAGCGCTTCCAGCAGGCCGGCGCCGAAGCTGGCGTCGAAGGCGCTCAGTACCGACGAACTGCTCATCGCGCCGGTGGCGATGCTCCAGTAGCCGGCGGCCACATTGTGCACGGAGTTGTGGAAGCGGGTCGGGGAGATCAGCCGGTCATCCGAGGCGAGCATTTCACAGATGATGTGACAGCTTTCCCCGTCGCCCCCTGACGCGGCAAAGACGCTGGGCAAGCCTGCCGCGTCGAGTCCTGCTGCGTTGATGGCTTCCAGTCCGGTCGCCAGGGTGAGCTTGACAATCGCGCTGCTGCGCCGGCGCTCTGCCGCGGGCAGCAAGACGGGCTGCGGCAGGATGGTCCGCTCGGGCCGATAGGCTTGCTGTCCGGCAAGAACGGCCCGACCGGCCGACCAGTCGGCCAAACCGGGGCCGAGCAGGCCGATGCCTTCAATGTAGGCGGTGAGCGTCATGGATGATGCACTGACTTATCGGCTGACTTGTTTGCCGAATTGCCCGCCCGTCCGAACACCAGGCTGCAATTGGTACCGCCGAAACCGAACGAATTGCTGAGCATGTGCGCCACCGGCTGCTCGCGATTCTCCAGCAGATAGTTAAGATCCAGCGCCGGGTCGGCTGGCCTCGTGTTCAGCCCGCCGGGCAGCAAGCCGTGACGCAGGCCCAGCGCGCAAATCACTGCCTCCAGACCGCCGGCGGCGCCCAGGGTGTGGCCGGTCGCGCCTTTGGTCGAACTGCACGGCGTGCCACTGCCGAAGACCTGCCGAACCGCCTTGGCTTCCGCAGCATCGTTGCTTTGGGTGGCGGTGCCGTGCAGGTTGATATAGTCGATTTCAGATGAACCCAGACCCGCCATCTTCAGCGCATCTTGCATCGCCATGCGCGCACCCAGGCCTTCCGGATGCGGCGAAGACATGTGATAGGCGTCGCTGGATTCACCGATGCCCAGCAGCAGCACGGCTTGATCGTCCGCATCTTCCGGACTTCGTTCGAGCAGCGCGAAGGCAGCCGCTTCGCCGATCGAAATGCCGTTGCGCTGTGCGTCGAACGGGCGGCACGCCTGTTCGGAAATCAGGCCGAGCGAGCTGAAGCCATGGAGTGTGGTCAGGCACAGCGAATCCACGCCGCCGACCACGGCGGCATCGATCAATCCAGCCGCGATCATGCGTCGCGCCGAGGCGAATACCTTGGCGCTCGAAGAGCACGCCGACGAAACCACCACCGCAGGACCGGTCAGGCCGAAATATTGGCGTGTGAATTCCGCCACGGAGAAAGTATTGTGCGTGCTGCGGTAACTGAAGCCGGCGGGAAGTGCGCCAGTCGCCGGGTCGCGTCGCCGGTAGGCCAATTCGGTTTGCAGAATGCCTGAAGTGCTGGTGCCGAGAAAAAGTCCGATGCGCTGCCTACCGTGGTTTTCGATGGCAGCCCGTACCGCATCGGCGAAGCCGTCCTGGGTCAATCCCAGCAGGGCGAGCCGGTTGTTGCGGCAATCGTAGTCGGCCAGCCGGGCGGGAAGGCGCACCTCGTCGAGCCCCGCCACCTCGCCGACGAAGGTCGCCAGATCCACCGTGTCGAAGGCGCACGGCAGGAGTCCGCTGCGGCGCTGGCGAAGGGCTGCCAGGGTCTGCCCGAGGCCGCGACCGATGCTGCTGGTCGCAGTGAAGTGGGAGAGCCAGAGAGGGTTCAAGGAGAAGTGATCCAATCGTAAGGGGGCAGCGAAAAAAACGTCACTCGAACGGTTGCGGGCATTCGTTATGAGGGAAATCGAATGGCGGCTGCATCAGCCAATATCAGGCCGGTCGGGGGGAGCAGCCTTGTCGCCGATTGTCCCCGGCCGATTCCCAACCTCCCGGCCGGGCGAGCGGCCGGGATCGGGAAAGGCTCGCCTGACCCGCCGCCCGGCTGTTCACCGCCGCGCCTGCCTCAGGATATAGCGGATGCGGAGTCCCAGGATGGTCCAATCGATGGGTTTGACCAGAAAATCGGTCGCGCCGGCCTCGTAGGCCTGTTCGATGGAACTGATGTCGTCCAGTCCGGTGATCATCACCACCGGGGTGCGCGCCCCGTCGGGCAGAAGGCGCAGTGCGGCGCAAGTCTCGAATCCGTCCAGTCCCGGGAGCATGACGTCGAGCAAGACGAGGTCAGGCGCTTCCTCCTTGAAGCGCACCAGAGCTTCTTCGCCGTCCTGTGCCTCGGTTATTTCGAAGCCTTCCCGCTGCAGCGTTGCGCGCAACATCAGCCGCATCGTCGGATCGTCGTCCACGATCAGGATCCGGGGCTGCTTACCCGTTGCGCCGGGCGGGCTCATGAGGGCACCTGTTCGAGATGCTGTTGCAGCGCTCGCGTCACGCTGGCGTATTCGGTCTCGATTGCCGCCATGGAGGAGGCCCGGCAAGTCCCCGCGCGCGCGTCGTCTTCGATCCTGCTGCACAGTTGGCTGAGTCGGGATGCCCCCAGATTGGCGCTGCTCGACTTGATGGTGTGGGCGGCGCGACGCGCGGCCTCGGCATCGTTGTTCGCCAGTGCGTGGCGCAGGTTCTGCATCAGTGCCGAGGCGCTCTCGAAGTACATGCGGATGATCCGGTGCAGCAGCGTGTCCCCGCCCAGCGCGCGGATCGACTCGATCGAGTTGGATTCCAGCGCCGCGAGCGGTGCTTGCGCCGCGGCGGTGCTGGTTTGCGTCCCTGCTTCGCTCGTGCCCCGGCGCGTCAGCCAGCGGGCGAGCAGGGCCTCGAGTTGTTCGCCGCTGAAGGGCTTGGCGAGGTAGTCATCCATGCCGGCAGCGAGGCACATCTCCCGATCGCCCTGCAGCGCGTTGGCGGTCAGCGCCACGATGTTCAGATGCCGGCTGCTGCCCTGTTCGGCATGGCGGATTTCAGCGGTGGCGCCGAAGCCGTCCAGTTCGGGCATCTGGCAGTCCATCAGCACCAGGTCGAAAGACTCCGCGCCGACCATGGCAACCGCTTCGCGTCCGTTGTTGGCAACGCTGACGGTGAGCCCGAGATCTTCCAGCATCGCCTCGGCGACAGCCTGGTTGACCGGATTGTCCTCGGCAACGAGGACATGGCCGCGGAGCCGGTCGAGTTCCGGTTCGCGAGTCGCGTCATTCGCCTGGGCGATGTCGGCTGGCGGGTTCAGCGCCTGGAGGATCGCGAGGCGCAACTCATCCACGCGCACGGGCTTGTTGACGAAGGCAGCCACGCCGGCAGCCTGCGCCTGCCCCGCCTCGCCCTGATGGCTGAGCGAGTTGAGCATGATGAGGGGCAGCGCCGCGATCCGGGGGTCGGCCTTGATCGCCTTTACCAGATCCAGGCCGCTCATGCCCGGCATCACCATGTCGATCAAAGCCAGCGCGAACGGTTCGCCGCCGGCCGCGGCAGTCGGCAGCAAGGCTAATGCGCCGTCCGCGCCCGCCACGCTCGAGGGGCGCATCTCCCAGGCATAGGCCTGCTGCTCGAGGATACGCCGGTGACTGGCGTTGTCATCGACGATCAATAGCCGCAGCCCGGCAAGGCCTGCCAATGTCGCAGGGGCGATTTCTTCGGCAACGGCGCCTTCGCCGACGCGGATCGTGAACCAGAAGCTGGAGCCCTTGCCCGGCGCGCTGTCCACGCCGACGCCACCGCCCATGAGCCGCGTCAGTTCCCGGGCGATCGCCAAGCCCAGGCCGGTGCCACCGTATTCCCGGGTGGTGGAGCCGTCGGCCTGCGAGAAGGGCTGGAACAGGTGCGCCTGCTGCTCGGTGCTGATGCCGATCCCGGTGTCGGCGATGGTGAAGCGCAGGTGGCAGTCCCGTGCCCCGGTTTCCGCGCCGCGCTGCCCAGGATGCCCGCCAGTCAAGGTGACCAGGACCTCACCGGTCTCGGTGAACTTGATCGCATTGCCCAGCAGATTCATCAGAATCTGCCTCAGCCGGTGCGGGTCGCCCACCACCTGCGCGGGGACCGCGGGGTCCACTTGCACGAGCAACTCCAGGCTCTTGGCGTGGGCGCGCCCGGCCAGCAGTTCGGCCACTTCCTGAACCACCTGCCTGGGGGAAAAGTCGACGCGCTCCAATTCGAGCTTGCCCGCCTCGATCTTGGAGAAGTCCAGTATCGCATTGATGATCGACAGCAGCGCTTCGCCGGAACTGTGTATGGCCTTGGCAAAGCGCCGCTGCTTGTCGTCCAGTGCGGTATCCAGCAGCAATTCGCTCATCCCCAGCACCCCGTTCATCGGCGTGCGGATCTCGTGGCTCATGTTGGCCAGGAACTGCGACTTCGCGCGGTTCGCAGCTTCGGCCGCGTTCCTGGCTTGTTGCATCTCCTCTTCGATCCGTTTGCGCGCGGTGTTGTCGACCACCAGTGAAACGATTTCGACGATGCTGCCGTCGGAACCCAGCAGGGGCGTATTGAACCAGTCGCACAAGATGGTTCGGCCATCCTTGGTGAGGCTCTTCAGGGGGCCGTGCAGGGGCCCGTCCTGCCCCTGGTTGGCACGCCAGAAGTCGGCCACCCTGTCTCTCAAATTCGGCGGCACGAATACTTCAAACGCCGATCTGCCGAGAATTTCCTGCCGCGTGAAACCGAAGATCCTTTCTGCCGCGGGGTTCCAGGTTTTGATGGTGGCGGTATCCAGTTCCCAGGACACGCAGGCCACCGGGGTTTGCTGAATCAGGACTTCCAGCCACTGCTGCTGCTGCCGCTCGGCCTGCTCGGCGCGTATTCGCCCGCCGATCTGCGATTCGAGTTCGCGGTTGGCGTATTCCACCCGCTGGTTCGACGCCGTCAGGTTCTTGATCAGGTCCCGACTCTGGAACTGCAATTCGTGCGCCTCCCAGATGTAGCGATGGGTGCGGCGAGCCATGACCAGCAGGAGCGCCGTGTAGATGATCGCGGCGATGCCGGTCATGATCCGTTCCCGTCCGCCCAGATAAAACTGGAATGCGATGAATTGCAGCAGCAAGGGCAGCGAAAATGCCGCATAAGCGCTCGGCAGGGCAGCCAGCGATGTATGCGCCGCCGCCGCCGTTCCGGCGATGATGACCGCGACCGTGACTGCGTAGCTGAGGTCCTGGGTGGGATAGAGCAGCGATCCGGTCATGCCCCACACGATTCCGACGAGCAGCGTGGCGGCCACGAATCGCCTCGCCCAGCGCTGCGCGTCGAGCGGGCCGGGATTCGCCCGGCGATACGCGAGGATGAGCTGGTAGCGAGCCAGATTGATGATGTTGAGCCCGGCGAACCACGCCAGGAGCGTGATCGTCGAGGTCACGGGATACAGGGCGAAGACCACGATCATGGAGGCCAGGGCGGACGCGGCCAGGCTTGGGGGCGTGAGGCGGTAAACCTGGGATACCAGGCCGCCGAACACCTCCGGGCTTAGGCGCTCGTCCTGAAACAACCGCTTCAACTGTCCCAACATAAGGTTTCCCAGGCTCTTTTGCCCGATGCATTCTAGCCGCCCCGAAGGGGAAGTCAAAGGGGGAGCCAATCGGCCGCGCTGAAAAACCCTCGGCGCAGTGGCATCAATCACGACGGTGCCGGAATTTCCCGATCACGTCCCGTTCACTCGCGCAGGCACGCAGTAGCGCAACGAACAAGCGGCAGCCGACCAGCCCAGGGCCAGCCCCGCCAATACATCCACCGCCACGTGCTGGCGTATGGCCAGGGTGGAATAGATGATGCCGAGACACCAGAGCCAATTGATGCTCTGCATCCACGCAGGCGCGCCGAAGCGGCGCAGCAGGTGATGCAGCCAGATAGCCGAAAAGACGGCCGTGGCGACGTGAAGCGAAGGGCAGGCATTGCCCGAGGCATCCAGGTTCTTGAGAAGTCCCACATCGGGATACAGGGTCCAGTCGACATCGGCGGGTGGTACTGCCGTGGGCCAGAAGTAGAAGACGAGCAGCCCCAGAAGGCAGGTCGCGGCCATGGCAATGCCGTACTCGGTCAGTTCGCGCCGGGTCGCCAGCAAGGCCGGGGGGAGGGAAACATAGAGCCACATCGATAGGTACATCGGCAGGGCCCAAGGCTGAAAGTCGATCAGGCGATCGGGCCAGGTGATGGGCATCACCGTCGTCGGGTAGGCCGGGTCCTTGAGCAGATAGAGGTAAGCCGCGAAAAACAGGCCGATGAACAGCGTCGTCCCGACGCTCTTGAGCAGCAGATGGCGGGGAATCACCTCGGCCACTTGGCGATACCACGGTTGCACCCGGGTTGCGCGGCTCACGAAAGGGCTTGACGCAGGGTGACAAGACGCAGGTCTGCTGCTCTGGCTGCGGCCAGCAGCGTGGGCAGCACTTCGAGAATCACCGGGATGCCCTGGGGCGTGCGTGAACTGTTGCCATCGTGCAACAGCAGGATGGCACCTGCGCGCAGCCCGCGTAACAGTCTGTTGCCGACGCGTCGGGCGTCGCCGATCCGGGTGTCGAAACCGCGGGCCGACCAGCTGGCAAGGCGCAGTCCCAGCTTGGCGAGCACCGGGTCGAGAAACGGGTTGCGCAAGCCGGCAGGGGCGCGAAAGAACTGCGGCACTTGGCCGGTGATCGTCGTGAGGTTGTCCTGGGCGGCCTGCAATTCGCGCATCAAACCCGAATATCCGCGCAGCGCAAAGTAATGGCGATGACTTTGCGTGTGGTTTTCCACGGCATGGCCCCGGCGCACGATTTCCCGACACAATTCCGGGTAACGCGCGGCTTTTTCCCCGATGCAGAAGAAGCTGGCGCGGGCCGCGTAGCTATCCAGCAAGGCCAGCACCTGAGGCGTGACGACGGGATCGGGGCCGTCGTCGATGGTCAGGGCGATTTCCTTTCGGGCGGCAGCCAAGACGGGCAGTTCGGTCAAGTTGGCTCCCAGCCAGTGGCTGCGCGGCCACAGGCCGGTGAGCATCAGCAGGAGGTGATCGCCCATTACGGCGCCCAGGGTCCAGCGCCACTGACCGGGTGCCGCGATCAGGAACATCACGGCCAGGAGATGCAGCGCGATCGAGGCGCGTACAGGCAGCGTGGGTTGCCAACGCGAATTACGCATCGGCATGCCTGGCGAAAATCGCCGAATAGATCAGCGCGAGAATGACGCCCGGCGCAACGGTGACGCCCATCGCCTGCAGTATCGACACTTTGGAAATGGACAGCAGGCCAAAACCCGCGACGGTGGTGAGGTTGGCAAAGAGCATCGAGGCCAGCGTGCGGGGCGATATGCGGTGGTCGGGAGTATCGTCCCTGGCGACGACGCGATCGAAGAACAGGGCGTAATTGGAGCCCACCGCGACCACCAGCAGCAAGCCCACCAGATGCAGGATGATCAGCTGCTGGCCGAGCACCGCCAGACCCGCCGTGACGGTGATGACGGCGGCGGCAAGCGGTGCGATGATTCGTGCCACGAGCAGGGGTGAGTGGAAAACCAGCAGCAGCAATCCGATGATGGCGCCCAGTCCGGCCAGGGACAACAGGATGGCTTCATGCAAATAGCCGGAATACAGTCGATCCGATTCGACTTTCATGTCCACGAACAGCACATCGGGCAGGTTCGTGGCGCTCGTGCCCAGCGCGGCGCGAATCCGGTCCGCGTTGATGCCGACTGTCTTGGCTGCGGTCAGCGGCAACAGGGCGCTCCAGTGGTCGCCTTGCTGGATGAGCAGGGCATCGAGCGCCATGGCCATCGAAGTCTGCTGCAAATCGGCAGCCTGCAGCAGGGGCTGGCTGCGGGCGGCTGCGACATCGGCAACGAACGGTGCAAATCGCTCCGCACGTACCGGCAGGCCGGCAACGGCTCGCGCCAGCCGGGTCTCGAGCACGGCGGCGGCGGGCAGGCTGGCCTGGCGGGCGCGCTGCGTTTCCGTGCTGGGAAGATAAAAGCTGGGGCTCTCGAACCCGGCGAGTTCGCCGCGATCGACTTGTGCTTGCAGCAGCGCGGCGACATGTTCCGAAGAGCGCAAGACGGCTTCGCGGCTCGCGCCCGATACCACGACCAGATAGCGCACATCGGGCGCGCCCATGTCGGCGCGCAAAGACGCATCCAGGGCCAGATCGGCTTTCGAAACCGGACTCAGGGACGATATCCTGTCGTCCCACAGACCGGCGCGGTGCGAGGCCAGGATGGCGCAGGCGGCCAGCAACAGAATCGCCGCCGCCCAGCGCAGGGGAGCGGCGCGCTGAACCAGACGGGACAGGACGAGGCCGATCGCCAAGGCATCGTGAATGCGAAAGGCCGTCGGCAGCAGATGAGGCAGGACGAAGCGGGTCACCGCGGCAGCGGTAAGCAGGCCGGCAATTGAATACAGACCAAGTTGCGCGAGGCCCGGAAAGCCCGACAGCAGCAGCGAGGCAAAGCCGCATACCGAGGTCAGCACGCCGAGACGGACAGTGGGCCAGAAGCGCTTGATCCAGTCCTTCGGATCGGCACCGCCATGTTCCGATTGCACGAACAGGTAGATCGAATAATCCACCGCCTCGCCGATCAGCGCGGTGCCGAAACCCAGTGTGATGCCATGGACCGAGCCAAACCCGACACTGACTGCCGCGATGCCCGCCAGGGCGCCGCTGATCACGGGCAGGAACCCCAAGGCCAGTGCCGTGAAGGAGCGATATACCAGCAGCAGCAGGGCCGCGATGAGTCCGACACTGATGAGGGACAGGCGGCTGACCTGCCCTTTGATCGTGTCTCGTGCAGTCACCGAAAACACGCCGGGGCCGGTCATCAGCAGTCTGGCCGCTGGTGTTGCGCCGGCTGCCCCGTCGAATGCCTTCGAGATGGCAGCCATGGCGCGTTGCTGGCCATCGGTGTCCGAGCCCGAAGCGCGCGTCCGGATCAGCAGCAGGGCGCGCTTGCCGTCCTTTGAACTCCAGGTGCCGTCGACGTTTTTCGGGCGGCTGCCGCTCATCTGCCGGTCGAGCAAATGCACCATTTCACCGGTCGGGTCGCGCGGCAGCAGTGACTTCACCAGCAATCCGGCCGGCGAGGCGAGCAGATCGATGCTCTCGCCCAGGGCGGCGTGCAGACCATCCACGCTGAAGCGAGCAGGGGTCACGGCAGGACTGAGCAGATAGCGATGGTCGAAGAGAAAGGCACGATCCTTTTCGACGCTCACGGGTTCGCCGTTATTGACGCTGAGGAAAGCGGGATCGGTGCGCAGGCGTCGGGCGATTTGTTTGGAAAGTTCGGCACGGGCAGGCGCATCGGCGCCTTCGATACCGACCAGGATCAGGCGCGAGGCCAGGCCGTCACGGATCTGTTCGAGGAGTAATTGCTGTGCCGGCGTGGGGTTCCTGGGCAGGAAAGCCGACAAGTCGGCGGTGAACCGGCTGCCGCTGATGATCAGGGCGCAGGCGAGGATGAATGCCAGCCACAGGGAGATCGCCGTCCTGCCCTGTCTCATGGTGCTGCCGGCTTTTCGATGAGCATCAGCGAACTGTCACCGTCGTCCTGGGTGATTTCGATGCTGCGCAACTGGTCGCGCACGCCGGCAATACGGATGCGCTTGACCACGATCCGCATCCTTTCATCCACAGGCAGCAGTTGCAGTGTCCAGTGCTCGGCCGTGCCTTCCAGACTCAGACGGTAATTGCGCTCCAGCGCCTTGCGGTCGCCGGCCAGGGTGCCGCGGATGCTGTCGATGAAAGCAGCCAGTTCCGGGTAGTCCGGCAACGACAGATCATGTCTTTGCCGGCCGCGCACGATCGCCAGGGTGCCGCGATCCAGGATCATGGATTCCGGCTTTGGCTTGATCGTGCGCTTTTCCAGATGATCGGGTGCGGTGTAGAACAACTCCCCGGAGGATTCCACCGGTTTGTCGAGCATGGCGATGGATTTCCGCTCGACGAACCGGGCATGGTCGGAGCGGGTCTGCGCCAGACCCTGCATGAGTTGGTCGATGCCCCATTCGGCGGCTTGACCGGCCGTCGATGCCAGCAGCAAGGTCAATGGCAGGAACAAGCGCGCAACGAAGCGCGGCGAAAAGGAGGCGGGCCGGGTCTTCATGTCGGGGAAGCCGTTGCCGCAGCCGAAGCTTGCCAGAAGTCGAAGAAATTGAACCAGTTGTAGGGTGCCTCACGGCAGTACTGATCGAGCAGGGCGGCATAACGGGTGATGGCCAGTTCCACGGCGGCATCCCGCTCGCCGCGCGCCACCGTGGAAAAATCCGCCAGCCGATCGAAATGGATGGCGTAGCGGTTGCCGCCCAGATACAGTCCGGTCATGAATGCCACCGGACGCCGCAGCAAGGCGGCCATGCGGAACGGCCCGCGGGGCAGGTTCGCGTCGGCGCCGAGGATTCGCACCGGGCACAGGGTGTCGTTGCCCGGCGTGCGGTCGGCCAGCATGCCGACGATGCAACCTTGATCCAGGCGTTGCTGTACCGTGAGCATGGAATCGATGTGACCCAGGCCGATGATGTCCTGCACCGCCTCCGGATTGATGGCGGCCAGCATGGCGTTGATCTTCCGTGCGTTATCCTCGTGCATGAGCATGGCGACGCGAAAATCCGTATCTTTTCGGCCGAGTGCGCGGATCGCCTCGAAGCTGCCCAGGTGCGCACCCATCAGGAACAAGCCCTTGCCGCCGGCGAGCAGGCGTTGCAGCATCTCCTCCCCGTGCACTTCGAACTCGAACAGGTCGAAGCGGCGGTTGATCAGATAGACGCGGTCGTGGATGGTGGCGGCGAAGGTGAATATATGTCGGTAGAGGTCGCGCCAGCGGGGAGGGCGAGCCAAGACACGCCTGAGGTAAGCGCTTGAGGCACGGCGACTGGCTGGCGCAAAGAGCAGAAAATAGCCGGCGATCGGATGCAGCACGAGGCGTCCTGCGCGCCGCCCCAGGCGCAGTGAAATCCATGTCATGACGCGCAACATGAGCATGTTGCTGCGCTCCGGGGTGTGCGCCCAGGCGGTTTGGCGGGCTGTCGGGCGCGAGTTCAGACCCCAGAACCCGGAACGATACTGCCGCCGGCAATTTTGCGCAGTCCGGACACGATCTCGAAACGTATCGTGCCGTTGGCCATGAGCTGATGCCGGATCATCAGCGCGTCGCCCGGACGGGCCGGGCTCAAGAACTTGATCGGGTCCAACTCGCAGAACTCCAGCGCGATTCCCGTGGCGGCAGAGATTTCATGCAGCGCGAGGTCCAGCAGCAGCACACCGGGGAGTATCGGCGATCCCGGAAAGTGCCCGGCCAAGGCGGGATGATCTGCCGGAACGGTCCAGTGTGCGGCCTCATTCATGCGGATTTCAGCGTGCTGCGCTTCTGGAACAGTCTCTTCAGCAAGGCGCGCGGCAGTTTTCCCGTGACGTTTCGGGGCAGGGCATCGACGAACAACAGGGGGCGCGGCAGGAAAACCGGGTCTATGTGTTCACGCAGCGCCGCCAGGAGCCGCTGCGCATCCATGCCCGGCGCCACGACGCAGGCGGCGAGCCGTGTAATGGCTTCACGGTCGGTTTCGTCCGGCATGTAGAAAGCGCCATCGACGACGCCGGGAATGTTATTGAGCAGGTAATTGAGACTGGCCAGGGAATGCCGTTTGCCTGCGATATTGACCAGGTCGGCGATGCGCCCGTGGAGCAGAAAGTGCCCGTTGATCGTCGGTTCAATCAGGTCGCTCAGGGCGGTCGATGTCTCGATATGCGCGCCGCAGACGCGCCAGGAATCGCCTTCCGCGATCAATGTCATCCCGGGAAAAAGCTGCCATTCGGCGTTATGCGTGGGGCGGCGGCTGGCGATCTGACCGGTTTCGGTGCTGCCGTAGATTTCCAGGAGCGGAGCATGGCAGCGGGCCTCGATCGCCTGGGCGAGTTTGGCCGAAAGCGGCGCGGTGGCGGATAACAGGCGGTTGATTTCCGGCAGGGCCAGCCCGGCATCCAGCAAGGCGCGCAGATGCACGGGCGAGGACACCAGCAATCGTGGCGTGGGCACGGCCGCCAGTGCCTGGCAAATGTCGGCGGGGTAAAACGGCAGCGCATGGCCGATGGCGTTGCCGCTCTGCCATGCCAGCAGCACCGTGGATTCGAACCCGTACATATGCTGCGGCGGCACGGTGCCGATGATGGTCCAGGGTGCGCCGTCGCTCAGCCCCAGACGCAATGCTTCAGCCCGCACACTGCCGACCAGCGCAGCCCAGGTCTTGGGGTGCGGTTGCGGGGTACCGGACGAGCCTGAAGTAAACACCACCGCGATGCGCTGTTTTCCCTCGATTTGTGGAACTGCAAATGTCTCCGGATGGGCCGGCGCCATCGCCGGGTAGCGCAGTTGAGGCAGGTCCACCGGACAATGGTCGCTATCGGTCAAACAAAACGCATCCGGCGCCAGGGCCTTGATCTGGCGCACCACTTCCGGCGTGTGCGTTGACGGCAGCAGGCTGACCTTGCCGGCTACGATGGCGGCCGCGAGACCAACGCTAAAACGGTAGCGATCGCGGCACATATTGAGCAACTGACCGCCTGCGGGAAACAGGTCGGCCAACTGGCCGACCTCGGCCAGGAACTGCCGCAGGGTGACTGCACCATCGGCACGCCAGGCGACGATGCTGTGCGGCGCGACATGCGATACCAGCGGCAGGGATGACATGGCTAAGGCGGCGGCATTCAGCGGGGACGCGCTTCGGCACTCGTGAACGCCCGCAGCGCATCGAGCAGATGCGCGGGGGGCATCCCGGCGAGTACCCTTCTGCGTACCCGGTATTCGGCGATGAACAACAATGCGACCAGAGGCAGCGTCAGAAAATTGGCAAAAACCGACCAGGTCGCCAGCGGTGCCAGGAAGAAGAGCAAGGCGGAGGTCAGGGCCATCGCTGCAAAAAACACGGTCCAGGCGACCGTGACCTGACGTGCGTAGCGTTCGTGCCGCGGCGTCAAGACGCCATGCGCCGCCGCCGCGAAACGAGTGCACAGCGGTATTCGCCCGGCAATCAGGGTACGGCCAAAAGTCATGAACAATATCAGTTGCATGGCGACATGCTGCAGCCAGTACACCATCCCGAAATGGGCTTCGAGCGACGGCCATTCAGCCCACAGCGCAACACACGAGAGCACCAGCAGGCCCAGCATGATGACGCGCCGGCTTGACCGCCACGCCAGTAGGGCTGCGATCACGGCCAAGGGGGCAATGGCCACCGCAGCGCCCAGGTTGGACTCCCGGGTTTCGTTGGTGTAATGGGCCAGCAGCGGATAAGCGATCATCACCGCTGCAATGCACAGCCAGCGCGCGACGCGGAACGCCATCAGCGGGTTCTCTGCGCCGCGATATGGTCGGAGAGGCTGCGCAGCGACTTGAAGATGTGCGGGTTGTCGGCGCTGCCGCTCTGCAGTTGCAGGCCGTAACGCTTGGAAACCACCAGGGCGACTTCCAGCACATCGATCGAATCCAGGCCCAGGCCGTCGCCGTACAAGGGGGCGTCAGGGGCGATCTGCTCCGCCGTGACCTCGAGGTTCAGACACTCGATCATCAATTCAGCAACTTCGTGCTGCAAATCCGCAGTACTCGCGTCAGTCGCTCGCTGTATATTTTGCATGTCGTCCAAACAAGGTTGTCGGGCCAGAAGCGGTCGGGCGACCCGGAATTCGTCCCGGCGCATTTTACCTGCAGGAAGCGGATCGGTTGAACAAATCGACGCCCTCAATCGAGCGGCGTCGTTTCCCTGCCGACCGGATCAGCGATTGCGGTCCTGGCCCCGGTCCTCGCCTCCCATGCGGTCCGGGTGCTCCGCGCGGTCCCTCTCCTGCCCTTGCCCGGCTCGCGGCGGCTGCGCCTCTCCTCGGCCATGCTGAGGAGCTTCCGTGCCCGGCCTGGGCGCCGGCTGTTCATGCGGGGCTGCCCCTTGCGGCGGCTGTGTTCGTGGCACGACCGGACTGCCCTGCGGGTGAGACGACGGCGGGTTGGCGCGTTGGCTTTCCTGCGGCCTGGGGCTTCCTTCCTGAGGCGCCGCCTGCGGTCCCCGCTGCGCAGGCGCGGGCGCTCTTTGCACCGGCTGTTCCTGGGAACGCTGCGCCGGCTGCTCCTGATAGCGCTGCCGAACCTGGCTGTCGTGCGGCTGGTAGCGGTATTTCTCGTTGCGCAACTGCTGCTGCTGCTCCACACGCGGATATCGCTCTCCGGAATACTGTCGCTGGTAGGAGGGCAGCGGGGCCGGTGCAGGAACGGACCTGCGGTTCCACCTGTCCCAGCCGCTTCGATTCCGCTGCCAGTCGTTGCCCCAGTGCTCGCCCCAGCGGGGCGGGGCGTCAGAACGCCAGCCGCGGAAATACGCGGGAGGGTTGCGGTAGTAGCCCACCGGGATGCGCAGGACGAACAGCGGCACATATTCCGGGGCCACATATTCCCACGGTCCGTTGTACCAGGAACTCGCGTACCAGTTATCCCTCTCGTATACCCAGTACATGCCGTCGTAGAAGAAGAAGTTCGAATTCAGGCGCGGCGCGTAGTACACCGGGTAGCCCGGCACCCGGACGAGGTCAGGGAAGACGGGCAGGTTGATGCCGATGCTCACGCCGGGAAGCGCGATACCCACGCTGACCTGTGCCAGGGCCGGGCTTGCCGACCAGCACAGCATCCACAGCACGACGATTACATAACGCATGTTCTTTCCTCCAGTTTGACAGCTTGATCGGGCACGGTGTGGCGAGCGTCATCAATGGAAATTAGCACCGAAGCCGATTCTCCACAATACGGATCTTGCGCCAGCTTATCCGATTCGGCCGGGCACGCTCTGTGCGCCACCGCACTTAGGGCGATCGGCCGCGGGCGGCCTGAAGAGCTCTGAACCAGGGCGCTTCCCTGTGCGATAATGAGCGAACTACAAGTTCGCCCCCGGCGCTCGCCATGCCTGATCGCCCCCGCCTTGGGCCACCCGCCAACATTCCAATATGATCGTTCTCAATCTGACCTGCGGCAACAGCCACCAGTTCGAGGGCTGGTTCGCCTCCGCCGATGAATTCGCCCGGCAATCGGCAACGAGCCTGGTTTCCTGCCCTTACTGCAGCGATGCCAGCATCACCCGGCTGCCTTCCGGACCCCACGTCAAGCGCACCGTGGCCACGGCAGAGGCCAGGCCCGAGCAGATCTTTGCGGCCGTGGCGGAACTGGCGAAAAACAGCGAGAACGTCGGGGCGCAGTTTCCCGAGGAAGCCCGTAAGATTCATTACGAAGAGGTTCCCCCGCGCAGCATCCGGGGCATTGCCACGGCGACCGAGGTCAAGGCCCTGATCGAGGAAGGGATCGCGGTGCTGCCCCTGCCGATCCCGTCTAAGGACGAGGTGCACTGATCGGACCGGGCAAGGGCGGAGACTTCCGCTTCGGCCGAGGCGTGCGGAACTGGGCGGCTTCCCCGGCTTTCAACGACAGGACAAGAACATGATTCTCGAACTCGCGGATATTCGCATCACCCCGGGCAGCCAGGCCGCATTCGACGAGGCGATCCGGAGGGGCGTCGAAACGGTGATCGCATCGGCCAAAGGCTTCAAGGGTTACAAGATCAACAAGAGCATCGAAACGCCGGAGCGCTATGTCCTGACGATCTTCTGGGAAACGCTCGAAGATCACACCGTGCACTTTCGCCAGTCGCCGGCCTTTCAGGCATGGCGCGCGATCGTCGGGCCGTACTTCGCGGGCGCGCCCACGGTCGAACACTTCAGCCTGCTGTCGAAGTCGAGCTGAGACCGGGACGGCCATGAGCACGCGAACCGTCCGCGCCGCCTGTCCCCACGATTGTCCCGACACCTGCGCCATGCTCGTCACGGTGGAAGGCGGCCGTGCGATAGGCGTCAGGGGCGATCCGGCACACCCGCCGACCGGAGGCGTGCTATGCACCAAGGTCGCACGGTACACGGAGCGCACCTATCATCCGGGGCGTCTGCTGCATCCGCTCAAGCGGCTTGGCCGAAAGGGCGAAGGCAGGTTCCAGCGCATCGGCTGGGAGGAGGCGCTGGACATCGTCGGCAGCCGCCTGAAGGCGATTGCCTTGCGCGATCCGCAAGGCATCCTGCCCTACAGTTACGCCGGCACGATGGGCTATGTGCAAGGCGAGAGCATGGCCGCGCGCTTCTTTCACCGGCTCGGCGCATCGTTGCTCGAACGCACCATCTGTGCCGCGGCGGGCAGCGCCGGGATCAAGCATACCTATGGCGGCGGCCTGGGCTTCGACGTCGATTTCGCCGACGAAGCGAAGCTGATCCTGCTTTGGGGCTGCAATCCGATCACCTCGAGCCTGCATTACTGGACTCGCGTCCAGGAAGCCAAGCGCCGCGGCGCCCGCCTGATTGCCATCGATCCCTATCGCTCGCTGACGGCGGAGAAGTGCCACCAGCACATCGCCCTGCTGCCGGGAACCGATTCGGCGCTGGCTCTGGGGATGATGCATGTCCTGATCCGCGAAGACCTGCTCGATCACGATTACATCGCGCAGCACACCGTGGGTTTCGACGCCCTGCGGGAACGCGTCCTGGACTATCCGCCCGAGCGCGTGGCGACGATTTGCGCCATTCCCGCGCAGCAGGTGGTCGAGCTGGCGCTTGCCTACGGCACGCAGGCCGTGACCGCGCGCGAGCCGGTCGCTATCCGCATCGGTTACGGCCTGCAGCGCACCCACGGCGGCAGCCAGGCGGTTCGTGCCCTGGCCTGCCTGCCCGGCCTGGTCGGTGCCTGGCGGCATCGCGGCGGCGGCGCGCTGCATTCTTCTTCCGGCTTCTTTCCGCTGAATACGGACGTCCTGCAGCGCCCCGATCTGATTCCGGGTTGGCCGAAGCTGCCGCGCGCGGTCAACATGAGCACCATCGGCGACGCCCTGTTGCAGGCGGGAACGAAGCCGCCGATCGAGGCCCTGCTGGTCTACAACGCCAATCCGGTCGCCGTCGCGCCCGACTCCGCCAGGGTTGCCGCCGGCTTCGCCCGCGAGGACCTGTTTACCGTCGTGCTCGAACAGTTCCAGACCGACACCGCGGACTATGCCGATATCGTGCTGCCGGCGACCACGCAACTCGAACATCTCGATATTCACAAGTCCTACGGACACACCTACGTGCTGGCCAACAATCCGGCGATAGCGCCGCTGGGCGAAGCCCGGCCCAACAGCGAGATCTTCCGACTGCTGGCCAGGCAGATGGGCTTTGACGATCCCTGTTTCGGCGACAGCGACGAAACGCTCGCGGCGCAGGCGATCGATTTCGACGACGCCCGTACCTGCCACATGGACTGGGAGACGCTCAAGCGCGATGGCTGGGCCAAGCTGAAATTGCCCGAGGCGCCCTTTGCCCAGGGCGGGTTCAAGACGCCGTCGGGGAAATGCGAGTTCTATTCGGCGCAGCTGGCGGCGGCCGGGCAAGACCCGCTGCCCGGCTTCGTCGCGCCGCACGAATCGGCGCTGAGCAACCCGTCCCTGGCGCAGGCTTATCCGCTGGCGATGATTTCGCCTCCCGCGCGGCACTTTCTCAACAGCAGCTTCGCGAATGTCGAGAGCTTGCGCGCGATCGAGGGCGAACCGGTGGTGCACATCCATCCCACCGACGCGGCGGAGCGCGATATCGGCGACGGTCAGGCGGTGCGGGTATTCAACGGGCGCGGCCACCTGGTCCTGAAGGCCCGCCTCACCGAGCGCGCCCGCCGCGGCGTCGTGGTCATCCCGTCGATCTGGTGGAAGAAGCTTTCCCCGGACGGAAGGAACGCCAACGAGCTGACCAGTCAGGCGCTCACCGATCTGGGCAAGGCGCCGACCTTCTACGACTGTCTGGTCGAGGTGCGGTCGGTCGTGCCCGGCGCGTCGTGACCGGGCCGCTGCGGGGTTTTAAAGTCATCGAGATGGTCGGGCTCGGCCCCGCGCCGTTTTGCGCCATGATGCTGGCGGACATGGGCGCGGAGGTGATCCGCATCGACCAGAAGCGGAAGCCTTCCGCCGCTGTCTTTCCGATGCTCGATACCCGCTTCGACGTGCTTGCCCGGGGCCGGCGCTCGATCGCCCTCGACCTCAAGAACCCTGGAGGTGCGGCGGCGGTTCTCGGACTCGTCGCCGGCGCCGACGCCCTGATCGAAGGCTACCGCCCCGGCGTGATGGAGCGCCTCGGGCTGGGGCCCGAGCCCTGCCTGGAGAGGAATCCCAAGCTGGTTTACGGACGCATGAGCGGTTGGGGCCAGACGGGCCCCCTGGCACGTGCCGCAGGGCATGACATCAATTACATCGCCTTGTCCGGCGCGCTCCATGCGATGGGTCGGCCTGACGAGCCGCCGGCGCCGCCGCTGAACCTGGTCGGTGATTTCGGCGGCGGTGCGATGATGCTGGCCTTCGGCGTGGTCTGTGCCCTGCTCGAAACGCGGACCTCGGGCAAGGGCCAGGTGGTCGATGCCGCGATGAGCGACGGCGCCGCGCTGCTCACGGCCATGGTCTATGGCCTCGAGGGTTTCGGCGCCTGGAGCAATCGCCGCGGCGCCAACCTGTTCGACGGCGGGGCCCACTTCTACGGCAGCTACGTCTGCGCCGACGGCAGGTTCGTGGCCATCGGCGCGATCGAGCCGCAGTTCTATGGACGGCTGCTGCAACTCCTCGACATCGATGATCCGGATTTCCTCGCCCAGATGGATCAAGAGGCCTGGCCGGAACTCAAGGCCAGGCTCGCGGCGGTCTTCAAGACCCGCACGCGGGAGCAATGGTGCGAACTCCTGGAAGGCACGGAGGCCTGCTTCGCGCCGGTGCTCGACCTGGACGAAGCGCCGGCGCATCCGCACAATCGGGCGCGGCGGACATTCATCGAGCTCGATGGCGTCACCCAGCCCGCGCCCGTCCCGCGCTTCAGCCGAACGCCGGCCGAAGCGGGCAGGCCTCCTGCCGCGGCGGGGCAACACACGGAGGAAGTCCTGGCCGACTGGGGCTATGGCCGGGACGAGATCGGCGCGATGAAGCGCGCGGGCATTTTCTGACTGCTTATTCCACCGTGATCCGGTTGCGCACCTTCAGGAATTCCCCGGGTGGGCTGGCCGTCGTGGTGGTGAGCAGTCTGCCCTTGTAGTCGTAGGTCACCTGGTAGCCGGCGGGCGGGCCCGGCTCGTAGACGGTGCTGCATTGCTGCTGGGCCGTTCCGCTGCCTGAATCGATCCTGTCCCCGATCATCGCGCCGCCCACGGCGCCGGCGATGGTCGTGGCATCCTTGCCATGTCCGCCGCCGAAGCGCGAACCGACCAGCGCGCCGGTCAAGCCGCCGATGATCGCGCCCGCGGTATTGTGGTCGGAAGGCTGGCTGGCGGCCGCAACGGGCTGGCAGACCTGGCGGGCGATGCTGGGCCCGGGGATCGGCGAGTAATTCAGCACCTTGGCAAATTCCGTGGTGTCCTGGATGACGTTGGATGGCGGCGGCATCGGTGGCGCGTAGCGCTCTCTGTTCTGGGCCATTGCCGCCAGGGGCATGAGCAGGGCCGCCGCTGCAAGCAGGGTGCGTTTCATGGGTCGATCCTCTTCAGATGTTGGTTGCCTTGCAGGATAACAAAAGAGCCGGAGAAGATTGTTGCGCGGGCAGCCCAGAAGGCCATATTTTGTAATCAAATGTTGCGCAATGCCGCATCCCTCAATTCTTTCGTCAGTTCCGCTATCGGCGCCGTCCAGTCTTCATCGGCCGGCTGGCGGAAGAGACGGATGATGCCGGGATACCAGGGCGAATCGCTGCGCGCTTCCAGCCAGCGCCAATCGCTTCGGTAGGCGGGCAGCAGCAGCCAGCACGCCTTGCCCAGGGCGCCCGCCAGGTGGGCGACCGCACTATCGACGCTGATCACCAGGTCCAGTTGCGCGACGATGGCGGCGGTATCGGCGAAGTCGGCCAGATCGGCGCCCAGATGCGCCATGGGCTGGCCTGCCGGCAAATGGTCGCCCAGCTCCGCTTCCCCGCCGCCTTTCTGCAGGCTGAAAAAGCGCACACCGGGCACCGACCAGAGGGGCGCCAGGAGGGTCACGGCGGGCAGCGAGCGGAAGGCATCGTTGTGGTGGCCGGGGTTTCCTTTCCACACCAAGCCGACATTGAAGCGGCCGAGGTCCAGACGGGGTGACCATTTCGCCAGGCGCTCGGGCATGGCCCGCAGGTAGGGAATCCGGGCAGGAATGCTGTCCACGCGAGTGCGGCAATGGAGAGGAATGCTCAGCGGAAAGGTCCAGTAGTCATGGGCCCCCATGGCCGCGCCGGCCTCGTCGGCGGCAAACAGCGCATCGACGCCTGCCAGGGTGGCCATCAGGGCCTTGAGCGGCCTCTTGCAGACCAGGGTCAGGCGAAGGACGCCCTGCTCCTTGAGCAGCGGCAGATAGCGGCAGAACTGGATTTCGTCGCCGAAGCCCTGCTCCTGCCATACCAGCAGGGACTTGCCGGCCAGAGCTTCGCCGCGCCATTGGGGGAAGGGCACTGCGGGACAGGGGATGCCGTTGTCGGGCAGGCGGCGATCGTATCGCGCTTCGTGCAGCGCCCAGCCTTCGTCGAATCGCCCCTGACGAAGCAGCAGGAAGCCGAGGTTGAGACGGGCCAGCTGATATTCCGGGTCGAGTGCCAGCGCCTGGCGAAAGCGGTGCTCCGCCTCGGCTTCGCGCCGGCAATTGGCCAGCATGACGCCGAAGTTGGAGGGGGCTGCTGCGGCCTCGGGCTTGAGCGCGATGGCCTGCCGGTAGCAGGCTTCGGCCTCGCTCCAGCGCCGGGAGTTGGCCAGCAGGTTGGCCAGGTTGGAATGGATTTCGGCGCTACCCGGATCGAGCCCCAGGGCCCGGCGGTGGCAGCGTTCGGCCTCTTCCTCCCGTTTGGCATCTTCCAGCAACAGTCCGAGGTTGGTATGCGCCTTGGCATCGCCGGGTTCGAGCGCGATCGCCTGGCGGTAGCATTGCTCCGCCTCATCGGTCCGGCGCAGGCTGGCCAGGAGTATGCCGAGATTGGAGCGGGCGCGTGCCGCACCGCCCATTGCCGCATCCAGCGCGATGGCCCGGCGGTAGCATTGTTCGGCCTCCTCGCTCCGACCCTGGCTGGCCAGCAGCACGCCGAGATTGGAATGCACGTCGCCGTCGCCGGGCGCCAGGAGAATCGCCTGCCGGTAGCAGTTCTCGGCCTCGTCCCGGCGCTGCCCCGATGCCAGGAGTATGCCCAGGTTGCTATAGGCTGCGGCGTTTCCCGGATCGGCGGCCAGCGCCTGCCGGTAGCTTTGCTCTGCTTCTTCCGCATGGCCGCCCCTGGCCAGCAGGATGCCGAGATTATTGTGCGCTTCCGCGTTGCCCGGGTTGAGGGCAATGGCCTGCCGGTAGCTCTGCACGGCCTCCTCTTCCCGGTGGTGGTTGGCCTGCAGCAGGCCGAGGTTGAAGTAGGCCAGGGCATCCCCGGGATCGATCCGGATCGCTTGGCGCCAGCAGCGTTCGGCCTGGACGGGGTCGCCGCGCATGGCGGCGCGGACTCCCTCGATATTCAGCTGATTTTGCGCCATTGCTGTCCAGGCGTCCGGCATCTTCCGGCTCAGTCGCTCTTGCCCGCTGCCTTGCCATCGGGCATCTGGGCCGTGCTCCAGCCGCCGCCCAAGGCCTTGATCAGCAGCACGCTGGCACTCAGACGGCGGTTGAGCAGATCAACCGCAGCGCGTTCGTTGCTCAAAGCGCTGGCCTCGACGGTGATGACGTCCAGGTAGGTCACGGTGCCGGCCTTGTACTGGTTGAGCATCAACTCCACCGAGCGCCTGGACAGTTGCACGGCGGCCTCCTGCTCTTTCGCTTCCAGCTCGAGAATGCGCAGTGCCGCCGCGTTGTCTTCGACTTCCTGAAAGGCGGTCAGCACGGTTTGGCGATAGCCGGCGACGCCGGCATCGTAGGCGGCCATCGCCTGTTCGCTCTGCGCTTGTCTTGCGCCGCCGTCGAACAGGGTTTGCGCAAGTGCCGGCCCGACCGACCAAAGCCGGTTGGGCAGCGAAATCCAGTCGGCCAGGCCGCTGCTCTGGTAGCCACCGCTGGCCGAGAGGGTGAGGCTCGGGAAATAGGCGGCCTTGGCCACGCCGATCTGCGCATTGGCCGAGGCCACGAGTCGTTCGGCGCTGGCCACATCCGGTCGGCGTTCCAGCAGTGCCGAGGGAATCCCGATGGGCAGCGGCGGAACCTCGGCGTCGAAGCTGCCGGGCATGATCGAAAAGATGGCCGGCGGCTTGCCGACCAGGAGCGCGATCGCGTGTTCCATTTGCGCACGCAGGACGTCGAAATCGATGGCCTGGGCCTGGGTGGTCTTGAGCTGAGTTTGTGCCAGAACCACGGTACCTTTCGGCACGATCCCGGCGGCATACTGGTTCTCGGTCAGCTCCAGCGATTTCTTGTAGTCGGCAACGGTCTTGTCGTAGAGTTGCCGCTCGGCGTCCAGGTCGCGCAATTGGAAATAGTTCTGCGCCAGCAGGGCCTGGAGGCTGAGCCGGGTGGCCTGAAGATCGGCGGCGCTGGCCTGGGCATTGGCGACGCTGGCTTCGACCGTACGTCTGACCCGGCCCCAGACGTCCGGCTCCCAACCGGCGTCGACGGCCAGCAGGTTGGTGGTGGAGGGGGGGGCCGCGCTGCCCGTGGCGGCGACAGTCCGGTTGGACGAGGCCAGGCCGCCGGCACGGGTCCGCGAAGCATTGCCCGCAATAGTGGGGAAGAAGGCGGCGCGCGAGGCCTGCACCAGGGCGCGGGCCTGCCGGTATTGCGCTTCGGCCTGGATCAGGGTCTGATTCGAGACATCGATTTGCTCTTCAAGAGCATTCAACAGCGGGTCGCGGTAGATCTCCCACCACTTCGCGGGAATCGTCAAGTCGCCCGGTTGCGCAAGCTTCCAGCCGAGCTGTTCCTTGAAGGCGGCCGGCGTTTCGGCGCTCGGCCTGACGTAGTCGGGGCCCACCGCGCATGCGCCTAAGAGAATCAGCGGCGCCAGCTGCACGGCGCATTTGATTCGATTGAAATGATGTTTCATTCGGTCTCCATTGCGGCTTCGGGCGGCAAGCCGCGCCAGCCGGCCCAGACAGTCTTCCACCAGGTCCGGAAACGATCCATGTACAGATAGACCACCGGGGTCGTGTAAAGCGTCAACATCTGGCTGACGAGCAGGCCGCCGACGATGGTCACGCCGAGCGGCCGCCGCATCTCGGCGCCGGTGCCCGTGCCGAGCGCCAGGGGCAAGGCGCCCAGCAGCGCCGCCATGGTGGTCATCATGATCGGACGGAAACGCAGCATGCAGGCTTGCCGGATGGCTTCGAGCGGGGGCTTGCCGTCCGTGCGCTGCGCCACCAGGGCGAAGTCGATCATCATGATCGCGTTCTTCTTGACGATTCCGATCAGCAGGATGATGCCGATGAACGCCATGACGCTCAGATCCATTCTGCACAGCAGCAGGGCCAGCAGCGCGCCGACGCCGGCAGAAGGCAAAGTGGACAGGATGGTGATCGGATGGACATAGCTTTCGTACAGGATGCCCAGCACGATGTAGATGGTAAACAGCGCCGCCAGAACCAGGTAAGGCAGGCTGGTCAGGGACGCCTGAAAGGTCTTGGCCGTACCCTGGAAGCTCGCCCGTATGGTGGCCGGCATGCCGCTGTGCGCAACCGCGTTTTCGACGGCCTCCACCGCCTGGCTCAGCACGACGCCGGGCGGCAGGTTGAAGGACAGGGTCATCGCCGGGAACTGGCTTTGATGGGGAACGCTGAGCGTCGTATTGGTCTCTTCGAAATGGGAGAAGGCGCTCAACGGCACCAGGTTGTTCGAGCGGTTGCTGACGTAAATGCTTTTCAGGGTTTCGGGCCGCTGCCAATATTCTGGCGCCACCTCCATGACGACGTGATACTGGTTCTTCGCCTCGTATATGACCGACACCAGGCGCTGGCCGAACGCGTCGTAGAGGGCCGCGTCGATGGCGCTCTCGGTGACGCCGAGTCTGGCCGCCGTGATCCGGTCTATCGTCAGCGTGACTTGCAGGCCCTTGCTTTGCTGGTCGCTGTTGACGTCGGCGAGCTGCGGCAAGTCCTGCAGGATCTTCAGGATGCGCGGCGCCCAGGTATTCAGTTCGCCCAGATTGTCGCCCTGCAGCGCGTACTGATACTGGGAGTTCGATCCCCTGCCGCCGACATTGATATCCTGTGCCGCCTGCAGGTAGAGGTTGGCGCCGGCAATCCTGGCCAGTTTCCCGCGCAGGCGGTTGATGACCTGGTCTGCGCTGACCTTGCGCTCGCCCAGCGGCTTCAGGGCGATGAACATGAAGCCGGTATTGCGCTGCCTGCCGCCGGTGAAGCCGGTCACGCTGGCGACCGCGGGATCGGCGCCGATGATGTCGACGTAGCCGGCCAGCTTCGGCCGCATCGCCTGGAACGAGGTCGCCTGGTCGGCAACGATGGAACCCCGGATGATGCCGGTGTCCTGCTGCGGGAAGAAGCCCTTGGGCACGACCATGTACAGGAAGATGTTCAGCGCGATCACCGCAAACATCACCAGCATCGTGGTTCTCGGATGTCTCAGGGCGCGGCCGAGGCTGTTCGCATAGTGGGCCAGGACCCAGTCGAAGAAGAGTTCGCTGGCCAGATAGAAGCGGCCGTGCCGGCGGTCAGGTTCGTAGCTGAGCAGCCTGGAGCACATCATCGGCGTGGTGGTCAGGGATACCGCCAGGGAAACCAGCACCGCGGCCGACAGCGTGACCGCGAATTCGTGGAAGATGCGTCCGATCAGGCCGCCCATCAGCAACAGGGGAATGAATACCGCCACCAGCGAGATGCTCATCGAGAGCACGGTGAAGCCGACCTCGCGCGCGCCGCGCAGGGCCGCCTGCATCGGCGACATGCCCTGCTCCAGGTGGCGGGTGACGTTTTCCAGCACGACGATCGCATCGTCCACCACGAAGCCGGTCGATATGGTCAGGGCCATCAGGGAAAAGTTATCCAGGCTGTAGCCGCACAGATACATGATGGCGAAGGTGCCGATCAGCGAAATCGGCACGGCCACGCTGGGAATGAGGGTGGCCCGGGCGTTGCGCAGGAACAGGAAGACCACCATGATCACCAGCGCCACCGAGATGCTGAGCATGCGTTCGACGTCGGACAGCGAGGCGCGTATCGTCGTGGTCTTGTCCAGCTGGATGCTCATGTCGATCGCCGAGGGAATCGAGGCCGTGAGCTGAGGCAGCATCGCCCGTATCCGGTCGACGGTTTCGATGATGTTGGCATCCGGCTGCTTGTAGATGATGATCAGGATCGATGGCCGGCCATTGGCCATGCCGGCATTGCGCAAATCCTCCACCGAATCGACGACGCGGCCGATGTTGCTGAGCAGCACCGGCGCGCCGTTGCGCCAGGCGACCACCAGCGACTGATACTGGTCGGCCGTCTTGGCCTGGTCGTTGGTGGCGATCTGCCATTGCCGGTCGCCGTCCTCGACAAAGCCTTTCGGCCGGTTGGCGTTGGTGCTGAGCAGCGCGGAGCGCACCTGTTCCAGCGTCACGCCGTAGTGGTTCAGGGCATTGGGGTTGAGTTCGACGCGCACCCCGGGGAGCGAACTGCCGCCGACCGTCACATTGCCGACGCCGGACACCTGCGACAGTTTCTGCGCGACGACGGTCGATGCGGAATCGTACATCTGCCCCTGCGTCAGGGTATCCGAGGTGAGCGCCAGGATCATGATCGGCGCGTCGGCCGGATTGACCTTGCGATAGGTCGGGTTGCTGCGCAGCGTGACCGGCAGGTCGATCCGCGCGGCGTTGATCGCCGCCTGCACATCGCGCGCCGCGCCGTCGATGTCGCGATCCAGGTCGAATTGCAGGGTGATGCTGGCCGATGACAAGGCGCTGCTCGAAGTCATCTCGGTGACCCCGGCGATGCGGCCGAGCTGCCTTTCCAGCGGCGTCGTCACGCTGGTCGCCATGGTTTCCGGATCGGCGCCGGGCAGGCTGGCCGAAACCGAGATCGTCGGTATGTCCACCCGCGGCATCGGCGACACCGGCAGCAGCTTGAAGGCCACCATGCCGGCAAGCGCCACGCCTATCGTCAGCAGCGTGGTGGCGACCGGGCGCTTGATGAAGGGCGTGGAAAGATTCATGGTTGCCCGACTTCCGGCAGGTTCGATTCGTCTTCGACGGCGGCCTCGCGGGGCGTGCCGAAACGCTTGCCGAGCCGGTCGAAGGCCAAATAGATGACCGGCGTCGTGAACAGGGTCAACATCTGGCTCAAAATCAGGCCGCCGACGATGCTGATGCCGAGCGGGTGGCGCAATTCGGAACCGACGCCTCCGCCCAGCATCAGGGGCAGTGCGCCGAGCAATGCGGCCATGGTGGTCATCATGATCGGCCGGAAGCGCAGCAGGCAGGCCTGAAATATCGCGTCGCGCGCGCTCATGCCTTCGTTGCGTTCGGCATCCAGCGCGAAGTCGATCATCATGATCGCATTCTTCTTGACGATGCCGATCAGGAGAATGATGCCGATCACCGAGACGATGCCGAGATCGGAGTGGAACAGCATCAATGCCAGCAGCGCGCCCATGCCGGCCGAAGGCAGGGTCGACAGGATGGTGATCGGATGGATGTAGCTTTCGTACAGGACGCCGAGCACGATATAGACGGTGATGATGGCGGCCAGGATAAGCAGCAGTTCGTTGGAGAGCGATTGCTGGAAGGCCAGGGCCGCGCCCTGGAAGTTGGTCTGTGTGCTGGCCGGAAGACCGATCTCCTTTTCCGCGGCATCGATGGCCTTGACCGCATCGCCCAGCGACACGCCGGGGGCCAGGTTGAAGGACACCGTGGCGGCTGGAAACTGGCCGATATGGTTGACCACGAGCGGCGTCGCCTGTTCGGTCAGGGTGGTGATGGTACTGAGGGCGACCTGCGGTGCGCCTACCGTCGTCGTGGGCACGCCGCCGACCACGGTGGCGATATAAAGGTCGTCGAGCGCCTTCGGGCCCTTCTGGAATTTCGGGTCGACTTCCAGGATCACGCGGTATTGATTGGTCTGCGTGTACATGGTGGACACCTGGCGCTGGCCGAATGCGCTGTAGAGCGTGTTGTCGATCCCGCTCGGCGTGATCCCCAGGCGCGATGCGGTCGGCCGGTCGATCGTCAACAGGGCTTGCAGGCCCTGATCCTGCAGGTCGCTGGCGACATCGCGCAGTTCGGCCAGTTGGCTCAGGCGTTCCACCAGCTTCGGCGTCCAGGCGCTGACCATCTTGGGGTCCGCATCCTCGACCGTGAATTGATACTGGGTGCGGCTGACCCGGGTCTCTATCGTGAGGTCCTGCACCGCTTGCATGTACAGCGAAATGCCTTCGACCTGCTTGACGTTCTCCTGCAGCCGGAGAATGACGTCCTCGGCGCTTTCCTTGCGGTCCTCCTTGGGTTTCAGGTTGATCTGGATGCGTCCGCTGTTGAGCGTGGTGTTGACGCCGTCGATGCCGATGAAGGACGACAGGCTTTCGACCGCAGGATCTTCCAGGACCACCTTGGCGAGCGCCTGCTGCCGCACCGCCATGGCGGAGAATGAAATGGACTGCGGCGCTTCGGTGATGCCCTGGATGACGCCGGTGTCCTGCAGGGGGAAGAAACCCTTCGGTATGAATATATAGAGGATCACGGTCAGCACCATCGTGCCGACCGCGACCAGCAGAGTCGCCGTCTGGCGGGCCAGCACCCAGGTCAGCCACCTGCCGTAGCCGGCGATCACGCGTTCGTAGAACTTTCCGGAGGCGTGGTAGAAGCGGCCCTGCCTCTCCTCCGGCGTGTGGTGCAGCAGCTTCGCGCACATCATCGGCGTCAGGGTCAGCGAGACGACGGCCGAGATGATGATCGTGACCGACAGGGTGATGGCGAACTCGCGGAACAGGCGTCCGACCACGTCGCCCATGAACAGCAGGGGAATCAGAACGGCGATCAGGGAAATGGTCAGGGACAGAATCGTGAAGCCGATCTGCCCGGAACCTTTCAGCGCCGCCTTGAGCGGTGTCTCGCCCTGCTCGATGTAGCGGGCGATATTCTCGATCATCACGATGGCATCATCGACCACGAAGCCGGTCGAGATGGTCAATGCCATCAGCGTCAGGTTGTTGAGGCTGAAGCCGGCCAGATACATCACGCCGAAGGTGCCGATCAGCGAGAGCGGAACTGCGACACTTGGAATCACCGTGGCCGGCAGACTGCGCAGGAACAGGAAGATCACCATCACCACCAGGGCGACCGAAAGCAGCAGTTCGAACTCCACATCATGGACCGAGGCGCGGATGGTGTTGGTGCGGTCGGTCAGTATCGTCAGATCCACCGCTGCCGGCGCCGAAGCCTGCAACTGGGGCAGCAGCCGCTTGACGGCATCGACCACTTCGATCACGTTGGCGCCGGGCTGACGCTGGATATTGAGGATGATCGCCGGGGTCTGGTTCACCCAGGCCGCCTGTTTGACGTTTTCCGCGCCGTCGACGACATTGGCGACGTCGGACAGGAGCACCGGTGCGCCGTTGCGGTAAGTGACGACGATGGATTTGTATTCGCCGGCCGAGAGCAGCTGGTCGTTGGCGTTGATGGTGAAGGCTTGCGCCGCACCGTCGAAACTGCCCTTGGCCTGGTTCACGTTGGCTGCGGCGATCGCGCTTTGGAGATCGACGATGTTCAGGCCGTAGGCCGCCAGCGCGGTCGGGTTCGCCTGGATGCGCACCGCCGGTCGCTGGCCGCCGCTGATGCTGACCAGACCGACCCCGGACACCTGGGAGATCTTTTGTGCCAGACGGGTATCGGCGAAGGCCTGCACCTGCGTCAGCGGCAGGGACTTCGAGGTCAGGGCCAGGGTCAGGATGGGCGTATCGGCGGGGTTGACCTTGTTGTAGATCGGCGGGGCCGGCAGATCCGTCGGCAGGAGATTGCCGCTGGCGTTGATGGCGGCCTGCACTTCCTGTTCCGCGACGTCCAGGCTGAGCGCGAGGGTGAACTGCAAGGTGATGACCGAAGCGCCGCCCGAACTGGTCGACGACATCTGATTGAGCCCCGGCATCTGGCCGAACTGGCGCTCCAGCGGCGCGGTGACCGAAGAGGTCATGACGTCGGGACTGGCGCCGGGATAGAGGGTGACCACCTGTATGGTCGGGTAATCGACTTCGGGCAGCGCCGACTTGGGCAGCATCCGGTATGCCAGGATGCCGGCCAGCAATATGGCGACCATCAGCAGGGAGGTCGCGACCGGGCGCAGGATAAACGGGCGTGACAGATTCATGGGATTACCCGGTCGGTTGTTGCGGTTTGCGTCGGCGCGCCGGAGCCTCGACCGGTTGCTGGGTGCGGATCGATCGGTCGGGTCGCGCGACCGGTCATGCGCCGCCTCGTGCCGAAGGCTTGCCGCCCGAAGCACTGGGGCGCTTGCGGCCACCGGCCGGCTGCCCGCCGGCGGGCTTGGCGTCGGCCATCGAAAATTCCACCTTCAAGCCTTCGCGCAGCTTGTCGGCGCCCGCGATCACCACCTTGTCGCCGGGCTTTAAGCCTTCATCGATGGAGGTGTTGTCGCCTTGCGTAATACCGACCTTGACCAGACGCAGGCTGACGCTATGGCCTTCATCGATGACGTAGGCATAGGTGCCCTGGCTGCCGCGCTGCACTCCAGCCGAGGGGATCAGCGTGGCCCCGTGCAGGGTATCGACCAGCAACCTGGAATTGACGAACTGATTCGGGAACAATGCGTAATCGCCGTTGGCGAATTGCGCCTTGAGCTTGACCGTTCCGGTGGCGGGATCGATCTGGTTGTCGACCGTCAGCAGGAAGCCGCTGGCCAGCTTTTTCTTCAGCGAGCGGTCGAAAGTATCGACGGCCAGTTTGTTGCCCGCCTGCAGCTTTTGCATGACGGCCGGAATGCTGTCTTCCGGAATGGAGAATACCACCGTGATCGGCTGCAATTGCGTCACGATGACAATGCCGTTGCTGTCGCCGGGCTGCACGATATTGCCCGGATCGACCTGGCGCAAGCCGACGCGTCCATTCACCGGCGAGGTTATGTTGCAATAAGTCAGATTCAATTTCTGAGCATCGATCGCGGCCTGGTCGATCTTGATTTGCGCCAGGTATTGGCGCACCAATGCATCCTGCGTGGCGAGCTGCTGTTCGGCGATGGAGTCCTGCCGAAACAGCGTCTGGTAGCGCTCCAGATCGACCTGGGCATTCTTGAGCAAAGCTTGATCGTGCGCCATCGTGCCTTCGACTTGCTCCAGCTGCACTTGATAAGGGCGAGGATCGACGATTGCGAGCAGTTGCCCGCGCTTGACCGTCTGGCCTTCCCGGAACAGGACTTTCATCAGCTCGCCGGCGACATGCGTCTTGATGGTGACCGAAGCGAGCGGAGTCACCGAGCCGAGGCCATTCAGGTAGACGTCGATGTCGCCCGTCTTGGCGAGCGCGGCGACGACCACCGGCGGTGCGCCCCTGGCGCCGCCGCGCTGCCTTGCGCCGCCTTGCGGCGAGGCTGTGTTCGCCCCGGGGCCGACGGACGGCTTCAGATAGTAGTAGCTGCCGAGGCCGAGCAGAACGGCCAGCATCAACCATCGCCACCAGTGATGCAAAAGCCGGCTATCCCGGGTTGTGCGACCTCCGCTTGCCGAGCTGCCGACTTCTTTCATATTGGGTGATGGCGTCTTGTTCATCGTACTTTGGGGGGATCGAGTAGGGCGGAATACTACACCAGGCGAAGGAGGCCGGTCGCCCTATAAGTTCATGCCGGCTAACAACTGATTACAAATTATTCCTTTGCTGATAAAGTCGGACACAAAACTTCTCTGCTCCGCTGCTACCCTGAGAACGAATAAGCGCGACGCTGTATCCGACGATGCGCAAAGCGGGTTTGCCCTTCATCGAATCAGGCTCTCACAGGAGGAATGCCATGATCCTAAACAAGCGTGTCCTTGCAGGACTCGTGCTCTCGATCACGCTGGTCGCCCCGGGTTTGGCCGACGAATTCGATCGGCGCGGTGGACGGGACGCAGGACGCCACCCGGTATGGCACGGGGAGATCCACCGTTTCCAGGAGCGTGACTTGGCGCTTTGGCGCGGCGGCCACTGGTATCACGGGCGGCACGCGGGACGCGGCGGATGGTGGTGGATCGTCGGCGGCATCTGGTATTTTTACCCGACCCCGATGTACCCCTACCCCGACCCTTACCTGCCGCCGATGGTCAGCGTCCCGGTGCAGCCTGCGCCTGCGCAGACCTGGTATTACTGCGCCAATCCGGCCGGCTATTATCCCTATGTCGCCGAGTGCCGGGTCGGCTGGCAGGCGGTGCCCGCTTCGCCGCCGCCCGCCCCGGCAACGACGCCTTACCCGGCTCCGCCGCCGCCCGGCAGGTGAAGGCAGCGCTGCCCGCGGCCGGCTTCTGCGCGGCGCCGGGACCCTACTGCCCGAAGAGCGGCTTCATCAGCATGTCTCGCTGGAGGATATGGTCGATGAGCCAATGGCGAAGAAGGAGTGCGATCTCTCCTGCGATCTCCTTCCCCATATCGGGCTCCTTAACCGAGCGCACCTTTCTTCGAATCTCGCCCAGCTCTCTTATCAGTTCCGCGTGCTGCTGCGCGTGCTCGTCACGCTTGAGGTAATAGAGTTCCAACTGCAGTTTCTCTTCGCGGGCAAAATGTTCCCGCGTATATTCGTCGAGCTGGTCCAGGACGGTATCGAGCACGTCTTTATACGACTCATTGCTCAACGCCAGTTCGACCGTATTGATCAGGCAGATCAGATAGCGATGATCCCCGTCTATCATCGGGTTCCCGACACTCATCTCCTTGCGCCAGATAATCATGCTTGCTTGCTCCTCATCTTCGTGTCCATTCCGCGCGTCCCGCGCTGCCCCAGACGGCGCACACGGTCGGGCTGTCCTGTTTTACGGCTTGCGGTCGAGCGCATGCGCAGCACTCCCGCGGCTAATTTCCGCTGTCCCGGTTGAGGCTGGCGGCCCAGGTCAGCGCCTGAGCGACGCAATGGTTCAATGTGTCGATATCGAGTCCTGGCAGGGCGGCGATGGCCGCGGTCATTTCGCGCGGATCGCCGTTTTCGGCCGCGATCGCGAGCTTGAGCAGGTCGCCGAGCACGCCGCTTTGCTGGCACAGCGCGGCGCCGATCTGGGCCGGCATGGACAGGGGCGCAACGATGTCGGCGATGGGCAGGCCTACCAGCGCCGGCATCAGCGACATGATGCCGACCATGAAGGCGTCGTCGACCGAGACCTGGCTGCCTCCTTGCAGCTTGCGGGACATCAGTTCCATCAGCTGGCCGCGGGTGGCGGCAAGTTGCAGCAGCGGGCTGCGCGTGCCGCCGTGGGTGCCGGAGGTGAACATCAGCAGTTGCAGCCAGCGCTGCAACTGCCGGCGGCCGAGCACGTCGATGGCGTTGCGTAATGACGAGATCCGCGTCTTCGTCCCTGCGCCGACGGAGTTGGTCATGCGCAACAGGGTGACGGTGAGTCCGGGTTCCGGCTTGAAGGCGGATTCCAGTTCCAAGGTATCGGCATCGGAGAACAGCAGCCCCATCAGGTTCATCAAGGCCAGTTGCGAGTGGTCGAGCTTCTTTCCGGCGATGATCGTCGGCTTGGCGAAGTGGTAACCCTGGAACAGTTGGTAGCCCAGCTTCATGCACTGTTCCAGCTGCTCGTGCGAGTCCACCTTTTCCGCCAGCAGCTGCTTGCCGAACGGCTTGAGCCTGCCGGTCAGTCTGTGCAGCTCGTCGGGCGTGAGCGGCTGCAGGTCGACCTTTATGATCTCGACCAGATCGATCAATTCCGTATATTCCCGGCTGACCTGGATAACATCGTCGAGCGCCAAAGCGAAGCCTTTGGTTTTGAGTTCTCGGCAGCGCGACAGGACTTCCGGCGTCGGCGGCACGGTTTCCAGAATTTCCAGCACCACCGTTTGAACAGGCAGCAGTTCGAGCACGTCGCTGAACAGGAAATCCTGATCGACATTGATGAAGCCGCGACAGTCGCCGAGCGCATCGATGATCCCGAGTTCGGTGAAAGCGTTGGCGATGACCGTGGCGGTGGCCATCACGCCGTCGGTGACGTTGGCGGCATTTTGAGTGTCTCTGCGGAACAGCAGTTCATAGGCGACCAATTGCTGGTCGCGGTCGAGAATCGGTTGGCGTCCGAGGAAGAGCTGGCCGGACGGGGCGGAAATTTCGCTCATGACTGTGCTTACCTCAACGCATTGCAATTATCGGCAGGAGGCCGCGGATCCATGTGTCGCCGCACGGTGTCGCTCCTCGCCTGCCGCTCGGCCGGTCTGTATTCCAAAACCGGGCAGGAAAGAGCAGCGCCCTCGACGATACAACCGATCCTGCACGAAATCAATTTGCGGCTTTGCACGTGCTAACCTGATTGCCTCGACCGATTCTACGGTGCAGGGGGGATGTTATGCGAAGGACACCGTTCTGGGTAGTGGCGTTGAGCGGCGCCGTCCTCTCGGGATGCGCCTCGATCGATGCCCGTCAAGCGGGGCTTGAGCGCATCGATCAAATCGTCGTCATCTACGCCGAGAACCGCAGCTTCGATCACCTGTATGGCAATTTTCCGGGTGCCGAGGGGATAGGGCAGGCGAGTGCCGAACAAATGACGCAACTCGACCGGGACGGGAAGCCTTTGCCGCACCTGCCGGCGACTTATTCGGGCGGGCGGCCCGTCGCCAGATTCCCGACCGCCGGGCTGCCGAACGGTCCGTTTCGGATCGACGCCCCGCCGATCAACGGTCGCTTCGACGAGGTTCTGCCGAGTCCCTGGCACCTGTACTATCAAAATCGCGAGCAGATCGCGGATGGCAAGAACAACCGCTTTGTCGCGCTCGCCGACGTCGGTGCCTGGGTGATGGGGTACTTCGACGGTTCGTCGATGAAGGTCTGGCAGTGGGCGCGCGAGTATACGCTCGCCGATCATTTTTTCATGGGCGCATTCGGCGGCTCCTTTCTCAACCATCAATGGCTGATCTGTGCGTGCACGCCGGTCGACCCCGATGCCCCTGCAACGGCTCGGCCGACGCTCGACGGGCAGGGCCACCTGGCGAGGAAGCCGGACTCGCCGAAGTCGGTTCTCGACGGTCCGGTGCAGCTGTTCGACGGCAGGGCGACGCCGGACGGCTACCTGGTCAATACCTCGCAGCCGCCTTATCAGCCGAGCGGTATCGCACCCGCGCCGGGCCAACTCGATTATGCCGATCCTGCACGACATCCGGCGCCGGCGCAGTTCGCAAAGACCATCGGTGACACGCTTTCCGCGAAGTCCGTGAGCTGGGCGTGGTATGCGGGCGCCTGGAACGCGGCGCTGGCCGATGGCAGGCGTGACCCCAATGAGCGGCGCACCGTGATTTACGCGCGGGGCCCGGAAAGCCCGATCTTCCAGGCCCACCACCAGCCTTTTAATTATTTCGCGCGTTTCGCGCCCGGCACGCCCGATCGTGCGGATCACCTCAAGGACGAGCAGGATTTCCTCGCGGCCATAGACCATGGCGGTTTGCCCCAGGTGGCGTTCCTGAAACCCGCCGGTCGCTATACGGAACATCCGGCTTATACCGATCTGATGAGCGGCGACGAGCATATCGACATGATTCTCAACCGGCTGAAGAATGGCCCGCAATGGCCGCACATGGCGGTCATCGTCACCTACGACGAAAACGGCGGCTTCTGGGATCACGTGCCGCCGCCTTCGGGAACGGGTTGGGGCGACCGCTGGGGGCCGGGTTCGCGCATCCCGACGATCATCGTCTCCCCCTACGCCCGGAACGGCTATGTCGACAAGACATCCTACGACACGACTTCGATCCTGAAATTCATCACCAGGCGTTTCGGTCTCGAACCGTTGCCCGGCGTGCGCGCAAAAGCCGGCGATCTGACGAACGCATTCGATTTCACGAAATGACTCCGCCGGGCGCGGGCCTGGGCCTGAAAATGCGGCGCCGCTTCAGCTTCACTTCGCGTTTCTCTTGCGAACGATCGGCGGCACGAACTTGACGGAAAACTTCCAGCCTTCCGGCGTGGCCTCGAGGATCAGGGCCTTCGATTTGGCCCCCTCTTCGAAAGCGGGCGCCGAGCCGGAGAGTTCCAGCGCGCCGATGCCCTTGATGACGCATGCGCCGGGAATCGTGACGAAGGCCGATTCCGCCGCGACCAGGACGAATCGGCCTTCCTTGGACTCCGAGCATGACAGGCCTTTCGGCAGCGTGGCAGGATTGCGCGTCCAGGACCGGCGCAGATCGTCGAGGCTTTTGAGCAATTCCTCCGTGATCTTGATGGCGAGTCCGACTTCACAAGATTTCGCACGACTCATTCGTTTGCTCCAGCTTTGAATTGCCCGGCGAATTCTAGCCCCTTGTGGGCGTCTGTTCGAGTTCCCGGTGGGCGAAAGGGCCGGGAGCGGGCAGTGCGCGTCGGTGGCCGCCGCGCGCATGGGGCGCCATTCGAGGAAAGGCTCAGGCCCTGATCTTGAAACCGGCGGCGTATTTCTTCGGCTCCCGGCCGTCCCAGACGATGCCGTCCATCAACTGGCTGGTGCGCATGTCGCTTTCCGGCAGCGCGACGCCGGCGGCCTCGGCCGCCTGCCGGTAAATGTCGATGCGGTTCACCTTCCTCGCCACCGCCAGGTAGTCCGGATCCGTCTTCAGCAGGCCCCAGCGCTTGTGCTGGGTCAGGAACCACATGGCGTCGGAGAGATAGGGAAAGTTGACCGCGCCGTCGTTGAAGAACCGCATCGGCTTACTGTCCTCCCAGCTCTTGCCCAGGCCGTCCTGGTAGCGGCCGAGCATGCGCCCGACGATGACTTCGGTGTCGGTATTGACAAAGGCCTGCTCGGCGATGGACTCGGCAGTCTTTTGCTTGTTGCCGGGGGAGGCATCGATCCAGCGGCTGGCTTCGAGCACCGCCGCGGTCAGGGCGCGTGCCGTGTTCGGGTGTTTCGCGACCCAGTCGGCGGTGGTGCCGAGCACCTTCTCCGGATGGTCGGCCCAGATGTCCTGGGACGAGGCCACCGAGAAGCTCACGTGGTCGGCGATGCCGCGCTGGTTCCAGGGTTCGCCGACGCAGAAGCCGTGCATCGCGCCGACGCGGCAGTTGGCGATCATCTGCGGCGGCGGCACGACGATGGACCTGACGTCGCGCAGCGGGTCGATGCCGTTCGCGGCGAGCCAGTAATACAGCCACATGGCGTGGGTGCCGGTGGGGAAGGTCTGGGCGAAGGTGTAGGTGCCCTGCGGCGAGGCGGCGACGAGTTTCTTCAGCCCAGGCCCGTCGGTCACGCCTCGTTCCCGCAACTGACTGGCCAGCGATATTCCCTGGCCGTTGTTGTTGAGCGTCATCAGCACCGCCATGTCCTTCTTCGGTCCGCCGATGCCCAGTTCCAGGCCGTAGATCAGCCCGTAGAGCACGTGGGCGGCATCGAGTTCGCCGCTGACCAGTTTGTCTCGCACGGAGGCCCAGGAAGCCTCCCTGCTCGGGACGATCTTGACGCCGTACTGCCGGTCGAACCCGTTCACCGCCGCCATCACCACCGAAGCGCAATCGGTGAGCGGGATGAAGCCGATCCTCAGTTCCTTCTTTTCCGGCGCGTCGGAGCCGGCCACCCAGGCGCCGCCTGCCGGTGCGAGTCCCGAGATGTGGCTGGGCGCCTTGCCGCCGGGTGCAATCGAGTGCCGCAGAACCTTGCGGCGGCCATGGCTGGCGATGTCATCGGCGAGGCTGAAATCCCGGCTGTCCATGCTCACCTCCGCTTCATTGAAAGGAATACGGCGCCACGGAAGCAACGGCCTGTGGCTTCGGCCTGGCGGGTCGAGGAGCGGCAGCGCACTGTTGCCGTGCAGTTTCCGTTCGGGCGCACTGCGAAGGGTTGGCTGGCCTCACAGCAGCAGCCTGGCCATATCGACGACGTCCTTCGCGGTTGCCGCCAGCGGCTGGCTGCGATCCATCGCCAGGCGGCGAAGAGCGGCATAGGCTGCATCCTCGTCGAGGTCGCGGCTCTTCATCAGGATGCCTTTGGCGCGATCAATCAGTTTGCGGTCGGAGAGTTTCTTCGTCGCCTCAAGCAGTTCCAGCTTGAGCGCCTGGTGCGCTTCGAAGCGCGCGACGGCGACTTCGATCACCGGCTTCAGCCGCCCCGGCTCAAGACCATCGACGACGTAGGCGGCGACCCCGGCACGGATGGCGCTGCGGATCGTCTCGTTGTCCGATTCCCGGGCGAAGATGAGCACCGGACGGGGCATGTCGCGTTCCATGATCGCCAGGTGTTCGAGCGTGTCGCGCGAGGGGGCTTCGGTATCGATGAGGATGATGTCGGGACGGATCCGCGACACTTCTCCCGAGAGGTCGCTGCTGCCGGCCAGAACCGCCACCACTTGATGACCGGCCAAGGCGAGGCCGGCGCAGATTTCGCCGGCCCGGCTCCTCAGTTCGTCGATGACGAGGATTTTTAGAATAGCGGGGAGCATGCTGAGAGCAAAGCAAGCACCTAGCCAGGAGCAGTCAGCCTCTAGCTCCAGTCGTCGCCGCCGCCGCCCGAACTGTCGTCCCACGAGGAGCCGTCGGCGACGCCGAAGTCGGCGCCGCCCAGGTCGTTGTTGACCGGGGAATCCCAGGAGTCGGCTAGCGGCGGCGGGGCGCTGACGCTGCCCCGATTGCCGTCGGTAAAGTGATGCATGAGGGCTTCACCCGCCACCATGCCGGCGCCAAGGGCCGCGCCGGTGGCCAGACCGCCCATGATTCCCGAGCCGATGCCGGCGCCGCTACCCCCCATCGGCGGCGCCATTCCGCCTGGTCCGTAGGGCTGGGCGGCCGCGCCGGGAGCGCCGCCCTGGGGCGCGTAAGCCGGGTTCATGCCAGCCGGAAAGGCGCTTCCGTTGCGCCTGCGCATGGCACTGGCGAAGTAGAAAATGGCCGCGATCAGGGCGCCGCCGAACAGCAGCAGGCCCCAGGGAATCCCGCCCGACGCTTCCGCCCGCGGAACTTGCGGCGCAGCGGACAGCCGCGATGCGGCCGGCGGCGACTCAATGCGCTTCCTCAGCGCATCGACGGCCTGGGGTTTTTCAAACGGCAGTCCCGGTGCCAGGCGCTCGGCGGTGTTCAGTTCAGAGCCGGCCTTGGCGAGTTGCCCCTGCCTGGCAAGCAGTTCCGCCTCGACGAAATGTGCTTTGGCGCTATTGGGATGGTCGCGCAGGACGATCGCCATCATCGCCTGGGCTTCATTCAGACGCCCGGATTGGGCGGCCTCGTAGACTTGATGGAGGGTTGGATCTTCGGCGGCGCCCGTTACGCTGGCAAAGCCGAGCAAAGCCAGCAAGCTGAGGCTGATGACTGTTTTTTCTAACATCGTTTGACTCCTGTGGATTTCCCGGCCCATGTGGGGGCGCGAGGAGGGAATTCAAGTGACCGCTGGTCGGACAGGCAATGCCGGGAGTCGTTCCAAGGACATGAAATATCATGAAGCTAGGTTATGGTTGCTTTAAGCTTGAGCCTATGCTACCGTCACTCCAGGCGGGCGAGCTTCACTCCCGAAGGCTTCACTCCCGAAGTGACGACCGAAGTGCCCGAGTTTAAACCGAGTCGGGGGGCAATCGAAGCCTGGCTGGCAGAGAGTCATAGGGTTCGAACCGGATCAGTTGGTTCGAATCGGCTAGTTCAGGCATAACCGGTGGAGAGTCGACCCATGGTGATCTCTGCGCAGTCTGTCTCGAATGGCGCCGGTGCGACCGGCCAGGGCCGCATCCTCCCGGCCGTGAGGTCGGACTCGGCGACCTATGCCGCGGCCCTGCTGGCCGCCGCCTCCCAAGTCGATGTCTCGGCGCAGGCACTGAGCATCCTGGCCGGTTCGGACGTCGGTTCCTCTGTTGTGCCGGCCGTTAATCCTGCCCCCGATAGCCAGGCGCCGCCGGCGGTTGGTCCCGGCACAGCCGCGAGCAGTCCCGCAGCGAGCAACCCCACGGCGGTCAACCCGACCGCCGCGGCGACGGCGGCGGTCGTCGGGGCGACGGCGGTGTCGCCGCCGGCCACCGCCGCGGCTTACCTCGACGCCGCCGGTGCATTGCAAGGTCTGCTGGCAGAAGCCGCAGCGCAGGCGCTCAGCACTGTGGCGACCGACCCCGCTTACGCCGCCGCCGCGGCCGGGTTTTACGCCAGTACCGGCGCCATGCAGTCCCCGACCAACGATTCGCAGTATCCCTTGCCCCGGGTCCGCAGCCCGCTCATTCCGCCGGTCATGCCGAGCAAAGGCAGCACCGTGCTGTCGGCCACCTAGCCTCCCGTCCTCCCGGCCATTCCCGCGCCGGCGCTTGCCTCACGCCCCCGTTGGCTCGCCTTCTCCTTTGTCACGGTAGAATGTCGCGCAGCCGGCGGAGATTCCCACGGCGGGAACTGCGCCGACGCCGAGGAATTGTCCATGGATGGAAAGCCGCTTCGCTCAGGCACGACCTTGTCCTTCGGTAAGGTCATCGCCCGGCTGGCCATTGGCCTCCTGCTGATCAATCTGCTCGTTGCCGGCCTGGCGGCCTTGTCCCTTCGGCAAAGCCGGCTGCATTACGATGAACAGGCGACGCTGGCCAGTCAGAACCTGGCGCGACTGCTCGATCAAGACATCGCCGCCTCGATGCGCATGATCGACCTGAGCCTGCTGTCCATCGTCAGCGCAGCAGAGCGGCAACTCGCCGCGGGCGGGATTTCAGGGTCCGCCATGAACGCCGAGATCGAATGGCAATTCGCGCAGCAAGGCGATCTGAACGGCCTGCGCATGACCGACGAGAACGGCACGGTCTTGTATGGCGCCGGGCTGGTTCAAGGCCCGGTTGCAAACCTGGCCGATCGCGACTATTTCATCCGCCTGAAAGGCGATCCCGGGGCCGGCCTGGTGGTCTCCGGCCCTCTTCTTGGGCGTGCCAGCGGCAAGTGGCTGATCACCGCTGCGCGGCGGCTCGAACACGGCGACGGCTCCTTTGCCGGCATCGTCTTTGGGACGATCGCGCTGGCGCATTTCACCAAAGTGTTTTCCTCCCTCAGTGTCGGCCCGGGCAGTTCCTTCACCTTGTTCGACGACAGTCTCAGCATCATCACGCGTCAGCCGGAGCCGGGAGGCGTCGGCAGTTCCGTGGGCTTCAAGTTGAGATCGCCCCGACTGATGGAGCTATTCAGGGAGGGAAGGTCCGAGGGTAACTACCGGGTCTACTCCTCCGTGGACGGCATCGAACGGGCTTATTCCTTCCGCAAGATCCAGGGCCTGCCCTTCAACATCGTCATCGGCCTTGCCACCGACGACTATCTCGCCGGATGGCGCAACGAAGCCAGGAAGACGCTGGCCCTGGTGTCGCTGTTCCTGCTGGTCACCCTGCTGATGTCCTGGGTGATCTACCGAGCCTGGAAGAAACAGGACTCGGCGATGGCTGCTCTGAGGCAGGCAAACCGCTGGCTCGAGGACGAAAGGAAGCTGAAGCAGGCGATCGTCGATAGTTCGCCCCTGGCAATCTACACGAGAGACACGAAAGGCATTGTGACCGCCTGGAACAGGGGCGCCGAGCAAATGTTCGGCTGGCGCGAAGAAGAGGTTCTGGGGCAGCCGCTGCCGACCGTTCCGACGGACAAGTTCGAAGAAACCGGGAATATCCGTCAAAGAGTGCTGCAAGGGGAGGTCATCGTCCAGGCCGAGGTGAACCGCCAGAAGCGCGACGGGTCGCCGATCGACATCAGCACCACCCTGGCGCCGCTGCGCGACGCCGCGGGGCAGATATACGGCTACCTGGCGATCGCCGCCGACATCACCGAGCGCAGGGCTGCCGAGCGGCGGATCGAGTTCCTCGCCTATCGCGATAGCCTGACCGGCTTGCCCAACCGCCTGCTGGTCCAGGATCGCTTCGGGCAGGCGGTTGCCCACGCCGATCGTTCCCGGAGCAAGGTCGCGCTGCTCTTCCTCGATCTCGACAATTTCAAGAGCATCAACGATTCCCTGGGCCACGCCGTCGGCGATGCGCTGCTCAAGGAAGTCGCGGCCCGATTGAACGAATGCGTGCGCGACACCGACACCATCAGCCGGCAGGGCGGCGATGAATTCCTGATCGTGGTGCAGGACCTGCCCCATACCGAAGCAGCGTCGCCGGTCCTGGACCAGATCATGGAACGGCTGCAGGAGCCGTTTCAGGCCGACGGCCACGAGCTGTCCACTTCGGTGTCGATCGGCATCGCTCTCTATCCCGAGGACGGCACGGATTTCGAGACGCTGCTGAAGAAGGCCGACATGGCGATGTACCGGGCCAAGGAGTCGGGGCGGAACGCCCACCGCTTCTTCAACGAGCAAATGAATGTCGAGGCGGTCGATCATCTGGCCATGAGGAACGGTCTGAGGAGGGCGGTGGAGCGCGGCGAGTTCATGCTCCATTACCAGCCGCAGATCGATCTGGCCAGCGGTGCCGTGGTCGGCGTCGAGGCCCTGATCCGCTGGAACCATCCGGAGTCGGGGATGATCGCGCCGGGCAGATTCATTCCGGTCGCCGAGGAGAGCGGGCTGATCCTCCCGATCGGCGCCTGGGTGATGCGGGAGGCGTGCCGGCAGGCGATGGCCTGGCGGCGGGAGGGCCTGCCGGAACTGACCATGGCGGTGAATCTGTCGGCGGTGGAGTTTCGCCGGGGCGATGTCGAGCAGACGGTGATCAGCGCGCTGGAAGAATCGGGCTTCGACCCGGCCCGGCTCGAACTGGAGCTGACCGAGTCGATTCTGATCCAGAACACCGAGAGCGTGCTGGCCACGGTGAAGCGGCTGAAGCTGCTCGGCGTGAAGCTGTCGATCGACGACTTCGGCACCGGCTATTCGAGCCTGTCCTACCTGAAGCGTTTCGCGGTGGACAAGCTGAAGATCGACCAGTCCTTCATCCGGGATCTGGCGAGCGATCCCGACGACGCCGCGATTGTCCGGGCGATCATCCAGATGGCGCGGAGCCTCAACCTCAAGACCATCGCCGAAGGCGTCGAGGACCTGGAGATGCTCGAGCATCTGCGCATCTTCCACTGCGACGAGGCGCAGGGCTATCTCTTCGCCAGACCGATGCCGGCAGCGGACTTCGCCCGCTACCTGTCCGGGCACGACGCTTCCCGCCGGCTTTAAGGACGCTCGTCCGGCCGGCTGCGCCGGCTATACAGGCGAAAATGATAGTGGCATAATCGTCGCTCGCCTTGCATCGGTCATACCGGAAGACAAGGGCGTCGTCGATGTTCCATCAATCACGCGCGGGGTAAATCATGAGCACGGTCCGGAAGTCCGCCATCGCCTTCGGCGCGCTGGCCTTCGTGTCGGCGTCGAGTGGCGTCCTGGCATTCGATACCGGTTACAAGCAGGGAAGCGAGGATGCGTCGGGTCAGGTCACCGGTGCCGCCGGACCCAACGGCGCGCAGAATGCCGCCCCGACGCTTGAGCATTGCGACAGGCCGTTCGGCAAGATCGCGGTGTACGAACCTCAGGATCCGTTTCAGAAGGCGCTGATGTCCTATCGCCTGCCGTCGCCGACGGGGCTCCTGCGCATGATGATCCAGCAGTCGAACTGCTTCGTGGTCGTCGAACGCGGCGTCGCCATGCGCAACATCATGCAGGAGCGCAGTCTCGCGGAAGCGGGGCAAGCCCGGGTCGGCAGCAACATGGGTCAGGGCCAGATGGCCAGCGCCGATTTCGTCCTGACGCCCGAAGTCGTCTTCTCCGACAACAACGCCGGCGGCGTGGGCGGCGGTGTCGCCAGCACGATTGGCGGCCTGTTCGGACCACTCGGCCGGGTGGCCGGGGCAATCGCCGGCGGCGTCAAATTCAAGCAGGCACAGACCACGCTCATCCTGGCCGACACGCGCAGCGGCGTCCAGGTGGCCGCTGCCCAGGGCAGTTCGGAAAAGACCGATTGGGCCCTGGGCGGCATCCTCGCCGGCGCCGGCGGTGCCGTCGGGCTGGGCGCCTACGAAAGCACGAACGAAGGCAAAGTCGTCGCGGCGGCGTTCCTCAATGCCTACAACAACGTGGTCGCCTCAACCCGCGGGTCGCCGGAGTTGAATCGCGACACCCGGTCGCTCAAGGAAGAGGTCAAAACGGTGACCAAGGCCGGAGCCGGTTTCGAGGAGGGCGACATCGTGCAGCCGAAGATCGCCAAGATCCGCATCTTCACGTCGCCCGCAAGCAGCGCGAAACTGGTCCAGCAGTCCTTCCAGAGAGGCGGCGAAGCCGTTGTCGAGGGCAAGGAAAAGGACGGCTTCATCTTCATCCGCGGCGATGGTTTTGAAGGCTGGGTCGAGAAACATCTGATCAAGAAGATCCAGGGATAGGCTCCGGAACAAGCGGATCAACGGCCCGGGTCGGCGCGATTTCCCCAGTCGCCCAGGGTGCTGATGCGCTCGCCGCTGCATGCTTCATGCACGAATTGCGGCGGTCCGGGCGGGGCTTTCGCCCGCTCGGGGAGACCGGGCGCGATGGCCAGGATGCCGGCACGCGTCTCGGGGTCGAGGAGCGCCTGCTCCAGCACGTCGCTGTCGACCCAGACTACCCGCCCGGAAACGATCCTGAGATAGATTCGCCCTGTCGCATGTTCGGCAAATGTGATCTCGCGCAGCCGCCCTGCGCATTGCACCAGGAAGTCGGTGTTACGCCCCGGGTCTTCGAGGCCCGGGTCGTCGTAGAGTTGATCTGCCGCGCCGGCGTTGATGTTCACCTTGCGGAAGCGCCCGACATCGAGCATGCATTTGACGTCCAGCACGAACATCCGGCCGTTCCAGCCGAAGGCTGCGGTGCGCGGCGATTCGCCGAAGGCGACGCTGTTGTCGAGAAACTCGAAATGCACCCGCATGTCCTCGCGTTGCGCCCAGGTGAAGAACAGTTGCGGCATCCCCGAATAGGCTTCGACGCTGTGCGCGAGCAGGTCATCCACGGCCTTGTAGCGGCCGACCTCGAGTCCCCGCTTCCAGGCGCGTTCGACGATTTCCTGGGGCGGCGTGACCATGAAGAAGAGGTGGACGATGTGCCCGAAACGGGTCAGGAGGGTGCTGCCTGCTCGGTCCGAGTCCTGGGCAAAGCTGTCGAAGCGGAAGCGGTCGATGACCAGATGCGACATGCCCCGATGCTCTGCCTTTTGCCGCATGTGCCGGTCGAGCTTGTGATCGATGATCTTCAGTTCCTCGCCGGTCAGCGTCGCGCCGTAGCGGAAATCGGGTCCGAGCGAGGCGTAATCGAGCAACTGCTTGCGCCAGATATCCGGGCTGATCAGGGCAAATTCGTTCCAGCGCACGCCGATCCGGTTGGCCAGGATTTTTTGCAGCGGCCGCAGCGTGCTCTTGCCGGAGGCGGAGGGACCCTTGGTGTTCATGACGAAAGGATGCGCCTGCGCCGGCAGCAACTGGTAGCCTTCCCGTGACGCGGCCAGGGCGACCTGCGGCTCGATCAGGCGGCCGATCTCCTCGCTGCAATAGTCGTTGCACGCCAGGTCGGTCGCGATATTGCCGATCAGTTCGCGGCTGCCCCAGGGCCGGCCATGACGTTTGCACAGCGCCGCGGCGACCTTGGCCAGGGCCCGGCAGGCGGCCTTTTCCAGGCCGTCGTGGCTGGCATTCGCCTTTCGCTCCCACTCTTCCGCCTGCCGCTCCTGGGCGAAGGATTGCGCGGCTCCGGCCGTGTCGCGCGCTCCGGAGAGCCACCTGAAAACGCTGTATCTGTTCCGGGAAGGTGAAGGGGCGGGGGCGAAAGCCGCCGCGAGTTCGCCCTCTATCCGCGCCGCCAGTTGCCGCCTGGCGGACTCGTAGGCCGCGCGGATTTCCGTCATCTGCGGCGCCAGGTAGCGCGTCAGAATCGTCGCGGTCATCGCGCGGAAATTGATGCCGAGATCTTCGTAGCGCGATCCGTCGGCCACCGAGAAGTCGCCGGTGACGCGGATCAGTAGTTCGTGCAGCGCCAGCCGCTCCGGCCGGAAGCGCACCAGTTCGGCGAGATCGATGCCGGTGAGATCGTTCAGTTCCGTTGCGTCTTCGAAGGAGGTGAAGACGTTCTCGGCGCGGAAAAGCGTCGACAGGGGCAGCAGATGTCGGGGAATCTGTGACTGTATGCCGGGGTTCCAGGGACCCAGCTCAGGTCCGTGGCTCGACGGTGGGTTCTCCGGAGCATTCATTGCGGGTGGTATCGCGACGGCCGATTCTTTCAATCTGATTTCCGAACCGCAAGCATCGGGATCAGTAGGTCTCGACGTGATAGCGGCTCGCCGCCTTCAGTTGCGGCAGCAGCGCGTCCCAGTCCTCGCCGGCCATCCTGCAGATGTCGCGGAAGGCTTCGTCGACGCCGCGCTCCATGCCTTTCAGGCCGCAGATGTAGATGTAGCAGTTGTCGTCCTTGAGCAGGCGGACGACGTCCTGGTGGCGTTCGCGGATCTTGTCCTGGACGTATTGCTTGGGCTGGGTCGGCACCCTGGAAAAGGCGAAGTTGATGTCGATCAGCTGCTTCGGCAGTTTCGAAAGCGGGCCGAAGTAGGGCAGTTCCGCGGCCGATCTTGCGCCGAAGAAAAGCATCAGTTCGCCGCCTTCGTTGAGCGGCAGGCGCCGACGGCGGCGCTCGGTCATCGCCCTCATCGGCGCGCTGCCGGTGCCGGTGCAGATCATCAGCAACGAGGCGCCGGGATGGTTGGGCATCAGAAAGGTCGTGCCGTAGGGGCCGCAGACCTGCACCTTTGCGCCCTTCTGCAGGTCACACAGATAGTTGGAGCACAAACCGCGGGTCGGCACGCCCTGGTGGTCCTCGGTGACGCGCTTGACCGTCAGCGAGAGATTGTTGTAGCCGGGGCGCTCGCCGTTTCTCGGACTCGCCACCGAGTACAGGCGCATGGTGTGGGGCCGCCCCTGTTCGTCGCAACCCGGCGGGATGATGCCGATCGACTGGCCTTCCAGCACCGGGAAGGCGACGCTGGCGAAATCCAGCACGAGGTGGCGGATGTCTGCGGTGGCGTCCATGGCGGTGATGCGATGGTTGCCGGAGACCGTGGCCAGCGTCGGCTTCTGCGGCGAGAACAGGTTCACATAGGGGTGCGCGGCCGACCACGGCGGACTGGCCGGACCGCCCTGTCCGGCCTGGGCGATCTCGGTGATGCGGGCGACTTCCTCGGGCATCTCGGATTCGCCTGCCTGGGCGTCAACGGGCGCCGGCAGCACATCCCAGGTGTACTGTTCTTCCAGGCTGTAGGACTGCGTCGCGGAGACATTGCGGTAATTGTCGATGGCGCCGGTGGGGCACGGCCCGATGCAGTCGTTGCACCAGTTGCAGACCTCGAACTTGACCACGTAATTGCGGCCGTCGTGCGTGATCGCATCGATCGGGCAGGTTTCTTCGCAGGTGTTGCAGCGGATGCAGATCTCCGGATCGATCAGGTGCTGGCGTACCAGGTCGGTCATCTTTGCATTCCTCCCGGCCCCCTTGCCGAGCAAGGGGGTGACTGTAGTTCGTCCCTGTGGGACTCCATGCCTGACGCTGCCTCGCCTTGGGGCGGCCCGGCGGCTCGGCTCGGCATTCCTCCCGGCCTAGTTGAAGCGCACGTAGTCGAAGTCCACCGGCTGGCTGTTGATGCCGCGCGCGGGCGGCGCGATCCAGTTGGCGAACTTGCCCGGCTCGGTGACGCGGCCCATCAGCGAATGGATGAACAGCCGGTCCGCCTCGCTGGGCATCCAGCCGCCGTGCCGGTGGGTCCATTCGGCTTCGGACAGGATTGCGCCTTCGGGGCTGATGTGGTGGCCGCCGAACAGGCCGATCTTGCGGTTGAAGCCCTTGTGCGGCAGGGTGAACTTGAAGGGGATGCCGAGCTTCGCCGGCACCTTGTTCCAGCGGTCGATGGCCGACTGCACGTCGGCCACCCAGTCGTCGCGCAGCCGTTCGTTCAGGAGCGTGACGGCCTGGCCGTGGCGGATGACGATCTGGTCGTTGTTGATGTCCATGAAAGCGTATTCGGACCCTTCCAGGGTGTGGTCGTCGGCGATCTTGGTCTCCTCGAAGCGACCCTTCAGGCCGTTGGTGTAGAAGGAGGCGGCGTTGGAGGAGATCTCCGCACCGTAGAGGTCCGAGGTGACGCTGTAGTGGAAGTTCAGGTATTTCTGTATCGTCGGCAGGTCGATCACGCCCAGGGCGCGCAGCTTGGCGGCATCATCGGTCTTGTACTGGTTCATGACTTCGCAGGTGCGCTGGATGATCCGGCTGATGCCCGATTCGCCGACGAACAGGTGATGCGCTTCCTCGGTGAGCATGAAGCGGCAGGTGCGGGAAAGCGGATCGAAGCCCGATTCGGCCAGGGCCGCCAACTGGAACTTGCCGTCGCGGTCGGTGATGAAGGTGAACATGAAGAAGGACAACCAGTCGGGCGTCTGCTCGTTGAATGCGGTGAGGATGCGCGGATTGTCGGCGTCGCCCGAACGGCGCTCGAGCAGCGCCTCGCCTTCCTCGCGGCCGTCGCGGCCGAAGTGGGCGTGCAGCAAATAGACCATGGCCCAGAGGTGGCGGCCTTCTTCGACGTTCACCTGGAACAGGTTGCGCAGGTCGTAGAGCGA
>CAIVDC010000045.1 GCA_903904605.1 uncultured Sterolibacterium sp.
GGCTTTCTACACAGCGTCGCCTTACGCTGCGAGTTCGCACCATTGATGTGTCGGTCATATCGGCGCTGCCGCTCACCTTATACCTCATACTCGTTTCTTCGCGAACACCGGGCACATTCATGGGCTTGGGATGCTCAGTAGGCGTTGTGCTCGTTGGCCTGGATTTGCGCGACCGTGACCTTGCCGCGCATCACGCGGTATGCCCAGGAGGTGTAAATCACGATCAGCGGCATGAATATCATCGTGACCCAGAACATGATGCCCAGGGTCAGGTGGCTGGAGACCGCATCCCAGACCGTCAAACTGGCGGCCGGCACGGTGGAGGAAGGCATGATGAACGGGAACATCGAGACGCCTGCCGTGCCGATTACGCCCACCAAGGCCAGCGAAGAAGCGACGAATCCGGTCAGCGTTCGACGGGCCAGCAACAAGCCCGCCGAGAGCAGGGCAGCCGTCACACCCAGGGCTGGCAGCAGCCACAGCAGCGGTTGCCGGCCGTAGTTTGCCATCCAGGCCCCGGCCTCGCGGACCACGCTCTTGCTCATCGGGTTGGACAGTCCAGCCGGGTCGATGGGCGATGTGATGCGATAGCCTGCAATGTTCTGGATCCAAAAGCCCGCGGCCACGAAGGCCAGCACCATGATCAGGGCGGCACCGACTGCGCCCCTGATGGCGCGAGCCTGAATCGCGCCTTCGCTGCGGTGGGCCAGGTAGGCGCCGCCGTGCATGGTGATCATGGCGCTGCTCACTGCCCCGGCGAGCAGGGCAAACGGGTTGAGCAACTGCCAGAAGGTGCCGGTATAGGTCGATACCATGTAGTCATCGAACTGGAAAGGCACGCCCTGCAGAAGGTTGCCGAACGCCACGCCGAAGATCAGCGGCGGAACCGCGCCGCCGACGAACAGGCCCCAGTCCCAGGTGCTGCGCCAGGTCGCGTTGTGGATCTTGCTTCGGTAGTCGAAGCCGACAGGCCTGAAGAACAGCGCCCACAGTACGGCCATCATCGCCCAGTAAAATCCCGAGAAGGCGGTCGCATAGACCAGCGGCCAGGCCGCGAATATCGCCCCGCCGCCGGTGATGAACCAGACCTGGTTGCCGTCCCAATGCGGACCGACGGTGTTGATGACGACGCGGCGTTCCAGGTCGTTGCGGCCGACGAAGGGCAGCAAGGTGCCGACTCCCATGTCATGGCCGTCCATGATGGCAAATCCGACCAGCAGCACCCCGATGAGCAGCCACCAGATCAGTTTAAAGGTTGCATAGTCGAACATCTTGCTTCTCCTTCACGCGTGTGCCGAGTCAGGGTGCGAGACTTCACCCGCATAACGACCGGTGCCCAGGCTTCCCGGTCCCAGGCGCGCAAATTTAACCATCAAGTACATCTCGACGATCAGCAGCACAGTGTAGAAGCCGATGAATCCGGCCAGCGACCCGTACAAGGTGTTCACGCTCAGTGTCGATACGCTCAGATGCGTGGGCAGCACACCGTAGATGGTCCAGGGCTGGCGCCCGTATTCGGCGACGAACCAGCCCAGCTCGCAGGCGATCCAGGGTGCCGGAAGCATCCACAGGGCCCATTTCAGCAGCCACGGTTTTTGCCGGCAATTTATCTTGACCGTGCTCAGGAAGGAGAGCGCGAACAGCAGCAGCATCGCGAAGCCGAGGCCGACCATGATTCGGAAGCTCCAGAACATGGGCGCAACGCGCGGCACGGTGTCGCTTACTGCACGTTCGATGATCCCGGGCGTGACCTGATTCATTTCGACGACGTACTTCTTGAGCAGCAGGCCGAAGCCGAGATCGGCCTTGTGCCTTTCGAACACTTCCTTCGCGGCGCCATTCGACGGATTCGTGCGCAGCGCCTCCAGGGCGTTTACGGCGTCGATTCCGGAGACGATTCGCGTCCGGTTCTTGGCCTTGATCTCGAAGATGCCGGGGATCTCCCTGCTGATCGAGCGCGTCCCGATCAGCCCCAGCACCCAGGGGATCGAGACCGCCCAGTCGTTCTTTGCCCGGGCCTCGTCAGGCCAGGCGATGACATTGAACGAGGCGGGCGCGGGCTCTGTCTGCCACATCGCTTCGATGATGGCCATCTTGGTTTGCTGCGCTTCGCCCACGGTGTAGCCCGATTCATCGCCCAGGACGATCACCGAGCAGGCACTGGCGAGGCCAAAGGCGGCCGCGATACGGAAACTGCGTTTGGCGAACTCGACATCGCGGCCCTTGAGCAGATACCAGGCCGAAATCGACAGAACGAACATCGCGCCGGTCAGGTAGCCGGCCGACACGGTGTGCACGAACTTGACCTGCGCGTCCGGATTGAACAGCAGCGCCCAGAAGTTGACCAGCTCCATGCGCATGGTGGTGTAGTTGAATTCGGCACCCACGGGATTCTGCATCCAGCCGTTGGCGATCAGTATCCACAGCGCCGACAGGTTTGTGCCGACTGCCATCAGCAGCGTGACCATCAGGTGCTTGGGCTTGGAGAGCCGGTCCCAACCGAAGAAGAACAGGCCGATGAAGGTCGATTCGAGGAAGAAGGCCATCAGTCCCTCGATCGCCAGCGGTGCGCCGAAGATATCGCCGACGTAATGCGAGTAGTAGGCCCAGTTGGTGCCGAACTGGAATTCCAGGGTGATGCCGGTGGTGACGCCGAGCGCGAAGTTGATGCCGAACAGTTTGCCCCAGAAACGGGTCATGTCTTGGTAGACGGTTTTGCCGGTCATCACATAGACGCTTTCCATGATCACGAGCAACCAGACCATTCCCAGAGTCAGGGGTACAAACAGGAAATGGTAAAGGGCGGTGACGGCAAATTGCAGCCTCGACAGGTCGACCAATTGTTCTGAAATCACTTCGATACTCCTTGCGAAGACGCTGCCCCGCCGATTCTTTCGGCTACGCGAGCCGAGTCGACGCTTTCGCCGGCATCGCGCACGAACACCCACCACAGCGTGATGAGCACGATCAGCTTGAGCAGCACGACGATGGTCAAATGGCGAACTAAGTGATGTTCATCTTGGCTCATGCTACCAAGGCGTGCAGGTTTTGTGCCATATCGCGCCTATCCATAAACATCAATCAAAACAGCCGTTCGTCCATCGGCACGAGGGATGTCGTGTCAATATGGCAGAATAATTGTCTGCCATATTGACAGCTGATGCCATAATGGCAGGCATTGGTCCTGCTCTTCCCGCCCGCTTCTGGAGAACGCCTGATGTCCAGCCCTTTGCCGGAACTGGTTTCCTACCTCGAGGGATTGCCCGAGCCGCACATTCTTTTTGATCGACAGTACCGTGTCCTTGCGGCGAATGCCGCCTACCGAAGCCAGTTCAGTCCGCAAGCATCGGTTGTCGGCCGCATGTGCTACGAGGTATCGCACCACTTCACTGCTCCGTGCGACCAGTCAGGGGAGAATTGCCCCTTGGCGCGCGCCCGCCACTCCGGTCAGCGAGAACGGGTTTTGCACTTGCACCATACGCCACTGGGCGAGGCCTACATCAACATCGAGCTGGCTCCGCTGCGCGATGCCCACGGTGATCATGCCTACTTCATCGAGAAGATGGAAACCTTGCGCGTGGGGAAGGCTCAGCCTGCCGTTCATGGCTTGATCGGCCGTACCCGGATCTTTCTGCAAATGCTGGAATTGGTGGCGCGCGTTGGACCGTCGGACGCCAGCGTGCTGCTACTGGGCGAGTCAGGCACCGGCAAGGAGCTGGTGGCGCGCGCGGTGCACGAGGCCAGTTCCCGCGCCGCTGGGCCGCTGGTGGTCGTGGAGTGCGCCAGCCTGACCGAGACGCTGTTCGAAAGCGAGCTTTTTGGTCATGAGCGCGGCGCCTTTACCGGCGCTGGCGCCGCAAAAAGGGGCCTGGTGGAATCGGCCAGCGGCGGAACGCTGTTCTTTGACGAAGTGGGCGATATCCCGTTGCCGATGCAGGTCAAGCTGCTGCGCCTGCTGGAGAGCGGTACCTATCGGCGCGTCGGCAGTACCGAGCTGCGCCGCACCGATGTGCGCATCGTCTCGGCGACCCATCGCGACCTGCAAGCGATGGTTGCCGATGGGTGCTTCCGGGAAGATCTGTACTATCGTCTGAGCATATTTCCCATTCGTCTGCCGGCGCTGCGCGAGCGTGCCGAAGATATCCCGATGCTGGCCACGGCGCTGCTCGACCGCGTGGCGCCGCGGCGGCGACTCGGACTGTCGCGCGAGGCCACGTCGCGCCTGAAGGAGCACCTGTTTCAGGGCAACGTGCGCGAGTTGCGCAATGTGCTGGAACGTGCCGCCTTGCTCTGCGACGGCCAGGTGATTCATCGCGCGCATGTCGAGCGGGCCTTCGGCCCGGATTCCGGCGCAGCACGGATGGCAGAGCGCTCAGCCGGGACGGGACCCACGAATGCGCCGCAAGCGTCGCCCCCTGTGGCCAACCGCTCTTTGCCCGAAATGGAGCGGGACACTTTGCTTGAGCGGCTTAAGTCCCACAGCGGCAGCCGGGCGGAACTGGCCGCGAAACTCGGTATCAGCGTCCGTTCGCTGTACCGCAGGCTGCGGTCCCTGGAGCGGCCGGAATAAGTTGCTTCCGTTGGCGGCGGCTGGCGCCCTATTCCGGATCAACCGCAAGCCGACCCGGCGGGCGGCGATTGTGTGGCAGCAGACCGGGATTCCGGCGCAGCCCTTGAAATTGCTCATTGGCACCCTATATCAGAGATGACGGACGGATGGGAGGGAGCATGTCAGCGACAGTGCAAGTGGTTTGCCCCGGTTGCCACACAGCCAATCGGCTGCCGCGTGAGCGTCTGGCCGACGGTGGTGTTTGCGGCCGCTGCAGGGCGCGCTTGTTCAGCGGTTCTGTGGTGGAACTCGATGCTGCGAGTTTTGGCAGGCATCTGGAAGGTTCCGATATACCTCTGGTGGTCGATTTCTGGGCACCATGGTGTGGTCCCTGCAAAATGATGGCCCCGGAGTTTGTCAAGGCCGCGGCCCGCCTTGAGCCAAACTACCGCCTTGCCAAGGTCAATACCGAAGTGGAGCAGGAACTCGCCGCGCGGTTCGCCATTCGCTCGATTCCCACCTTGGTTATTTTTCACCGGGGACAGGAGCTCGCCCGCACGTCCGGGGCCATGCCCTCGGACGCCCTGATCAACTGGGTTCGCTCGGAAGGCGGCTGAGCCTAAGGAAATGGCCGGAACGCGCCGCGCCCAGCAGGCGACCAGATCGCTTGCGCGGCGGTCATAGCGCCAGCTGGTCCGCGTCGGCCAGGGCCGATATCCGCGCTTCTCCTGCAGCGCCTTCGCGGCGATGGATCGCCAGCAGACGAGTTGCCACGTCCCGCCAATGTGCGCTGCCCTCTGCCAGCGTCCGCCGCAGCGCAGTTTCGTCGCCCTGCTCGTGCCACCGGCCATAGGCGACGGCCAAACCGGGAAACAGGGCGCGGCGCATCCCTTCCAAATTGGCGAACCAGAAATGCAGCGACCCTTGCGCACCTCGCGCCAGCAGCGTGGGCAGCGTAAAGTCGCAGTCGGCGATGAGGTCGCGCACGGCGCGACAAAGGATTTCCGCGCGTCGTTCGCTGAAGCCGGCCAGCATCTCCTCCCAGGCAGGGCCGAGCCAGCGGCCGGCCCGATGTTCGCCCAGTTCGTGCAGAATCATGGCCTCGCCTTCGATCTCGGCCATGCGCGAGATCGCGGTATCGGCATCGGCGTCGAAACCGTGCTGCAGCAGCGCGCGGCCCAGTGGGCCGCTCTTGGGCTGGCCCGGCCATGTCTCGACTTTTCCCCAGAGCCAGCGCCGCACTACGTCCTGGCGCAAATAGAGAGTGCCCGACCTCAGGGCTGCGGGCATCGCGGTGAGGTCGCGCGCATACTCGCGGCCGCTGACCAGGACGGATACTCCTTCGCGCACTTCCTGCCGCAGCCGTTCGCCGAGAAAGAAATGCGGCCGATGATATCGGCCGATTCCGGCGCCGTAGACCAGGCCCCTTTGGCGCAGCCGTTCGTTGATCGCGTCGGTGGCAAACGGGTCAAACTGTTCGCCGTCTAGGCAGAGAGGGTCGAATTCGCTTTCCTCAAGATCATTCCAAAGCGTTTCGCGCTCGGCGATCCAGCGGCTCAAGTCGGCGCGGGGTGGCGGCGCGGACGGCGCAAGATCCCGCTCCCAGCGGAAGTATTCGCGCATCTCCAACAGGTAGATGCACAGTGTCATGCCCCGTGCGTGGCGCGCATCGGCGATGTCGCAGTTGCGCTGCACGGCTGCAACGAGCGAGCGCAGTTCGCCGCTCAGTTCATTCGGCATGGCGATCCGGGGTGCGAGCTGCAGCCGCCGCTGCGGCCAGGGCGGTCGCCGGCGGGAATGATCGTCCCGCCGGCGATGGCGTGATACGGCGGAAAATGTCCCGGCTGGCCTTCGTCAAGGCCCGGACCCTCGCCGAGTTGCATTCTCTGCCGCATAATAGCCGTGATCGATGCGCCGGCCGTTGCGTCGTCAAATCCTTTGCAGGCACACCGCCGCAGTGATAATCCGGGGGAGGCAACTGAATGAGCGACAAAGGCATCATCCTGTTCGGCCACGGCGCCCGCAACCGCGAATACGTCGAGCCTTTCCACCGCATCCGCGCCGCTTTGCTGATGCTGGACCCGGCGGCCAAGGTGGAGATCGGCTTTCTGGAACTGATGCAGCCGTCTTTTGAAATGGCCGTCGATGCTCTCGTTGTGCGGGACATCCGGAATATTGTCGTTGTGCCTATCTTCTTCGCCCCTGGGCGCCATGTGCTCAAAGACCTGCCACAACTGGCAGACAGTGCGACCGACCGATACCCGGGCTTGGCATTCGAGATTGCCCAGGCGGTCGGGGAATCGCCCGCCGTGATTGCCGCGATGGCTCGGTTCGCGCTGGACAGCGCAGCCTGAGGCGTATGCATGGCCGGGACGGGCAGGGGGTCCGGTCAACTACCCTACCGCCTTGAGGATCAGGGGAAGCAGTGCCTCGGGCAGTTTCAGTTTTCCTGAAACGGCGAAGGCATGCCCCTGATCGGACATCTTCCTCCAGGTCTTGCGGATGATGTCGAGCCATTTTTCCTCGCTGTACTCGGTCTTCTGGGAAGCGAAGCCGAGCATGTAGTACTCGATGAACACGAGATCGACAACGTCCTCCATCACCTGGGTTTCCGGATTGACCTTGAGGCCGCGCTTGCCGACGACCTTCATGACCCGCTCGATCATGTCTTCATCGTATCCGGCTTCCCGCATGAACTTGCCGGCCAGCTCGGCGTGGAACTTGTAGAGCGTGGTGCGCCAGCGCTGGTAACCCTCCGGCGTCATCGGATAGTCCTTGCGGGGAATCTTCCAGCGCTGGATGTGCTGGGCCCGGCAGGCGAGACGAACTGCCTCGGATGCTTCGGGCGCGAAGCGTTCGAGCATTTCGGTCATGCGGTGGGCATAGAGCAGTTCCTTCGGCCAATCGCGGCCGTCTGCTGCTTCCCGGTTCGGGTCCTCGCTGTTGGCAGCGTCGAACAGAGCAATGGCCTGCTCGAATCGCTGGAGGTTGAAAGTGGTGGTCATCGCATCTCCTGGAAGGGTCGGTATCATGACTGCTCGCAGATCAAAACAGGATCATTACAGCAATGCGCCCGGCAGGCAAACCTTTCATGTGGCTGGAATCACCGCCGACATGGTATGTTAACCCCATCAAATTCTCTTGGGTACCATGAAACGGGCGCCAAGGCGCTGTTAACCGAGAAGGAATCTGCTGCCTGTCATTACAAGTCTTTCGGGGAGGTCGTTCGTGCGAATCGCCATCATCGGTGCCGGGCCTGCAGGCTTCTACGCCGCGGAAGCTTTGTTGAAGCGCACCGACACGGTGATCCATGTGGATGTCTTCGACCGTCTTCCGACGCCCTACGGACTGGTGCGGGCGGGCGTCGCACCCGATCACCCGAGCATCAAGGCGGTCACCCGCGTGTTCGAAAGGACGGCCGAGCGGCCGAACTTCAGGTTTCTCGGCAATGTACGTCTTGGACGCGATCTGACGGTCGAGGACTTGCGCCAGCATTATCACCAGATCCTCTACGCAGTCGGCAACGAGGCTGATCGTCGCCTCGGCATTCCCGGAGAAGGCGTGGCCGGATGCACGCCGGCTACGGTTTTTATCGGCTGGTACAACGGCCATCCCGACTACGAGCAGGCCCAGATCGACTTGTCGGTGACGAGCGTTGCCGTTGTGGGCAACGGCAACGTCGCCGTGGATGCGGCACGAATCCTCCTGCGCACGCCGGCCGAACTCGAAAAGACCGACATGGCCTCACACGCAAGAGAGGCGCTGCGCCGGAGCCGGGTGCGCGAAGTGTACCTGCTGGGCCGGCGGGGACCGGCCCAGGCGGCGTTTACCCATATCGAACTCAAGGAACTTGGCGAACTGGAGGGGGCGAGCCCGGTCATCGACCCGCGCGAACTGGCTGACTGCGGTAGCGCCGAAGCGCTCGGCAATACGCCGTCGGACAAGAGTCTGCGGATACTTCAGTCCTTCGCGGCAAGGCTTCCGGTTTCGGGAGAGAAGAAGCTCCACCTGCGATTTCTTGTGTCGCCGACCCAGGTGCTGGCCGATGCTGCCGGCCGCGTCACCGGCCTGGTGCTAGAGAAGAACCGCCTGGAAGCGCACCCGGACGGCACGATCGCCGCCCTCGGAACGGGCGAGACGGAAATTCTCCGGGTCGGACTGGTGTTGCCGGCTATCGGCTTCGCCGCGGAGGAAATCGCGGGCGTCCCCTATGACGGAAGAACAAAAGTCATCGCCAACGAAAACGGGCGGGTGGTCGAATCCGTCAGCCGTTCTGCGATCGCCAACGAGTATGTCGTCGGTTGGGCAAGAAGCGGAGCGCAGGGACTCATAGGCAAGCACAAGGGTGCTTCGGCGCAGGTGGTCGATCTCATGACCGCCGACGGCGCTGGGCTGGAGGCAAGGGCGCTGCCCGAGCCCGAGGCCATCGTCTCCTTGCTGCGCGGGCGCGGTGTGCGGGTGGTTTCCTTCAGCGACTGGAAGCAACTGGACGAAGTGGAAGTGGCGCGCGGTGCCCGGCGCGGCGCGCCACGCGACAAGGTCGTCGCGCTCGGTGCCATGCTCGATGTGCTTGGCCAAGCCTGAAGCGGCTTAGGGATACGGTCCGGTGGCGGCTGCGGACGGGCAGCCGGGAATTCAGGCAATTCAACTTCGCTGTGCGGCGGGTCGCCCGGTCGCAGCAGCGCTGGTCCGCGCAACTCGTCTACACTGGGGGAATGCCGGCGCGCTTTTGCGAGCAGATCGATCCGTCACGTGCCGCGTCGCGGGCCGGGCGGCAACACGAGCCGGGCTCAAATGTCGAGCCTTGCGTCACGCGAATTACTTGACTAAATTGATCTACTATTATCTAATGAAGACTGATTAACTGCGGCTACCGGCTTGTGCTTTCGAGCGGCCGCCTTTTTGAGGTCTTTTCTATGAATATCCCGGAACGAGATGGAGACGGCTACCTTGCCGACATGGGGCTGTGGACGCCCGAGCTTGCCCACGTCATGGCCGAGGCCGATGGCTTTGAACTGGATGAGGTGAAATGGCAACAGATCATCAAGGCCCGCGAGTATTACGAGGAGTTCAACGTCGTGCCGCCGATTCGCAAGTTCGCCAAGTACATCGAGGTTGACCAGAAGGAAATCTTCGAACTATGGCTGACGGGGCCGATGAAACCCATCACCAAGTATGGCGGCTTGCCCAAGCCGACCGGCTGCGTCTAGCAGGGGCTAAGCGTTCGCCCCCGGCCGGCGCAGCAGGTCGACGCGCATCGGCTGGCGGAAGCGGACGCCCTGCGGGCCGGCGTGGGCCATGAACTTTCGCCGCACGGTGTCGTAGAGTTCGTTGGACAAGCGGTGGTCGCTGTGCGTGACCTTGAGTACGCGCGCGTCGAATTGCTCGAAGCTTTCGAAGCGGCTCTCGGTATCGAAAAATTTCTCGTCGACCAATTCGAACATGCCGGCCAGGACCGCCTTCCTGACGCTGGCGAACGCCGCTGCGCGGACAGCTTCTTCGTCGTGGAAGAGGCGCATTATTTCGTTGTAGTCCCCGGCAAACACCGGTTCGGAAATATACGCCAAGCCGCACGGCTTCAGCACACGGTGGATTTCCGCCAGCGCCTGATCCATCTTGTCAAGCGGAACATGGTGCAGTGACTTGAACATCAGCACGATGTCGAATTTTGCGTCCGGGGCGGGGATCGCCTCCGCGCCGCCCAGCGCGAAAGTCACCTCGGGCAGGTCGGCGACGCGCAGGTTCTCGGCGTGCTGGATGCGATCCACTTCGATCGCGGTGATCGAAGCGGCTTTCCCGGTCTTGGCGATCGCCCGCGTCTTTTCCGCCTTGCCGCAGCCCAGTTCCAGAACATCGGCACCTTCGAACGGCAACAGCGCCTCGAGGATCTCGCGCTCGTCGCAGAACAGGTCGGCCGTGGGATCGCAAATCCTCATTTGCGGAGACTTGTCCGGTATTGCGCTCATCGACAATCCTTGGCGATTGGGGAAAGCTGGAGTAGACCACAACTCCCCGAGTTAACTCAAGAGCGCATTCCTTTCGCGATCTCCCGCGTTGAAGCGCAGCGCCGGCGCGAGGGCAGTGTCTATCGCCCGGTCATCACTCGACGCCGGCCGCCACGAAGTTCGCCTTGCCGGCCGGGCTGCCGAGATAGTGCACGAGCGCGCGGGCGGAATCGGGATGGGGTGTCCTGCGCATGAGCGTTGCCGTGTAGGAGGTATAGTTCTGGAGTTCGGGCGGAAAGGGGCCGACCAGTCGAAGGCCTTTGTCACGCTGGAGCAGGATCTCGGTGATCGGGCCGAAGCCCAGTTCGCGGCCCTTGCCCGTCAATACATGCTCCATGACCGAAGCACCGTCTGCGTAACGGGCGGTCTTGCCCTCGACTTCTGCATAGATGCCCATTTTCCGCAGCACCCCCTCGAAGTAAAGGCCGGTCGACGCGCGGTTGAAGACCAGGGATTCGGCGTCCAGCACCGAGTTCTTGAGGGTCTCGGCGGTCGAGATGTCGGGTAGGGCGGCGCCGGGACGCACCGCGACGCCCATCCCGACCCGTCCGAGGGCGACGCGCTCGTCACCGATCCTGCCGGCTTTGGCAAATTCATCCAGTGTCGCCGGCGGTGCGATCAGCACGTCCCAGGTCTCGCTTTCGCCGACGCGCTTGAGGATCTGGGGCGCCGTTGCGAAGGAGACCGTCACCGCGTCACCCGTTTCCTTCCGGTAGGCCGCCAAAGCGGCCCTCAGGCCGGGCTCGATCGCACCGGCACTAAGGATCGTGATCTCGGCAGCGCCCACGGATGGTGCGAGCACCAGCCCCGCGATCGCTCCCCAAACTGTCATGCCGATGTTCATGGAATCTCCCAAGGAAGCGTTCGTCGATGGTCGTCTGAAGTGCCCAGCAAGCAGCCTCGACCAGTTGCGCAAACGTTGATCGCGGTCAAAGCCACACGAGGTGCCGTCGCTATCATCCGTGAGCGGCGGAACATATGCAAGGACAGGAAGTCGATTCTGACGCCGCGGCACACATATTTCAATAAAAGCCTGGGAGACCGTGATGTTCAATCTGCCGATCAAAAGCGTCATGGACAAAAAGAAGATACTGACTGCGTCGCCGGATACTACGGTCAGCCAGGCCTCCGAGTTGATGGCAGCCAGGAACGTCGGGGCGATCATGGTCGTTGAACATCTCCATCTGGTCGGGATCTTTACCGAGCGCGACGCAGTCTTTCGCGTCATCGCACGCGGGCTCGAACCACGGACCACCCGCTTGGCCGAGGTGATGACTGCTGAACCCCTGACCGTCGGTCCCGACAAGCCATTTGGCTTCGCGTTGCTGATGATGCACGAGAACGGCTTCCGCCACGTCCCCGTGATCGAGAACGGCAAGCCCGTCGGCATCGTCTCGTCGCGCAATGCGCTGGACCCCGACCTGGAAGAGTTCGTGTCCGAAGCGCAACGGCGAAAGTACATCCAGGAACTGCGCTAGACGTACCAGCGCGATACCATTTCTGCTACGCAGGCGGGCTTTTCGCTGCCGTCTATCGCGACGGTGGCGTTCCAGGTGACTTGGGCGCCGCCCGCAATCTCCTCGAAGGCGGCGAGCTTGAAGTGACCGCGCACGGCTTGTCCCGCCCTGACCGGCGCAGTGAAACGAACCCGGTTGAGACCGTAATTGACGCCCATGCGGATATTGTCGACCTTGATGCTCTCCTGGACGAATCTGGCCAGCAAGGACAGCGTGAGATAGCCATGGGCAATGGTGCCGCCGTATGGCGACTCCTTGGCTGCGCGCGCCACATCGACGTGGATCCACTGGTGGTCGCCAGTGGCTTCGGCGAACAGGTTGATGCGCTCCTGGGTAATGACCATCCAGTCGCTGACGGCCAGTTCCTGGCCGACGCGGCTTGAGAGTTCTTCGAGTCTGGCGATTTGCGTTTTCGGCATGGCGGCTCCCGGATCCGGATCAGTTTGCTCACATTTCCAGCGGCTTGCCGGCCAGCCAGGCCGCGCCTCTGGCATACAGGCGTTGGACCGCCGGACCTTTGAGCATGGGCATGTCGGGTTTGATGGTGAAGCCGATCTTGGTCTGCAGATAGGCGAGATGGCGATAGCCCTCCGGGAACCGGGCGAGCAGTTTCTGGTCGAGTTCGAGCCTGGCCGCCGGGTCAACCGGATCGAGCCGGTCCTTCTCGTATATCGGCTGGCGCAGGACCAGACCCCAGATGCCCTCGCGCTGCTCGAAAAAATCGTAGAAGCGGCCCGTGCAAACCACATCGCAAACCACGCCGTCGACCGTGGCGCGCTGCGATATGGTCATCTTCGTCTGTGCCACCGCCCGATTGCCGGCCACGTCGATCGACGAGCCGCCGAGAAAGTGCAGGATGCTGACGCCCTTGTCCCAGCCCTCCTGGGTCACCTTGATGAAACTTTCGGCGGGCCCCTGGAACCAGGTCGCCATCATGACGCCGTCGCTGTGCCAGACCGTGCGGAAACGTTCCCAGTCGCCGGCATCACGCCACAGTGCCCAATCTTCGACCAGCTTGCGGACCCGCAGCTGTTCAATCATGTCATCGGTGATCATCTTGTCCTCGCAAAGCCTGAGTTAGTCTGCCGGCCGGCGGCCGAACATGCTGTAACCTTCCATTTCCATCACGCATTCATCCGTCTGGCTGAACATCCGCCAATGCGTGCGGATCAGTCCGGCCTCCGGTCTGCTGGCCAAAGGTCGCGCTTCGACCACGCGGGCGCTTAAGCGCAGTGTATCGCCGGGGCGCACCGGCTTCAGCCATCGGATGCTTTCGAGGCCGGGCGATCCCAGGCTGGCGGCGTCGAGGAGGTAGGCATCGCACATCATGCGCATCGCCAGCGAGCAGGTATGCCAGCCGCTGGCGATGATACCGCCGAATTTCGATTCCCTGGCAGCGTCCTCGTCGATATGGAAGGGTTGCGGATCGAACTCCGCGGCAAAGCGCACGATGTCTTCCTGTGAAAGCGTCATGCCGCCCAGTTCGCGCGTGCTGCCGACAGGAAAGTCCTCCCAATAGTATTTGTAGACCTTGCGCGCTTCTTTCACGGCCTGGCCTTGCCAGCCGTGTATTCGTCCATGGCGAGTTTGCGGTCTGCGCTGACTCTCCGCGCCGCCTCGCGTTCCGCGATCCGCTTGAGATATGGTCCGGTGGCCGGCAGCAATTCCTCGACCAGGTCGCGGCCGTAGATTCTCTTGGTCGCCTGGGACACCAGGGGCAGGTGAACAAATGCGGCGCAGTCCGCGTGGGAAAATTCCCCGCCGGCGATGAAGGGCTCGAAACGCGCCAGTTGGGCCAGGCTATTCATACCCTTGAAGAGCCGCTTCTCGACCTCGTTCTTGGTTTCCTCGGAGACCTGCCCGGCGAAGAAGGCTGCGGGATAGAGGCGGCGCGCCGGCAGTTCGAGATGCAGTTCGATGTGCTCGATCAACTCGCGGCACTTGGCGCGTTGGAAGGCGTTGGCAGGATAAAGCGGCGGCTCAGGATGAATGTCCTCAATATATTCGGCGATTACCTGCGATTCTGAGAGAACGCCGCTCGGGGTGCGCAGGAAAGGCACTTTGCCCATCGGCGAATCCTTTTTCATGGCTTCGTCCTGGGAAGGGAATATCTTCTCTTCCTGGAACGGAATGCCTTTCTCGAGCAGGGCCAGTTTGACCTTGTTGTAATAGTTGCTGACGGAGAATCCGCAAAGTGTGAGCATGGTCGTTCCTCGTTCGCTATGTGATCAGGCGGTCGGCAATTTGTAGCCGCGGAAGTCCTCTCGCAGCCGGGTCTTCAAGAGCTTGCCGGTGGCCGTGTGCGGCAGGCTGTCGACGAACACGACATCGTCGGGCAGCCACCATTTGGCGATTTTTTCGCTCATGAACTCGAGCATTTCCTCGCGCGTGACATCCATGCCCGGCTTCTTGATGATCAGCAGCAGCGGTCGTTCGTCCCACTTCGGGTGGGCCACGCCGATTACCGCTGCCTCCATCACCGCCGGGTGGGCCACGGCGAGATTCTCGATGTCGATCGATGAAATCCACTCGCCGCCCGACTTGATGACGTCCTTTGAACGGTCGGTGATCTGCATGTAGCCGTCAGGGTCGAGCGTGGCGACATCACCGGTGGGGAACCAGCCGTCGATCAGCGGATTGCCTCCTTCCCCCTTGTAGTAGCTGCTGAGGGCCCAGGGTCCGCGCACCAGAAGGTCGCCGAAAGCCTTGCCGTCGTTCGGCAGGGTCTTGCCCTGGCCGTCGACGATCTTCATCTGTACGCCGTAGAGCGGTCGTCCCTGCTTCATGCGGATCTTGTCCTTTTCTGCGGCGGGAAGGGCAAGGTGCTTCAGCTTGAAGGTGTTGGCTGTTCCCAGCGGGCTCAGTTCGGTCATGCCCCAGGCATGGTTGACAGTGATTCCGTAGCATTCGTCGAAAGTGCGGATCATCGCCGGCGGGGCAGCAGAACCGCCGATCACCAGCGTCTTGACGGTCGATAGTTTGAGCTTGTTCGATTGCAGATGCTGGAGCAGGCTCAGCCAGATCGTCGGCACGCCAGCGGAGATCGTCACCTTCTCGGCTTCAAGCAATTCGAAGAGGCTGGCGCCATCGAGTTGCGCCCCAGGCAGCACGAATTTTGCGCCGGTCATCGCCACGCTGTAGGGCAGGCCCCAGGCATTGACGTGGAACATCGGCACCGCGGGCAGCACTGAGTCGCGTGCCGACAGCTTGAGTGCGTCTGGCAGGGCAGAGGCGTAGGCGTGCAGGACGGTCGAGCGATGCGAAAAGAGCACGCCCTTGGGGTTGCCGGTGGTCCCCGACGTGTAGCACAGGGACGAAGCGGTATTTTCATCGAACTGCGGCCATTGATAGTCATCGGAGTGCGAGTTGACCAGGTCGTCATAGGCCATCAGGTTCGGGATCTTGCCGCTCGTCGGCAGGTGGGCGTGGCCGCAGAGCGCCACCCACCCCTTGACCCTCGGGCAATGCGGGGCCAGGCCTTCGACCAGCGCGGCGAAAGTGATGTCGAAGAAGATATAGCTGTCGTCCGCGTGATTTACGATGTAGGCGATTTGCTCCGGGAAAAGACGCGGGTTGATGGTGTGGCAGACGGCGCCCATGCCGGAGACGCCGTAGTAGATCTCGAGATGGCGATGCGTGTTCCAGGCCAGGGTGCCGACGCGTTCGCCCTGCTTGACGTCGAGGGCAAGGAGCGCGTTGGCCAATTGGCGCGACCGGCGGTGCGCATCCTTGTAAGTGTAGCGATGGGTGCCGCCTTCGGGCAGGCGCGAGACTATTTCGGCATCGCCATGAAAGCTGTCGGCATGTTGAATCAGGCTAGAGATCATCAACGGCAGGTTCATCATTTGTCCGAGCATGGCCACTCCTCCTGAAAAAATCGGATTGCTAAAAATTGCCCCCTGTGAAATCGGCGCGGCAAGCATCGGCCCAGCAGTTGGGCGTCTCAAAGAGTCGTACCCGTTCCAGGCGCAGACGGTTGCGGTAGCCGTCGCGGTAAGCGGCGTCCAGGATGGCGAAGGCGATGGCGGCGAGGTTCTCCGCCGTCGGGACGGCATCGAGCAGAACGGTCTTGTGCCCGTTCATCGTGGCGAGAAACTCGACCACCACAGTATCTCCGCGGAAGACGAGGAAGGCGTGGTCCCAGTCGTCGACGAGATGCTGCCGGGCCAGCGACTTGACTTCGGAGAAGTCCATGACCATGCCGTTTGCCGGTGCGCCGCTGGTCTTTATGATCTCCCCCGACAGCGTGATCTCGATGGCGTAGCGATGCCCGTGCAGATGGCGGCACTGGCTCTGATGATCAGGAATGCGATGCCCCGCGTCGAATTCGAGGCGGCGGGTGATCTGCATAGTTTGCGAAAAGTCTTGCCGGCTGGACGTTGGCGGCGGATTATAGCATCCGCTTCCTTCACGCGAAATTCTAGAAGAACCGCCCCATGAAACTCATACAACTCGACGTTTCCGAGCACAGCCGCGAAAGCGTCGGCATGACCTATGTCTACCCGGTGGTTTCGCGCCGAGCCGGCGGTGTCTCCATCGGCATCAATCTCAACCCGAACAATGCCTGCAACTGGCGCTGTATCTACTGTCAAGTGCCCAATCTGGTGCGCGGCCGGGCGCCTGCCATCGACCTTGTCCTGCTGGAGAGGGAACTGCGTCTATTCCTGGCAGAAGTGCTGCACGGCGACTTCATGCGCACGCGAGTGCCGGTCGCAGCGAGGCGGATCGAAGACATCGCCTTTTCGGGCAACGGGGAACCGACTGGCGCCAGGGAATTTCCCCAGGCACTGGAAGTCGTGGATAGGGTGCTTCAGGAAACGGGTCTGCAGGGCCGGCTAAAGCTGCGATTGATCACCAACGGCAGCCAGCTCGATCGCCGGACGGTCAGAGACAGCATCGCGCACCTGGGGAGGCGCAATGGCGAAGTCTGGTTCAAGGTGGACCCGGGAACACGCGACGTCAGACGTCGCATCAACGGTATCGACCTTGACCCAAAGTCAATATCGAGGCGTCTGCGGCTATGCGCGGAACGCTGCCCGACCTGGGTTCAAACCTGCTGCTTCGCGCTCGACGGCGTGCCGCCCGGAGAGGCAGACGTAGTCGCCTTGCTGGACATTCTGGCGGAAACCGAAGGCCGTATCACCGGCGTTCACCTCTATGGGCTGGCGCGGGCCTCGCAACAGAAGGAAGCGCCGCGACTCGCCCGCCTGCCTGCTGAATGGCTGGAGGCATTGGCTCAGCGGATACGCGAAACGGGGCTGACCGTCTCAGTCAGCCCCTGACAGGCCGGCCAAGCTACCTTCAGGCGGCCTTCTTCGCTTTGCTGCGCGCTTGCTTCTTGAGCGACTTGTAGAGTTCCGGGTCCTGGGTTTTCAGGAACTCGATGATTTCGAAGTCTTCGCGCTTCACCTTGGCGATATCGATCTGCTCGACATGCACCAGGCGCAACAACTGCTGAACGGGGCGCGGCATGTTGCGCCCGCTTTCGTAGCGGGAACCGCCGCTTTGCGTAACGCCCAGTTTCGACCAGAATTGCTGCTGGTTCATGGCGAGCTTGCGACGGATTTCGCGTGCGTCAACGTTTTCCATGCTTTTCATGATGGGATCCTTGTCAATTAATACACTGTGATAATACAGTGGCTTATATGTTATTACCTTAGTGCTACCCCTTTAGTATAAATGCTATTCGAACAACATACAATATGCGCTGGAACTATTTTCTTCCGCCCCGACATTTCCGGTGGCCGCCGCAATTCTGGCCGCGGACGGATGGTTCGCTTATACTTCAAGCTTTGAAATCGATCGAAGGTGGCCCGCGATGACCTATGTAGTGACGGAATCCTGCATCAAGTGCAAGTACACTGACTGCGTCGATGTCTGTCCCGTGGATTGTTTCCGCGAGGGGCCGAACTTCCTCGTCATCGATCCCGACGAGTGCATCGACTGCACGCTGTGCGTCGCCGAATGCCCGGTCGAAGCGATCTTTGCCGAAGACGACGTGCCTGCCGAGCAGGCGCAATTCATCGCATTGAATGCCGAACTGGCCAAACACTGGAAGCCCATCATCGAGCGCAAGGATCCGGCGCCGGATGCCGACCAGTGGCAAAAGGTGAAGGGCAAACTAGGCCTGCTCGAGCGCTGATCCCCGGCCAGTGCGGCACTGCGTCCGCGCGAGGCGGGCATCATAGCAGGAGACAAGATGGAAAAGGTCTGGCTGAAGAGCTACCCCGCGGGTGTTCCCGCCGAGATCAATGTCCACGAATTCGGTTCCCTTGGCGAACTGTTCGAGCAGAGCGTCAAGAAGTACGGTGGCCGCACCGCCTTCGTCAATATGGGCAAGGCGATCAGCTATGCCGAACTGGATCGCCTGACGCGGGATTTTGCTGCCTATTGCCAGTCGGTACTGGTGCTCGGGAAGGGCGCGCGCATCGCCGTGATGATGCCCAACGTGCTGCAGAATCCCGTATGCATTTTCGGGGCATTGCGCGCCGGCTATACCGTGGTCAATTGTAATCCGCTCTATACCCCGCGCGAACTGGAGCACCAACTCAAGGATTCGGGGGCGGAAGCGATCGTCATCCTGGAGAACTTTGCCCACGTCCTGGAGGAGGTCGTTGGGCGGACCGAGATCAAGCATGTCCTGGTGACCGGCTTGGGGGACATGCTCGGCTTCATCAAGGGCGGCCTGGTCAATTTTGTCGTCAGGCATGTGAAACGAATGGTTCCGGCTTACCATTTGCCTCGGGCCGTCCCCTTCACGAAAGCCCTGTCGCTCGGCGCCGACGCGGCATTTGCGCCGGTGCCGGTCGGTCATGAAGACATTGCCTTCCTGCAATACACCGGTGGCACCACCGGCGTCTCCAAGGCGGCGATGCTCAGCCACGGCAATATCATCGCCAACCTGTTGCAGGCGCATGCCTGGCTCAAGCCCTTTCTGCACCAGGGTGAAGAGATCGTCATCACCGCGCTGCCCCTCTATCACATCTTCGCCCTTACCGCCAACTGCCTGGTCTACTTCAAGCTCGGCGCGACCAATGTGTTGATCACCAATCCGCGCGACATCCCCGGTTTCGTCAAAGAACTGGCAAAATATCGATTCACCACCATCACCGGCGTCAATACCTTGTTCAACGCGCTGCTGGGCGATGACAGTTTCGCCAGCCTCGACTTCAGCCAACTGCACATTTCGCTGGGCGGCGGCATGGCGGTGCAGAAGGCAGTGGCGGACAAGTGGCATCAGGTGACCGGCAATACCCTGGTCGAGGCCTATGGATTGACCGAGACCTCGCCGGCGGTTGCCATCAATCCGCTCAACCTCAGGGAATACAACGGCTCGATCGGCCTGCCCATTTCGTCCACCGAGGTGGCGATCCGCGATGACGGCGGGGCCGACGTGGCGGTCGGTCAGGCCGGCGAGTTGTGCGTCCGCGGGCCGCAGGTGATGAAGGGTTACTGGAACCGGCCCGACGAGACGGCCAAGGTGTTCATGCCCGACGGTTACCTTCGGACCGGCGACGTGGCGGTGATGGACGAGAAGGGCTTCATCCGCATCGTCGACCGCAAGAAGGACATGATCCTGGTCTCGGGTTTCAATGTCTATCCGAACGAGATCGAGGCGGTCGTGGCGATGCATCCGGGCGTGCAGGAAGTGGCGGCAATCGGCGTTCCGGACGAAAGATCCGGGGAGGCAGTGAAGATCTTCGTGGTCAGGAGGGATCCGGCGCTCACCGCCGAGGCCATTATTGCCCACTGCAAGGAGAGTCTGACCGGCTACAAGGTGCCGCACCAGATCGAATTCCGCGACGAACTGCCCAAGACCAACGTCGGCAAGATCCTGCGCCGTGCCCTGCGCGACGAAGCGGTGCTAAACTCGGCTGAAGTCAGTAATCACTAAGGCGATCCAGATGTCCGGCAATACTCTCGGCACGCTCTTTTGCGTCACTTCCTTCGGCGAATCGCATGGCCCTGCGATAGGCTGCGTGGTAGACGGTTGCCCCCCGGGGCTGGATCTGTCCGAGGCCGACATTCAGGCTGAACTTGACCGGCGCCGGCCGGGAACTTCGCGGCACGTGACCCAGAGGCGCGAGCCGGACACCGTGGAAATACTTTCCGGAGTGTTTGAAGGCAAGACGACAGGCACTTCGATAGCCTTGCTGATCCGCAACCAGGACCAGCGCAGCAAGGATTATGGCAATATCGCAAACTCCTTTCGCCCCGGGCATGCCGATTACACTTACTGGCAGAAATACGGCATACGCGATTACCGTGGCGGCGGTCGCGCCTCGGCGCGCGAAACCGCGGTGCGGGTCGCCGCAGGCGCTATCGCCAGGAAATGGCTGAACAGCCGCTACGGCATCGTCATCCGCGGCCGCATGGCGCAGTTAGGCTCCATCGATATCCCCCTAAAGGATTGGGATGCGGTCAGGAGCAACCCTTTTTTCGCAGCTGATCCGGGCATCGTGCCTTTGCTCGAAGACACGATGGATGCATTGCGCAAAGAGGGTGACTCGGTCGGTGCGAGGATTACGGTTGAGGCATTGAATATGCCGGTTGGCTGGGGTGAACCGGTATATGGCCGTCTCGACGCCGACATCGCCTATGCCATGATGGGCATCAACGCGGTCAAGGGCGTGGAAATAGGCGCCGGCTTTGCCAGTATCGAACAATATGGCAGCGTGCACGGCGATGAACTGACGCCTTCGGGTTTTCTTTCCAATAACGCCGGCGGCATTCTGGGCGGCATTTCCAGCGGCCAGGACATCGTCGTCAATATCGCCATCAAGCCGACCTCGAGCATCCGCCTGCCCAGGCGTTCGATCGACATTCTCGGCAACTCCGTGACGGTGGAAACACATGGCCGTCACGACCCCTGCGTCGGCATACGCGCGACGCCCATCGCCGAAGCGATGCTGGCGCTGGTGCTGATCGATCATGCCCTGCGCCACCGTGCCCAATGCGGCGATGTGGACTGCCCGACACCGAAGATACCCGGAAGCGCTGCTCGTTAGATAATTGCGGGGGAACAGCATGAACATTACTCAGCACGACCTGTGGCACGAACTGCCCGAGCATCAGGACGCGATCCAGCGACTGAGGGCCGAGAGCCCGCATTTCGCCAGCCTGTTCGCAGAATACCGAAGGGTCAAGCGTGAAGTGCAGCGCGCGGAGGAAAATGACCTGCCCCTGTCCGATGTGGCCTTCGAGAATCTGAAGAAGCAGCGCCTGAGACTCAAGGACGAACTCTTCGCCATGCTGCTTGCCAAGCCCTGAGGACCCGCAGCGTACGTTTCGCAGCAGTTCCGGCGGTGCCGATGCCTTACTGGCGCCTGTCGGCCTGGTATTTCTTCTATTTCGCCTTCGTCGGCGCCTTCTCGCCCTATTTTGGCTTGTACCTGCAATCACTGGCCTTCAACGCCTGGGATATCAGTGTTCTCCTTTCCTTGATGCAGGTGATGCGACTCCTGGCACCCCTCCTATGGGGATGGTTGGCCGATGGACTGGGAAGAAAAATGAATATCGTGCGTGCTGCTGCGCTGTTGAGCGTGGCCGGCTTCGTCGGTTTCTTTTTCACTACAAGGTTTCCTGGCCTGTTTGTCTCCATGTTGTTCATGTCCTTCTTTTGGAGCGCTTCGCTGCCGCTGGTTGAGGCGCTCACGCTCGGGCATCTCAGCAATCGTGCCGAGCGTTATGGCGCCATCCGCATGTGGGGGTCGATCGGTTTCATTGCATCGGTGACGGGCATTGGCTGGCTGCTCGACGCCAGGCCGATTTCCGTCCTGCTCTGGGTGACCGTCGCCTTGCTCTCGGGCATCCTCGCCTGTGCCTTGGCGCTGCCTGAAGCGCGGCGCGAGGCAAGCCCCTTGCCTGCCCCCCAGCTCTTGGCCACCCTGCGCAGTCCAAAGGTTCTCTCGCTGCTTGCCGCGAGCTTCCTGATGTCGGCGGCGCACGGTCCCCTGTACGTGTTTTATTCGATCCATCTGGTCGATCACGGGTATGGCAAGACGGTCGTGGGTCTGCTCTGGTCCCTGGGTGTGGCGGCGGAGATCATGGTCTTTCTGGTGATGCCGGGTTTGCTCCGGCGCTTTTCGCTGAAACGCCTCCTGATGTTTTCCTTTGCCTGCGCCATTGCCCGCTTCCTGATGATCGGTTGGGGCGTCCAATCCCTGCTGCTGCTCCTTGCGGCGCAGTTGCTCCACGGCGCCACCTTCGGCGTCTGGCACGCGACGACGGTGGCGGCTCTCCATCGCTGGTTCCCCGGCGGACAGCAGGCACGCGCTCAGGCGCTCTATGGGAGCATCTCCTTCGGTGCTGGCGGCATGCTCGGCGGCTTGGCGAGCGGCATGACCTGGGAAACTTTCGGCGCCGGTTGGACCTATACGCTCGGATCCCTTTTCGCTCTGGCGGGACTGCTGCTGGTTTGGCGCAGCAGAGAGGATAAGTCGGCAGCCATTGCAGTCTGAAACGCGCATGGAGGCTGGCCGCAAATCCTTTGATCCAGGCCTCACCGGCTGCGAAGCGGCGTCAAGCTGTGCGATAATAAATCCATTTCCTGCAGGAATCGTGGACATGCCGAAGACGCTTTACGACAAGCTCTGGGAAGATCATCTGATCCGCCAGGAGGAGGACGGGACCGCGCTGCTGTATATCGACCGCCATCTGGTGCATGAGGTGACCAGTCCCCAGGCTTTCGAGGGACTCAAACTCGCGGCGAGGCGCCCCTGGCGCGTCGGCTCGATTGTGGCAACTGCCGACCACAACACGCCGACCAAGGGATGGGAGAGGGGAATTGAAGGCATTGCAGACGAGACTTCGCGCCTGCAGCTGCAGACGCTCGACGCCAATATCCGGGAATACGGTGCGCTGGCCTATTTCCCGTTTCGCGATCCTCGGCAGGGTATCGTTCACGTCATCGGACCGGAGCAGGGGGCGACGCTTCCTGGTATGACCGTCGTTTGCGGCGATTCGCATACCAGCACCCATGGCGCTTTTGCCTGTCTAGCCCACGGCATAGGCACTTCCGAGGTCGAGCATGTCCTGGCCACGCAATGCCTGCTGCAGAAGAAATCGAAGAGCATGTCGGTGGAAATCAATGGCCGATTGGGCCGCGGTGTTTCCGCAAAGGACCTCGCGCTGGCGCTGATCGGCAAGATTGGCACTGCCGGCGGCACCGGGTTCGCCGTCGAGTTTTCCGGCAGCGCCGTCCGCGGGCTGTCGATGGAAGGGCGCATGACCTTGTGCAACATGGCGATCGAAGCGGGCGCGCGCGCCGGCATGGTCGCGGTCGATGACACCACGATCGACTACCTCAAGGGTCGCCCATTGGCGCCGCAGGGCAGTCAATGGGATCGTGCGGTGACCGTCTGGCGCAAGCTGAAGAGCGACCCCGGCGCCTGCTTCGATGCCGTCGTGGTGCTCGATGCCGGTCAGATCGGGCCTCAGGTGACCTGGGGCACGTCACCCGAGATGGTCACCGGCATCGAGGGTGCCGTACCCGCGCCGGAGGATTTCGCCGATCCGGTCACGGCCGAGGGTGTGGTGCGCGCGCTGCAGTACATGGGACTGACGCCGCGCACGCCGATGACCGCGATCAATATCGACAAGGTGTTTATCGGTTCATGCACCAACTCGCGTATCGAGGATCTGCGAGCTGCCGCGGCCGTCGTCCGGGGTCGGCGCGTTGCCGCCAGTGTCAAGCTCGCGCTGGTGGTTCCCGGCTCCGGTCCGGTCAAGCGGCAGGCCGAGGCAGAAGGGCTGGACAAGATATTCCTGGCGGCCGGTTTCGAATGGCGCGAGCCGGGTTGTTCGATGTGCCTGGCGATGAATGATGACCGTTTGGAGCCGGGCGAACGTTGCGCATCGACCTCCAACCGCAACTTCGAGGGCAGGCAGGGGAATGGCGGCCGGACCCACCTGGTGAGCCCGCAGATGGCCGCCGCTGCCGCGATTGCCGGCCATTTTGCGGACGTCAGAGTCTTGCTTTAGGAACAAGGGCAACCATAATGCGGAAATTCACCCAGCTCGATGCGCTCGTGGCTCCGTTCGATCGCGCCAATGTCGACACCGATGCGATTATTCCCAAGCAGTTCCTGAAGTCGATCAAGAGGAGCGGCTTCGGACAGAACCTGTTCGACGAGTGGCGCTATCTGGACCACGGCGAGCCGGGCCAGGACCCGGCCTCGAGGCTGCCGAATCCCGACTTCGTGCTCAATCAGCCGCGCTATCGGGGAGCCGCGATCCTGCTCACGCGGGACAACTTCGGCTGCGGTTCCTCGCGTGAGCATGCACCGTGGGCGCTGGAAGATTTCGGCTTGCGCGCGCTGATCGGTACCAGTTTCGGCGATATCTTCTACAACAACTGTTTCAAGAACGGCTTGCTCCCGATCCGCTTGCCCAAGGTGGAGGTCGATGGGCTGTTCGACCAGGCCGCCCATGCGCCAGGTTACAGGCTGCGTATCAATCTCGAGACGCAGACAGTGATCCGGCCCGATGGCAAGGCGCTGTCCTTCGAGGTCGATGCCTTCCGCAAGTTCTGTCTCCTGAACGGCTATGACGACATCGGCCTGACCTTGCGCCACGCCGACAAGATCCGTGAGTTCGAAGCCATAAGGCGCATCGAACAGCCTTGGCTTTTTTCCGAAAATCTGTGAGCATGAAAATCTGCGTTCTTCCCGGCGACGGTATCGGGCCGGAAATCATTACCCAGGCGGTGCGCGTCTTGGACGCGCTCGATCTGAAATTCGAGATGGCGGAAGCGCCCGTCGGCGGTGCCGGTTACCGTGCGCTCGGCCATCCGTTGCCGGACTCCACCTTGACGCTGGCTCGCGAGTCCGAGGCCATTCTGTTCGGCGCCGTCGGGGACTTCAACCTCGATGCCCTGCCGCGGGAACTGCGCCCGGAACAGGCGATTCTCGGCCTGCGCCGTGAGTTGAACCTGTTCGCCAATTTCCGTCCGGCCCTGGTCTACCCTGAACTTGTGCAGGCATCCAGCCTCAAGCCCGAGGTGGTCGGCGGCCTGGACATCCTGATCATCCGGGAACTCACCGGCGACATCTATTTCGGCCAGCCGCGCGGCATCCGCACCCTCGCCAACGGCGAGCGCGAAGGCTTCGACACCATGCGCTATTCCGAGAGCGAGATCAGACGCGTCGCCCATGTCGGCTTCCAGGCGGCGGCCAAGCGCGGCGGCCGGCTCTGCTCGGTGGACAAGGCCAATGTCCTCGACACCATGCAGCTATGGCGGGAAGTCGTCAGCACAGTGGGCCGCGAATACCCCGGCGTCGAGCTGTCGCACATGTATGTCGACAACTGCGCGATGCAGCTATTGAAGAATCCGAAGCAGTTCGACGTCATCGTCACCGGCAACATGTTCGGCGACATCCTCTCGGACGAAGCCTCGATGCTCACCGGCTCGATCGGCATGCTGCCATCGGCATCGCTCAACGAGCATCAGTTCGGCCTCTACGAACCGATCCACGGTTCCGCCCCGGACATCGCCGGCCAGGACATCGCCAATCCGCTTGCGACCATTCTGTCGGCGGCGATGATGCTGCGCTATACGTTCAACGAGGCTGCGGCCGCCGATCGCATCGAGGCCGCGGTGCGCAAGGTCCTGGCGCAGGGTTTCCGCACCGCCGACATCGTCGAGCCCGGTTCGCGCCAGGTCGGCACGATGGCCATGGGCGACGCAGTGCTCGCGGCGATGACAACCCTTTAGGAAAGAATGAACATGAAACGAGTCGGTCTGGTCGGTTGGCGGGGCATGGTGGGTTCGGTGCTGATGCAGCGCATGCGCGAGGAAAATGACTTTGCCCTGATCGACCCGGTGTTCTTCACGACGTCGAACATCGGCGGCGATGCTCCCGGCTTCGTCAAGGGGTGCGAGACGCTGAAGGATGCAAAAAGCATCGATGATCTCAGGCAGATGGACATCGTCATTTCCTGCCAGGGCGGCGACTACACCACCGAGGTTTTTTCGCGGCTTCGCGCTACCGGCTGGACAGGCTACTGGATCGATGCCGCCTCGACCCTGCGCATGCAGAGTGACGCCATCATCATCCTCGACCCGGTGAATCACGATGTCATCAAGGCGGGTCTTGCCCGCGGGGTGAAGAACTATATCGGCGGCAATTGCACCGTCAGCCTGATGCTGATGGCTTTGGGCGGACTGTTCCAGGCCGGGCTGATCGAGTGGCTGACTTCGATGACCTACCAGGCTGCTTCGGGTGCCGGCGCGCAAAATATGCGCGAACTGCTGCAACAAATGGGCGAGGCGCACCGCGTCGCTCAGCCCTTGCTGAGCGATCCGGCTTCGGCGATCCTCGACATCGATCGTGAAGTGGCCGGTATCCTGCGCGACGATAGTTTTCCCACAGCGAACTTCGGTGTGCCATTGGCCGGCTCGCTGATTCCGTGGATCGACAAGGACCTGGGCAACGGCCAGAGCAAGGAAGAATGGAAAGGTCAGGCCGAAACCAACAAGATCCTCGGCCGTGAAGCCGCGCCTATCCCGGTCGACGGGCTTTGCGTGCGTATCGGAGCAATGCGCTGCCATTCGCAGGCCTTGACCATCCGACTGAAGAAGGACGTGCCGCTGGCCGATATCGAAGGCATACTCGCGGGGCACAACGACTGGGTCAGGGTGGTGCCCAATCGGCGCGATCTGACGATCAAGGAGTTGACCCCGGCCGCCGTCACCGGCAAGCTGATCGTGCCGGTAGGCCGCCTGCGCAAGCTGTCGATGGGGCCGGAGTACCTTGCCGCATTCACGGTCGGTGACCAATTGTTGTGGGGTGCTGCCGAACCACTGCGACGGATGTTGCGCATTCTGCTCGACTGAGCGCCGGAGCGTTCGCTGGTGCGGGTAAGGCGGGAGGATAGCTTGCATAGCTAACTTCCTGATGTTATGTTGATTACCTGTAAGATATCCGCGATAGGGATGACAAGTGAATAAATCGACCCTGCCCATGCGACTCAAGGCTTCCGCGCTCGCGGTCGCCCTGGCAGTGCTGCCGCTCGCGGCTGACGCCGCCGGTTTGGGCAAGCTGACCGTACTTTCGGTGTTGGGACAGGCGCTACGCGCCGAACTCGACATTAGCGCCAGCCAGGATGAGCTTTCCTCCCTGTCGGCGCACATGGCCGGGCCCGAGGCTTTCAAGCAGGCTGGCATCGAATATGTCCCGGCCTTGTCAGGAATACGTTTTAGCGTGGACAAGAGACCGGATGGCCAGCCTTTCCTGCGCCTGAGTTCCGAGCGTTCCATCAACGAACCGTTTCTCGACATGTTGGTGGAACTCAACTGGGCCTCCGGCCGTTTGGTACGGGAATATACTTTTCTGCTCGATCCGCCACAATTCCTGCAGAAACCGGTGGCAGTTCCCGCCGCGCCGCCCCCCGTGGCCAGGCGCGAAACGCAGCCGTCCTTGGTGGTCGCACCAAGCGCCGCCCCGTCCCCCGTTGCGAAAAAGGTCCAGCCGCCACCATCGTCCCAGCCGATCCGCGTTGCCGAAATGAAACCGGCGGTGCAGGAAGCGACCCGGGTCGTGAAGCGAGGCGATACCCTGAACAAAATAGCCCGCGAAGTCCAGCCTGAGGGCGTCAGTCTTGAGCAGGTGCTGGTCGCTTTGTTCAGCAGCAACCGGGATGCCTTTGAAGCCGGCAACATGAGCCGTTTGCAGGCCGGAAAGATTCTCACCATTCCCACAGCGGAGGCAGCCGCAAGCGTAAGCCAGAGCGAGGCAAAGAAGATCGTCGTTGCGCAATCCCTTGACTTCGACGCCTACCGCAAGAAGCTGGCCGGTGCCGCCGCCACAATGGCGCCGAAAGAGACTCCGGCGAGGCAATCCGCGAGTGGCAAGATCGTGCCCAGGATCGAGGACACTTCGCAGCTCAAGGCGGCGGGCAGTGACAGGCTCGAAGTATCCACATCGGGGTCGTCGAAGGACGCCAAAGCCGCTTCCGCCAAGACGGGAACCGGACGGCTGACGGCAATCGAAGAAGACTTGGTCGCACGCGACAAGGCACTCAAGGAAGCAAATAGCCGGATTGCAGAACTCGAAAAGAATCTCAACGATCTCAGAAAATTGGTCGAGCTGAAAAGCCAGGGTATGGCCGAACTGCAGAAGCAGGCGGAGACCCAGGCCGCCAAGCCGGCGGCTCCGGCGGTCGCGGAGATGAGCAAGTCGCCGCTTGCCGAGGCGTCCCCGGGCAAATCCTTAGAGCCGGCCAAACCTGCTGTCGCGGCGGTGCCCAAGACCGAGCCGGTTGAAAAGCCGATCGAACAGGCGCCGCCGAAGCCGCTGCCGGCTCCCAAGCCCCCGCTGGCGGCAAAACCCGTCTTGCCGCCGCCACCCAGTTTCGCCGACGACAATCCTGCGCTCGTCTATGGCGGAGGCAGCGTCATTGCACTGCTCCTGGGTTATCTGGGTTTCTCGTCTTGGCGCAGGCGCCGCCTGGAAGCCGATTCTGCTCCGGCCAGCCGCATCGCCGAGCCCAATGTCCCCGCCCATTCGGTTTTTGGCGCCACCGGCGGGCAAAGCGTCGACACCAGCCAAAGCTCCCTGACCACCGACTTCAGCCAGTCCGGCATGGCGGCGATCGACAGCGACGAGGGCGTCGATCCGGTTGCCGAGGCCGATGTCTACATGGCCTACGGCCGCGATACCCAGGCCGAGGAAATCCTCCTCGAGGCGCTTAAGGCCGATCCGACGAGGCATGCGATCCAGCTCAAGTTGCTTGAGATTTACGCGGCGCGCAAGAGTCTCAAACAGTTCGCGACGGTTGCAGGCGAGCTCTACAAACAGACGGACGGAGTTGGTCCCGATTGGGAAAAGGCGGCGATATTGGTCCAGAAAATCGATCCGGAAAACCCTCTGTACGGGCACAAACCTGTCGCAGCCGAGCCGGAAGAGGTCAAGGAGGCTGCTAGCGAACCAAAGGAACCGGCATTGTCCCTGCCGGCGGGCGAAGGGAGATTGACGCTGCCGGGCGAGTTGGCACAGATCTACGAGTCGATCGAAACCCAGCCCCTGGCCAGGCCGGGGTTTGCGTCCCCGGCGCCCGAGGAACTTCCCAGTGCGCTTGACTTCGATCTCGATCTCGGTATGCCCGAACCGGCTGCCGAGCCAGCTGCTGAGCCAGCTGCTGAGCCAGCGTTCAAGGCCTCGCCGCGGGAAACAACGGCGCGGGGGGACATGTCTCTTGATTTCGAACTCAGTCCCAGCGACAAGGAATCGGATCCTGAATATGCCAGCATGAAGACGCTGGTCATGCCCAGCACCTTGGCAGAGCCCGAGGCCGAATCCCGGGTCGATATCGACCTCGATCTGTCCGCGCCGGCGGCTGATCAGGCGGTCGTTGCCGAAAATCCCATGGTGATCGAACTTTCAGGCGCTGACTCCGACGCCAAGGCGAGCCAACAACCCGACATCGATTTTGCCGTGGACGAGGCCGCGGCCGAAGTGAAGCCGGCGCCTGCGACACCGCGGCCGGCGCTTCCAGTGGGTGTGGACTTCTCCAAGATCAGCCTCGATCTTGAGCCACTTCCCGCGGTCGAATCCGATGCTCCCGCCGGGCGTGGACCGGACGCCGTGGCGTCCGAGGAAGTGGTGACAAAGCTCGAACTGGCGCATGCCTATGAAGAAATGGGGGACAAGGAAGGTGCTCGCGAACTGCTCCTGGAAGTCTCCAAGGAGGGCAACGCCGACCAACAGGCTGTCGCTCGCGCCCGACTCGCCCAGCTCGTATAAGCCTGCTCCGGCAGGTCTGTGCGGAGGGGCATTATGGCAAGGATAGCCCTCGGGCTCGAATATGACGGCGCAAAATTCCACGGTTGGCAGTCGCAACCCAACGGCAATACCGTTCAGGACAAGCTGGAGAGGGCATTGGCCGAGGTCGCCGGCGGACCGATGCGGGTCGTTTGCGCGGGCCGTACCGATGCCGGTGTGCATGCGCTATGTCAGGTCGTGCACTTCGATACCTCGGCGCGGCGTCCGGACAGCGCCTGGGTGCGCGGCACCAACGCGCATCTTCCCGACCAAGTGGCGGTGCGCTGGGCGCAGACGGTCGACGCCGAATTCCACGCGCGCTTTGCCGCGCGCTCGCGCAGCTACCGCTATCTGCTTCACAACCACCCGGTACGACCGGCTCTGAACCACGGCAGGATGGGCTGGTTCCATCATCCTCTCGATGTCGATGAGATGCGCCGCGCCACCCTCCACCTCCTCGGTGAACACGACTTTTCCGCCTTCCGGGCCGCCGAGTGCCAGGCCAAGTCTCCGGTGAAGACCATGCACCGGGCCGATGTCACCCGTATGGGGGACATGGTGGTGCTTGAATTCCGTGCCAACGCATTTCTTCACCACATGGTGCGCAATCTGGTCGGCGCGCTGGTCGCGGTGGGTCATGGCAAGCACCCGCACGGATGGGTTGCAGAAGTCCTGGCGGGGCGGGATCGCAGCCGCGGCGCTCCGACCTTTTCGCCTGCAGGCCTGTATTTCGCAGGGGCTGAATACGAATCGCGCTGGTGCTTGCCCGGCGAGGGCCGTATCATCGCGCCTTTGGCCGAAAGCCCATGCCCCGTACACGCATAAAGATTTGCGGTATCACCCGCGAGGAAGATCTGAACAGCGCCGTCCTTCATGGTGCCGACGCGCTGGGTTTCGTCTTTTATCCACCCAGCGTGCGCTGCCTCGATGTGGCACTGGCCGCCAGACTGGTGCGTCTTGTGCCGCCCTTCGTGACCCCGGTCGGTCTTTTCGTGAATGAAGACGCCGCGGTCGTGCATCGTGTCCTCGAGGCCGTGTCGCTGCAGATGCTGCAGTTCCATGGCGAGGAGGACGAAGCCTATTGCGCGCAGTTCGGTTTGCCTTATATCAAGGCCGCACGCGTCAAGCCTGGCCTCGATTTGCTAGAATACGCCAGGTCGTTCCTGGGCGCGCGCGGCTTGCTCCTCGATGCGCATGTTGAAGGCTACGGAGGCGGGGGCAAGACCTTCGACTGGAGGTTGATCCCCAAGCACTTGCCGCTGCCGCTGATTCTGTCGGGCGGACTTCATGCCGGCAATATCGCGGCAGCACTGACCGCCATCAGGCCCTGGGCGGTAGATGTCAGCAGCGGCGTGGAGGCCGCCGGCGGCATCAAGGATGATAAAAAGATTGCCGAATTCATAGCCGGAGTGAGAAGTGCGGATGTCTGACTTCCCCTACAACCTGCCCGATGCCCGTGGCCACTTCGGTCCCTACGGCGGCAGTTTCGTCGCCGAGACGCTGGTGCCGGCACTGGCCGAACTCACTGCGGCGTATGCGGCGGCGCGGCTGGACCCGGGGTTCTCGGCGGAGTTCGCGTACGAGCTCAAACATTATGTCGGCCGGCCCAGCCCCATTTACCACGCCAAGCGCTGGTCGGGACTGCTCGGCGGCGCGCAGATCTACCTGAAGCGCGAGGATCTCAACCATACCGGCGCCCACAAGGTGAACAACTGCATCGGCCAGGCCATGCTGGCACGACGCATGGGCAAACCGCGGGTGATTGCGGAAACGGGCGCGGGACAGCACGGCGTGGCCACGGCCACGGTGGCGGCAAGATACGGCATGGAATGCGTCGTCTACATGGGCTCGGAAGACATCAAGCGCCAGGCCGCCAACGTCTACCGGATGAAACTTCTCGGCGCTACCGTGGTGCCGGTGGAGAGCGGGTCCAAGACTCTCAAGGATGCGTTGAACGAAGCGATGCGCGACTGGGTCACCAATGTCGGCAATACCTTCTACATCATCGGCACAGTCGCCGGACCGCATCCCTATCCGATGATGGTGCGCGACTTCCAGTCGGTGATCGGCACGGAATGCAAGGTCCAGATGCCGGAAATGATCGGCCGGCAGCCTGACGCCGTGATCGCCTGCGTCGGCGGCGGCTCGAACGCCATGGGCATCTTCTACCCCTACATCGACGTTGCCGGCGTCAAGCTGATCGGTGTCGAGGCGGCCGGTCACGGCCTGGACACAGGCCGGCATGCCGCGCCTTTGACCGCCAACAGTCCGGTCGGCGTTCTTCATGGCAACCGCACCTATCTGATGCAGGACGAGCATGGCCAGATCATCGAGACGCACTCGATCTCCGCCGGCCTCGACTACCCCGGCGTCGGCCCCGAGCATGCCTGGCTCAAGGACATCCACCGCGCCGAGTATGTGGCGGTGACTGACAATGAGGCACTGCAAGCCTTCCACGACCTGTGCCGTTTCGAGGGCATCATCCCGGCGCTCGAGTCGGCGCATGCTCTGGCCTACGCCGCAAAGCTAGCGCCCACTCTGGCTCAGGACAAAGTGCTGCTGGTCAATTTGTCCGGTCGCGGCGACAAGGACATGCATACCGTCACTGAAAAATCCGGGATGCTCGTCTGATCATGTCGCGAATCGCAGCCACATTCGAAAAACTCAAGCCGCTGCGACGCTGCGCGCTGATTCCCTTCATCACCGCCGGCGACCCCGATCCCGAATTGACGCTGCCCCTAATGCGGGCGCTGGTCGAGGGCGGCGCCGATATCATCGAGTTGGGCGTACCTTTCTCCGACCCCATGGCCGACGGCCCGACAATACAGCGGGCAAGCGAGCGCGCCCTGAAGCACGGCATGAGCCTCAAGGGCGTGCTCGACATCGTGCGCCGCTTCCGCATTGAGAATGCCGCCACGCCGGTCGTCCTGATGGGTTACGCCAATCCGGTCGAGGCCTACGGCAAAGGCTTTGCCCATGACGCCCGGGCCGCTGGCGTCGATGGCGTTTTGATCGTCGATTACCCGCCGGAGGAGTGCGTCGAGTTTGCCGCCGAATTGCACAAAGCCGAGATCGATCCGATATTCCTGCTGGCGCCGACCTCGGTAGACCGGCGCTTCGGCGAAGTGGCCGCGATCGGCAGCGGCTACATCTACTATGTCTCCCTGAAAGGCGTGACCGGTGCCGGTCAGCTTGACTTCGCGGAAGTCGCACGGCGCATCCCCGAGATCCGCCAGAAGGTCGGCATGCCGGTCGGCGTCGGCTTCGGCATCCGCGACGCGGAGAGCGCCGCGAAGATCGCGGTGGTTGCCGATGCGGTGGTGATCGGCAGTCGCATCATCGAGGAAATCGAAAGTTCCTCGCGGGCTGAGGCGCCATCGAAGGTGGCCAAGTTCATGAACGAGATCCGGACGGCAATCGATGCCGCGAGAGATGGGGGGCGGGTACCATGAGCTGGCTTCAGAAACTCCTGCCGCCGAAAATCAAGCGCGCCGAAGGGGCGCACAAATCGGTTCCTGAGGGCTTGTGGTGCAAATGTCCTGCCTGCGAGGCGGTGCTGTACAGCTCAGACCTCGAAGCCAATCAGGGTGTCTGCCCCAAGTGCGGCCATCATCATCGACTCCGGGCGCGACTGCGGCTCGATCTTCTGCTCGACCCCGAGGGACGCTTCGAGATCGGCGCCGAGGTGATTCCGGTCGATGCGCTGAAGTTCAAGGACAGCAAGCGCTATCCCGACCGCCTCCTCGCTGCCCAGGCGGATACAGGCGAATCGGATGCGCTGGTGGTGATGCAGGGTGCGATCAAGACATTGCCGCTGGTGATCGCGTGTTTCGAATTCGAATTCATGGGGGGATCGATGGGCTCGGTGGTCGGCGAGCGCTTCGTGCGCGGCGTCAATTGCGCAATAGAAAGCCAACTGCCGTTTGTCTGCATTACCTCCTCGGGCGGCGCGCGCATGCAGGAAGGGCTTTTCTCGCTGATGCAGATGGCCAAAACCACCGCTGCGGTTTCACTCCTGGCGAAGCACCAGTTGCCTTTCATCACCCTGCTCACCGATCCGACCATGGGTGGAGTTTCGGCCAGCTTCGCCTTCGTCGGCGATGTGGTGATCGCAGAGCCGGGTGCGCTGATCGGTTTTGCCGGCCCTCGCGTGATCGAGCAGACGGTGCGCGAGACGCTGCCCGAAGGCTTTCAGCGCGCCGAGTTCCTCCTCGAAAAAGGTGCCATCGACATGATCGTCGATCGACGCGAGCTGCGCGACAGGCTTGCATCCTTGCTCTGCCTGCTGCAACGCATCCCCGCGGTGCAATAGTTGCCTGAATCGCTGACCGGCTGGCTCGCTCGGCTCGAGGCGAGGCACCCGCAGGGGGCGGCGGGGATCGAACTGGGACTTCCCCGGGTCGAGGCCGTGAAAGTGCAGCTCGGTGTGACGCAAACCGTTCCCGTCATTACCGTCGCCGGCACCAACGGCAAGGGTTCGACCTGTGCCATGCTCGATTGCATTCTCGGCGCTGCAGGTTATCGAGTAGGGCTCTACACATCTCCCCATCTGCTCGCCTACAATGAACGTGTCAGAGTGGCTGGTGTCGCCGTCAGCGATGCCGCTCTATGCACGGCCTTTGCCCGGGTGGAAGCCGCAAGGCAGACGGCAGGAGAGGTGAACCTTACCTATTTCGAATTCGGTACGCTGGCGGCGTGGCAATGCTTCGCCCAGGAGCAGGTGGACGTCGTTATTCTCGAAGTCGGTCTGGGAGGGCGGCTGGACGCGGTCAACTGCTTTGACGCCGACTGCGCCATCGTCACCTGTGTCGACCTTGACCATACCGAGTATTTAGGCAACTCGCGCGAAGAAATCGGCTTGGAGAAGGCCGGTGTTTTCCGTGCCGGGCGGCCTGCGATCTGCTGCGAGCTGTCGCCGCCGCAAAGCCTCGTTGCCCACGCGGCGGCGATAGGCGCGGAGTTGCAGCTGCTGGGCCGCGACTTCGGCTACCAGCGCCAGGAAGGGCAATGGCAATACTGGAGCCGGGCCGGCCGCCGCAGCGGCCTGGCCTATCCCGCCTTGCACGGCGTACACCAACTGCGCAACGCCGGCGGCGCACTGGCGGCGCTGGAGGCGTTGGAAGAGCGCCTGCCGGTGGCGATGCAGGACGTCCGCCGAGGCTTGTCCGAAGTCGAATTGCCGGGGCGTTTCCAGGTACTCGCGGGGCGGCCGACGATCGTGCTCGACGTCGCCCACAATCCGCAGGCGGCGCGTGCGCTCAGCGATAACCTCGGCAACATGGCCTACCATCCGGAGACCTGGGCGGTGTTCGGCATGCTGCGCGACAAGGATATCCGGGCCGTGGTGAGCGCGATCAAGGACCGCGTAACGCGCTGGCTGCCCTGTTCCCTGCCGGGGCCGCGTGCCGCCGGTGCCGCCGAACTGGCGCAGATCCTCAGGGAAATGGGCATCGCAGAGCTCTTGCCGCAGTTCGATGCGCCCTCCGCCGCTTTCCTTCACGCGCGAGTGAATGCCAACGAAAGTGATAGAATTATCGTCTTCGGATCCTTTCTTACGGTTGCGGATGTCCTGCGCGAGTTGGCGCGAAAGGCGTGAAATCCATGGCGGAAATCGACCCGGCGCAAGACGGGCAACTGGAACTCAAGAAGCGTGCGAGGCGCCGTCTCGTCGGTGCCGTGGCGCTGGCGTTGCTCGCCGTCATCGTGCTGCCCATGGTGATGGACCAGGAGCCCAAGCCGCTCAATCAGGATATCCAGATCCGCATCCCGAGCCAGGAGGCCGGAGGGCCTCCGCTGAGTGCCGTTGCCGCGCCACAGCCGGTCGCCCCAAAGCCCGCAACACCTCCGGCCGCCGCAACTGCCCCGTCCATCCGACCTGCCTCGCCTGAGAAGAAGTCGGAACCGCTGCCACTGCCCCAGCCGGTCAATCCGGTCGATCAGGCCAAGCCGACCACACCGGAGGTTAGATCGCCCGCGCCCGAGGTTAAGGCGGATGCCGCTAAGCCTGAAGCGTTGCATGATCAGTGGGTAGTGCAATTGGGTGCCTACCAGGACTCGGGCAACGTGAAGAATTTGTTGGCCAAAATAAAGGCGCTTGGCTACCCTTCGTACACTGAAAGAATTGATACCGCGCTGGGTCCGCGGACGCGCGTTCGCTGCGGTCCGTTCGCGACGCGCGCGGCGGCGGAAAAGGCCCAGGTGCGGCTGAAGAAGATCAGTGCGGGCGGGCCGCAGGGTGGCATCGTTGCGCAGAAGCAGTAAGGGTGCATGACCGGTTTCGATCACGCCGTGCTGGCGGTGATTGCCTTGTCGGCCGTGTTCGGTCTGTGGCGCGGCGTGGTGAGCGAGATTCTCGGCTTGCTGGCCTGGCTGGCGGCTTTTCTCGCGGCGAGGGCGTGGGGCCAGGTCGTGGCGGACATGTTGCGCCCTTGGCTTGCCGAGCCGCAATGGCGGATGGTTGCCGGTTTTGTCGCGGTGTTCCTGATGACCCTGCTGGTCTTCTCGGCAGCACGTTTCCTGATTTCGCGCCTTTTGCATGCAGTCGGCCTGGGGTTTGCGGATCGTTTCCTCGGCGCCTTGTTTGGCATCTTGCGAGGCGTCTTGGTGGCTTTGGCGGTTGTTCTGGTTTGCGGCATGTCTGACCTGCCCAGGCAGCCCTGGTGGCGGGAAGCCTGGCTAGCGCCGCCGATGGAAACAGCGGTGCTCGCAGCCAGGCCTTGGTTGCCGCGGACGGTGGCGCAACGGATTCGTTACAGTTACAGATAGGTGGAGTTTTATGTGCGGAATAATTGGGGTCGTCGCGACAACAGCCGTCAATCAACTGCTCTACGACGGACTGCAAGTGCTCCAACACAGGGGGCAGGACGCCGCCGGCATCGCTACCGCCGACGGGGGGCGCTTCCATATGCACAAGGGACCCGGCCTGGTGCGGGATGTTTTCCGCACCCGCAACATGTTGAACCTTGTGGGCAATTGGGGCATCGGCCATTGCCGCTACCCGACTGCCGGCTCAGCCTACAACGCCGCGGAGGCGCAGCCTTTCTACGTAAACTCGCCTTTCGGCCTGACTCTGGCGCACAACGGCAACCTTACCAATACCGCGCAACTCAAGCAGGACATATTCCTTCAGGATCTGCGCCACATCAACACCAATTCAGATTCCGAGGTTCTGCTCAATGTGCTGGCGCACGAACTGCAGGCCGCGTCGACCAAATACCAGGTCGATGCCGAGACCATCTTCAAGGCCGTGGCCGGAGTCCATCGCCGCGTGCGCGGTGCTTATGCCGTGGTGGCGATGATCTCGGGCTACGGCCTGCTCGCCTTCCGCGATCCCTACGGCATCCGTCCGCTGATCATCGGCAAGAGCGAGACGGACGCCGGCTGCGATTATCTGGTGGCCTCGGAGAGCGTCGCCATCGATACCCTCGGCTTCAAGATCTTACGCGACGTGGCGCCGGGGGAAGCGGTGCTGATCGACACTCAAGGCAACTTCGTGAGCCGCCAATGCGCCGAGCGCACCATGCATGCGCCCTGCATCTTCGAGTTTGTCTATCTGGCCAGGCCAGATTCGCTGATCGACGGCATCTCGGTGTATGAGACGAGGCTGAAAATGGGTGAATTCCTCGCCGAAAAGATCAAGCACACACAGCCGCATCTCGAGATCGACACGGTGATGCCGATCCCCGATTCGAGCCGGCCGTCGGCCATGGAACTGGCCAAGCGCCTGAACCTTCCCTATCGCGAGGGCTTCGTCAAGAACCGCTATATCGGCCGGACTTTCATAATGCCGGGACAGGCCACCCGGCGAAAGTCGGTGCGTCAGAAGCTGAATGCCATTGCCCAGGAATTCAAGGGCAAGAACGTACTCCTGGTCGACGACTCGATCGTGCGCGGTACCACCAGCCGGGAGATCGTCCAGATGGCGCGCGAAGCTGGCGCGCGCAAGGTCTATTTCGCCTCGGCGGCGCCGCCGGTGCGCTACGCCAACGTCTATGGCATCGACATGCCGAGCCGCTCCGAGCTGATCGCCTCAGACCGCAGCGACGAAGAAATCCGCCGCGAGATCGGCGCCGATGCCCTGATCTACCAGGATCTCGACGGTCTCAAGGCGGCGCTGCGCGCGGTCAATCCCAGCATCGGCTGCTATGAAACCTCTTGTTTCGACGGACACTACATTACCGGCGACGTCACCGTCGAATATCTGTCGAGCATCGATTCGGCGCGCCGAGACGGTGCCGGCCATTCCGACGATGAAGGCGAGAACGCTCAGCTTGACCTCAATCTCGTGGCTTCGGAATGATCTCCTAAGCCCGCATTAAGTCAGCCGACCACGGCACGGTTTATATATCATGAACGAAGAGTTTCAATTCGAGACCCTGGCGGTGCGCGCCGGACAGGAGCGCAGCCAGTTCAACGAGCATTCCGAGGCGCTCTACCTCACCTCAAGCTTCGTCTTTGCGAGTGCCGGGCAAGCCGCCCGACGGTTTTCCGGCGAGGAAGAGGGCAACGTCTATTCCCGTTTCACCAATCCGACGGTGACCATGTTCCAGGAACGCCTGGCCGCGCTCGAAGGCGCCGAAGCCTGCGTCGCGACCGCTTCGGGCATGGCGGCCATCCTGGCCACGGCGATGGCGCTGCTCAAGGCGGGAGATCATGTCGTCGCCTCGCAGAGCATCTTCGGCTCGACCCAGCAGTTGTTCGGCAACATTCTCGGCAAGTTCGGCGTGCTCACCACTTTCGTCGTGGGCACCGAGCCGGCCGCCTTCCGCGCTGCGCTCACGGCGGATACGAAACTGCTGTTCATCGAGACGCCTTCCAATCCGCTCACCGAGGTCTTCGACATTGCTGCCATCGCCGAGGTGGCGCATGCGGCGGGCGCGCTCCTGGTGGTGGACAACTGCTTCTGCACGCCGGCGCTGCAGCGCCCGCTGGCGTTCGGCGCCGATCTGGTAATTCACTCCGCCACCAAATATCTCGACGGCCAGGGCCGCGTCTTGGGCGGTGCCGTGCTCGGCAAGAAGGCTCTCACCGATGAGGTGTTCAAGTTCCTGCGCACCACCGGCCCGACGCTGTCGGCCTTCAATGCCTGGATCATCCTGAAGGGTCTCGAAACCTTGAAGATCCGTATGGCGGCGCAGTCGGCCAATGCCATGCAACTCGCACAGTGGCTGGAAGCGCAGCCTTCGGTCGAGCGCGTGTTCTATCCCGGTCTCGCTTCGCACCCGCAGCACGCCCTGGCATTGCGCCAGCAGGCGGGCGGCGGCGCCATCCTGTCCTTCGTGGTCAAGGGCGGGCGGGAGGCGGCCTGGCGCGTCGTCGACCACTGCAAGCTCCTGTCCATCACCGCCAATCTCGGCGATACCAAGAGCACCATCACCCATCCGGGCAGCACCACTCACGGCCGCATCACCGCCGAAGCGCGCGCCGCGGCGGGCATAGTCGAAGGACTGCTGCGCATCGCGGTGGGCCTGGAAGCGGTGTCTGACATCGAGACCGATCTCGCCGGCGGGCTGGCGTCGTCGCCAGCGTCCTGAACCGGATTGAGTACGATCGGGCGTCTCATCCTCCCACTGGGTCGGCGCGATTCCACCAACCGCCTCCCAGCGCCTGAAACAGTGCCGCGCTATCGGCAAGTCGGTTCGCTTGCGCCTGTACCCGATTGAGCTTCGCCTGCAGATAGGACTGTCTGGCCAGCAATAGAACTGCGCTGCTGATGTCGCCCAGTTCCTGCTGGTGTGTGGCGATGGCCAGGCTCTTTGCCGCGGCACGCTCTGCGGCCTGCGCGGCGGCAAAAGCCCGGGTGTCCGCCTGGATGGCATGCAGCGTGTCGGCCATATCGCGAAACGCCGACAGCACGGTGCTGCGGTACAGCGCCGCAGCCTGGTCGTAAGCCGCCTCAGCCGCCCTTTGCTGATGCAGCAAGGCGCCACCATGGAAGATCGGTTGGCTCAGGCCGCCGGCCAAGGCCCAGAATCCCGTGCCTGAGGTGAACAACTGGCCGATTTGATAGGCTGTGCTGCCGAGCGTCGCACTCAAGGTGATATTCGGCAAGCGGTTGGCCGTCGCGACGCCAACCTGTGCGCTGGCCGAGCGCAGGGTTTCTTCCGCTGCCCGCACGTCCGGGCGTTGCTCCACGAGTTTGGAAGGCAGGCCGAGGGGCAGGGTCTGCGGCAATTGCAGCGAGGCAAGGTCGAACTGCGCATCGGTGCCGACGTTCCCTGCGTCCGGTAGCCGGCCTGCCAAGACGGTGAGCTGGTCCCTTTGCTGGGCAAGCTGCTTTTCCAGGGGCGGCAGCATGGCTTCGGCCTGGGCAAGCGCGGCTTCCTGGAAAGCGACATCCGCCGTCGCGCTTTGTCCCAGGTCATGCCCTTTCCGCACGATCTCCAGCAGCTTCCTGCTGATGCCTATGGATTCTTCTGTCGCCGCGATCTGCTCCCGCACGGAGGCTTCCTGTATCGCGGCGTTGACCACATTGGCGGACAAACTAAGGTAGGCGGCCTCGAGCTGAAAACGCTGGAAATCGGCCTGCGCCTGCAAGGATTCGAGTCCCCGGCGCACGCCGCCGAAGACGTCCGGAGAATAGCCGACGTTCACCTGGGCGGTATACAGATTGTAGATGGCCGCGCCATCGGCGGCACTGGATGCCAGCGTGCCGCTGGGCGTCTTCTGCCGTGTCGACTGGATATCCAGGTCGACGCTCGGGAAGAGTGCACCCTGTCCGACATGGAGCATTTCCCGGGCGCTGCGCAATGCCGCCTGCGCCGCCTGGAGATCCGGATTCGCCTTGAACGCCTGTTCGATCAAATCGTCTAGCGGCCGGGAATGGAAAAGTTCCCACCAGCGACCGGGAATATCCATGCCGGCCAGGAATTCCTGGCCACGGCTGCCGGCGATGTTGGCCGGCGCGCCGGGAACCTGAGGCAAATAGGCATCAAGGTGGGGCGCCTCGGGTCGCGTGAAGTCCGGGCCCACGGCACATCCGGCGATGGCGAGCATGATGGCCGAAGCGGCGGCGAGCGCGAGCGAGCTCGGGTATTTACGCATCGATGTGCCCCTTGGCAAGTTGTCGCCCGGCGATCCGCTGCTCGAGGGCGAAATAGAAGGCCGGCAGGATGAACAGCGTCAGCGTCGTGGCGACGATCAGCCCCCCCACCACGACAGTGGCCAAGCCGCGCTGCACGTCGGTGCCGATGCCGGTGGCGAGCGCTGCCGGCAGCATGCCGACCGTGGCCACCGTGGCGGTCATCAGCACCGGTCGGAAACGTTCCGTTGCGCCCGACAGAACGGCTTCGTGCAAGTCCACGCCGTGCCGGCGGACCCTGTTGAAGTTGGCGACGAGAATGATGCCGTTCTGGACGGCGACGCCGAACAGCGCGATGAAGCCCACAGCGGTCGCCACGTTCAGGGTCTGCCCGGTGACCTGCAGGGCAATGATTCCGCCCAGGGCCGCCAGCGGCACTATGCCGAGGACGAGCAGGGCCTGCCGGAGTTTCCCGAATTCGGCGTAGAGCAGGACCGACATGATGGCCAGGGCGAGGCAGAGGATGAAAGCAAACCGGGCCTGCGCCCGCTTCAGGTTCTCGAACTGCCCGGCCCATTCGAGACGGAATTCCTTCTCATCGAAATGCACCCGTTGCCGCACCTCGGCTTGCGCCTGCGCCAGGTAGCTCGACATGGCGCTGCCGTTATAGCCGATGCGGACGGTCAAGACGCGGTGTCCCATCTCGCGGGAGATGGTGCTCTCGCCCATCTTGCGCTTGATGGCGGCCACTGCCGACAGCGGGATCTGCGCGCCGCCGGCCGTGGTCAGGATGAGTCTGCCCAGGGCATCCGGGCTGTTGCGCGTTTCGGGCGAGAAGCGGGTGATCACGCCATAGGTCCGATCCGCCACGAACACCTGGCTGACCGGCGCGCCGCCGACGCCGGTCTGGATCAGGTTGGTCACGTCGGCGACATTGATGCCGTAGCGCGCGATGGCGGCCCGGTCGATGTCGATCGCGATCTGCGGGATCGGCGGTTCCTGGAAGATCCCCGCATCCGTGGTGCCCTCGACACGCTTCAAGACTCCGACGATTTGCCCTGCCAGCTTGCGCAATTCCGCCAGGTCGTCACCGTAGATGCGCAGCACCAGCGGGCTGTGGGTGCCGCCCACGACGTCGTCCACCATGTCTGAAATCGGCTGGCTGATGCCCACGGAAAAGCCGGGCAGCTGCTGCAGTCGCGCGTTAAGACGAGCCAGGAAACTCGCCCTGGTATCCCCCTCGGGCCACGAAGCGTAGGGCTTCAAGCCGACCGGTGCCTCGATATGCGACGGGGTCCAGGCATCGGTGCCGTCGTCGCTGCGGCCCAGTTGGGTCACTGCGTACGAGACTTCCGGAAACTCCCGGAGTGTGCGGCGCAGCGTTGTGGCCATCTCGCTCGCCTTGTCGAGCGACAGGCCGGTGGGCAATTGGACTTGCAGCCATAGGGTGCCCTCGTCGAGGCTGGGCAGGAATTCCCGGCCCGTCGTCACGCCCAGTCCGAGCACGGCGGCGATGCCGGCCAGCGCAATGGCATAGGCGATCACCGGCCGGCCCAGGAGACCGGCCAAAGCGTGGCGGTAACGCGCCTGGAGCCATTCCAGAAGACGGTTGTGGACCATCCGGCGCGGCTTGCGGAAGGCCATATAGGCCAGCGCCGGGATCAGCGTCAGCGTCGTCAGCAGCGCACCGAGCAGCGCGTAGCCCACGGTGTACGCCATCGGAGCAACGAGCCGGGCTTCGGCGCGCTCGAATGCGAACAGGGGCAGGTAGGCGGTGATGATGATCAGGGTCGCGAAAATCATCGGACGCGCGACCTGCAGCGTCGCCGCGCGGACGTCGCCCGGGCTGAGCGCCTCGGCCGGCTTCGCCTCCCTGCGCCGCAGAATCGCTTCGGTGACCACGATTGCGCCGTCGACGATGATGCCGAAATCGATGGCACCCAGGGAGAACAGGTTGGCCGGCATGTTCATCAGGTTCATGATGATGAATACCGCGGCCAGGGCGAGCGGGATGGTCGCGGCCGCAATCAGGGCGCTGCGCGGGCTGCCGAGAAACAGGAGCAACACGATGCAGACCAGGCCGATACCTTCCAGCACCGTGTGCGAGACTTTGCTGACCGTCGCCTGGACGAGATCGTCCCGGTCGATATAGGGGACGATGCGCACGTCCTGGGCAGCAAGCTGTTTGTTCAACTCGTCCACCTTGGCGTGCACCCCCTTGAGCATTTGCGACGCGTTTTCGTACTTGAGCAGCAGGACGATGCCTTCTATCGTGTCGGGATTGCCGTTCTTGCCCAGGATGCCCTGCCGCTCCTGATGGCCGTACTGGAGTTTGCCCAGATCGCGCAGAAACACCGGGACGCCCCTGGTCTGCTTGACCACGATGTTGCCGAGGTCGGCCAGGCTGCGCACCATGCCGATGCCGCGTATCACATAGCTTTGTTCCCCCAGCGCGATCCGGCTGCCGCCGGCATTGGCGCTGTTGTTGTCGATGGCCGCGGTGACGTCGCTCAAGGCGAGCCCGAAGCGCTGCAACTGCATCGGGTCGAGTTGCAGTTCATATTCCTTGGTGAAGCCGCCGAAATTGTCCACCTCGGCCACACCGGCCACCTGCTGCAGCGCAGGAATCACCTTCCAGCGCTGAAGTTCGGACAGCTCCAGCAGATTGCGGCTGCCGGACTCCAGGGTATAGCGGTAGATCTCACCCGTCGGCGCCGTCACCGAGCCCAGGCCCGGCTGGGCGCCAGCGGGCAGGGTCACTGCGCCGATGCGCTCCAGGATGCGCTGACGCACCCAGTAGTCCTCTGCGCCGTCGCGAAACACCATGGAGATCAGGGACAGGCCAAAGGTGCTGCTCGAGCGCATGCTGACCAGCCCGGGCGTGCCGGCCAGGGCGCGCTCCAGGGGCATGGTGATTTGCTGTTCAATCTCCTCGGCCGCCAGGCCCGGAGCCTGTGTGGTCACCCGCTCGGCGAGGTCGCTGATGTCGGGATAGGCCTCGACGGTCATCCGGGTCCAGGAATGGTAGCCGAAGAGGGCAGCGAGCAAGGCCACCAGGATCACCACGTTGCGCCGGCGCAGACAAAGGGCGATGAGACGGTCAATCATTGAGCAGCACCGCACCTTTGACGATAATGCGCTGTCCCGGCGTCAGGCCTTGCACAATGTGCACCCGCTCGCCCTCGTCGAAGCCGATCTCGACGCTGCGGCGCTCGAAGGTCCAGGGCGCGACCTCGACGAATATTGTCGTGTGGTCGTTGTTCATGAGCAGGGCGGAACCCGGCACTGAGATCTGCGCCGCCTCCGGAATCGTGAAGTTCGCGCTGGCGAACATATTCGGCTTGAATCTGCCGTCGCGGTTGTCAAAGGCAATGCGCACCTTGCTGCTGCGCGTATCCGGGTCTAGGACGGCGCTGACGAACGAGACGGTTCCGGTGAAGATTTCTCCCGGGTAGGCGGGCAGGGTGACGGCGACAGTTTGCCCCTTGGCCACGAAGGCAAGCGAATTCTCCGGAACGTTGGCGGTGAACCAGATCGAATCGAGATTGGCGACGGTCATGAGCGGCGCGCTCGGATCGTTGGCATACGTTCCCGGGGCGGCGGACAAGGCCGTGACATCGCCGGACATCGGGGAATTCAGTACCAGCATTTGGCTGCCCCCTGTTGCGCTGCCTCCGATCGCCTTGATCCGCGCCTCCGCCCGACGAAATTCCTCGTTAGCTTGCGTGTAGTTGCTTTCTGCCTGCTCAACGTCCTTGCTCGCCCCACCCCCGGCATCAAGCACCTGGCGAGCGCGCTCAATCGCGCGCTTGCTCAACTGCAGGACGTCACGGGCCTTGTCGAGGTCGGATGCCGCCTGCGCGAAATCACCGGAAGCGAGGACGGCAAGCTCCTGGCCCTTTTTCACATGATCCCCCAGGCGCACCTTCAACTCGACGACTTTGCCCGTGACCGGCGGCAGGATGCTGGCAGTCCTTGCCGGATCTGCCTCTACGCTGGCCGGAACCATCAGGAAGCGTGGCGTCGCCCGCACAGTGGCGGCCTGCACATTGATCTGCGAGCGGATGGGAGAACGCTCCGGCACGATGATCTGATCGCCTTTGCGGATCAGCCCTACGGACGCCGGCACGCTGACTTCCGCGGACTGCGCAACGCCGTGGTCCATTGCGAGCCATAGCGCAGTGCCTAGGCCGGCCGTCGACACAAGAACTCCTGCCGTGGCGGCCGTTCGTTTTCGCCGCAACATTCTTTCCAAATAGCTCATCGATTACCGCTCCCAAGTGTGATGCTAGGCAGGAGCGTAAACGAGAAGCATTCGCATTACAAGGTCTTTCGCCCGGAATTCGAGAAAGTCGGCGCGACCGGAACCGGCGCGGACCGCCGCTGCCGAAGCGCGGATCGGGCTGCCGTCCGCACTTAGCACGAGTTCGGGGGGCGAACGGGGAAATCCGCTAAGGCACCGAGATTGGCAAATAGGCGAGCAGCAAGCTCGCTGAACTGATACACTGCGCGCCGCGCGGTCTTCCAATCAGTCTGCCTGCCGCGTGCCGCGTTTAGATTCTCTTTCCGCGTCTCACCCCGTAAGCGATTTCGCCTAGACTGGTTCGTGCCAAGCAGTGCACCCGAAGGCGGAGTCCAGGAGTCACTCCATGAGCTTTTCCAATCTCGGCCTTCGCGCCGAACTTCTCCGTGCTATTGCCGAAGAAGGCTACGACACGCCCACCCCGATCCAGGCGCAGGCAATTCCCGTTGTCCTGGCTGGCCGCGACCTGATGGCTGCGGCCCAGACCGGCACCGGCAAGACCGCCGGCTTCACCCTGCCCATCCTGCAGATTCTCAGCACTCGCGCCGCTACATCGCGCGTCAAGCCGCGCGTCCTGGTCTTGACCCCGACGCGCGAACTCGCGGCCCAGGTGGAGGAGAGCGTGCGCACCTACGGTCGTCACCTGCCGCTGAAGTCGCTGGCGATATTCGGCGGCGTCGGCTTGGTGCCGCAGATCCGGGCGCTGAAATCCGGCGTCGATATCCTGGTGGCCACGCCTGGCCGCCTGCTCGACCATCTCAGTCAGCGGAATGCCGATCTTTCCGGCGTCGAGATCCTGGTCCTGGACGAGGCCGACCGCATGCTCGACATGGGCTTTATTCCCGACATCAAGAAGATCATCGCGCTGATCCCGAAGCAGAAGCAGACCCTGTTCTTTTCGGCAACCTTCTCCGACGACATCCGCGGCCTGGCGGCGAGCTTCCTGCACAACCCGCAGTTGGTCGAAGTGGCCAGCCGCAACGCCACCGCCGACAATGTCCAGCAGCGCGTCTACCATGTCGATAAGAGCCGCAAGCGCGATCTCTTGATCCAACTGATCAATGACCACCAGTGGCACCAGGTGCTGGTTTTCACCCGCACCAAGCACGGCGCCAACACCCTGGCCGAGAAACTGGAAAACGCCGGTATCCGCTCCGCCGCGATCCACGGCAACAAGAGCCAGGGCGCGCGCACCAAGGCACTGGCCGACTTCAAAAGCCTGAAGCTCAACGTGCTGGTGGCGACCGATATTGCGGCGCGCGGCCTGGACATCGATCAGCTGCCCCATGTGGTGAACTACGAACTGCCCAACGTTCCGGAAGACTACGTGCACCGCATCGGCCGCACTGCCCGTGCCGGCGCCAGCGGCCAGGCGGCGTCCCTGGTGTGCGTGGACGAGCACACCCTGCTGCGCGACATCGAACGTTTATTAAAGCGCGACATCGAGAAGGTGGCTGTGCCCGGCTTTGAGCCCGATCCGTCGATCCGTGCCGAGCCGATCGAAAACGGCCGTCGCGGCCAGTCGCGGCCGCCCAGTCGCAGCCGCAGTACGCCTCCGGGCGCGAGCCGAAGCCAGCCCGCCAGGGGCACCGCCTCGCGGCAGAACGCCCCGACACACCATTCGGGTTTCAGGGGCCGTTAATCACGTCGAGCAAGGCGGCGCCATAGCGCGCCGCCTTGGCTTCGCCGATACCGCTGACCTGCAACAGAGCGGCAGTGTCGCGCGGCTTGGCCTCGGCCAGTTCGCTCAGCGTCCGGTCGTGGAGAATGACATAGGCTGGTACGCCTTGATCCCGCGCCGTTTGCGCGCGCCATTTGCGCAGTTCCTCGAACAGCGGGCCGTCCCGGCTCGCACGAGGCCCCTGCATGACCCTGGCGCGCAGCGATTTGTCGTGCTTCTTGCCCTGTTCGCGCAGCATCATCGTGGCTTCGCCTTTCAACACCGGCCGCGCCGCATCGGTCAGCATCAGGCCGCCGAAGCGCTGGGGGTCCGCGTGGAGCAGACCCGCCGCGAGCAGTTGCCTTGCGACGGCGCGCCAGCCCGCGTCGTCTAGCTCTGCGCCAACGCCGAAGGTCGGCAAGCGATCATGCCCCAACTGCGTGACCTTTTCCGTCGCCCGGCCTCGCAGCACGTCGATCAGATGGCCTGCACCAAAGCGCTGACCGGTTCGCAGCGCCGCGGATAGCAGCTTCCGAACGGCCACCGTGCCGTCCCAAAGCCTAGGCGGATCAATGCAGGTGTCGCAGTTGCCGCAGGCCGGGGTCGTCTCGCCGAAGTAATTGAGCAGCAGGCTGCGCCGGCAGCCGGCCGTCTCGCAAAAAGCCAGCATGGCATCGAGCTTCTGCCGCTCGATGTGTTTTTGCTCGATCGGGGCGGCGGACTCCTCGATACGCATCCGGTGTATCACCACGTCGTTGAGGCCGTAAGTCATCCAGGCCTCTGCCGGCTCCCCATCACGGCCGGCGCGGCCGGTCTCCTGGTAATAGGCCTCCAGGCTCTTGGGCAGGTCGAGATGGACGACGAAGCGCACGTCGGGCTTGTCTATGCCCATGCCGAAAGCGATGGTCGCGACCATGATGATGGCTTCCTCGCGGACGAAGCGCTGCTGGTGCTCGCGCCGCTGGTCAGCAGCCATCCCGGCATGGTAAGGAAGCGCGGCGATGCCCAGGCCGGAGAGCCACAGCGCCGTCTCGTCGACCTTCTTGCGCGACAGGCAATAGACGATGCCCGATTCGTCGCGGTGCCGGGCGAGAAAACTTTGAAGTTGTTTTCGCGTCTGTCCGGTCTCGCGTTCGACGATGGCGTAACGGATGTTTGGCCGATCGAAGCTGGCGACGAAGGTCCTGGCCGAATCGAGTCCGAGACGCGACCTGATCTCGCCGCGGGTCAGGGTGTCGGCGGTGGCGGTCAGCGCAATACGAGGTACCGCAGGGTAGCGCTGATGCAACACCGACAGCTGAATATACTCCGGGCGAAAATCGTGGCCCCATTGCGAGACGCAGTGTGCCTCGTCGATGGCGAACAGGGCGATTTGCCCAGCCGCCGAGATCCGGTCGAGCAGTCCCAGGAAGCGCTCGGTCAATAGACGCTCCGGGGCGACATAGAGCAGATCCAGTTCTCCCCGCAACAAGCGTCCTTCGGTCGCGCCAGCCGTCTCGAAATCCTGCGAAGAGTTTACGAATGCCGCGCGCACGCCGGCCTGCAACAACGCGTCGACCTGATCCTGCATCAGCGCGATCAGGGGCGAAACGACGATGCCGCAGCCCGGCCTGATCAGGGCCGGGATCTGATAGCACAAAGACTTGCCGCCGCCGGTCGGCATCAGCACTAGGGCGTCATGGCCTGCGACCATGTGCTGCACTATCTCACTTTGGGCGCCGCGGAAGGCACTGAAGCCAAATACCGAGCGCAGAAGGTCGAGACCGCTGGGCATTACGCCTTCGATGGCGGCAAGGGCAGGGCGCGGCAGCCGCGCTCGTCGCAGATCAGATAGCTGCCCTTTTCGTACCAGTCGCCGAGTACCCAGCGTTCACAGGGATATCCATCCACCCGGTGCTGGTGCTGGCCCGGCCGGTGTGTATGGCCGTGGATCAGGCGCGGGTAGCCGTAAGTGCGCAGGAGATCGGATACGGCCCCGGCATTGACGTCCATGAGGGCATCGCTCTTGCCGCGTTTCGCCTGTTCGCTTCTTTCTCGCAGCGCCTCGATCTGTGCCTGGCGTTCTGGCAGCGGCCTGCCGAGAAAGGCCGCGCGCCACGCCGTTTGGCGTACCTCACGGCGGAATTCCTGATAGGCGGTATCGTCGCTGCACAATATGTCTCCGTGCAGGAGCAAGGTCGGTACGTCGGCGATCGTCGCCAGATACGGTTCGTCGAGTAAGGTCATGCCGCTTGCACGGGCGAAATCGGCACCGATGAGGAAGTCACGGTTGCCTCGGATGAAAAACAGCTGGGTACCGCGCCCGGCCAATGCTTTCAGTGCGTTCGAGATCGATGTGTTGAACGGCTCGGCAAGATTGTCGTCACCGGCCCAGTAGTCGAACATGTCACCGAGAATATAGAGCGCATCGGCAGTAGCGGCCTGGTCGGCGAGAAAGTCGAGAAACAGCCGGACGATGGCCGGCCGAGTAGGACAAAGGTGGAGGTCGGAAACGAACAGCGCAACCGACATGACGCGCTACCCTAGACGATTTCGGCGCGCTCGATGACGACGTCTTCGACCGGCACGTCCTGCTGGAAGTTCTTGTTTCCGGTCTTGACGCCCTTGATCTCGTCCACAACCTCCATGCCTGCGACGACCTTGCCGAATACGCAATAGCCCCAGCCATTGCCGGAGGGGGATTTGAAGTCGAGGAAAGCATTATCAGCGACATTGATGAAGAACTGCGCGGTGGCCGAATGAGGATCCGAAGTGCGTGCCATGGCGACACTGCCGCGGACATTCTTGAGCATGTTGCCCGCCTCGTTCTTGACCGGCGCGAGGCAGGGCTTTTGCTTCATGTCCGGCGTGAAGCCGCCACCCTGGATCATGAAGCCGTCGATGACGCGGTGGAAAATCGTGTTGTCGTAGTGTGCGGCCTCGACGTAAGCGAGAAAGTTGGCCACCGTCTCGGGCGCCTTTTCGGCGTCGAGTTCTAGGGTGATGACGCCGTGATTGGTATGCAGCTTGATCATGAGGATATTCCTGGTTGAGGGCGGCTATTTCTTTTCGGGAAAAATCTTCACCGACTCGATCACTATTGGTGTCGCCGGCACGTTCTGAAACATGCCGGCATTGCCGGTTTGCGTCCTGGCGATCTTTTGCACGGTGTCGAACCCCTGAGTCACCTTGCCGAAAACGGCATAGCCGGGATTGCCGGGGGCGCGGTCGAGCGGATAATTATCGACGAGATTGATGAAGAACTGGGCGGTTGCGGAGTTCGGGTCCGAGGTTCGTGCCATGGACAAGGTGCCGGCGACATTCTTCAAGCCGTTGCCCGCCTCGTTTTCGACCGGCGCCCGGGTGCTCTTCTGCTTCATGTCCGGGGTGAAGCCGCCACCCTGGATCATGAATCCGTCGATGACGCGATGGAAGACGGTGCCGTTATAGAACCCGTCCTTCACGTATTGCAGGAAGTTCGCGGCGCTCCTGGGCGCTTTGTCGGCGTACAGTTCCGCAACGATCGACCCCTGGCTGGTCTTGATCTCGACCACGGGATTGGCGGCCCAGGCCTGAAAAGTGATGATCAGGCCTGCCGCGAGCAGGAGGCATCGTTTCATGGTTCTGTTTCCCTTTTGTGACGGCGAACAACTCGCCAGTTCTAACCGGCGCCTTCGTAGGCGATCTTCCAGCGGCCGCCTTCCTTGATCCAGTACTGGCGCTTCTTCATCACGTTCGACAGATTGTTGCTGCGGTAATTCTGGGCAAAAGTGACGACGACCATTTCTTCCTTGCCCGGATTGCGGAACATGCTGAGATCGTCGGTGGAGACCTTGATCCAGCTTTTGCCGCCGCCGACTTGCCGCTTCTTCGCTGACCACTGAGCAAAGTTCTGGCCATCGGACTGGAACTTCTTCGAGTAATGGGCGAGATAGCGATCGACGTCGAGGCTCTCCCAGTCGGTGCGCCAGTGGGCGATTTCGCTCCTGAGCGATTCGCGCTCCGCTTCCCAGTCGTCGAGAGACAACCATTCGATACTGTTGCTGATGATCACCGGCGTGAGGCCGATCTGCAACTCCTTGGAGATCGCGTCGAGATCCTGGTTGGCCAGCACCACGCAGCCGTCCGAGGCCAAGGGTGGCCGTGAAAAAGTATTGGACGGGGTGCCGTGCAGCCAGATGCCATGGCCGCTTCTGCCATGGCGCTTGTCCCATTCGTTGGGGTAGCTGATGGGGAAAGCGCCGCTGCCGTAGATGTCGCCGAGCTTGGCACGGGGCAGGCTGGCGGTGACATGGTAGACCCCGATCGGGGTCTTCTGGTCGCCTTCGCGCGTCTTGTCGGCTCCGAGCTTGCCCTGTGTGACGTAGTAGTCGGCCACGAAGCGCGGCGTGCCTTTCTCGTTTTGATAGAGGTAGAGCCGGGATTTCTGCGTGTCGACGACGATGGCGTATTTCTGGTCCGGCGGCATCTGCAGCAGGTAGCGAGGCACATAATTGGCCGGCGGCTTGTCGCGGTAGGCGTTGAGCCTAGCAATGGCCTCGGCGCGAAGGTCGGCCAGCCTGCCGGGCGGGGCCTTGACCATGTTGCCGAACGCCTGGATCGGGCCGGCGCGCGCAAGCAGCAGGTCACCCATGATCAGGTGGGCGAGGCGGAACTTGGGATAGGCCTTGATCAGCGATTCGACCTGTTGCATCGCGACGTCGAGGTGGTTCTGCTCGATCTGTTCAAAGACGTGGGCCAGAACCGGCTCAGGTCCGGCATCCGAATAACGTGCTTCTGCGCCGGAGACTGCGCTGCAGCCGAGCAAGCAGGTGGCGGCGGCTGCCGCGACGCGGAGTCTCCGCCTCACTTGCCAACCCGCTCCTGCTGGATCAGCCACTTGCCTTCATGTCTGACGAGAACCAAGACCTTGTTGCTGCTGCTCTTGAGCGAGGCGGAACGATAATGCTGGCGGAATCTGACGGTGGCGCGATCTGCGCTCTCTTGGCTGACCTTCAGGTTTTCGATGCTCACCTGGATCGATCCCGGCTTATTGATGCGTTTGTTGCGTTCTGCCTCCCAGGCGGCTCTGGAACCGCTGGGGGTCTGAAAGTTCTTCGCGTAAAAAGCGAGGTAGGCCTTGACGTTCTTTTTCGACCAGGCTGCGGCCCAGGCGTCAAGCGTCTTGCCGATGTCGCCGCCGGCATTGGACGCTTCGGGCACTGATTTCGTGACGGCGGCGGGCGCAGCGGCGACAGGTGCAGCGGCGGCGGGTGCAGCGGCGACGGGTACAGCGGCGACGGGTACAGCGGGGACAGGTACAGCGCGTGGCGGCTGTGCCGAGACCGGTCTCGGCGACGGCATGGTGCTCGTCACGGCGGAGACTTTGCCTGCCGGGCGGCCGGGACCCGGGCGCCCGGCGCTGCCCATGAGATCGCGGATCATGGCCAATTTGGTCTGGGCGCTGGCGTTTCCGGAATCGATCTGCAGCGCCTTGTCGTAGGCCTGGCTCGCCAACTGGGCGTAGATATCACCGAGATTCTCATGCGCCGTGGCGTAAGAGGGATGGGTGCGGATTGCCATCTCCAGCGCCTGCTTGGCTTTTTCGTAATCCTTTTGCTGGGCGTAGATGACGGCGAGGTTGTTGTAAGGCTCTGGCAACTCGGGATAATCCTCGGTGAGCTTGATGAATACCGAAATCGCCTCCTGGGGCCGCTTCAACTCGGTGAGAATCAGTCCCTTGAGAAATCGTCCCTGAGCGTCCTTGGGCTTGCCGGCGAGATACTGATCGATTTTATCTAAGGCCTGGGATTTCTGTCCCTGCTTCAGGAGGTTCGAGGCATCCTGGAGGCTGTCGGCTTGTACTGGCAGGGCAAGCGCGCCGAGCAAAAGGGCGGCGGCGAGGGAGAGCAGGGGGCGAGGGCGGCTTAAGCTCATGTTATACTGGGTCCCAGCGTGAATTCAAATACTCTTCAGGCTGGGATTCTAGCAAGAAGGCGTCAGCTTCCACAACACGAAATGAGGGCACTTTCTCCCGTATCTCAAGGAGATGACACGACTTGCCCCGGTCAAGGCCGACATGCTGAAAATCCATAATACGCTTACCCGCCGGAAGCAGGAGTTTGTTCCGATCGAGCCGGGCCAGGTCCGCCTGTACGTCTGTGGCATGACGGTCTACGACTATTGCCACCTCGGCCACGCACGCGTGCTGGTGGTCTTCGACATGGTGGCGCGATGGCTGAAGACGAGGGGCTACCGCGTGACCTATGTTCGCAATATCACGGACATCGACGACAAGATCATCCGCCGGGCCGCCGAAAACGGGGAGAGCATCCGGCAGCTCACGGATCGCTTCATCGCCTGCATGAATGAGGACGCAGCGGCCCTGGATGTCCTTAAGCCGGACTTTGAGCCACGCGCCACCGAGTTCGTGCCGCAGATGCTCTCGATGATCGCCGCGCTGGAAGAGAAGGGCTATGCCTATCTTGCCGCGACTCGCGACGTCTGCTATTCGGTCAGGAAGTTCGCGGGCTACGGCAAGCTCTCGGGCAAGTCGCTGGAAGACTTGCGCGCCGGAGAGCGCGTTGATATTGCCGAAGGCAAACAGGATCCGCTGGACTTCGTGCTGTGGAAGCACAGCAAGCCGGAGGATCCCGCCGAGGCGCAGTGGGACTCGCCTTGGGGCAGGGGCCGCCCGGGCTGGCATATCGAGTGCTCGGCCATGAGTTCCCAACTGCTTGGAAACCACTTCGATATCCACGGCGGCGGCCAGGACCTGCAATTTCCCCATCACGAGAACGAGATCGCCCAGAGCGAAGGCGCACACGGGGAAACCTTCGTCAATTACTGGATGCATAACGGCTTCGTCCGCATCGATGACGAGAAGATGTCCAAATCGCTCGGAAATTTCTTCACCATCCGGGACGTGCTTAAACGATACGATGCCGAAGTGGTGCGTTTCTTCATCCTGCGTGCCCATTACCGCAGTCCGCTCAACTATTCGGATGCCCACCTCGATGATGCTAGGCAGGCGCTGACCCGCCTGTATACCGCACTGAAGAGCGTACCGGCCGGGCCGGCGACGGCAGACTGGTCCGACGCTTTCGGGGCACGTTTCGAAGCGGCGATGGATGACGACTTCAATACGCCCGAAGCCGTCGCCGTTCTGTTCGATCTCGCCGCCGAGATCAATCGAGGCCGCGACGTGAGGCTGGCGATTCAGCTCAAGGGACTGGCCGGCGTGCTGGGCTTGTTGCAGCGCGACCCCGTGGCTTTCCTGCAGGCGGCGCCGTCGGCGGAAGGAGCAGGAGCGTCGAATGGAGAGATCGACGCTCAGATCGAAGCCCGGCTGGCAGCGAAGAAGGCCAGGGATTTTGCCCTGGCCGATCGCATCCGCGGGCAATTGCTGGCTCAAGGCGTCGTGCTGGAAGACTCGCCGCAAGGCACCACCTGGCGGCGCGGCTGACATGAGCTTCGTGGCAAAACTTACCGATGCCTGGCGCATTCGCGACTCGCTCCTGTGTGTTGGCCTGGATCCGGATCCGGCCCGCTTTCCTGGCCACCTTGCCGGGCGCGGCGATGCCATCTTCGAGTTCTGTCGCGCAATCGTCGACGCCACGGCCGATTTGGTGTGCTGTTTCAAGCCGCAGATCGCCTACTTCGCAGCACACCGGGCCGAGGATCAACTCGAGCGCCTGATCGCCCATATCCAGCAGCGTCATCCCGACATTCCCGTGATTCTCGATGCCAAGCGGGGCGACATCGGCAGCACCGCGCAAATGTACGCTGTGGAGGCCTTCGAACGTTACGGCGCCGATGCCGTCACCGTGAATCCATATCTCGGACGCGATTCGATCGAACCTTTCCTGGCCTACCGAGACCGGGGTGTAATCCTGCTTTGCCGCACTTCCAATCCAGGCGGCCGCGACTTGCAGTCCCTGAAGATTGACAGCGGGCAGGGCGGGGAACTGCTTTATGAGCATGTCGCGCGCCTGGTGGCGGCGGAGTGGAACGAGCATGGGCAATGCGCGCTGGTCGTCGGTGCCACCTTTCCCGATGAGATCGGGCGGGTGCGTCAACTCGTTGGCGAGCTACCGCTCCTGGTACCGGGCATCGGCGCCCAGGGCGGCGATATAGAAGCCACCGTCAAGGCCGGCCGCAACGCCTCTGGAACAGGCTTGATGATCAGTTCGTCGCGAGCCATTCTCTACGCTTTTGCTGGCGCCGATGACGGTATGGATTTTGCCGAGGCGGCGCGGCGGGCGGCACGCGAAGCCCGCGACGAGATCAATCGATGGCGGGCTGGCGAGTCGGCATGAAATAGGTTTGCTAATCCGTGAACCCAAATTTAATCGTTTGTTGCGATGCAATATTGCCGATATGATTCGTTCTGTCTCCTCCAGAACCTCCTCCTCCTTTGGAACTGGATTTAAGCCCGCCCTAAAAAATGCGGGCTTTTTTTCGGCCCCACACGGCAAGGCTGACTCCGAAGACAGGTCTGACTCTGAAACTCTTCCTGCGGCAGAGGACGGCTCTTGGAGCTAAGCCGATTCGGAACTAAACTTTGAAGTGGTCGACGGAAATTTTGAGCGTCGAGGCCATGGATTCCAGTTGGCTCGCGGCCTGGGATGACTCGTTCGCTGACAGGCCGTTCTTCTCGCTCATCTGGGCAATTCGTTCGACCTCCCGGGCGAGCTGATTGGCGGCGGAACTCTGCTCGGCGAGCGCGGAAGAAATTTCATTGACCGCTTCCTGCACCTTGCCCGTGCCCGCCTCTATCCGGGTCATGGAGTCGCCCGACCGGGCAGCCATTTGCACCCCTTCATGCACCTGTCCGCTGGAAAGTTCCATGCCCTGTACCGAACCCTGGGTGCTCTGCTGGATAGCCTGGATCATCTTGCCGATCTCCTGCGTAGACGCGGTCGTTCTTTCGGCGAGCTTGCGTACTTCGTCCGCCACTACGGCAAAACCGCGCCCCTGCTCTCCCGCGCGTGCGGCTTCGATCGCCGCGTTCAGGGCCAGCAGGTTGGTCTGATCGGCGATCTCCTTGATGACGTTGACGATGTTGGAGATCTGATTGGATTTTTCATCAAGTTCCATGATCATCTTCTTGGAATCGCCGACCGATGCCGATATCTTGTTCATCTCGCCGACCGCGCCGCGCACCGCACTGGCCCCTTCGCAAGACAGCGCGCCGGCCTCCGACGCCATCTCGTGAGCATGGCGCGCGTTGTCGGCGACATTGGCGATGCTCACTGTAATTTCCTCGATGGCCGCCGCCATGGCGGCGGTCGCCTCGCTCTGCTGATCCGAACTGCTGGTCAATTCCTGGGAAGCTGCAGCCAGTTGCCGTGCCGTGACCAGCACCTGGTCCGTGCTGGTCTTGACTTCGCGCATGACCGTCTGCAGCTTGTCCATGAAGGAATTGAAGATTTCCGAAGTCCTGCCGATTTCATCATGGCGCACGACCTCGAGTCGCCGCGTCAGATCCCCGTCCCCTTCGGCGATATGGGTCAGGTTGTGGGATAGTTTGTCGAGCGGGATGGAGACCGCGCGATTGACGAACAGGTAAACGAAGCCGATGACCAGGACCAGCAATCCCATGGCTGCCGCGATGATCTTCAAGCGAGATTCCTGGATGGCGCTATTGATGCTGTTGAGGGAAATGTTCATGCTGACCGCGCCCAGGACGGCCCCTTCCTGTCCCTCGTGGCAGCTCGTGCAGTCCTTGCCGAGATAGTCCTTCAGGTTGGGCGTCGGAATCACGGCGCGCAGCACTTCACCCTTGGTGCCGGTCTGCCTGGAAAAATAGGGCTTGCCGGTCGTCAGCACCTCCTGTTCCACCGCGTCCGCTTTCCGGTCGTCGGCGGTTCCTTTCCCGTACTGCTTGTCGATCGCCTCGCCGCGCACCAGGTGCAGCTCGCTGATATTCTCCGTCTTCTGGATCTGGTCGAGGTAGACCGCGCGGTCGGCCATCTTCCCGGTGATCATCATGCCGGTCATGGCGGCGACAGTCATTTGATTGACGCTCGACGAGAAGTCGAGCGCCTGCTTGATGCCCATCGCTTCCTGCTGCACCGTTACCCACCAGATGATGCCGGCCCAGGAAAGCACCAGCATGACCGCAATGCCGACTACCAGGCGCAGCCAGATTTTCACGTTGGTAAATAGGTTCATGATCGAGGAGACCGGTAGGCTATATCTTTGTCATATTACGTTGGTGATAGCTGCCAAAAGTTGATTTAGGTCAACTGCCGATCGTTTCAGAGGCAGAGAGCCCACGCCCGGCCGGCTTCGACCCGGCGCAGGAGCCATGTGCCTGACTTGCGGAGAAGCCCCCAAGCTGGTGGCTTCGGCAGCGGCCATGGCGCTTAACGTTCATCTTGGTCGCATGAACCTGCGCCACAAGGTCATGGACTTGCGAAGAAGTCCTTGACCTTGTCCATCCACGACTTGGCACGCGGGTTGTGGTGTCCCGCGTCGGTTTCGTTGATCTCCTCGAACTCGCGCAGCAATTCCCGCTGCCGCTCGGTCAGATTGACCGGCGTTTCCACCACGACATGGCAGAGCAGATCGCCGTGGCTGATGCTGCGCACGCCCTTGATGCCTTTGCCGCGCAGCCGGAAGACCTTGCCGGTCTGCGTTTCGGCCGGAATCTTCAGGCGCGCGACGCCTTCCAGCGTCGGGATCTCGATCTCGCCGCCCAATGCCGCGGCGGCGAAGCCGACCGGCATCTCGCAATGAAGATCGTCGTGGTCGCGTTGGAAAACAGCGTGCGCCTTCAGATGGATCTGCACGTAGAGGTCCCCGGGCGGGCCGCCGTTGACGCCATGCTCGCCTTCTCCGGAGAGGCGGATGCGATCGCCCTCGTCGATGCCGGAAGGGATCTTCACCGACAGGGTTTTGTGCTGCTTGACCCTGCCCGCGCCGTGGCAGCTGTTGCAGGGCTGGGCGATATAGCGGCCGGTACCGTGGCACTTCGGGCAGGTCTGCTGGATCGAGAAGAAGCCCTGCTGCATGCGTACCTGGCCATGGCCGCCGCAGGTTGGGCAACTCGCCGGCTCGGTGCCTTTTTTCGCGCCGCTGCAGTGGCAGGACTCACATTCTTCCATGGTGGGAATGCGGATGCGGGTTTCGGAGCCCCGTGCGGCGTCCTCCAGCGAAATCTCCAGGTTGTAGCGCAGGTCGGCGCCGCGGTAAACATTGGAACGTCCTCCGCCGCGGGCTCCGCCGCCGAAGATGTCGCCGAAGATGTCGGAAAAGGCATCGCCAAAACCATGCGCGCCGCCGCCCATTCCGGCCTGCTGATCGACGCCGGCGTGGCCGAACTGGTCGTAGGCGGCACGCTTTTGCGTATCGGAGAGAACTTCGTAGGCCAGTTTCGCTTCCTTGAACTGATCTTCGGACTTGGGGTTGTCCGGATTGCGGTCCGGATGGTGCTTCATGGCCAGCTTGCGGTAGGCCTTCTTGATCTCTTCATCCGTCGCGTCGCGGTTGATGCCGAGGATTTCGTAGTAATCACGTTTTGCCATGGTGTCCACCACACAGACGCGGAGGCAAAGAGAACGCGACAGAGGAATTGCTCTGTGTCTCAGTGCCTCCGCGGTTCAAGGGTTTTGCTTTATTTCTTGTCTTTTACCTCGGTGAACTCCGCGTCCACCACATCGCCCTGATCCTTCTTGGCCTCGCCGGCCGGAGCTTCGCCCGCCGCGGCTCCCGCCGCGCCCTCGGCCGCCTGCTGCTGGGCATAGACCGCTTCGCCAAGTTTCTGGGAGGCCTCCATCAGCACCTGGGTCTTGGCTTCGATGTCGGCTTTGTCGGTCCCGGCCTTGAGCGCATCTTCGGCATCCTTGATCGCCACGTCGATTTTGCTCTTCTCCTCGGCGCCAACCTTGTCGCCGTGTTCGGAAAGCGCCTTCTTCACCGAATGGACCATGGCATCGCACTGGTTGCGGGCATCGACCAGTTCGCGCGTTTTCTTGTCCTCTTCGGCGTGCACCTCGGCATCCTTCACCATGGCCTGGATCTCGGCTTCGTTCAAGCCCGAATTGGCCTTGATGGTGATCTTGTTCTCCTTGCCGGTCGCCTTGTCCTTGGCCGAAACGTGCA
>CAIVDC010000046.1 GCA_903904605.1 uncultured Sterolibacterium sp.
CTCGAAGCCCGGCGTGATCGGGGTGTCGAGTTCCAGGCTGAGGGCCGCGGCCCGCGCGATCACTTCCTGGGCATCGGAAATGCCGGCCGGCGTGATCTTGTCCACCACGTCCTCCGCCCGGTAGCCGAGCATGCGTTCGGCGCCGACGTTGAAGATCTGGATCACGCCCTGGGCATCGGTGGCAATGCTGGAGAAGTAGGCGCTGTTGAAAATCGCGCTTTGCAGCGCGCCGGCCTGGCGGAGCTCTTCTTCGGCCAGCTTGCGCGCGGTATTGTCGGTGCCGATCAGCAGGTAGCCGATGATCGCGTCCTGATCGTCGCGCAGCGCGGTGACCGACACGACCGCCGGGAAGCGGCTGCCGTCCTTGCGGATGTAGGTCAGCTCGTAAATATCCTCGATGCCGCGCGAGGCCTTGAACACCAGCGCCTCGAAGCCCGGCGTGATCGGGGTTCCGAGCTCGGCACTCAGGGCCTTGGCGCGCTCGATCAGTTCCTGGGGATCGGAAATCTCGGCCGGCGTGATCTTGTTCATCACTTCGGCGGCGGCATAGCCCAGCATGCGTTCGGCGCCGACGTTGAAGATCTGGATCACGCCCTGAGCATCGGTGGCGATGCTGGAGAAATTGGCGCTGTTGAAAATGGCGTCCTGCAGGGGTCCCGCGATCAACAAGGGCTGCTGCGCCGCCTTGAAAGCCCGCTCGTCCGACAGGCGGCGACCGATCCCGCGCCGTATCAGCCCATAGACCAGCGCCTGGACGGCCAGCAGCAGGCCGATGGCGGCCGAGGCGAGCGGCACGGCGTTGTTCCACACCAGTGCGGCGATGGCGAGGAGCCCGGCCAGCGTTATGCCGAGACCGATCAGGACCAGCCGGTCGGCCGGGACCATCTTTGCATTTGTCATGGATTCAAACCCTGATGGCATCGCATTAACCCTAGCGCCGGCGCACGTCGGAGAGCAGGCGGGCGACCTCGCTCTTGACCACGCCGTAGCATTCGCAGACCTTGCCTTCCAGTCCGGCCCGGTCGAGCACGGTGATGTGGCCCCGTCGGTAACGGATGAAGCCGCAAGCCTGCAGTTTCCCGGCGGCCTCGGTCACCCCTTCGCGCCGCACGCCGAGCATGCTGGCGATCAGTTCCTGGGTCATCGTCAGTTCGTTCGTCGGCAGCCGGTCCAGGGTCAGCAACAGCCAGCGGCACAGTTGCTGCTCCACCGAATGATGGCGATTGCATACGGCGGTCTGCGACATCTGCGTGATCAGGGCCTGGGTATAGCGCAGGAGCAGGCGCATCACCGGCCCGGCGCGGTTGAATTCCTCCATCAGGATCTGCGAACTGAGACGATAGCCATGGCCGCCGGTCTGCACCACGGCGCGGCTGGGCGTGGTGTCGCCGCCCATGAACAGGGAAATCCCCAACACGCCCTCGTGGCCGACGCCGGCAATTTCCGAGGAACTGCCGTTTTCCAGCACATAGTGCAGCGAGACGATCGAGCTGGTCGGGAAATAGACGTGGCGAAGCTTGCCCCCGGACTCGTAGAGCACGTCGCCGAGCAGCATCGGGATCAACTCCAGATGCGGCGCCAGGCGGTCGAACTCGGCATCGAGCAAAGCGGCCAGAAGATGATTTTGGTTCGGATCGTGCATGCCGGTCCTATCAGAGTGCCTGCTTCCGGTCGGTAAAGCGCGGGTAACCAGTGGCTGGGGTGGGGGGTATCAACGGGCGCCCGACAACAAGCAGCGCCAGACACGGTAACACGCCCCACCCGACTGTCCGTACTTTATTGCCTCTGCGCCGCCTCCGTCTGTGTGCTGGCGCACATTGAGTCGGTCGCCGTCGGGAAACGGCGGCATGTACGCTGGCGCACCGACGCCGAGGGGCGATCCGCCTATCCTGGCCTTCTGCCCGAGCCCTGCTTGCTCGTCGATCGATCAAGCGGCGGGCATTTCCTGAGGGCCCCAATGGACAAGCTGTTTCGCCGCGTTCGTTTCTCGGTCTCGGTTTCGGCCTTGCTGACCCTGGCGGTCGGCCTGTGCCTGAGCGCGCTCCTGTTCGCCTCGCTGCGCCGGGTCGAATCGGAACGGCAGAACGTGGAATTCCGGCAAAGCGCCAGGCTGCGCACAGCCGCCGTCGCGGCGGGATTCGCCGACGCCGTCGAACAGGTCACGGTCCTGAAACAGCTGTTCCACACCGTCGGCGTGATCAGCCGCGGACAATTTCGCGACTTCACCTCGCCGCTGCTGGAGCGCACGCCGGGAATCCAGGCGCTCAGTTTCCAGCGCCTGATCAGGCAGGCCGACCGCCGCGCCTACGAAGCGGCGATGCGGCGGCGCACGCCGGGGTTCACCATCAGCGAAGTCGTCGATGGCCGGCAGCGCCCCGCCGGCATCCGCGCCAGTTACGACGTGGTCGACTATATCGAGCCCCTGGCCGGCAACGAAGCGGCGTTCGGGCTCGATACCGCCGTCTCGGCGGATCAGAGCGAGGCCAGGGCGCGCTCGCGCGCCACCGGCCAGGCGACGGCCACGGGCCTGCTCTCGCTGGTGCAGCACAAGGGCTGGCACGGCGGCTTCATGGTGCTGGCGCCGGTATATCGGCGGGGGGCGGCGCTCGACACGGTGTCCGAACGCCAGCGCGCCGTGGTCGGCGAGATTGCGGCGGTATTTCGCGTCGACCGGCTGATCGACAGCATCCTCGGCGCCGACGGCCTGCTCGATATCCCCGGCATGGCCATCAGCATCTATGCCGGTGCGGGCGCGGATGCGCAGCACCTGGCCTACCGGCACGGCACCGCGCCGCCCGCGAAGCGCGTCCTGCCGCTGCTGCCGCGCTGGCTCTGGTTTGACGACGCCGCCCCGGTCCGCAAGACTTTCGAGGTGGCGGGCAAGCCGTGGCACATGGTGGTGGCCCAGGAGCCCAGGCTGTTCACGGCGGCCCATGACGGCTCGCTGTTCGCGCTCCTCGGCGGCATCCTTTCCAGCCTTCTGGCGGCGGCCTATGTCTATACCCTGGTCTCGCGCGTCGTGACCATCGAGCGGGTCACCAGGGAGCGCACGGCCGACCTGCAGTTTGCCAACCTGCGCCTGTCCGAAGACCTTGCCTCGCGCATGCGCACCGAGCAGTCCTTGCGCCTGCAGCAGCGCGCCATCGACGGCTCGGCCAACGCCATCATCATCTGCAGCGCCACGGCACCCGACTATGCGATCGAGCACGTCAATCCCGCCTTTGAACATATCAGCGGCTATAGCGCCGCGGAAGTGGTCGGTCACAGCCTGGAATCGCTGCAAGGCCATGCCCAGGATCAACACAATATCGCGGAGATACGCGCCGCCCTGGCTGAAAAGCGCGCCGGCCATGCGCTGCTGCACCAGTATCGCAAGGACGGCAGCGGCTACTGGAGCGATCAATTCATTGCGCCGGTGCAGGATGAGCGCGAGGAGATCAGCCATTTCGTCGTGGCCCAATACGACATCACGGCGGCCATGCGCTACGAAGCGGAACTGGACTTCCAGGCCAAGCACGACACCCTGACCGGACTGGCCAACCGCGATCTCCTGCGGGAGCGCCTGAACCAGGCGATTGCCGGCGCAAGATCCGGCGATGCGCCGATCTGGGTGGTCTTCGTCGATCTGGACCGCTTCAAGTTCGTCAACGACACGCTCGGCCACGAGGCCGGCGACGCGCTCCTGAAAATCCTGGCGGGACGCCTGCAATCGGCCGTCCACGGAGCCGACACGGTTGCCCGCCTGGGCGGCGACGAATTCGTCCTGGTGCTGCCGGTGCACGGCGAAGAGGGCCCCGGCCCGGCCGTCCTGCAGCGCATCATGGACCGCGTGGCCGAACCGCTGGTGATCGACGGGCATGAATTCTTCCTCACCTGCAGCATCGGCGTGGCGAGCTATCCCGGCGACGGCAATACCGCCGAGATCCTGATCCAGCACGCCGACATCGCCATGTATCGGGCCAAGGAGATGGGTCGCAACAACTTCCAGTTCTACTCCGCGACCATGAATCAGGGCACGCTCGACCGCCTGAGCATCGAAGCCGACTTGCGCCATGCCCTGGACCGGGGCGAGTTCGCCGTGCATTACCAGGCGCAGGTCGATACGGCCAGCGGACGCGTCGTCGGCATGGAAGCCCTGCTGCGCTGGAATCATCCGGTGCATGGGATGATCCCGCCTTCGCGCTTCATCGGCCTGGCGGAGGAAATGGGCGTGATCGTTCCGATCGGCGCCTGGGTCATCGCCACGGCCTGCATCCAGGCCAGGGCATGGCAACAGGCCGGTCATGGCGAGCTGCGCATGGCCGTCAACCTTTCGCTGCGCCAGTTCAAGCAAAGGGCACTGGTGCAATCGATCGCCGACGTACTCCATGCGACCGGGCTGGAACCGGGCCTGCTCGAACTGGAGCTGACCGAAGGCATGGTCATGAGCGACGTAGACACAGCGATTGCGACCCTGCGCCACCTGAAGGAACTGGGCATCCATCTGGCGATCGACGATTTCGGCACGGGCTATTCCAGCCTGTCGTATCTGCGCCGCTTTCCGATCGACGTCCTGAAGATCGACCAGTCCTTCGTGCACGATCTGGGTCTCGACGCCAACAGCGACGCGATCGTCATCTCGGTCATCGCCCTGGCCCACAGCCTAAGCCTGAAGGTGATCGCAGAAGGCGTGGAAACGGCCGAACAGGTCGCCTTCCTGCGCCTGCATGGCTGCGACCGGATGCAAGGCTATTATTTCAGCCTGCCGCTCGGAGGCGAGGCGTTTCCGCAGATGCTCCGGAACGGCAACGGCTTGTCGGCAGCAGGCGATTTCAATGCATCCGCCTGAGGCCGCAGCGTCGACGGGCCGGACGCCGGCGGAACCGATGACGACGGCTTCGGGTAAGCCCCTGCTGCTGCTCGTCGACGACCAGGCCAGCAATCTGCAATTGCTCCAAGAAATGTTCAAGGGCGATTACCAGGTGTCGATGGCCGGCAGCGGCCGGGAGGCGCTTGAATTCTGCCGGACGGCCAAACCGGACCTGATCCTGCTCGACATCCTGATGCCGGAAATGGACGGCTATGCGGTTTGCCAGCAACTCAAGAGCGACGCGCTGACGAAAGATGTCCCGGTGATTTTCCTCACCGCGCACAACGACCCCCTGGAAGCGGCGCGCGCCCTGGATGTGGGCGGTGTCGATTTCATCAGCAAGCCCTTCCTGGTGCGGGTGGTTCAGGCGCGGGTGCGCACCCATCTGAGCCTGAAGTACCAGGCCGACCGCTGGCGCACGCTGGCGCTGGTAGACGGGCTCACCGGGGTGGGCAATCGCCGCCACTTCGACGCCACGGTGCAGGCCGAATGGCGGCGCTGCGCGCGGACCGCACAGCCGCTGTCGCTGATCATGGTCGATGTCGACCTGTTCAAGTCCTTCAACGACCACTACGGCCATCAGGCAGGCGATGCCTGCCTGCAGTCGATCGCCTCGGTGCTGAAGTCGGCGTTCAGCCGCTCCTACGACATGGTGGCGCGCTACGGCGGCGAGGAGTTCGTCTGCATCCTCCCGGACACGCCCTTGGAGGGAGCCGAGCGCAAGGCCATTGAACTGGAAAGCGCCGTCAGGGCGCTGGGCATCGCGCACGAAAAATCCGCAGTCGCGCAGGTGGTCACCATCAGCCTCGGCGTGGCGGTCGCCAATCCGGTCAAAGGCGAGGATTGCGCCGATCTCGTGGCCGCGGCCGATGCCCAGTTGTATCGCGCCAAGCAGGCCGGCCGGGGTCGGGCGTTGTCGCGGCAAACGCCGTAGCGTACGCCCGGCCGGGACCGGTGCCTAAAGCGGATTTCGCCCGCCGATCACCCTGAGCAGGACGACGACGATGGCGATCACCAGAAGGATGTGGATGAAACCGCCGACGGTGTAGGAAGTGACCACTCCGAGCAGCCACAGGATGAGCAGTACGACAGCAATCGTATAAAGCATGGTGTTTCTCCTTTCGAGTGCCTGTTCAGGCAAGGGATTAAGTGTTGCCAGAGTCTGCTCGCGCAGTTGTCACATTTGCGACGGATTGATGCCGTCGATCACGGTCAGTCGCTCTCCGATCCGCCATGAAGTCCGGTTCGCTTCGGTGATCAGGCGCTGCGAACCGTCGCTCAGGCGCACGGTGAACTCGTAGCGCCGGGCCGGCTTCACCGGCATCGCCGTTCTCCGGCCTGCGCCGGCCCGGTCCCGGGCGCCCGGATCGCTGACCGCAATCTCCCTCATCGACGCGATCACGCCGCATTCCGGACAGCGCCGCCGGGCCGGGTCCGCGCTCGCTCCGCGAGCGGCTACGTCGGCCAGGACGTCGCTCGAGTGGGTCAGCCAGCCCACCATGGGTGCCACGCCGGGCGTGCCGAACAGGATCATCGTGACCGCAGCGAGCGCGGGCAGCAGATAGATCAATTTTCCTCGGGCCATCCTCATCATCTTCACGGCAGTTTCTCCTCGTGCCCGCTGCGGGCTTTCAATGACGCAGCGGGCCTGAAAGGCTTAATGCGAAGCCGTTGCGCTCAGGGTGCCGGTCATTTCCACGTCGACGCGGCGATCGGGCTGCAGGCAGGCAATGACTTTGGCGCTCTTGGCACCTTTGCACTCGCCCGGCTTGGTCATCGGCTGGCTCTCGCCCTTGCCGGACGCCTCGATGCGGTCGGCCGGGATGCCTTTGCTCACGAGGTAGTCCTTCACGGCCCTGGCGCGACTTTCCGACAGCTTCTGGTTGTACTTGGCGCTGCCGAAGCGATCGGCATGGCCGGTCGCAAGAATGGTGTCGTAAGTGCCGTTCTTCAGCTGGGCCACGAGGTCGTCGAGCTTCGTCCTGCCTTCGGGCTTCAGCACCGACTTGTCGAAAGCGAACAGGGCATCGGCGGAAAAGCTCATTTTTTGCGGCAGCGGCTTCGCGGCTGCCGGCCGGGGTGTCGGCTCAGGTGCTGCGGCCGCGATGACCACGGCTTTTGTCGCCGGCGCTGCCGCCGCAGGCTTGTAGCCCGGGTCGCAGGCCTCGACCGCACGGGCCGGCGTCCAGTCGCTGTCGCGCCAGCACAGGCCGGTCCCGCTCGTGACAATGCTGCCGCTCGTGTCGACCAGGTAGCCCTGGTTCTTCGAATCCTCGGCCATGGCGGTCGCCGGAAGCAGGGCCGTGGCCGCGAAGGCGGCAAGTACAAATCTCGTCATGGGTTTCATAGCGTCTATTCCTTATATGGAGTTTAAAAACGGGGGTTCGATCTGTCCGGACTGGTTCTAGCTGGCGAACATGCCGAGGAGGAATCCTCGCTACGTCGAAGAAGAAACCCAAGCATGTCCGCACAATACGGTGGGCTCCCGACCCCGTCTGTGCGCTGGCGTACACGGCGCGACCGGAGAGGGATCGCCGTTCGCCCGCCGATCCTTCTGTGCCTCAGCGTACAGACCCCGTCCCGCCGACAGCGGATAAGGTAGATGCCGCGCGCGACCGGGGACCGTCCTGGTCGCGATTGCCGGCATTGACGACAAAGGAGCACTCAATGAACAGATTTTCCAGGAATTTCGCGGCAGGCTTCGCGACCCTCCTCCTGCTGGCAGCGCTGTCCGCCTGCGATACGCATGAAGGACCGGCGGAGCGGGCCGGGAAGAACATCGACAAGGCGCTCGACAATGCCGGCCAGCATATCGAGAGAGCCGGCGAGAAGCTTCAGGACGAGTCCAGGGGCGACCGGAAATAGCCGACGCATTGTGCGTTAGCGCACGGAACTTGTTGCGCGGGTTGGCAATACTTCGGAGCGTGACCTTTTGCGCGCAAGCAAATGGGCAGAGCGTCCGCGTTCGCACCGGCAAGGGGCCGGTCCGGCCACATCGGCGGTATTCAGTATCATCTTTAGAGGGGAAGAAAATGAACGGACTTGGAAGAATCACCCGACCACTGACGTGGTTCATGGCATTGCTGCTGGCCGCTCTGGCAGCCGGATGCGGAGGCGGCGGCGGCAAGGATCCGATCCTGGGCAGCGGCGGCATCGCCGCGCTGGCACCGACGGTGACTGCCGTAGCGCCATTCAACAATATCACCGGCGTACCGATCAACAACACCCTCATTACCGCCGCCTTCAGCGAGCCGATGGCAGCGCTCACCGGCAGCGCAAGCTTTACCCTGACCTGCACGGCGCCTTGCGCAAATCCCACGGGAGCCGTGACGCTCGACGCGACCAGCAAGATCGCCACCTTCACTTCGGCAGCCGCCCTCGCGCCCTCGACCCTCTATACTGCCACGGTCACCGGTGCGAAGAGCATCGCCACCGGCCTGGCATTGGCGAGCCCCTATGTCTGGCAGTTTACGACCGGTGTCGCGCCGGACACCACTCGGCCCCGAGTGACGATCACTGTCCCGGCCACGGCGACTCCCGGACCGACTGTGGCTGCCAACACGGCCATAAGCGCGGTGTTCTCCGAGGATATGGCCCCGGCCACCATCGGCGCAGCCAGCTTCACGGTGACCTGTGCAGCCCCTTGCGTCAATCCCCTGGGCCAGGTGAGTTACGCCGTCGGCAGCAGGACCGCGGTCTTTACCCCTGCAGCAGCGCTGGCAGCCGGGACGCTCTATACCGCCACCATCACCACCGCTGCGACGGATCTGGCAGGCAATCAGCTGGCCGGCAATTCGGCTCCATTGCCCGCGGCGAGCAATTACGTGTGGACCTTCACCACTGCCGCTTCCGCACCTCCTCCGACGCCTGTCAATGTCACGGTGCAATCGACCACCCCCGCCACGGCAGCCCTGAATGTCTCGCCCAACGCCACCATCAACGCGACCTTCAGCGAGCCCTCCACTTTCCGGATGGATCCTTTGACGATCACCACGGCCACGGTCACCGTGACCGGCCCGTCGCCTGCCTTGACTCAGGTCACGGCATCGTCGGTGCTTATTGATGGCGCCACAGGCCACATCGCGACCTTTACCCCAGCCAGCGCTCTCGCCGCCGGCGTCTATACGGCAACGATCAAGAGCGGCGCCAGCGGAGTCAAGGATCTGGTTGTTCCGGGAAACACCATGCTGGTCGACTACACCTGGAACTTCACCGTGTCGGCAGTGATTCCGCCGCCCCCGCCGCCCGCGTCGCACCTCGGCTCGGCCTCGACGTTCGGGATCATGGCGACTTCCGCGATCACCAACACCGGTGCCGGCACCATGATCAATGGCGACGTAGCGCTGGCGCCAGGCACGTCCAATGGATTGCTGCCGGTTCAGGTGAATGGCACGATACACGTCAATGATGGAATAGCAGCACAGGCGGGAATCGACCTGCTGGCCGCGTATAACTACTACAAGGCCCTGCCGCCGGGAACGACGATCACGGGCGGCGCGGACATCGGCGCACTTTACCCCTTGGGCATGCCCCCGGGCACCTACACCTCGGGCAGCACGATGCTGGTTTCGACCCATCTCGTTCTCGACGGCGGCGGCGATTCCAATGCCACCTGGGTGTTCCAGATCGGTTCATCATTGACGACAAACACTCCCTTGGGCAGCGTCACGGTCACCAACGGCGGCAACCCCAAGAATGTCTTCTGGGTGCCGACTCAAGACGCCACCATCGGTGTCGCCACGACATTCAATGGCACCCTCATCGTCGGCAGAAATGCCACCGCCCAGACGGGTGCCGTGATCAACGGCAGGATTCTCGCCGGGGCAATCACCGCCGGCACGATCGCCTTGGACACCAACACTGTCAACGTCCCGGCTCCGTAGTCTTATTCATAGTGTCGCAGGCCGGCAGATCCATCTCTGCCGGCCTGCTTAAGAAAAAACTTTCAGTAATCATTCACCGTGACTTAATGGCTTCATTAGGAACGGTCATTCTCTTGGAGATCGAAATGAAATTAGCAAGAGCCGCATTTGCAAGAACATCGGGAACGCTGGGTCTGCTGGCCCTCGCGGCCGTCGTCAGCCCCGCGGCAATGGCCGAGGATTCCGGCTGGTACGTCGGCGCCAACGTCGGCCAGTCGAGGGCGAAGATCGACGATTTGAGAATCACCAACAGCCTGCTGGGAAGCGGGTTTACCGCGCCCTCGATCAGCAACGACAACCGCGACACCGGCTACAAGATTTTCGGCGGCTACCAGATCAACAGGAATTTTGCCCTCGAAGGCGGCTATTTCAATCTGGGAGACTTCGGTTATACGGCGACCATGGCGGCCCCGACGGCGGGAACCCTGAACGGGCGCATCAAGCTCCAGGGCGTGAACCTCGACGCGGTCGGCATGCTGCCCATCACCGACAAGTTTTCCGCATTCGGCCGGGTCGGCCTGAACTACGCTCAGGCCAGAGACGCCTTCAGAGGAACGGGGATGGTCAATGTCCTCAATCCCAATCCGAGCACGCGCGCTACCAACGTCAAGGTCGGCCTCGGGCTTCAATACGATTTCAGCGAGGCTCTGGCGATGCGCGTGGAGGCCGAACGTTACCGGATCAACGATGCCGTCGGCAACAAGGGCGACATCGACCTGATCTCGCTCGGCCTGATCTACCGCTTCGGCGGCAAGACGCCCGCACCCGCCCCGCGCGCGCCGATGCCGGAACCCGTTGCCGCCGCCCCCGCTCCGGAGGTCATGGCAGCGCCGCCCCCGCCGCCGCCGCCGGCCCCGCCACGCGTGCTGGCGAAGGTGAGCTTCTCCGCGGACTCCCTTTTCGATTTCGCTCGTTCGAGCGTGCGGCCTGCTGGCAAACAGGCCCTCGACAAGTTCGCGGCCGACCTGAAGGGCACCGATTTCGACGTCATCACGGTGACCGGGCACACCGACCGGATCGGTTCGCACGACTACAACATGAAGCTGTCGACGCGACGTGCCGAAGCTGTCCAGACCTATCTGGTGGAATCGGCAGGTATCCCGGCCGGCAAGATCTCGGCCAAGGGCGTGGATGGCAGCGATCCCGTGACCAAGCCCGGCGACTGCAAGGGCCAGAAAGCGACCAAGAAACTGATCGCCTGCCTGCAACCCGACCGCCGCGTGGAAGTCGAAGTGACCGCCACGCAATCCAGATAGTTGATGGAACTGCCCATCGCCTTCGGCGATGGGCAGGAACCTGAAAAGGAAACGACATGAAAACGCTGAAAACCCTCAGATTGGCCGGCATTTCCTTACTGTTGGCAGTCGCGCTCGCTGCCTGCGACCAGGCGCCAGGGCCTGCCGAGAGCGCCGGCAAGAAGATCGATCAGACGGCCGACGCGGCCGGCAGGAAGCTTGCCGTCGTGGCCGACAAGGCCGGCGAAAAACTGAACGAGCGCGGCGAGAAGCTGGGTGTGGCGCTCGATGATGCGGAAATAACGGCCAAAATCAAAGCCGCGATTTTTGCCGAGCCGGGCCTCAAGACGCTGCAGATCAATGTCGACACCGTAAACGGCGTGGTCACCTTGACCGGGTCGGCCGATTCCCTGCCCGATAGCGACCGGGCCAAGGCGCTGGCGGGCGCGGTAGCCGGCGTCAAGGAAGTCAGGAATCTGCTGGTACTCAAGTAAGTTCCGCGGTTCAGCCAGAGCAACGACGGCCGGCCTGAAGCCGGCCGATCCCGATTGACATGAAGCATGCAGAGGAGAATATCGATGTATGGAATATTGAGAACTGCCGCCGCCCTGGCCGGTATGGCCGTCGCCACGCAAGTGGCGGCGCAGGTCAGCTTTTACGAACATGACAACTTTGAGGGCCGCTCGTTCACGACCGAACGACAGATCGGCGATCTCGCGCGCTACGGCTTCAACGACCGTGCCTCGTCGGTCGTGGTGGTCCGCGACCGCTGGGAAGTCTGCGAGGACACACGCTTCCGCGGTCGCTGCGTGGTCCTGCGTCCAGGCAATTATCCGTCGCTGGCCCGGATGGGCTTGGACGACCGGATTTCATCGGTGCGAACAGTGGGCCGGAATGCCCATGTCGAGGACAATCGCTATGCGCCCGCTCCGGTGGCCGACTACGACTACGGCCGGCGCCACAACGAGCGTCTGTACGAGGCGAACGTCACTTCAGTGCGCGCGGTGGTCGGCCCGCCCGAGCAGCGCTGCTGGATCGAGCACAAGCAGGTCGTCGAGGAGCACGACAAGGCCAACGTCCCCGGCGCGATTGCCGGCGCCTTGCTGGGCGGCATTCTCGGCCACCAGATCGGCAACGGTCGCGGCAATGACCTCGCCACCGCCGGCGGCGCCGTGGCAGGTGCCGCGGTGGGCGCCAACATCGGTCGCGACGGCGGACAGCAGGTGCATACCGAGGATGTCCAGCGTTGCGCCAGCACGCCCAGCCAGGCCAAGCCCGCATACTGGGATGTCACCTACAGCTTCCGCGGCCAGGAGCACCGCATGCAGATGAGCGCCCCGCCCGGAGCGACGGTCACGGTCAATGACCGGGGCGAACCGCGCAACTAGCCTTTAGGGCGGCGCCGGTGGCCAGCAAGGGCCTCGTCCGGCGTTCGGGTCAAACGCCGCCCGGCTTCCGTGCGCCAGCGCACCGACGGCGCCCCAGCCTGCGGCTAGCCTAGGCGTTTCAGTGGGAGAATATCGATGCCCGGCGCCGTCCGCACGGCCTTCCTTGCCCTGATCGTCGCCCTCCTCGGCGGATGCGGTTCGCTGCCCCCCGGCGCCGATTATCCGAAGATCCCATCTTCGGCGCTGCCGCATCCGGAGCAGACCCGGCTGGGCCGGCAGTTCGACATCGAGGCGCGGGAACACCAGGGTAATTCGGCATTCCGCATCATTCCAACGGGCGCCGACGGCTTCCTGACGCGCATGCAGTTGATCAATTCGGCCCAGCGAACGCTCGATCTGCAATATTTCATTTTTCGCGGCGACGAAACGGGCCGGCTGCTGACCGAGGCCGTGCTCCATGCGGCCGACCGAGGCGTGCGCGTGCGCGTGCTGCTCGACGATGGCGAAACCGTGGCCGGCGACGGCCAGGTCACGCTGCTGGTGGCGCATCCTTCGGTCGAGATCCGGATCTTCAACCCGTTCGCCTATCGCGGCCATGCCCAGTGGCTGCGCGCCGCGGAGTTCATGTTGAACGCGCCCCGGCTCGACTACCGGATGCACAACAAGCTGTTGGTCGTGGACGATGCCGTAGCGCTCATCGGCGGACGCAATGTCGGCGACCAGTACTTTCAGATCGATCCCGGGTCGCAGTTCGCGGACGACGACGTGTTCGCCGCGGGGCCCATCGCCATGAAGCTCGCGGAGACCTTCGACGAATACTGGAATAACGCGCTGTCGATTCCCGCGCAGGCGCTTTCGGGCGGCGGATCGTCGCCGGCCGCCTTGAGCGAGCATCGCGCGGTCTTGAAGGACGAGACCCGCCAGCTCAAGAGCGACGGAATCGGCTACGTCAAGCGGATTGCGACCGGTGAGCCGCTTGCCGGAATGCTCTCCGGCCGCCTGCCCCTGATCTGGGCCCGCGCGCAACTGGTGGCCGACAGCCCCGACAAGAAGCAGGTGGAAAATGGCGAAAAGGCGGGCCGGCTGATGGAGCGGGCGGTCGCCGAGGCAACGGCCGCAGTGCGCTCCGAATTGCTGATGGTCACGCCCTACCTGATCCCGGGAGCCGACGGCATGAAGCTGATCAAGGATCTGCGCCAACGCCAGGTGCGGGTCCGCATCCTGACCAGTTCGCTCGAAGCTTCGACGGTGCTGCTGGCGCAGGCGGGCTACATGCATTACCGCCGGCCGCTGCTCGAAGACGGGGTGGAACTCTATGAGATCCGTTCGCTCCTGGGAAACACCCGGGGCAGCGGTGAAACGAAGGGCATGTCGCGTTACGGAAATTACTCCCTGCACGCCAAGCTCTTCGTTTTCGACCGCCAAAGGCTGTTCATCGGTTCGATGAATTTCGATCAACGCTCGATGCACCTCAACACCGAAATCGGCCTGATCATCGACAGTCCGGCGCTGGCCCAGCAGGTTGCCGCGCGCTTCGAGGCGATGGTGCAGCCGGCCAATGCCTACCGGCTGGCCTTGCGCCCGAACGACGGGGACCGACCGCCGACCCTGCTCTGGCAGACGCAGGAAAAGGGCCGGGCCGTCGACTACGACCGGGAGCCGGCCAGGAGCGACTGGCAAAGAATCAAGGTCGATTTCCTGTCGCTGCTGCCGCTGGACGACGAACTATGAACCGGCGCCGGGCGGCGGCGCCGCTCCTGCTGCTGGCGCTGCTCTCGGCGCCGGCGGCGCGCGCCGAGCCGCCGGTGAGCGTGCAGACCGAGGTCAGCTTTCTGCTCGGCTACGTCGAGGGATCCGGCTGCGAGTTCTTCCGCAACGGCAGCTGGCACGACTCGCGCGAGGCGCAGGCGCATTTGCGCGAGAAGTACCATTACCTGCTCATGGGAAACCTGGTCAACAGCGCCGAACAGTTCATCGACAGGGCGGCCAGCAACAGCAGCTTCAGCGGCCAGCCCTACCAGGTGCGCTGCAATGGCGGCGCGGCGATCACGAGCAAGCGCTGGCTGAGCGAGGAACTGCTGCGTCTGCGCAAATATTAGGGCTGCCCTGCGCTGACCTTTGAACCGCTGGACCGATTGTTAGACTAAAACTAAAGGTATACGCTTATCCAAGGTGCCCGGCATGACAGCGCGGCACCGGTGAAACGACTCGCCGTTGTTCGAGAGGGGGCGCGATCGTGAAAGTTGAAGTGAAGCGGCCGTTCTTTCGCTCCAGGTGCCTGGGCGCGCCGGGTCGGCTGCTGCGCGCCGATGCCCGGATGAAGCGATTTCCGGCGGCGGCGGCTTCCGCCCATGAAGCACTCGGCGTCGTGCGCGCCTGCGCTCCGGGCGAAGCAATATGACGGGGAAAGAAAGCTGGCAAGGAAGACCCCTCGACCTGATCATGGTCGAGGACTCGGCCATAGATGCCGAACTGACGCTCTACACCTTGCGTAAGGACGGACTGACGGCGAACGTGCGACGGGTGGAAGACGAGCCCGCCTATCGCGCCGCCCTCGACCAAAGGCTGCCCGAAGCCATCCTGGTCGACTGGATGCTGCCCCGCTTTTCCGGCAGCAGGGCGCTGGAAATCGCTCACGAACGTTGCCCTGAAGTGCCCCTGATCTTGGTCACCGGCACTCTTTCGGATGCGGAGGCCCTCGACGCGTTGCGCCACGGGGCGAGCGACTACGTCTTCAAGCGGCAACTGGATCGGCTGATTCCCGTCCTGATTCGCGCCCTCGACGAGGCCCAGGCCAGGCGCGCCCTGGAAAGCAGCGAAATCCGCTACCGGACGCTGGTCGAGAAGGCTCCGGACGCCATCGTCACGAGCGATGCCGCCGGCCACATCGTCGGCTGGAATCTTGCGGCCGAGCGCATCTTTGGCTACAGCGCGGCCGAAGCGCTGCAGCAACCCATTACCCTGCTGATGCCGTCGCGCTACCGTGACCGGCATGGCTGGGGCATGGACCGCGCAAAGGCCGGAGGAGAACGGCGTACGCTTTGCAGGTCAGTCGAAGGACACGGCCTGACCAAGGCCGGACGCGAATTCCCGTTGCTGCTTGACCTGGCGGAGTGGCAAAGCGACGAGGGGTCATCGTTTACTGCCATCATCCGCGACATCAGCGAATGGCGCGAGGCGCAAGCCAAAATAGAACGGCTGACCCGGTTTTACGCGGCATTGAGCCAGTGCAACCAGGCCATCATCCACTGTACCAGCGAGGACGCCTTGTTCCAGGAAGTCTGCCGGATTGCCATCCACTCCGGCGGCATGAAAGTGGCGTGGGTCGGCAAGGTGGATGAGACGGGCCAGCGGATCGAACCGGCCGCGCTCCATGGCGAAGGCCTGGACTACCTGCTCGACCATTCGATCCCGCTGGCTGCCGGCAGCGGCCCGACGGCCAGTGCGATTCTCGAACAGCAACCGTTCTGGTGCCAGGATTTCCTCCATGATCCGCGTACCGCCTTCCTGCACGAGCGTGGCGCCCGCTTCGGCTGGGGTGCTTCGGCGGCGCTGCCGCTCTCCAGAAACGGCCTGGTGATCGGAGCATTCACCCTCTTTTCGGGCGAGGCGCAGGCTTTCGACGAGCCCGTGCGCGAATTGCTGGTGGAAATGGCTGCAGACATCGGCTATGCCCTTGACCGCTTCGCCCGCGAGGCCGAACGCACGCAGAGGGAGCGGTTGCTCGGCACCCTGTCGCGCGCCGTCGAGCAAAGCCCGGTATCCATCGTCATCGCCGACCTCAATGGCGACATCGTCTATGTCAATCCGAAATTCGAGCAGCTCACCGGCTACGGCAGCGCCGAGGTCATCGGACGCAACCCGAGAGTGCTCGCCTCCGGGGAAAAGCCGGCCGAGGAATACCGCGAAATGTGGGCCACCATTACCTCGGGAAGAACCTGGCAGGGGGAGTTTCACAACCGGCGTAAGGACGGCACGCTGTTTTGGGAATACGCCTCGATTTCGTCCATCCTCGATGACCAGGGCAGGCCAAGCAATTTCATCGCGGTCAAGGAAGACATCACCGGACGTAAAGCGTCGGAGGAACAGATCCAACATCTGGCCTTCTTCGATGCCCTCACCGAGCTGCCCAACCGGCGCCTGCTGCTGGACCGGCTCCTCCAGGCGCTGACCACGCATGCCCGCAAAGGGCGTGCCGGAGCGCTGCTGCTCATCGATCTGGACAATTTCAAGACGCTCAACGACACCCGCGGCCATGACATCGGCGATCTGCTGCTGCAGCAGGTCGCCGGCCGTCTTGCCGGCTGCGTCCGCGAAGGCGATACCGTGGCCCGCCTGGGCGGCGATGAGTTCGTGGTGATGCTCGAAGACCTCTCCGAACTGCCCACTGAAGCCGCCACCCAGGCCGAGGGCGTCGGCGTGAAAATCCTCGCCAGCCTGAACCAGCCCTATCGACTCGCCGGCCACGAACAACATAGCAGCCCGAGCATAGGCATTGCCTTGTTCGCGGATCACGAGGGCAATGCAGAAGAGTTGCTGAAACGGGCGGATCTGGCCATGTACCAGGCCAAGGCGGCAGGTCGTAACACCTTGCGTTTCTTCGATCCGAAGATGCAGGCCATGATCATGGCCAAGGTCGTTCTGGAGACCGAACTGCGTCAGGCGCTGGAGACCCACCAGTTCCTGCTCTATTACCAGCCCAAGTTGAGCTGTATCACCGGCCGGGTCACCGGGTTCGAGGCATTGTTGCGCTGGCAGCACCCCACGCGCGGCCTGGTGGGGCCGGACGAATTCATTTCAGCGCTGGAGGAAACCGGCCTGATCGTGCCGGTCGGCGCCTGGGCGATGGCCGCCGCCTGCGCCCAGGCGCAGCGCTGGCAGGATGGCGGACTGGGGACGCGGAACATCGCGGTGAATATCTCCGGACGGCAGATCGAAGCCCCCGACCTGTGCGCGACCGTTCAGGCAGCACTTGCTGCGAGCGGACTGGCGCCGGCCCAGCTGGAACTGGAACTGACCGAGAGCCAGTTGATGAAGGACGCCGAGGGCATCATCGGCCTGCTGCGGCGCCTGAAGGCGATGGGCGTAAGGATCTCGGTGGACGATTTCGGCACCGGCTATTCCAGCCTGTCCTATCTCAAGCGCTTCCCCATCGACACGCTGAAGGTCGATCGCGCCTTCGTCCGGGACATCATCGCGGATCCCAACGACGTCTCGATCACGCGCGCCATCATCACCCTGGCCCACAGCCTGAAGCTCCAGGTGGTGGCCGAAGGCGTCGAGACCGAGGGGCAATTGGGACTGCTGATCGCCAACCATTGCGACGAGATTCAGGGCTATTACTTCAGCCCCCCGCTGCCGGCAGATGAGGCCGCGGAACTGCTCGTTTCCGGACGCGGGCTGGACAGCCGGATGATGGCAACCCTCGCGCGAACCCGGACCCTGCTCCTGGTCGACGACGAGGAGAACATTCTTTCGGCCCTGAAGCGTCTGCTGCGGCGCGACGGCTACGAGATTCTCACCGCCCTGGGCGCCGAGCAAGGGCTGGAACTGCTCGCCAGTCATCCCGTCGACGTCATCATTTCCGACCAGCGCATGCCCGGCATGAGCGGGGTCGAGTTCCTGCGCCGAGTCAAGACCCTGCATCCGGAGACGGTGCGTCTGGTGCTCTCCGGCTACACCGATCTGCAGGCGGTGACCGATGCGATCAACGAGGGCGCGATCTACAAGTTCCTGACCAAGCCATGGGACGACGGCATTCTCCGCGCCAATATTGAGGAAGCCTTCCGCAACAAGGAAATGGCCGACGAGAACCGCCGCCTGCACCGTGAAGTGGCGCAGGCCAACAACCAGTTGTCGGAGGTCAACGAACAACTGAAGAAACTCCTGGCGAGCAGAGATTTTCAGGTGATTCGCGACGCGGCCTCGCTCGGCATCGCGCAGGAAGTGCTGCAGCAATTGCCCTGGCCGATCATCGGCATCGACGACGAGCGCACGATTGCCCTGGCCAATGACGCCGCCGAAGCGCTCTGGGGCGTCGGCGCGCCGCTACTCGGCCGGTCCATGGCGGCATGCCTGCCGGCGCCCTTGCTCGCGGCACTCGGTCCGTCCCTGCTTGCGCAAGGAGACATCGACATCGACGGCGTCCGCTATCGCCTGCGTTGCAGCCGCATGGGGGATCACTCCCGCTCGCGCGGCACGCTGCTCTTGGTGCTGCCGCTCAAGGCGGCAGCGTGACGGCCGCGATCGGAGCAATTCCCCTCGACCAGGCCCAGCCCGGCATGGTGCTCGGCGAGGACGTAACGAGTGGCGGCAACATGCTGCTGCCCCGAGGCACGGCGATCAGCGCCGCCCAACTCGAGAGCCTGCGCCGGCGCGAAGTGAGCGAAATCGTCGTGTTGCTGGGTGGCGAGCGCTCCGCCGCGGAAATCCAGGAAGCGCGCGAAACCGCCCGGAAGCGGGTAGCGCAACTGTTCAGAAGAGCCGGTACGGAGGCCACCATGCAGGACCTGCTACGCACCGTGCTCGACTACCGATTGGATAAACCCGGATGAGCGCGATCACGCTCTCGACGGTAGTGGCGGATCTGGACCGACTGCCGGCCCTGCCCGAAGTGGTACAGGACCTCCTCGACTATCTGCAACGTCCCGATGTTGAGGTCGGCCAGGTCGCCCAAAGAATAGCGCGGGACCCGGCGCTGGCGGCGAGGCTGTTGCGTGTCGCCAACTCGTCCTTTTACGGCCTACAGACCCAGGTGGCGACGATACCCGATGCCCTGGTGGTGCTGGGGCTGCGCGCGGCCCGCACCCTGGTTACCGGCGCCGCACTGGTGGCGCACTTCCAGACCCTCGCGGCGGGCGAGGAGCAGCACGCCTTCTGGCTGCACAGTGCCGGCTGCGCTCTCTGCGCACGCGTGCTGGCGCGCCAGGCCGGCGTCGACACCGAGAGCGCGTTCACCGCCGCCCTGCTCCACGATATCGGCCGCCTCATTCTGACGGCACGCTTTCCGCTGGAGTCGCGCCGCGTCGCGGCCTGCCGCGCTGCTCACGATTGCCACCCGATCGACGCGGAGCATGAAGTGCTCGGCTTCGATCATGCCCAGATCGGCGCGGCACTGGCAGCGCTCTGGAAATTTCCCGCTGAAATAGCGGCGGCCATCGCCGGCCATCACAGTCCGGAGGATCAGGCCCGGGACTCATTGGCCAGCCTGGTTCATGTGGCCGACGTGATGGCGCATGCGCTGGAATTTCCCGGCGGCGAGGACGATCTGGTGCCGCCTCTGTCGACCGTCGCATGGAACAGGCTGGGTATAAGCTGGGACGAATTCAGGCGTCTGCTGGGCGAGGTCGATGCCCAGCGCGAGGACGCGGAGCGGGCACTAAGCTAAATGAAGGGCGACACCATGGAAGCGGAAGCTGATGTTCTGGATGCCGAGTCGGCGAAGCGCAAACGGCTGGATCTGGAAGATTACAAGCTGGCCCTTGACCGACATGCCATTGTCTGCATCACAGATGCCGACGGGCGCATCGTCGAGGCCAATGACCTGTTTGCCGGGATCAGCGGATATTCCCGTGAAGAGCTGATCGGCCAGGATCATCGGCTGCTCAATTCGGGCCAACATCCCAAGAGTTTTTTCGAGAATATGTGGCGCACGATCGGTGCCGGCCAGGTATGGCGGGGCAACATCTGCAACCGGCGCAAGGACGGAGAGACCTACTGGCTGGAGAGCACCATCGTGCCCATCCTCGGAGCAAACGGGCAGCCCCGTCAATATATCTCGATCCGAACCGACATCACCGCGCGGGTTGAGACGGAGGAAGACCTGCGCGGCAACCTGCGCCTGTTCCGCATGCTGACCGAGACCGTCGCGTCGGGCGTCATGTTGCATTACGGCGGCCAGCTGATCTATGTGAACCCTACGGTTGAAAAGATCACCGGCTTCTCGCGCGAGGAACTGCTGGCCATGGAATTCTATGAAATCGCCCATCCCGATTCGCGCGCGGCGTTGCAGGCGCGCGGCGCCGCGCGCCTGCGCGGGGAAATACTGACGAATTATTTCGAGTACCGCGTGAACACCAAGGGCGGCGAAGTCGCCTGGGTCGAGAGCCGAGCCGCCGTTACCGAATACCGGGGGAAGCAGGCCTTGCTCGGCACCTTTGTCGACATCACCGAGAGAAAGAACGCCGAGGAAGCGCAGCGCCAGGCGAACCGTATCCTGACCCAGATCATCGAAGGCAGCCCGGTACCGACCTTCGTCATCGACGCCAATCATGTCGTGACCCACTGGAACAAAGCCTGCGAACAGATCACCGGCTTCAGTGCGGCCGACATGATCGGCACGAGCAATCACTGGCGCGGCTTCTACCCGGAGCAGCGTCTGATACTGGCCGACTTGGTGGTCAACGGCGCCAGCGTAACCGAAATTGCCGGGACATACCCCGGCAAGCTGCACCCCTCGCCGCTGATCGAAGGCGCCTTCGAGGCCGAAGGCTACACGGCGGGCTTGGGCGCGGCCGGCGTCTGGATGTATTTCACCGCGGCCCCTCTGCGCAACATCCAGGGGCAGGTCATCGGCGCCATCGAAACACTGCAGGACATCACCGAACGCAAGCGCGCCGAGACCGCCTTGCAGCATGCGCACGACGATCTGGAGCGACTGGTGCGGCAGCGCACCGAGCAGCTCGCGCAGGCCAACTTCAGGCTGGAGCAGGACGTACGGCAGCGCGAGCAGGCCGAGGTCGAACTCGTGCGCCGCAACACCGAACTGACGGATCTCAATTCGCGCCTGGGCGAAGCGCAGGCGCAACTCCTGCAGAGCGAAAAAATGGCCTCGATCGGCCAGCTCGCCGCCGGTGTGGCGCACGAGATCAACAACCCGATCGGCTATGTGCACTCCAACATCGGCTCGCTGGAAACCTACCTCGGCGACCTGTTCCGCATCCTCGACGCCTACGCCGGCGCCGAAGCCGCACCGGCGGCAGATCCGCCGATGCGCGCCGAACTGCAAAGGCTGAAGGCCGAGCTCGATCTGGATTTCCTGCGCGAGGACATCCCCAAGCTCATGGCGGAATCCAGGGAGGGCATCTCGCGCGTACGCAAGATCGTCCAGGACCTGAAGGACTTCTCCCACGTCGACAGCAGCCAGGAATGGAAGTGGGCCGATCTGCATATGGGGCTCGATTCGACCCTCAACGTGGTCAACAACGAGATCAAGTACAAAGCCGAGGTTATCAGGGAATATGGCGTCCTGCCCCAGATCGAGTGCCTGCCTTCGCAGTTGAACCAGGTCTTTCTGAACCTTCTGGTCAATGCCGCCCATGCCATGCCCGAAGGGCAGCGTGGCAACATCATCGTGCGCAGCGGCCTGGAAGATCGGCAAGTGTGGGTGGAGATCGCCGACAGCGGCAGCGGCATCGCCCCGGAAAACCTGAAGCGCATCTTCGACCCTTTCTTCACCACCAAGCCTGTAGGCCAGGGTACCGGCCTCGGTCTGTCGCTCTCCTATGGAATCGTGCAAAAGCACGGCGGCCGCATCGAAGTGACAAGCGAACCGGGCAGGGGCACAGCTTTCCGTGTCGTTCTGCCGATCAGCCAGACGCGCGAGGGCCCATCCGGTGAGTGAGACCGACAGTGTGCTCGCTGCGGAACCGTCAGGCGCGCCGGCGACCCTGCTCTGCGTCGATGATGAAAGCAACATCCTGTCCTCGCTGCGCCGCCTGTTTCGCCCGGAGGGTTACCGGGTGTTGGTCGCGCCGAGCGGCGCCGACGGTTTGCGCCTCCTGGAGAGCGAAGCAATCGACCTGGTGATCTCCGACATGCGCATGCCGGAAATGGACGGCGCCTCTTTCCTCGCCCAGGTGCGCGCGCGCTGGCCGGACGCGGTGCGCATCCTGCTCACCGGCTACGCCGATATGGCTTCAACCGTGGCGGCAATCAACCAGGGCGAGATTTATCGTTATATTTCCAAGCCGTGGGACGACGACGATGTGCGCCTGATCGTGCGCCATGCGCTCGAACGCAAACAGCTGGAACGCGAGAAAAGACGCCTCGAGGCGCTGACACGGCGCCAGAACGAGGAACTGCAGTCGCTCAACGCCAGCCTCGAAGCCAAGGTTCTGGCGCGCACCGCCGAACTCTCCCGCGCCCATGATGCGCTGGCCGCCGCCAACGAAAAGCTGAAAGCCGGCTTCATTACCTCGATCAAGGTATTTTCCAACCTGACCGAACTCGCCGAAGGAGCGCGTGCGGGTCATTCCCGGCGTGTCGCCGACCTTGGCCGGCGCATCGCAATGAAGCTGGGGCTGGATCGCGGCGCGACGCAAGACGTGATGGTGGCGGGCCTGCTCCACGACATCGGCAAGATCGGGCTGCCCGATGTTCTGAGGAACAAGACGCCGCCTCAGATGAGCGCAGAAGAGCTGGGCCTGTTCAGGAAGCATCCGATCAGGGGCGAGGCGGCCCTGATGGCGCTCGATGCTCTGCGAGTCTCCGCGCGGATAATGCGTTCACATCATGAGCGCTTCGACGGCCAGGGTTACCCCGACGCGCTTGCCGGAGACGCCATTCCGCTCGAGGCGCGCATCCTCGCGCTCGCCAACGACTACGACGGCCTGCAGATCGGCAGCTTCATGAGCAAGCGTCTGTCGTCGGCCGATGCGCTGGCTTTCATTCGGCAGGCCAGCGGCAAGCGTTACGATCCCCACGTGGTCAATGCTTTCCTGGCGCTGCAGGAAGGCGATGAGGGCTCGTCGGCCGAGAGCGAACTGCGGCTCAGCCCGGATGAGCTCAAGCCCGGCATGGTGCTCTCACGCGATCTGATCAGCCATGACGGCGCCTTGTTGCTCGCCGCCGATTTCCTGCTCGATGAAGGTCTGATCAAAAATATCCGGGAATTCGCCGACGCAGGGAATCAGAGAATAGTGGTCCACGTCAGCGCCGTGCGCAGCGCCCGGACACGACGGCCTGGAAGGAGCGAGGAATGAAACGCCGAATCATGTTGGTCGATGACGACGACGCCGTTCTGCAATCGCTTCTTCGCTTGTTTCGCCGAATGCCTTGCAGCTACGGCATTCTGAACTATGACCTGGAGATCGAGATGTTCGCCGTGCCGGCAACGGCGCTGGCGCGGGCGGTCGAGATCGAGTTCGATGCCTTTCTTAGCGATTACCGGATGCCCGCGATGGACGGTATTGAATTCTTGAGCAGGGCACGGATGCTGCAACCGGATGCGGTGCAAATGATGTTCTCCGGTAGCGGCGATCGCGATGCGTTCGAGCGGGCGTTCGAGAAATTGAGCCTTTTCCGCTTCATCGCAAAGCCGTGGGACGATGCGACACTGGTCTCTGCCCTCGCCGAAGCGCTCACCTATCGCGACCTGATGAGAGACAAGGCGTTGGAAAAGAAGCGGCCTCGATCCTGATGGAACCGAGGCCGGCCCCAGGGCGGGCCTGCGCTGCCTCCCGGACATCGCCGTAGAGGCAGGATAGCTGCCTTGACGGGGCGCTCAGTCGCCCTTGCGGATCTTGATCTTGCTCTTGACCGAGGTCACGCCTTCGGTCTCGCGCGCTATCGAAACCGCGCGGGCTTCCTCTTCGGCGCTCTTGACCTTGCCGCTCAGAACGACGCCGCCCTTGCGGTCGGTATCGACCTTGATATGGGCCAGGGTGCTGATCTTCTCGTCGGCCAGCTTGGCCTTGATCTTGGTCGTGATGACCGAGTCCTTGACGAAGGTCACGGGATGCATGCGGTCGGAGTCTCCGTCGGCGTGCGCCGCGAACGGGATCAGCAAAGTGCCGACGACGAAACAGGCGGCAGCGAGTTTGGCTTTCATGGTGTTCCTTTCATTCAGGGGAGAGCGGAGTGGCCATGATCGGGCTTTCCCCAAGGAATATCTGTTCGCTGACGCACATAGAAGCGGGGGCGGCGCGCCGGCCTTGCTGCGGATGGATAGGCCCGTCTACATGATCTCGATGCTGAGCGACCCCAGTCCTTCGATGTTTCCGACCAGGCTTTGGCCGCGGGTGAGCGCCCCCACGCCTTCCGGCGTTCCGGTGAAGATCAGATCGCCCGGCTGGAGCTTGAAGAACGTGGATAGATTCGCGATGGTTTCGGCAACCGACCAGATCAGATGATTCAAACTGCTCGATTGCCTGAGCTTGCCGTCCACCGCCAGGGTGATGGCACTGCCCGCCAGAGGCCCGGCCATGCCGGCGGGGCAGATCGGCCCGACCGGTGCCGAGTAGTCGAATGCCTTGCCGATTTCCCAGGGCCGGCCCTGCTCCCGCATCCGGATCTGCAGGTCGCGCCGCGTCATGTCGAGCCCGACGCCATAGCCGAAGACATGGCCGGCGGCGTCTTCGACGGAAATGTCGCTGCCGCCCTTGCCGATGGCGACGACCAGTTCGATTTCGAAATGATAATTTTCGCTCAGCGGCGGGTAGGGGATGGCGGCCGTCGTTCCGGCGGGAACGGGTACGACCGAAGCGTCGTCATTCGGCTTGCAGAAGAAGAAGGGCGGTTCGCGATCGGGATCGAAGCCCATTTCGCGCGCATGGGCGGCGTAGTTGCGCCCGACGCAGTAAACGCGGCGGACCGGGAACAGGTCTGCCGTGCCGGTGACGGGCAGGCCGACAGCGGCAGGCGGGGGAAAAACGAAAGACATGGCGGATCCTTGGATTAGCGTGCGGGAAATTCTTCGTAGAAGCCCAGTTTCCTTTGCATCGGCGCATCGTCGACGATGAACAGGTAGGCGGGTTGGGTGTTCGAGAGATTGCGCAGGCGAATCTCGGCATGGGTGGGAATCGCAAACGTGTCGTGTTCTTCCCATCGCGCGTCGACAGCGTCCACTGTGGCTTCGCCGCCGCCTTCGACCACGTGGACGACGGCCGACGCCGAGCGCCGGGTCAGCCGCCGCTCTTCGCCCGGGCGCAGCATCAATGCGGAGAAGCCCATGACCGGCAGGCATTCCTCGCCGGTTTCGGGATTGACGTAGGCAAGCCGAACGGCTTCGTCGGCAGCCGTCGCGCGCGCCAGGTCGGCCAGCGCCGACCTCACCTCCTGCCAGGGGAAGCGCATCAGCGGATAAGGCTTCTTTTGCCGGCCCAGGGAGCGATAGGGCAACAGACCGGCGCGACGAAACAGGGTTTGCGACGAGTCGGGCAGATCGGAATCCGCTTGCGCCCTGCCTTCGACCGCGTAGGACGCCTCGAGGTGGTAGATCAGCGGCAGATCGAGCGCATCCATCCAGATCACCGGATCCTTGCCGTCGTGGCCATGCTGATGCCATTTTCCGGACGGCGTCAGGATCAGGTCGCCGCGACCCATCGGACATTTCTCTCCGTCGACCAGCGTATACGCGCCCTCGCCTTCGATGACGAAGCGCACCGCGCTGGGCGTGTGATAGTGGTTGGGGGCCGTTTCGCCCGGCAGGATGAGCTGCATGCCGATGTAGATGCTCGGCGTCGCCGTCAGGTTTTCGCTGCCCAGGCCGGGGTTGGCGAGCACCAGGACGCGCCGCTCGGCCTTTTCGATCGGCGTCAGGCGGCCGGCTTCCAGCAGCAGCGGCCGAATCGCCTTGTAGGACCAGAAGGTCGGCCGGGTCTTGCGTGCAGGATGATTGTGCGGCAGGACCGTGCGCATGCTGGGCCACAGCGGGGCCAGGTTTTCCTGCAGCAATTCTTCGCGGTAGCGCAGCGGGAGCTCTTCGAGTGTGCCCAGTCGAGACATGTCGTCTTCCTTGTCGGGTTGAAAGGGAGCGCTAGGACGCGCGGTGCGCCAGGCCATCCATCGGTTTCCAGCCGTACAGCCATTCCAGGGCATCGTAAGAGCGCTGATCCGAACGTCCCTGCCACAGCGAATTGCGCACCAGGCGCTCGACCCCGGCGGCATGGTACAGGCGCCCCATTTCGCGGGTAGACAGGACGATCCGTGCGGTGCGGGGAATGCGTGCCGCCTGGTAGTGCTGAAAACCCTGGGCCAGGTCGCCCTGGGCGATCTTGATCGCCTCGCCCAGGCAGACCGCATCCTCTATGGCCATGCCGGCGCCCTGCGCCAGGTATTGCATGGTCGGATGGGCCGCGTCGCCGAGCAGGGTGGCCCGCCTATCGGTCCAGTTGGCGACCGGGCTGCGGTCGGACGTGCTCCAGCGGCGCCATGAAGTCGGCTTGAACAGCAGGCGTTTCGGGCGCTCGCAGATTTCCTGGAAATAGGACAGCACCTCTTCCTGGCTGCCCTCGCGAATGTCGCCGGTTTCCTGTTCCCTGCTATGGAAGGTCACCACCAGGTTGAACTGCTTGCCGCCGCGCAAGGGGTAATGCACCAGGTGGTTGTTCGGGCCGGCCCAGACGCAGGGCGCATTCCAGCGCAAGTCTTCCGGCACTTCCTCGGCCGGCAGGACCGCCCGATACACGACGTGACCGGTCACCCGCGGCTTGTCGCCGACGATCGCGTCGCGCACGACCGAGCGGCCGCCGTCGGCGCCGACCAGGGCCCGGCCCGGGTGTTCGTTGCCTTTGGCGTCGATGGCGACGACGCCGTTCGCGTCCTGCTCGAAGCGCACGATCTCCGTGCCGGTGTGCAACGCGATCAGGGGGGATCGGCGGACCCCCTCGAGGATGGAGGTATGGATGTCGGCGCGATGAATCACGACATACGGATTACCGAAACGCTTTCGGAACGCGTCTCCAAGCCCGATACTGGCCACCTCCGTCGCATCGATGGCGTCCATCATGACCAATTTTTCGACGAATACCGAACGGGAACGGACGACCTCGCCGACGCCCAAGGAATCGAGCGCATTGAAGGCGTTGGGCCCCATCTGGATGCCGGCGCCGATTTCGCCCAGCTCCGCGGCCCTTTCCAGCAACTTGACGCGGATACCCTGGTTGGCGAGGGACAGCGCCGCCGCGAGGCCGCCTATGCCTCCGCCGACGACGATGACCGGAGGCTGATCCGCTGAATTCATTTTGGTCTCCTATGCAGGTTCGAGTAGGGATGGTGCAGGCCGCAGGCGTCCGGCCCCGTTTGCTTTAGGCTCGAATCATATATATCAACATTAATTCATGCTACAGATCAATGCGTATAATTACTATTTAAATAGTAAATATCATCCGGAGTGCCCGTGGAAGAGTTCGATACCAAACTGCTGCTGGTATTTCTGGAGATCTATCGCACGGGCAACCTCTCGCGCGCAGCGGAAAGTCTGGCGACCAGCCAGCCCACGATCAGCTTCAGCCTGGCGAAGCTGCGCACTCATTTCAAGGACCGGCTATTCGTCAGAACGGGCAAGGGCATGGAGCCGACCCCCTATGCGCATGAACTGGTGGCGCCCATCCAGAGCGCACTGGACGGACTGCGCAACGCCCTGGGCCATCAAGCGGTATTCGACCCCTTGAGTTCCAACCGCTCGTTCAGCATCTGCATGACCGACATCAGCCAGATCAATCTGCTGCCGACGCTGATCAACAGACTGCGCATCCTGGCTCCGAAGGTAAAGTTGCGCATCCATAATATTACCGAAGCCACGGCGGCCATGTTGAGCTCCGGCGAGGCCGATCTGGCCGTCGGCTTCATGCCGCAATTGGACCGCGGATTCTTTCAGCAGAACCTGTTCGAGCAGGATTTCGTTTGCATCGTGAGAAAGGGCCATTCCCGCATCAAGCAAACGCTGAGTCTCGATCAGTTCAAGGAAGAGGGGCAACTGGTCGTCACGACCTCCGGCACTGGCCACTGGATCATCGACAAGCAGCTCGAGGAACAGCGCATCGAGCGCAAGATAATGCTCGAACTGCCGACCTTTCTCGGGCTGCTGACCATCGTCGAGCAAACGGACCTGATCGCCATCATCCCCCGTCGCTTGGGAGAACTGCTGCAAGGCCAGGGCAGGATCAAGTTGTTGCCGCCGCCCCTACCCTTGCCGCGCTACTTCGTGAAGCAGCACTGGCACGAGCGCTTTCATCATGACCTTGGGAATCGCTGGCTGCGCGCGCTATTGACGGAACTGTTCCTCGGGGATGCCTGATTCTGCGTGAGGAGCGAGCAATCTCCTGCGTGCAAACCACTTGCGCAACTCTTCCAGAATGAACATGGCTGCCGCGAAGGGCAGGATGAACAGCCAGACCTCCTCGCCAATGGCTGCCGTCCCGAGGAGATAATTTCCCCAGGGGCTGTAGTTGGTCAACAGCAGGATGACGATTTCCCACAGCACACCGAAAATGATCAGCGGATTGCGCCACAGTCCGGTCGAAAACGCCGACCGGGTGGGGCTTCGGCAAAGGAACACGTTCACCACCTGCATCAGCACGATGGCGCTCAGGCAGGCGGTCGTGGCGCGAAGGTAGGCGGGATCCCGGGCGCCCAGCTGCTGGCCGTAATGCCACCCGGCGCCGTGGAGAACGAAGAAGAATGCCGCCATGGCGGCAGCGGCCTCGATCAGGCCCAGGAAGAGATAGGCGCGGAAAGCCAGCGGCCAGTTCATCAGCCTTTCGCCTAGCGGACGGGGCGGTCGCCTCATGATCTGCGGGTCGGGTCTCTCGACGCCGAGGCCGAGGGCGGTCAGGGTGTCAGACCCCATGTCGATGGACAGCGCCTGAATCGGCGTCAAGGCCAGGGGAATCCTGAACACCAGGAAGCCCAGGTAAGGGATCAACTCGGCAACATTGTGCACCAGCACGTAGGTGAGGAATTTTCGGATATTTTCAAATATGGCGCGACCCTCCTCGACCGCATTCACGATGCTGGCGAAATTGTCGTCAAGCAGCACCATGTCGGCCGCCTCCTTGGCCACGTCCGTGCCGGCGATGCCCATGGCGATACCGATATGCGCCGCCTTCAGCGCCGGTGCATCATTGACGCCGTCGCCCGTGACCGCCACGATCTGTCCCTTGTTCTTCAAGGCTTCCACGATACGCATCTTCTGGTCGGCGACCACCCGCGCAAAGATGATCTCGCCGGCGTCCAGGGCGAACTGCAGCTGGATGGCCGAGAAACGCCGGAGTTCTGCGCCGGTGATGATCGTCGGATGGTCGGACTGCAGCAGCCCGATTTCGCGTGCGATCGCGGCGGCCGTCCTGGGGTGGTCGCCGGTCACCATGATCACCTTGATCCCGGCCTCCCGGCATTTGCGCAGTGCTTCCGGCACTTCGGGCCGGGGCGGATCTTCCAGCCCCGCCAGCCCGGCAAATACCAGGTCCTCCTCCAGCCTCTCCCGGTCGTGGCCCGCCCCTGGCCTCCTGCAGGCGTAGGCCAGCACGCGCAGCCCCTGCTGCGCCAGCGCATCGTGCGCGCTGGCGATGCGTTGCCTGTCCTCCGGCCCCAGAGGCACGATCGCGCCGTCGAGGAGCCGGTGCCGGCAAAGCGGCAGCACCGACTCGGGTGCCCCCTTGCAGTACAGGACAGGACCTTCAGGCGCACGATGCAGGGTGGACAGCCGCATGCGATCGGCATCGAACGGGATCGCGTCGAGCCGGGGCTGGACGGCTTGGCCGGGAACGAAGATCAGCGCCATTTCCACCAGCGCGACTTCCATCGGATCGCCGAGCAGGGCCGGCTTGCCATCGCTCTCGGTTTCCTTCAGATCCTGGCACATCCGGGCTGCCAGGAAGAATGGCCGGTAGAGATCGGCAATTCCCGGCTGCCGGCTCAGCCCGGCCGGCGAAGCCAGGACTTCCCCCAGGTAGACTTGCCGGACCGCCATGCGATTCTGGGTCAGGGTACCGGTCTTGTCGGTGCAGATGACCGTCGTCGAGCCGAGCGTCTCGACCGAGGGCAGGTAACGGATCAGGACATTGCGCTTGGCCATGCGCTGGGTGGCCAGCACCAGGGACAGCGTCAGGGTGGGGAGCAGTCCTTCCGGCACCATGGCGACGATGATGCCGATCGCGAAGATGAAGTCCTTCCAGAACGGGATGCCGATCAGCCAACCGAAGAGGAAGAAGGCAAGACCGATCGCCACCGCGAGGATCGCCGTCAAGCGGCTCAATTGCGCGATCTCCCTGCGTAGCGGGGAGATTTCCGTTCCGGCCGTTTGGCTGAGATGCGCAATCTTGCCGAATTCGGTGTGCATGCCGGTGGCGAAGACGAGGGCCTTGGCCTGGCCGGAGGCCATCGAAGTGCCGGCGAGCACGACGTTCCTGCTGTCCATCAGATCCGACGCTTCGGATGGACCGGCATCTCTTGCCTGAGGCAGCGACTCACCGGTGACGGAAGCATTATTGACCCGTGCGGCGAAGGCCTCGATCAGACGGCAGTCTGCAGGCACGATATCGCCCTGCTCCAGGTAAACGATATCCCCCGGCACCAACTGCTCCGCGGGCATCCGCGTGAGCTTGCCCGCGCGCAATGCCTGGGCCTGTTGCGGCAGCAGTTTGCGCAAGGCCGCAAGTGTTCTTTCGACCCGGTATTCCTGCCAGAAGGAGAACAGCCCGCTGACCGCGATCACGGTGATGATGGCAAAGCCGACCTTCGCCATGCCCTGCCCGGGCTCGCTCCATTCGGCGAAGAAGGCCAGCCCCGCGGCAACCCAGAGTATCAGCGAAAAGAATGTCGTGAACTCCCTGGCCAGGCGCAGCCACAAAGGTCCCCGGGCCACTTGCTGCACTTCGTTGCGGCCATACTCGCGCAGTCGCCGTTCGACTTCCGCACCGCTCAGACCTTCCGCGTCGCTGTTCAGACTCGCGAGGGCATCGAGCGCAGACAGTTGGTGGATTTTCATCGGGTATGGGCTAGGAGGGTCCGGCCGCGGCCTTGAAGAGTGCCGGCGGCCGACGGTCAAACCGGCAAGGCAAACTTCCATGGCGTCGCTTCGTATCGCTCATGATACTGACGAAAGAGCGGTCCGGGCAGGGAGTGAAAAGAAAAGCTATAGTTAGCTTCGGCAATGCGGGAGGCGTAAAGTGGAAAACAGATCGATCGTCGGATTCCGCAATCGCATCGTCAATTACCTCGCCGGCCTGCTCTGTTTTGCCGTGGGCCTGGTGGGGGTCTACCTGTCGGGTTCGACGCCGAGTCCGGGCATCGTGGCCGTGTTCCTGGTCGCCGGACTGCTTGTCGCGCTCGTCCCGAGCCTGTATTTCGGCAAGACCATCGGCACGCCGCTGGGCAATCTGCGCGATACCATAAGCGCCACGCGAAGCGACGGCGATCTGGCCCGACGCGCCCAGGTGTCGCCGGGCAGCGTCGCCGGAGCGGCGCAATCCTACAACGAACTCATGGCCGCTTTTCAAGGCATCATTACGCGGGTAATGTTCAATTCGAACCAGGTCGCCCAGGCCGCCGAGAAACTCATCGCCGAGGCGCGCCAGACGGCCGCCAGCTCCACCAGCCAGAATGAAGCCGCGGAGGAAGCGGCCGAGGCGGTCGCCGAAATGGCGGCGGGGATGGGCGAAGTGGCGCGTAATGCCGACCAGGCTGCGGAGATCGCGCAGCAGGCGCGAGAGGACTCCGGCCAGGGCGAGGCCATCGTCAATGAAGCGTCTGCCGAAATCGAGCGCATCGCTGTCTCGGTCGAACAATCGGCACAGGTCGTGGCCGCATTGGGAGCGCGTTCGGAGGACATCTCCGGCATCGTTAAGGTGATCCACGACATCGCCAGCCAGACCAACCTGCTGGCGCTCAACGCGGCAATCGAAGCGGCACGGGCCGGCGAGCAGGGCAGAGGCTTCGCGGTAGTCGCCGACGAAGTCAGGAAGCTTGCCGAGCGCACGACAGCGGCCACCGCCGAGATCGGCCGGATGATTACCGCCATCCAGGGGGAAACCAGGACCTCCATCGCCGCGATTCAGTCGGGCAGTTCCCAGGCGCGCAGCGGCGCCGCCCTGGCCAGGCAGGCGGCGGCAGCGCTCAAGCAGATCAATCAGGGCGCCCAGGAAACCAAGGACAAGATCGACTCAATCGCCCAGGCGGTGAGGCAGCACAGCGCCAGGTCGCAGCGGATTGCCGAACACGTCTCCAGCATCATCGGCCTGGCTGACCTCAATGCCGAGTGCGCCCGCAAGACTCTGGCTGAAGCCGATCAACTCAATTATCTATCGACCAACCTGGAGGAAGTGGGCTCGGTATTCAAGCTGGGCGAAGCCGGCGAGCTTGCCCGGCAACTGCATGAACGCATGCCGAGCGTGGTCCAGGAACTGGCGCGGGACGTTTCCGTGCTGCTGGAAACTGCGGTCGACCAGGACAAGATCAAGCTTGACGATTTGTTCGACACCTGCTATTCCGGCATTCCCGGCACCGAACCACAGAAGTTTCACTCCCGCTACGATACGCTGACTGACAGCATCCTTCCGGCTGTCCAGGAGCCGGTGCTGGAACGCAATGCTGAAGTCGCGTATGCCATTGCCTGTGCCAGGGACGGCTATGTGCCGACCCATAACAACCGGTTCTGCCAGCCCTTGACCGGCGACGCGAAGAAGGACTTCTTGAACAATCGCAGCAAGCGGATTTTCGGCGACCCGGTAGGCAAGCGCTGCGGCACGCACGAACTGCCTTTCCTGCTCCAGACCTACCGTCGCGATACGGGCGAGATCATGCATGACATCTCCGCACCGGTCTATGTGAAGGGACGCCACTGGGGCGGCGTCCGCATCGGTTACCGTACCGAATGAATTGCTTGCGCCGATGTCGCGATCAGCCGCTTCCCTGCTGCCGGTAAGTATTGCCCGCATCGTCCGCGGAGAGTAGCCTTGCTGCAATAGTGGTCTATGCCTGTTCACCTTGCGCCGATATCAGCAGACACCTCATAGCGTCATGGACGATGGGCCGAGTCGCCTTCCAGCACGGCAAGGATCATGCGCCTTGTTGCTCCCCTGATCCGCCTGTCGGTTCTGCTGCTGGTCGCAGTAATCTGCGTCCCGGGACGGGCTGCACCGCCCGCCTCGATCCGAGTCGTCCTTGACGACAGCTACCCGCCGTATATATTTCGCGATTCCAGCGGCAAGGTCCAGGGCATCCTGAAAGACCTGTGGAGCCTGTGGCAGCAACGCACCGGGATCGCGGTGGATTTCCAGCCCATGGACTGGGCCAAGGCTCGCGCGGTGATGGAAAGCGGCCATGCGGACGTGATCGACACGATCTTCGAGACGGCAGAGAGAAGGGCGACCTACGACTTTTCGGCACCCTACGCGACCATCGAGGTGCCGATTTTCTTCCAGCGCAATATTGGCGGCATCACCGATGCAGCCTCGCTGAAGGGCTTCACGATCGGCGTCAAGGACGGGGATGCCTGCATTGACTACCTCAGGTCAAAAGGCATCAACGAACTCAGGCGCTACCCGAGCTACGAGGCCGAGGTCAAGGCGGCGGTCAGACAGGAAATCCGCATCCTCTGCATCGACAAGCCGCCCGCCTATTACTACTTCAACCGGGAGGGAGCGGCCGATGATTTCCGCCATTCGCCCCCGCTCTACGTGGGTCAGTTTCATTGGGCGGTGGCCAAGGGGAGAAGCGACCTCAAGAAGCTGGTCGAGGACGGCTTTTCGCGCATCACCCCGGACGAAAAGGCCGCCATCGAGACGCGCTGGCTGGGCGAAAGCCTGGGCGGCGCTCTCTGGCCGGGAGTCACCCGCTACGGCGGCTATGCCTTGTCCGCGGTGGCCCTGCTGCTGGCGACCCTGTTCGCCTGGAACCGGGCCCTGCGCGGGCGGGTGATCGCCCGTACACACGAGTTGTCGGTAAGCGTGCATTCCCTGAGGGAATCCGAGATCCGGTTCCACAATCTGTTCGAGCAGGCCAACGATGCCATCTTCATCATGCGGGGGGCGACGGTTCTGGAGTGCAATCGCCGCGCCGAAATCATGTACGGCCTCAGCCGCGCCGACATCGTCGGCGCCTCGCTGATGTCGGCCTCGCCGCAACTGCAGCCCGACGGCCGCGCATCGGAGGAACTCCTGCTCAAGATGGTGGCAGAGGCAGAGGCTGGGCATGCGGTGGTCTTCGAGTGGCGCAATCTGCGGCCGGACGGTTCGCCGCTCGATGTGGAAGTCAGCCTCAGTCGTGTCGATTTCGGCGGGGAAGCCTGTTTGCAGGCCATCGTCCGCGACATCACCGAACGCAAGCAGGCGGAACAGGCGAAGCGCTCCAGTGAAGACCAGTTGCGGGCCTTCTATGAACTGGACCTGGTCGGCTTGGCCATTACCTCGCCCGAAAAAGGCTGGCTTCGAATCAACGGTTGCCTGTGCAAGATGCTGGGGTATTCCGAGTCCGAGCTGCGAAATATGACCTGGGCGCAAATAACCCATCCGGACGACCTGGCCGCCGACAGCGCGCAATTCACTCGCTTGCTGGCCAATGAAATCGACGGCTATAGCCTGGAAAAGCGCTTTATCAGCGCTACCGGCGCAATTGTCCCGACCAGGCTGGTCGTTCGCTGCGTTCGCAAGACCGATGGCAGCGTCGATTTCGTCACCGCGATGGTCGAGGACATCACCGAGCGCAAGACCGCGGAGGACAAGATCCAGCGCCTGGCCTTCACCGACCCCCTGACCGCGCTGCCCAACCGTCGCCTGTTGCACGACCGGCTGGGTCAGGCGCTGGCGGCCAGCGCCCGCAACGACCGCCTGGGCGCGCTGATGTTCCTCGACCTCGACAACTTCAAGACGCTCAACGACACGCAGGGTCATGAAACCGGCGACATGCTCCTGCAGCAAGTGGCACAACGCCTGTCTACCTGCGTCCGGGGCGGGGATACCCTGGCCCGCTTCGGCGGCGACGAATTTGTCGTGATGCTCGAAGACCTCAGCGAAAACGCCGAAGAAGCCGCCAGGCAAACCGAAGCCGTCGGCGAGAAGATTCTCGCGACGCTCGATCAACCCTACCTGATAGGCCGGCACGCGAGCCACAGCACCGCGAGCATAGGGGCCACGCTGTTCAAAGGCCACCGGAACTCCATCGAAGAACTGTTGCGGCAGGCCGATCTGGCCATGTACCAGGCGAAGACGGCCGGCCGCAACACGCTGCGCTTCTTCGACCCGCAAATGCAGGCCATCGTGACCAACCGGGCGGCCCTGGAAGTCGATCTTCGTGAGGCCGTGCGACAACAGCAGTTCGTGCTGTTCTACCAAGCGCAGCTTAGCGCAGGGCGGCTGACCGGCGCCGAAGCGTTGATACGCTGGAATCACCCGGTGCACGGCCTGATTGCCCCGGCCGTATTCATTCCGCTCGCCGAGGAGACCGGACTGATCCTGCCGCTGGGCAACTGGGTCCTGGAAACCGCATGCGCCCAACTGGCGAAATGGGCCGGCCATCCGAGCATGGCCCATCTCACCCTGGCAGTGAATGTCAGCGCCAAGCAGTTGCACAAGGACGACTTTGTCGAGCAGGTGATGGCGGTGCTCGACGACACGGGTGCCAATCCGCACAGGCTCAAGCTGGAACTGACCGAGAGCCTGCTGGTATCCAATGTGGAAAGCACCATCACCAAGATGGCTGCGCTGAAGGCCCAGGGTGTGGGGTTCTCCCTGGACGACTTTGGCACCGGCTATTCGTCGCTTTCATACCTGAAGCGCCTGCCTCTGGAACAGTTGAAGATCGACATGGGCTTCGTCCGGGACATACTGACTGATCCCAACGATGCCGCCATCGCCCGGATGGTCATCGTCCTGGCAGAGAGTTCGGGGCTGAGCACCATCGCAGAAGGCGTGGAAAGCGAGGCACAGCGGGACTTTCTTGCGAGCCTGGGCTGCGATGCCTATCAAGGCCATTTCTTCAGCCGGCCGATTCCTTTGGAGAGCTTCGAGGAGTTTGCCCAGAAAGTCGGACCGGTCCTCCTGCCCGGAGTATCCGAATGAACGGGGAGGAGAGCCGGAACGCAATCGATCATGCGCTCCGGATAATCGGAATGTTCAACCGAATCCAGAAAGGAAACGATCATGTACCGGAAAATTCTTTCTTCCGTCGATGGCAGCCCGGCATCGGACCGCGGGGTGATCGAGGCCATCCGTCTCGCCAAGGACCAGAACGCCGAACTGAGATTGCTTCATGTGGTTGATGCTCACCTCGTCACGATGGACATGTACGGCTCCGTGAATCTGGGCGAGGTACTCGATATTCTGCGCCAGGCCGGCGAGAAGATCCTCGAAGCGGCAAGAGGCCTGGCGGCCAGGGAAGGCATCGCTGCCGAAACCCTGATCGTCGATTCCATGATGGGGCGCATCGGCGAGGAGGTCGTGCGACAAGCCAGAGCATGGCCTGCCGATTTGATCGTCATGGGCACCCATGGGCGCAGGGGAGTCAGCCACCTGTTCATGGGTAGCGATGCCGAGACCGTCATTCGCCTGAGCCCGGTTCCCATCCTGCTGGTGAGACATGAGCACGGAGAATCCGGGGCTGGAAGCTACTGATAGCGCAAGGCGTCGATCGGCCTCATGTTCGCAGCCTTCCTTGCCGGGTAGTAGCCGAAGAAGACCCCGACGCCCGTAGCGACCGCGAAAGCCATCAGGATGGCGCTGAGGGTGATGACCACCGCCATGTCCGTCGCCTTGCCGACCAGCAGGGCGCCACCGACGCCGAGCAGCACGCCGATCAGGCAGCCGATCACCGAGATGATGATGGCTTCGAGCAGGAACTGCAGCAGGATGTCCCGGCCGCGCGCGCCGATGGCCATGCGGATGCCGATCTCGCGCGTCCTCTCGGTCACCGAGACCAGCCTGATGTTCATGATGCCGATGCCCCCGACCAGAAGCGACACCGAGGCGATGGCGCCGAGCATCAAGGACATCACCTTGGCCGTCTCCGCCGCCGTGTTGGCCAGCGCGGTCAGGTTGCGGATGGAGAAATCGTCGTCTGTGCCCTGGCGGATGCGGTGGCGCTGGCGCAGCAGTTCGGTCATGGACTTTTCCACCGAAGGCATGGACTCGGCGGATTCCGCCTGCACCATCATGAACCGGACCGTGCCCGGGAACTGGCTGCCGAACAGCTTGCGCTGGGCCGTGGTGACCGGGATCGCGACGGTGTCGTCCTGGTCGCGGCCATCGAGGCTCTGGCCCTTGGCGGCGAGCACGCCGAGCACGACATAGGGTGCGTTCTTGATGCGTATCGTCTTGCCGACCGGGTCCTCGTTGCCGAACAGGTTCTGCACCACGGTCTGGCCGAGCAGGGCGACCCGCGTCGCCGAGCGGACGTCCGAGTCGGTGAAGGGAAAGCCCGCCGAGAGCGGCCAGTCGCGCACGGCGAGATAGGCGGGCGTGCTGCCCATGACCTGGGTGCTCCAGTTGTTCGGGCCATAGACGAGCTGGGCGGTGCCCGGGGAGGTGGGCGCGACGGCGGCCACCGAGGGCAGGTCCTGGATCGCCTGGGCGTCGGCCAGGGTCAGGGTCGGCGTGGCGCCGCCGCCCATGCGCACGCCGCCCGAAGTCACCGAGCCGGAGAGGATGATGAACAGGTTGCTGCCCATGGAAGCGATGGAGGCCTCGACCTGCTGCTGCGCGCCCTGACCCACCGCCAGCATCAGGATCACCGCACCGACGCCGATGACCATGCCGAGCATGGTCAGGAAGGTGCGCAGGCGGTTGGCACCCATGGCCACCCAGGCTTCGCCGAGCATTGCCGAGATCATCGGCATGAAGGCCGCGCAGCGCGCGGCTGAACCGTCGTCACCCCCTTCCGGGGGAAGGGGGTTGGGGGGTAGGTTGTCATGGGGTCATGGGGGCCGATGGCGCTTGCGCCATCGGCCCGTCGCCTCTTCGGGTGATCCCGCCTTCCAGGCTCCCATCGTAAACAATCTTCCCGTCGGCCAGGCGCACCAGCCGGCTTGCGCAGGCGGCGATGTCAGGCTCGTGGGTGATGAGGACGATGGTGATGCCCTCATGCTCGTTGAGTTCGGAGAACAGCGCCATGATTTCCAGGCTGGTGCGGGTGTCGAGATTGCCGGTCGGTTCGTCGGCGAGCAGCAGCTTGGGCCTGTTCACGAGGGCCCGGGCGATGGCTACGCGCTGCTGCTGGCCGCCGGAAATCTGGTTGGGGTGATAGCTGCGATGGGCGGCAAGACCGACCTTTTCCAGCATCTCGTCGGCACGGGCCAAGCGCTCGGCGCGACCGATGCCGCGATAAATCAGGGGCAGGGCGACGTTGTCCTGGAGACTGGCGCGAGCCAGCAGGTTGAAGCCCTGGAAGACGAAGCCGATCACCTCATTTCTCAGGCGGGCCAGTTCGTCCGAACTCTGTGCGCCCACATCGCGGCCGTTCAACGCATAGCTGCCGCTGGTGGGCACGTCGAGGCAGCCGAGGATGTTCATGAAGGTGGACTTGCCCGATCCCGAAGGCCCCATGATGGCGACGAACTCGCCCGGCGCCACCGTGAACTCGAGGTCCTTCAGCACCGGCACGGCTCCGGCGTCGGTCAGGTATTCCTTGTAGAGATGCTCTATGCGGATGACGGGCGGGGCCATCAGAACAGCCTCATGGCGGGGGCGGAAGGCCCCTTGGCCGGCGGCTGCCGGTCCTCGACGATCACCTCGTCGCCGGCCTTGAGGGTGCCAGCCGTCACTTCGGTGTTGCGGCTGTCGGTGATGCCCGCCGTAATCCGCACGGCCTTGGGCTGACCCTTGTCCAGGACATAGACCGTGCCGCCGCCCGCGCCCGTCTCCGGCGGCTTGCCCTGGCGCGGCGCGGCCTCGGCGGGGCGAAAGCGCAGCGCGGCATTGGCCACCAGGAGCGCGTCCTTGCGCGTCGCCACGGTGATGTTCACATAGGCGGTCATGCCCGGCATCAGGATCAGCTCGGGGTTGTCGACGGCGACCACCACGTCGTAGGTGACCACGTTCTGCACCGTGGTCGGATTGAGCCTGACCTGGCGCACCAGGCCGTTGAAGCTGCGATCTGGAAAGGCATCGACGCGGAACGTCACCGGCTGGCCCACCTTGAGGTTGCCGACATCGGCCTCGGCGTAGCTGGAGTCGATCTGCATCTTGGCCAGATCCTGGGCGATGGTGAACAGCGTCGGCGTCTGGAAGCTCGCCGCCACCGTCTGGCCGATATCCACCTGACGCGAGACCACGACGCCGGAGACCGGCGAGCGGATCACCGAGTAGCCCAGGTTGATGCGGTCGCGGTCGAGCTGGGCGCTGGCCTGCGCCGCCTGGGCACGAGCCGCCTCGACGGCCTGGACGGCGCTGTCGAGATCCTGGCGGGCAATGTATTCCTGGGCGAACAGCGCCCGGCTGCGCGCGACGTTGGCTTCCGCCAGCTTCACCTGGGACTGGGCACTGGCCAGGGCCGCCTCGCTCAGCCTGACCTGCGCCTGGAACAGCGCCGGATCGAGTTCGAGCAGGATCTGGCCGGCCTGAACCTTGGCATTGAAATCCGCATACCATTTTTTCACCGTGCCGGAGACCTGGGTGCCGACATTGACCAGCACCACGGGATTGAGCGTGCCGTTGGCGGAAGCCGTCTGGGTCAGGTCGCCCTGCGCCACCTTTACCGTGCGGTAACGTGCTTCGGCGTCGGGCGCGCGCAGCGTGGTCCACAGGAAATAGCCGCCCGTCGCCAGGGCGAGCAGCAGGGCCGCGGCGAGGACGGTCTTTAGCGAACGAAATCTCATGGCGTCACCTTACTTGCCTGCCGCATCGAGCGCGGAAAAATCGAGTTGTCCCATCGCCTGAGCCAGTGTGACCCGGGCCAGACGCCAGTTGTAGATCTCCTGGATGTTCTGCTGTCGGGCGCTGGCCAGCGCGCTCTGGGCGGTCAGCAGATCGAGGATGCTGCCGGCACCGGCGCGGTATCGTCCCCGCGCCACTTTCTCGGAGGCGGTCGCGCTGGCCAGGAGGTCGGCCGCCGCCCTGACCGCCTCGTTTTCGGTGAGCAGCGCGTTGTAGGCGCGCCAGACGTCGAGCGCGACCTGCAGGGCGAGCTGGTCCCGCTGCGCTTTCTTGGCTTCGACCTGGGCTTCGGCGGCGCGTATCTGGTAGGTGCTGTTGAAGCCGGTGAAGATCGGAATGTTGATGGCGATGCCCACGGCACTGCTGCGCGAGGAGTCGAACTGGGCGTAGTGCGTGTCGCTGCCGTTGGCGTAGAGCGAGAGGCTGGGCATGCCGGCGGCGCGCGCCGAGTCTATGCCGGCCCTGGCCGCCAGGACCTGGGCTTCGGCGGCGGCCAGGTCGGGTCGCAGGCGCTTGGCCGTGGCGATCAGTTCGGCGACCTTGGCTTCGAAGGCGGCATCGGGGGCGCTTTCCGCGGGCGGCGCGACGGCCAGAGGACTGTCCGCCGGCAGGCCCATGGCATTGGCCAGAGTGCCCCGGGCGCTGCTCTCGTCGCCGGCGGCGCGGATTCTGGTCAGCGCCGCCTGGGAGGCGGCAGTCTGGGCCTGGAGCCTGTCCGCCGGGGTGGCTGCGCCGACCTGATAGCGACTTGTCGCGGCCTTCAGGCTCTCCTGGCTGGCAAGCTCGGCCTCCCTGGCGGCGGCGACCTGCGCCTGCGCGGCATACCACTGGTAATAGGCCTGGACGGTGGCGAGGAAGACGGACTGCAGCATCGCATCCTGGCTGGCATTGAGCGCGGAGAGCAGTTGCCGCGCATTCTCCAGCGCTGCCGCACGGCCGCCGAAATCATAGAGCAGATAGCTGAGGGACAGCGTCACCGAGGTCTGGCTGTAGCTGACGCTGCCGCCGCTGCCCAGGGAAGCGCCGCTGCTGCTGTTACGGCTGGGCGACAGGGACAGGCTCGCCGACGGCAGGTAGGCGGCCTCGGCGACGCCGACCTGCGCCGCCTGAAAGCGGGCATTGGCCCAGGCCTGGCGGGTCTGCGGATTGTTGCACAAGGCCCGGTCGACCACCTCGGCCAGGCTCAGCGGAGCCGCCTGTTGCCGAAACTGGCAGGGCCGGTAGCGAAGCGGACCGAGCGGCCGCTCGAGACTGGTGCCGGGCATTGCGGCCGACAGCGCTTCGGTCGCGAACGGGTCTGCCGCATTGGCCGGCGGCATCGCGACAAGCGTCGCCGCCAGGGCAAGTCCGAGGGGCATTCGCTTGGAGGAAGGTCTCATCTAAGTATCCGGCCTGATCGATTGCGACGCATCAAGGGATATAACCTCGTCATTATAATTTGAAGATCCGTTGCAACCGGTTTCATATGTGTATTGAATTGTGTCCCGGACATTTGCGCGGCGCGAATCAGTCGAGCGACTTGCGAAAACGCATGACCGATAGCGTCAGCAGAATCAAGCCGATCGTCGCCAGCGCAAGCATCTGGGGCCACAGGTAGTCGATTCCGACGCCCTTCAAGAAGGTGCCGCGGATAATGATCAGGTAATAGCGCAATGGGTCGAGCAGCGTCAGCCACTGCAGAACGTGCGGCATGCTGGAAATCGGAAAACTGAATCCGGACAGGATGAACATCGGATTCAGGACAAAGAAGTTCGACGCGAAAGCCTGTTGCTGGGTCGTGCATATCGTCGAAATCAGCAGGCCGATGGACAATGTGCCCAGCAGGAACAGGCATGTCCCGGCAAGGAGCAAGAACGGATTGCCGACAAAGGGAATCTTGAACCACAGCATGCCGACGCCGGCGACGATGGATACCTCGACCAAGCCGATGAAGAAGAACGGCAGTGTCTTGCCGATGATGAATTCAACCGGCCGGATCGGCGTGACCAGAAGTTGTTCCAGAGTCCCGACTTCACGCTCCCGCACGATCGCAAAGGCGGTGAGATTGACGATCGTGACCAACACCAGCGTGCCGATGACTCCCGGCACAAAGAACCAGCGACTGTTCAGGTTCGGGTTGTACCAGTATCGCCGGGCCACATCGACGTGCACCAATGGCTGGCCAAGCGCGCGTCCGCTGCGCTGCGCCAGATCCAGGGCATGAGCCTGGCCGAACGAATTGGCGATCTCGCCGATATAGCCAAGCGCAATCAGCGCCGTATTGGAGTTTGTCCCGTCCACGAGAACCTGAATCGGCGCACTCTGCCCCTTCAACAGCAGTTCCGAAAAGCCGGGAGGCACCACGATGGCCACCTGGGCATTGCTGACTTCGACCGCATTTTCGATTTCCTTGCGGGTTGCCGCCACGGTCGTCACTTCAAAGCGGCTGCTGTGCACGAAGGCGGCGACCAACGCCCGACTTTCCTGGGTATGGTCCTGGTCCAGGATTGCCGTGGCAACGTTGAACACTTCGAAGGTGGCCGCGTAGCCGAAAAGCAGCATTTGCAGGATGGGGGGTATCAGCAGGCGGAAGCGCGCCGACTTGTCTCGCTTCAGTTGCAGGAACTCCTTGATCAGCAATTGGGCGATACGTCCGAACATGTCCTTAGTCCAGCGTCTTTCGAAATGCCCGCGCGGCGAGCACGACCAGCACAATGGCGTAGGCGGTGAGGCTGAAGATCGGCACAGCCAGTTCCGAAACCGTGGCGCCCTTGAGGAAGATGGCTTTCAAAATCGTCACGTAGTAGCGTGCACTGACCAGATAAGTGATGTCCTGGACCAGGGCGGGCATTTGGTCGATCGGAAATGAAAACCCCGAAAGCAGCGTGGTCGGCAGCATGGTCAGGATCAAGGCGACCTGGCTGGCGCCGACCTGGCTGCGGATCGAGACCGAAACGTAATAGCCGATGCACAGGACGACGGACAAGAACAGGCTGGTGGTAAAAAACAGCGTCGGCAAAGTGCCGTGAAACGGAACTTCGAACCAGCCCACGGCGAGGGCCAGGCAGATTCCCGCATCGACCAGCCCGAGCACGAAGTAGGGGGACAATTTGCCCAGCATCAGTTCCATCGGCGTCACCGGCGTCGACACCATCAGTTCCATCGTGCCGCGTTCCCATTCGCGGGCGATGGTCAGCGAGGTCAGCTGCGCCCCGACTATGGCCATGACCAGCGCAACGACGCCGGGGATGATGAAATAACTGCTTTCCAGATCTTCGTTGAACCATACGCGGGCCTGCACGGCTACCGGCGTGAGCGTCTGGATCTGGCCGCCGCGGCGCTGGATGGCCTGCAACTGGACTTCGCCGGAATAGGCCGCCACGACCGAACCGGCATAAGCGGCGGCGATGGTGGCGGTATTGGAATCGGTGCCATCGACCAGCAACTGAACCGTTGCCGCGCCCTGATCCACCAGTTTTCGCGAGAAACCGGCCGGCACGACAATCGCGATGCGGCAAGCGCCGCCGTCGATTTCATGCCTCACCTCGGCGATGCTCGCCGCGACCTTGTACAGGTCGAAGTAGCGCGAAGCGGCAAAGCGCTTGAGCAAGTCCTGCGAGCGTTGGTTCCCTTCCTGATCGAGCACGCACAGGGGAATATGTTTTACGTCGAGATTCACGCCGTAGCCGAGCATGAACATTTGCATGAGCGGCAGCAGCAAGGCAATCGTCAGGCTGCGCGGATCGCGCAGGACCTGGAGCGTCTCCTTTCGCCCGATCGCGACGATGCGCCGGATCTTCATGTGCCTGCCGCAGCGCCTTGCGCTCTGGCGGTCCGCACCAGATGCACGAACATGTCTTCCATCGACGGCGCTATCTGTCGGGCACTGGCACCCGGCAAGCCATGCTCGGCGAGAAGCGCGCAGGCGGCCCTGGCCGTTTCAGCGCCATCGTCGACCAGCAGATGCAAGGCGTCGCCGAACACGGCGACATCGTGCACCCCCGGGATCTTGGCGACAAGATCCATGGCGGCACCGATGTTTGCGCACTCCAGTTCGAGCAGCTCACCGCCGATCGACTGCTGCCTCAGCTCGCGCGGCGTACCCAGCGCGACCAGGCGACCGGCCGCCATCATGGCGATGCGCATGCAGTATTCGGCCTCATCCATGTAGTGGGTCGATACCAGTACGCTCACGCCGCCCGCACTGAGTTCATGAATGAGGGTCCAGAAACGTCGGCGCGAACTGGGATCGACGCCCGAAGTGGGTTCGTCGAGGAACAACACATCCGGCTTGTGCAATATCGCGCAGCCCAGTGCCAGGCGCTGTTTCCAGCCGCCCGCCAGGGTCGATACCAGCGAGGTTTCGCGCCCCTGCAGGCCCGCCATGTCGACGGCAAAACGGATCCGCTCGTTGATTGCACCCGGGCAGACCCCATAGATTCCGCCGAAGAAGCGCAGATTCTCGACGACGCTCAGGTCGCTGTACAGGGAGAATTTCTGCGACATGTAGCCGATGCGCTTGCGCACTGCCTCGGGATCCTGGGTGATGTCGATTCCCGATACGACAGCCCGGCCGCTGCTGGGTCTGAGCAAGCCGCACAGTACCCGGATCAGGGTCGACTTGCCGGCGCCGTTCGGCCCCAGAAAGCCCATGATCTCGCCGCGCCGGACGTCGAAGCTGACGGCGTCGAGCGCGCTGAAAGTGCCGAAGCGCTTGCCCAGCTTGTCGACCACGATCGCCGGTGCCGATTGCGCCGCCATCATGGCGTCTGCTGCCTGCGTTCCAGAAGGGCGACGAAGAGGTCCTCGACGGTCGGTTCGATCTGCCTTATCCCGCCTGCCGTTTGGCCGCTCGCGGCAATGGCCTGAGCCAGCTGTGGCAGGCGGCATTCGGCATCATCGACATGAATATGAATGCCGTCGCCGACCAGGAGCACGCCCTCGACGCCATCGATCCCCTGAACGACTTCGAGCAGCGGACGCGGCTGCGCCGATGTGACCAGGATGATCGCGCCGGGCATACCCTGCTTGAGCTTGCGCGGCGTGTCGCAGTACATGATGCGTCCCTGATGCAGCAAGGCGAGCCGGTCGCAGCGTTCGGCTTCGTCGAGGTAGGCAGTGGATATGACCATCGACACCCCTTCGGCCCGAAGGGCATAGAGAATCTGCCAAAACTCCCGCCTCGACACCGGGTCCACGCCGGTGGTCGGCTCGTCGAGCAGCAGCACCCGCGGTGCGTGAACCAGGGCGCAGGTCAGGCCGAGCTTCTGCTTCATGCCGCCCGAAAGCTGTCCGGCCAGTCGCTTGCCGAATGGCGTCATGCCCGATGCCGCCAGCAAGCGCAGCGCACGCTCGCGCCACACTTTGTCCGGCACTTCGAACAGATCGGCGTAGAAGCGAATGTTTTCATCGACGGTCAGGTCTTCATACAGGCCGAATCGCTGCGGCATGTAGCTGACGTGCTGCTTGGCCAGCTCCGGATCGGCCAGCACGTCGACGCCATCGATGAGGATGCCGCCGGTATCCGGCCGCATCACGCTGGCCAGCATACGCATCGAGGTGGTCTTGCCGGCGCCATCCGGGCCGACCAAGCCGAATATTTCACCCTGCCTGACTGAAAAGCTCATCTGGTCGACCGCTGCCAGCGCCCCGAAGCGTTTGCTCACGGCGCGCACGTCGACCGCGCTGTCCGGGGCAGCATTCATCCCTGCTTTGCCGCGACCGGAATGATCTTCGCGTCCACCGGCATGCCGGGCAAGAAAACATGATCCGGGTTATCGATGTCGATCTTGATCCGGTAGACCAGAGTGACCCGCTCAGCATGGGTTTCCACGCTTTTCGGGGTGTATTCGGCCTGCGACGATATGAACGAAATACGGCCCACGAACTTCTTCGTCGGGAAGGTATCGGTCGTCAAGACGGCCGCCTGTCCGAGTTTCACCCGGCCGATATCCTTTTCGTTCAGATAGGCGCGCAGCCAGACATGGTCCAGATCGGCGAGAGTGACGATCGGCGTGCCGGGTGCGACCACTTCGCCCAGTTCTGCCTGCCGGGCCAGAATGACGCCATCAAATGGCGCGCTCAGGGTGGCGTAGCCCGCGACGATGCGGCTCAACCGCGCCGACTGCTCGGCATTGTGGGAGCCTGCCTGCGCCACTTTCAGATTGCCCCGCGCGACCTGTTCCAGCGCCTCGTCTCGCGCCAGAACGGCATTCGCCTGAGTCAGCGCGATCGCGGCGCTATCGAGTGCCGCAGTCGAGACAAACCCCTGCTTCTGGAGGGCTTGACTGCGTTGCAGGTCGAGCTTGCGCTGCAACACCTCGGCCCGATCGGCATCGATGGTCTTCCGTGCCGCCGTCATACTCTGTGCCGTGGCGTCCAGTTGCCTTTTCTGTACCGTCACGGTGGCGTCGGCGATCACCACTTGCTGCTGCAGATCCTGGCTGTCCACCACCGCGACGACCGAGCCCTGCTTGACCCACTTGCCTTCGTCGAACGGCAGCTGTATGACGCGGGACTGCACGCCCTTGAAGCTGAGCACGCTTTCGTGCGCCTCGATATTTCCTGACAGGACGATCGCATCGTTGACCTTCCCGGCACTCCATTGAGGCATTTCCCCGCTGCGGTACAGCGCATAGGAAACCAGCGCGACTGCCGCGAACAAGCCGATGACGCGAATTGTCCTTGGCTTGTTCATGGGATACGGATACGGCCCTGCGCCCCAGCCGTTGGCCCCGTGTCCACGCGCTCCCGCGGGATGCGCCTGCGCCCGGTCGGCAGGACCCGGAAAGGGCGCAACGGCGGCAGGAAGCGGTGAGAGTGAAGCACCGCGTCAGCCTTGGTTGGCCGCATGGAGAATGGCCCGCGCCACGAGCGCTTCGAACACCGGCAATTTGTAGCCGTTCCCGCTCAACGGATCCGCTCCGGCCACGGCTGCCCGTGCCGCGTCCCGGGCATTGCCTGCTGAACTCGGCTTGCCGATCAGCGCCGACTCCGCCGCCTTCGCCCGATACGGAACAGGTGCCGCAGCGCCGAGGATCACCGCGGCTTCCCGGCAGATGCCCGGCGAGTCCAGCTTGACGACAACCGCCACTTCGGCAACAGGCCAGTCAAAGGAATCCTGCTCGCCCTGCCGCTCGTACCACGAACGAACACCGGGCTTCATTGGCGGCAGTATTATGGCCGCCAGGATCTCCCCCGGCTTCAGATCGTTCTCGCGCCTGATGTCTTCTTCGGGGGTCAGGAAAAGCGACTCCAGCGCAACCATGCGCCGGCTGCCGTCACGCCGCAGCAGCTCGATCCGCGCACCCAGGGCAACCAGGGCCGGCGCCGTCGTGGAAGGATGGACCATGGCGCAGCCCTCGTGAGCGAAGACCGCGTGATACCGGTTCTCGCCCGAGAAGGCGAAGCAGGTCGCGCCGCCTTTGCGCAAACAGTGATGATGCAGGGAGCGGAAGTACCAGCAGTGCGGCCGCTGCAGCAGATTCCCGCCGATGGTCGCCACGTTGCGGATTTGCGGGCTGGCCGGCAGTCCCGCGGCCTGGGCCAGGGCACGATAGCGCCTCGCCACCAGGGGATGTTCGGCAATTTGCGCGAGCGTCACCAGGGAACCTATGCGCAAGCTGCCGTCGGCCCCTTCGAGGATACGCCCCAATTCGGGAATGCCACGCAAATTGACGATGCGCCGCGGCGTCAGCAAACCCTCTTTCATCAGGTCGAGCAGATCGATGCCGCCGGCCTTCAGGACGGTCGCGGCCGTTCCAGGCGCGCCGCTTTGCGTGGCCATGGCCTCTGCGACCGTGACCGGTCCGAGGCGGGCCGCAGCGGCGACGGCCCCGGCGCTGGTCCATTCGAAGCGATTCATTGGCCGCCGCTCCGCTGAGGAATCCTGCCCAGGGCGCTGAGGATTTTCGCAGGCGTCATCGGCAACTCGCGCACGCGCACGCCGATCGCGTTATACACCGCGTTGGCGATGGCGGGCGCCGTAGCGATGTTGGCTGGTTCGGCAATGCCATAGGCATCGGTCGCGCTCATGCCCTGGTAGTTCTCCAGAAAAATGACCTCGATCTCGGGTACATCACGGGACCGTCCGATCTTGTAGTACTCGAGATCGGCGTTGAGGACGTGGCCGGTATTCCGGTCGAGCACCCGTTCTTCGTAAAGCGCATAGGAGAGTCCCATCAGGACACCTCCCTGAACCTGGCTTTCGATCTGCCGGGGATTCATCGGCCGGCCACAATCATGGACAGCCACGATGCGTTCCACGTGCACGCTGCCGGTGTGCACATCGACCGAAACTTCGGCAAACTGGACACCGCCCAGTGCGTTCCTGGCCGAAGCCAGGTCGCCGAATCGGCGCGCGAAGCCGCCGTAGTCGTCCGAGCGGCTCGCCACCGCGCTGATGCGCTCGGTGCGCAGGTGGGTCGCCGCTTCCCGGAAACTCATGCTGCGCGACTTGTCTGCGGTGGCGATGCGCCCGGCCACGGCGACCAGGTTCTCCGGGGCCGCGCCGAGCGCCGACGCGACCGCATCGAACAGCTTCCCGAGCACCTGATGCGAGGCATTGCGGGCTGGCGGGGTAATGGAGGCGGTGGTCATGCTGCCATAAGAAGGCGGCCCGGCCGGAAAGTCGGTGTCGCCGATGCGGACGACGATATCCCCGGGGCGAAGACCCAGCTCCTCGGCGACAACCTGGGCGAGCACAGTGCCTATGCCCGTGCCAATGTCCTGTACGCTCGAGAGCAGTTCGACCGATCCGTCGCGAAGGATGCGTACCTCGCAGGCGGAATTGGTCTGCACATTGGCCCCCCAAAACGACTGAGCCACTCCCCGGCCGCGCTTGACCGGGCCTGCATCCGACCCGGGCGCGTGGCGCCGACTCCAGCCTGAATGCGCGGCACCGATACGTCTTTCTGCGCGGCGCACTGCGCTTGGATCGATGCGATCGCGCAGCGCCAGCGGATCGATGGCGAGTCGCTCGGCCAACTCGTCGATGATTTGCTCGAAGGCAAAAGCGCCCGGCGTATTGCCGGGCCCGCGCATCGCCGATCCGGGTCCGGCGTTGATGAACACGTCCGACTGGGCGATGGCAAAATTTGCGCAGCTGTAAATCGACTGCGCGAAGTTGCCCACGCCGGCGCCGATACCTACTCCGGCCGTGCCGTAGCTGTCCACGGAGACGGCGGACAGGCTGCCGTCGCGGCGCGCCCCCACGCGTACCCGTTGCACCGTGGCCGGCCGGTTGCCGCTATCCAACTGTTCCTCCCGGCGATCCAGGACAAGCCGCACCGGCGCTTTGGCCTGCCGTGACAGGGCGACAGCCGCGCGCACATAATTGCCGGCACCCGACTTGGAGCCGAAGCCCCCGCCCATCGCATCGACCACCACGCGGACGCGACTCAAGGGCAAGCCGAACACCCGGGCCAGTTCGTCTCTCACCCCGACCGTGTATTGCGTCGACATATACACCGTGAGCTGGTCTGCCTCCCAGTCAGCCACGACTGCGTGCGTTTCAAGGCAGCAGTGGGTCTGGACCTGGGTACGGAATTCCCCTTCAACGACGATCTCCGCCTGGGCGAAGCCTTCGCGCACGTTCCCCCGGGACCCTGATCTGTCGGGCCCCCGGACATTGCCCTGCTGGGCGATCGGCACATCACCCCCCGCGCCGCCGGCATGGCTATCCCCGGCGACCGGACCGTCGAAAACATGCGGCGCATCGCCGCTGCGCGCACCCTCGATGTCCGCCACGAACGGCAGCGGCTGATACTCCACATGCACCAGACGCAAGGCCGCCTCGGCTGCGGATGGCGTGGCGGCTGCCACGCCGGCGACAATATCCCCGACATACAGCACCTGCCGGGCGGGCGGCGTCGATGGGGACGTCCCCGGCGGCGGCAAGGGCACCGCGCGGCCGACTGTCTCGTGGATGGGCAAGGCGGCGCGAACGCCCGGATAACGCGCGGCCGCGTCGAGGTCGAGGGAAAGCACGCGGGCGTGCGGCCAGGGCGAGCGCAACAGGCGCGCATGCAACATGCCCGGCAGCTTTCGGTCCACGGTGAACAGGGCCGAGCCGGTGACCTTGGCATGACCATTGGCGCGCGGAACCGCCTTGCCGATCCAGGCAAGGCGGGCGTTGGGCGGCAGCGGCGGCGCCTCGTCCGGGGATACGCGGCGCTCCACTTCGCCGAGCGCTGCCGGGTCGATGCCAACCGGATACTGCATCGGGCGAAGTTCGTTGCCGGCCATATTCACCCCTTCAGCGTCTTTGCTGCGTCCATTGCCGCTGCAAACACATGCGGGTAGCTACCGCACCGGCAAAGGTGCCCGCTGATGGCGTCCTTGATTTCCTCGATGGAAGGGTTGGGCTTGGACTCGACCAGAGCCGCGCAGCTCATCACCAGGCCCGGCGTGCAGAAGCCGCATTGCATGGCATCGTGGGCAATGAAGGCGGCCTGGACCGGATGAAGCTCTTCGCCGCGGGCGAGACCTTCTATCGTGACGACCTTGCGCTCGCCCACATCGACGGCGAGCATCATGCAGGACGCGACCGGCACCCGATCGACCCAAACAGTGCAGGCGGAGCATGCGCCGCGGTCACAGCCGACCTTGGTGCCGGTCATGTCGAGCGGGCCGCGCAACACTTCTGCCAGCGTCATTTGCGCTTCGATCTCGATGCGGCGTTCCGCGCCATTGACGTTGAGCGAGATCGCGAGCAGGCCCGAACCGTTCCCGGCACGGCCGGCCCCCTGCCCGGCTTCGCCTGGCGCGGCGCATAGGCCGGCGGCCGGTACGGCGACACCGGTCATGGCGGCACCCGTGGCCTTGAGAAAATCGCGTCGCGTGATCGTGCCTGTCATGATCAGCCTCACCACTTCCGACCTACCATGGCCATACGCCAAAAAAAGCAGACTGCAGGTTGATCAAGGCGTATTCCATCGAATCGAGGTCGGGGTCGCCTGACGGAGGGAATGTTCATCCGACCTGTTTCGAATCGGATATGACGGACGGTAGCCGGAATGCGGCGTCCGGGAAATCCGTGTGAGCACTTATATCGGCGGCAGGCACAAGTCGCCCCGGCCGTTCATCCCGCCGCATCGGCTGCCAGCGCACTCGCTCGTTGCATGATCAGTTTGCGTCGGGTAGCATTCATTTTTCAGTCGTGATGGCGTCCGTAGCGACCACCCCCTCGCGGCTGAAATGGCCCCCGGAAATTTCCGCCCTCGTATCCCGCCGCGAGATCGCCGGGCAGGCGGTGCTGATCTACCGCGTCATCAACGCGAACGACCTTGAGCGGCGAGGGCAGACAGACGACAGTCATGAGCATCCACTATCTCGAGCACCTGTTTTCTCCGCGCAGCATCGCCGTCATAGGCGCCAGCGAGCGCCCGGGGTCGCTCGGAAATATCGCTTTCGACAATCTTCGCTCGGCCGGATACGCCGGCGAGCTGATCGCGGTCAATCCGAAGTACCAGACCGTCGCCGGACTCCCGTGCCACCCGTCGATTTCCGCAATCGGACATCGCGTCGACCTGATCCTGGTCACGACTCCCGCCGTCACGGTCCCGGCCATCATCAGCGATGCCGGCAAGGCCGGCGCGCGGAGCGCAGTGATCCTCTCGGCCGGCTTCGGCGAAATCGGCGCCGAGGGCCGGTCGCTCGAACAGAAGATCCTTGTTGCCGCGCACGCCCACGGCCTGCGCGTTGTCGGACCCAATTGCCTGGGCATCATGCGGCCGCTGATCGGCCTCAATGCGACCATTGCGCGGCGCATGGCCTTGCCCGGATCGATTGCACTGGTTTCACAATCCGGCGCGGTTGCCGCGGCACTGGTGGATGGGGCGCAAGGCTCGGGAATCGGCTTTTCGAATGTGATCTCGATGGGCGCCGGGATCGACCTGGACATCGGCGAAATCCTGGATTACCTGACCCAGGACCCGTCGACCCGCAGCATCCTGATCTATCTCGAGGGCGTGCGCAACGCGCGACGGTTCATTTCCGGACTGCGCGCCGCGGCGCGCGCCAAGCCGGTCATAGTGCTCAAGGCGGGGCACCATCCAGCCGGGAGCGGCGCTGCGATGAGTCACGGCGGACCGCCTGTCGGCGAAGATGCCACATTCGATGCAGTGCTGCGCCGTTGCGGTGCAGTTCGGGTCAGAACCTATGCTGAACTGTTTTCCGCCGAGCAGCTGATTGGCGCAGGTCGGCTGCCGCGCGGCAATCGGCTTGCCGTCGTCGCCAACGGAGGCGGGCCGGGTGTCATGGCCGCCGATTGCGCTGCGGATGCCGGAGTGGAGATCGCGCAATTGTCCGCAGCGACACTCGCGGCACTCGACGCCTGTCTGCCGGCGCACTGGCCGCGCGGCAATCCGGTAGACCTTCTCGGCGATGCGACCTCATCGCGTCTGGCGGCGGCGCTCGATCTCCTGCTCAAGGACGACGGGGTCGATGCCGTTCTGACCTTGTTTTGTCCGCAGCAGGTTCTGGCCTCCGATGACGCGGCGCGACCCATCATCGATTGCGCGCTTAGGTCGTCCAAACCCGTGCTCACCGGCTGGCTAGGCGAAATCGACGTCAGCCCCGGCCGCAACCTGGCAGAGGAATCGCGACTGCCGGCGTTTCGCTCGCCGGAAAGCGCAGTCGCAGCCTTCGGCACGCTGGCGGAATACAGGATGGCCCAGGATCTGCTGCTCGAGGTTCCGCCTCCGCTCATCTCGGGGACCCCGCCGGATCTCGAAATGGCGCGTTCGATTGCGGAGGGCGCGCGGAGTGCCGGCCGCAGCCAGTTGAACGAAGTCGAGTCCGCGCGCCTGCTTGCCTGCTTCGGAATTCCATTCGCCCGAACGGAAATCGGCACGTCTGCGAAGGAAGTCTGTGCCTTCGCGAGGGAAATCGGATTTCCAGTCGCCATCAAACTTCGGTCTTACGACATCGAGAACCTGTCCTACGTGAAGAACATCAGCCTCGATATCCGCGACGAAGAGCATCTGATGCGGGAGTATGAGGGCCTGGTCGCGCCGCTTCGCGGGCTGCGGCCCGATGCGGGCATTATCGGCGTAATCGTGCAGCCGATGATCGGGAGGCGCTACGGGCGGCGTCTCATGATCGGCGTCACTTCCCAGGCCACCTTCGGCCGCGTGATCCGTTTCGGTCCGGGCGGCATTGCTGCCGAGGTGATGCAGGACAATGCCGTCGGGCTGCCGCCGCTCAACCTGCGTCTCGCTCAAGAACTGATGTCGCGCACGCGCGCAGCGCACCTGCTCCAGCCCCGTCGCCATATTCCCGGCGTCGACACGGCGCCGATTCTGGATGCGCTGTTGCGGGTTTCAGAACTGGTCTGCGCTCTGCCCTGGGTAGTCGACATGGAAATCAATCCCTTCATCGCGGATGAAGCGGGATGCGTCGCGGTCGATGCGCGCGTCACCATAGATTCGAACAGCCTGGGTCCGGATCCGCACTTCAGCCACATGGCGATACACCCCTACCCGACACAGCTGGAGCATGTCGAACATTTGCGCGGTGGGCAAACGCTGCGCATTAGGCCAATACGGCCGGAAGATGCCACCCTGGAAATTGCCTTCGTCGACCGCATGTCCGAGCGGTCAAAGTACATGCGTTTTTTCAACGCGGTCCGCGAGCTGACCCCGACGATGCTGGCCCGCCTGACCCAGGTCGATTACGACCGCGAGATTGCGCTGATCGCCCTTTCGGCAGGAAAGGACGGAGAGGAGCAGATCGTCGGGGTATCCCGCTTTGCCGCCAACTCGGACGGAGAGTCCTGTGAGTTTGCGGTGGCGCTTGACGACCAGTGGAACCGCCGCGGCGTTGCCACGATACTGATGGAACGCCTGATCGAGGCGGCACGCGATGCCGGATATAAGCGAATGACCGGATGCGTCCTGCCGGAGAACAACTCGATGCTCAAACTTGCTGCCCGGCTGCACTTCATCCGGGCCAAGGATGAGGACGATCCGTCACTGGTCAAGGTGGAGCGCTCGCTGCAGCAATTGCCTTGACTCGAACGGCTCGTTCGTTCGCCGCATTTCAGGGCAAGCCCGCGCCCGAATGAAAGCCGCGGGTAACGAGGCCTGCGGGAAGGAAGCGAGTTACATCATACCGTCAGCGGTGCGGGGGTCACGGCAACGCCCTGGTCCCGAGCAGCGCGCAACTGCGCGTTCATGGCTCGCTGGAAACCTTCCCGGGACTGAAGTCTTAGCCAGTAGTTCGCAACGTCCTGGGGAAATCGTTCGGCAAGGCACAGGTAGTCGGCAAGCATCAACGCGTAGCCCACCGAAATGTCGGCGACCGTGAAGCGCTCCCCGCACAGATAAGTACGGCTGGAGAGCGTCGGAACAAGTCCCTTCAATCGGGCAAGGAACCAGCGCCGGTAGTCCTCCTCGGCTTGCGGCAGGCGCCGCTCGGCAGGTTCGAACCGTCCGTAGCGCAGGACGACGGTCTGGGGAAAAGTCAGCGTTGCCTCTCCAAAGTGCAGGAAGTTGAGAAATAGCCCGTAATCCGAATCCCCCGGTGAGACCGACAGCGGCGTGGCGCCATCGCGCGTCGCCAGATAATGGCAGATTGCCGCTGACTCGGTCATGACGGTGTCGCCGTCGCGGAAGCCAGGCACGGTGCCGAGGGGATTGACCTCAAGGTAAGCGCGCGCATGGGCCCGGGGTGGAAACGGCAACATCTCCAGGCAGTACGGCAGCCCGAGTTCCTCCAGTGCCCAAAGCGGCCGGAATGAACGGGCGCTCATGCAATGGTAAAGCTTGATCATGCGACCTCCCTCATGGCGTCGTTCGGCAGAACCGGGCCGATACGACAGAATCCTACACCGCCGGCGGCGGGCGCAGACCTTTCGCTCAAATGGCATGCTTCTCAGCCGCATCCGTGGCAGCCGTCGAGATTCGACCGTGACCCTGGCAGCGATCCGGAATATGCAGCTTATTGCACAACTGCTTTGCCATGTGCATCAACCTGCATTCCAGCGAGCTTCTCGGAATGGACTTAGCTCGAGGCCTTTTTGTATGAGAAAACGAGCGGTGGAAACCCACCCGACAGCAAGAGTTTGCTCGAGCAATTCCGCCACCACAACATAAGCCACTAATTTAGTGGAACATTATTAACATTGAAGGAATCTGAACGACTTGGATTTACTTTTCCAGTTTCATTGACATGCATCAAGGCATTGAACAACAATGTCTACTAGAATTGTTTTTAATGCTTTATTGTGCATTTTTAGTTTCTATAATGCATTTTAATTCACTTTTTGTCCTGCAAGCAGGGCGGCGATGCAAAGCGGTCCGGCGCGGGCCAGTTTCAAGCTGTGCGCAAGTCGTTCCGAGATGCCTGGTTGCCAATCAATCGAGAGGAGCACCGTCAGATGGTCCCGACACTGAAGGACGTCATAGCCAGATGCGAAGCGCTATTCGAGGATCTGCACTTCAGCGCGGTCAAGGAATGGAAGGCGGCGGTCCCCGGCCGAAAGGCGATCGGCTACATGCCGATCTACGTTCCGCGAGAGATCGTATACGCCGCGGGCATGCTGCCTGTAGGAATCTTCGGCGGCGGCGACCAGATGGAAGTGATCCAGGGCGACGCCTACTACCAAAGCTACATCTGCCGGATCCCGCGCTCGACGCTGGAGTTGGGCCTGACCGGTCGGCTGGACTGCCTGGACGGCATGCTCTTCCCATCCCTGTGCGACGTCATACGCAATCTCTCGGGAATGTGGCAGGTTCTGTTCAAGGACAAGTACGTCCGCTACATCGACGTGCCGCACAACTACCTCGACCAGGTGGGTGGCGAGTTCTACATAAACGAGATGCAGGTTCTTCGCGAGGATCTGGCCAAGATCGCCGGCAAACCGATTACAGACGCGGCGCTGAACGCCTCCATCGCGGTCTACAACGATAACCGCCGCGCGGTCCAGGACCTGTACGCGTACCGCGCGCAGAAGCCCTGGCAGGCGCCCACCTCGGAGGTATACCTGCTCGTCCGCGCAGGCATGGTGCTGCCGCCGGAGGAGCATACGCAGGTCGTCCGCGACTACCTCGCCGCGGTGGACAAGGAGGAGCGCCCCAAGCGCGACAAGGCGCGCGTGGTCCTGACCGGCTCGTTCTGCGAGCAGCCGCCCTTGAGCCTGATCAAATCGATCGAAATGGCCGGCTGCTACGTCGTCGACGACGATTTCGGCCTGATCATGCGCTGGCTGCTCGACGAAGTCCCCGCGAACGGAAACCCGCTCGAAGAACTCTCCAAAGCGTATTTGCACCGCTCGGCCCAGCAGGCCTCGAAGTACGACGAGAAGAAGGAGGACAAGGGCAAGTACCTCCTGCGCCAGGTCAAGCAGGGCGGTGCGGAGGGCGTGATCTTCGCCGCCGCGTCGTTCTGCGATCCGGCACTGCTCGAGCGGCCGATGCTGCAGGAGATACTCGCCCAGCAAAAGATTCCCTACACCGCGTTCAAGTTCGCGGAGAACACCGGCCAGATGGCCCCGATCCGCGAGCAGGCCGGTACTTTTGCCGACTCGATCAAACTCTGGAGCGACGCATGAACACGACCATTCAAATGACGCCCCCCCAACCTAGCCAGAAGCCCGCGCCGGAGGTCCAGAAAGAGGACGCGATGAGACTGCAGAAGGAGATGATCAACGCGAACTACAGGGATCTCGCGAGCGCGCACGATCAAGGAAGGAAAGTCGCGGCCACCTTCGTGCCCGGCAATCTCAACGAGCTCGTCATGTGCTTCGACTTCGCCCGTTCTCTGCCCGAGACCAACGCGCTGCAGAACGGCATGAGGAAGAAATCCGGCAAGTTCATCCTGGACGCCGAGCGCGACGGCCACTCCGAGGACGTGTGCACCTACGTCAAGTCGGATCTGGGCATGATGCTCGGCGGCGAGACCGGCCCCACAGGCGAGAAACTGCCCATCCCCGATCTGCTGCTGCTTTCCTATACCGGCTGCTTCACCTTCATGAAGTGGTTCGAACTGGTGCGACAGAAATACAACTGCGAAACAGTCATGCTGCACACGCCCTACCAGGGCGACGGCAAGATCACCCAGAGCATGCGCGACTATGTCGTGAAGCAGCTCAAGGAAACGGTGATTCCGACGATGGAGCGCGTCTCGGGCGTGAAGTTCGACATCGACCGGTTGCGCCAGTACATGAAGGAGTCGGCCAAGGCGGAGGACGACCTGGTGAAGGTGTTGCAGTCGGCCAAGAACCGGCCTTCGCCCATCGACGGCTACTTCGGCGCCGTGTATTACATCGGGCCGATCTTCACCGCTTTCCGCGGCTTGCCCGAAGCGACGCAATACTATGATGTGCTGCGCCGGGAGATCGACGAGCGCGTGCGAAACAAAAGGGGGCCGATCACGCCCGAAGGCGAACTGCTCGAGGAAAAATACCGGCTGGTGGTCGAAGGCCCGCCCAACTGGACCAGCTTCCGTGACTTCTGGAAGATGTTCTACGACGAAGGCGCGGTGGTCGTGGCCAGTACCTATTCCAAGGTCGGCGGCGTCTACGATTCCGGTTTCCGGCACGATCCGGACCATCCGCTCGAGTCCCTCGCGGACTACTGCCTGGGCTGCTACACCAACCTGAACTTCCCGCAGCGCATTGACATGATCTGCAAGTACATGGACGAGTATGAGGCCGACGGCCTGCTGATCAACTCGATCAAGAGCTGCAACAGTTTCTCTGCCGGCCAGCTGCTCATGCTGCGCGAAGTAGAGAAGCGCACCGGCAAGCCTGCCGCCTTCATCGAGTCCGACCTCGTCGATCCGCGCTACTTCTCCGCCGCGAACATCAAGAACCGGCTGGAGTCGTACTTCCAGATGATCAAGCAGAAGCGCGCCGTCGCGGGCATAGCCACCGCCCACTGAACCGCCAGGAGACAGTTATGCGTTGCTTCATCGGCATCGACCTCGGATCCACCACCACGAAAGCGGTGGCGATCGACGAGCATCAAAACATCATCGGCCGCGGCATCACCAACTCGCGCTCGAACTACGATACCGCCGCGAAGATCGCCAAGCAGGAAGCGCTCGTCAACGCGCGCTTCTTCCTGTTCCGCCAGGCGCTGTCGACATCGCACGCGCTCAACGGCGCGCTGGAGGACTTTCTCGCCCAGCTCGAGCGCGACTTCAGGCTCGAGCAGTTCCTGGTGCAGTTCGCCGACCTGGAAACCACCTGCCAGCGCAACGCCGAGGGCGCGCGCTTCGGGGACGCGAACAAGGCGGTGCTCCTCGCGCTGGCTGAATTGTTCCGGCGGCTGCGTATCGAGGCGCCTACCCTGTTCGCCCCTGGCGCCAAGCGCAGGTCCGACTTCTTCCGCGACATCGCCGGCAGCCGCTACCTTGCGCTCGGCGAACTGGTCGCCAAGGAGGCCGGCATACGCTACGACATGCTGCTCAACGTCTTCGACCGTTCCATTATCGAGGTCGAGAACCGCGACTACGGCGACGCGATCAGCGCCAACCTGCTCGCCGCCTTGGACCGTACCTTCGTCGCGCTGCCCGAGACCGCGGGCCGCGCCGACGCCATACGCGCGCCGATCCGCTCGGTGCTTGATACCGAGTTGGAGGAAACTTACGTCGTCGGCACGGGCTACGGCCGAGCGCGGCTGCCTTTTTCCAAGGAGCACATCCGCTCGGAGATCCTGTGCCATGGCCTGGGTGCGCACATGATGCACGAGGGCACGGCAACCGTGCTCGACATCGGCGGCCAGGACACCAAGGCGATCCAGGTGGACCGGCACGGCATCGTCGAGAGCTTCCAGATGAACGACCGCTGCGCCGCCGGCTGCGGACGATACCTGGGCTACATCGCCGACGAGATGAACATGGGCCTGCACGAACTGGGGCCTCTGGCGATGAAAGCCACCAAGAAAGTGCGCATCAACTCGACCTGCACGGTGTTCGCCGGCGCGGAACTGCGCGATCGCCTGTCGCTGGGCGAGAAGCGCGAGGACATCATGGCCGGGCTGCACCGCGCCATCATCCTGCGCGCGATGTCCATCCTCGCGCGCTCCGGCGGGATCCGCAACGAGTTCACCTTCACCGGCGGGGTGGCGAAAAACGAGGCCGCAGTGAAGGCGCTGAGGGATCTCGTCAAGGAGAACTACGGCGAGATGACGCTGAACATCAATCCTGACTCTATCTACACCGGGGCGCTCGGCGGCGCGACCTTCGCCTACCGAGCGGTGGTCGAAGAAGGCAAGACTGCGGAGGCACGCGAATGACTATCACGACGATCGGAATCGACATCGGCTCAGGCGCCGTCAAGACGGTGCTGTTCAGGCAGGAAGGCGGCAAGACCGAGTGGCTCGCCAAGCGCGTCGAGCGGATCCGCCAGCGCGACCCCCAGGAGCTCGCTCTCGCGGGGTACAACGAAGTACTCGAGGAAGCGAAGTTGACGCCCGGGGACCTGCAGTACACCGCCACGACCGGGGAAGGCGAGAACGTCAAGTTCGCCACCGGGCACTTCTATTCCATGACCACCCATGCCCGCGGTGCGATCTTCCTTTGCCCCGAGGCCCGCGCCGTGGTCGACGTGGGCGCACTGAACGGCCGCGCCATCTTCATCGACGAGCGCGGCAAGGTGCTCGCGTCGAAGATGACCAGCCAGTGCGCGTCCGGCTCAGGCCAGTTCCTCGAAAACATAGCGCGCTACCTCGGCGTGGCGATCGAGGAGATCGGCCCCTTGTCGCAGTCCTCGAAAGATCCCGAAAAGCCTAGTTCGATTTGCGCCGTGCTCGCCGAGACGGACGTCATCAACATGGTGTCGCGCGGCATCGCCACGCAGGACATCCTCAAGGGCATCCATCTTTCGATGGCCTCGCGGCTGGCGAAACTGCTGAAAGTGACCGGCATCACGCAGGGCACCGTGCTGCTCACGGGAGGCCTGGCGCTGGACACGGGCCTGCTCGCCGCGCTCCAGGAAGAGCTCGTGAACGAAAAAATCACCGGGATCCGGGCTATGAGCCACCCCGATTCGATCTGCGCCGGCGCGATCGGTGCGGCCCTCTGGGGCGCGTTCCGGTACGATAGATTGCGTCAGCTCGAGCAACGGGCTGCGGCCTGACACTTGAGGATAATCCCAGTGGACAATATCGATCAGCAACAAAAGGGCGGCCTGAAGATTCGTCGTCTCACTCCGCAGGACTTCGCGGCGGTCATCGCCATGGACGCGGCCGCCGTCGGTCATGCCCGCACTTCATATTTCGAGCGGCGTTTGAAGATTGCGCTGGCACAGCCTGCGCTGCACGTTCAGTTCGGTGCCGAGCACGACGGCAAACTGGTTGGATTCATGATGGCGCGCCAAATGCAAGGACACTTCGGACGCGCCGAACCCTCACTGAGACTCGAGGCGATCGGCGCCGCAGCAGGGGGGCGCGGGCAGCACATCGGTTCGGCGCTTCTGTCCAAGCTCGAAGACGAAGCAGGACGCCTCAAGATACCCGAAATCCGCACTACGGCATCCTGGCGCGACCACTCGATCATGCAGTTCCTCGACCGCGCGGGCTTCGAACTGGGAGACAACCTTGTTCTCGAATGCCACGTCCGAGATCACGGGCTTGTGCTGCATGAAGACAATAGAGTCATTGCCCCGCCCCATCTCACAGGATATTCGACCACCGAAGCTGATTACAGCACGTCCCAGGGCAATGATTTTGAAGCCCTCGCGCATGACAAGGTGGACTTGCGCACGTTGAGGTCCGACGACATGGACAGTATCGTTCGCATAGACAAGATGATCACCGGACGCCGGCGGGAGGCCTATATCCATGAACTGGTGGACGAAGCGACGGCCGATTCCGCCGTGCGTGTTTCACTCGTAGCGCGCGTTGATGGCATCGCCGTCGGCTTCGTCATGGCACGCACCGATTTCGGCGATTACGGCCGCGCCGAGCCTGTTTCAGTGTTGGATACGATAGGCGTAGACCCCGATTATTCGCACCAGGGCATCGGCCACGCGCTGCTCTCGCAGCTATTCGTAAATCTCGACGGGCTGCGTGTCGAGAGAGTCGAGACTGTCGCCGCACGTAAGGATTTCCCGCTGCTAGGCTTCTTCTACGACGTCGGCTTCAAACCCGCGCAACGGCTCAGCTTCGTAAAGCGGGTCGCTTGAGGCCGGCGCGACTTCGGAGGATGGCAGCGGCGCAGTCGCCATCTTTGTTTCCCGCCCATGCTGGCTGATCTCGTCCTGAGGATCGCTGCGGGCGGTGCTTCGCCGTGCAGATCCCTCTTTGGCGCACTTTAGAAATGGCGCGGCGATGGCGCTTCAGATTCAGCCAACGGCCGTCCGGTTCCCGCTGCAGGAAGCTCAGCGAAATTGCGTAGGACTCGCAGCACAAACTGCCAAAAACCTCTCAGCGGCGATGGCGGCATCAGGGGATCGCTCGAACGGCTTCAGCGCCCCGAGGGCAGAATTTGTGCCGAAATCTTTGCGACAGCGCCAAAAATCCGGCGCTCCCCAGGACTCCTAACCCGGCATTCGGCTGCGCCACGCCTGACATCCCGCTCGAAGCGTTTTTGACGCGGGTTTGACCCGCACGCCAATAAGGATGTATTTTGCCCCCGTGCGGCGACTGACAGTGCCGTCGCCGACGACAGGCGGAAGGCGGCGCATGGGGAAGGAAAGACATCTACATGGATATCGAAAGCAATCAGGACCGCCCGGATCTTTCACTGTTGGTGGCCTCATCCGCCCACGATATGAAGAACTCGGTCAGCATGCTGAGCGGGACGCTCGAAAATCTTCTGGCGGAGGCTTCGGACAAGATGGCGCCCGCCTACCAGCAGATGGTGCACATGCTTTACGAAACAAGGCGTCTGAACAACAACTTGATCCAGTTGTTGGCGCTATACAAGGACGTCGGCAGTCCATCCTACCCCTTCGATCCCGAAACGCTGCCGATCGCCGAGTTTGTCGACGAAGTCGCGGCCCGGAACCACATTGTGTTCGACTCGAGAGGCATCGTATTCGATGCCGATTTTCCGGATAACCTGATCTGGTGTTTCGATGAGGATCTCATCGTGGGTGTCATTGGTCACGCGCTCAACAACGCGATTCGCTACACGCGCGACAAGATCCGGCTTTCCATTGCGCCGGTCGAGGAATTCCTGGAGCTCCGGGTGGAGGACAATGGGGACGGCTACCCGCAGGCCATGTTGGGGCGCGCGGCGGCGGTCAGGGCCGGCGTCGACTTTACGACCGGCAGCACCGGGCTGGGCCTGTATTTTTCCAGCGAGGTCGCAAAGATGCACAAGCATCGTGGACGCCACGGCAGCGTCTGGCTGGAGAACGGCGGGCCATTGGGCGGCGGTTGCTTCGTGCTGAGGCTGCCGTGAGCGTCAAAGGGGACGGCGCAATGGAAAAGAACCAGGACTGGGTCGGAAAGCGCTACCTTTTGGTCGACGACTTTTCCATCATACGCACGCTATTGCGCGACATGTTGCGCAACCTGGGCGTGCGCTCTGCGGACCAGGCCGGCAACGGCGCTGACGCGGTCGCGATGCTGGCTAAGAATAAGTACGATGTGGTGCTCTGCGACTATAACCTGGGCGCCGGCAGAACCGGCCAACAGGTGCTGGAAGAAGCAAGACTGCGCGACTTGATAGGACCGGCCTGCATCTGGTTGATGATCTCTGCCGAAAAGAGCGTCGAATCTGTAATGGGAGCCGCCGAGCACCAACCGGACGGCTACCTGATCAAGCCGATCACCGAAGGGCTGCTGTTGACGCGGCTCAATCGCGTATGGAGCAAGAAGAAGGTGTTCAGGGAAATCGAGATGGCCTATGAGGCCAAGGACTACCTCAAGGCCGCCAGGTTATGCGATGCGAAGCTCGACACCGACAAGGTGTACGCCTTGGATCTGATGCGCATGAAGGCTAGCCTCCTGTTGAAATGCGGCGAACCGGAGCAGGCCCGGGCGGTCTACGAAACAATCCTGGCCGAACGTGACTATGGCTGGGCAAAGACGGGCCTTGCCAAGATGCGCCTGCAAAACGGCGAGGTCGAAACCGCCAAGCGCCTGTTGCAGGAAGTGATTTCAGACAATGCCAACTTTCTCGACGCCTATGACCAGTTGGCTCTTGCCCACCAGCAGTTGGGCGAGTTCGGCGAGGCGGAGCAGGTGCTGGCCAGCGCGGCAAAGCTCTCTCCCAATTCGGTGCTGCGCCAGAAGAATCTGGGCACGCTTGCGCTGAAGCTCGGCAACATCAATGTCGCCGAAAAGGCATTCGCGAAGAGCGTGGAAGTCGGCGAGCACTCGATACTCAGAACACCGGATGCCTACCTCGGCCTGGCTCGCGTGTACGGGCAGAAGAGCGAAGTCAAGCAAGCGCTGCAAGTGCTCGGCGCGGTGCAAAAGGCGTTCGACAACGAGGAAGTTCGGCTGCGGGCGAAGATCACGGAAGGCCTGGTCTACCATGAGAGCGGAGACTTTAAGAAAGCGCGCATATCCGGCGAAGAGATGGGAAAACTTCTGGCCGGCTCCTCCGTCAAACCCGACATCGCCACGAGCCTGGATATGGCTCGCCTGCTTTTCGCCGTCGGCGTCAAAGACGCGCCGGTCGATCTGTTGCGGGATCTGGTCAAGAACAACCATGACAATGAGGAGCTTGCGGCGGAAGTTAGACAGATCTTCGACAATGCCCGCATGGGCGAGCAAGGAGCCGATCTGGTGAACGCCTCGCGCAAGGAGGCGAGCGGAATGATGAACCATGGCGTGATGCTGTGGAAGGGAGGGAAACTCCCCGAGGCGGTGGCCTGGATGCGCGATGCCAGTACGGCCCTGCCGATGAACGTGCGGATTCTGTTCAACTTCGCTCACATCCTGATCTCGGTCATGCAGCAACAGGGCGGCGATTCGACCGCTACCGCCAAGGAAGACCTAGACCTCGAGGGGATGGCCGCGGAAACGAGAGAGGTGCTGCTGCGGGCGGATAGAATTGCCCCGAACCACCAGCGCTTCGCGCAACTGATGGAGCTGTTGGCGGAGTTGTCGCCTGCTCCGGGGGTAGAAGCGCCCGCATGACAAAACTGAGTGTTCCGGGGTGCTGCTGACCGCGTCCGCCCCCGGGCCGGCTATGGCTTCCGCGCAGGGCGGAGGCTCAGGCACCGCTTGAATGCGCTCGGCGCCGGAGAAGCGCAGCCTCCAGTTGCCGGGTTGCGGCGCTGCAAATCAACGCCAGTGCTTGCGCAGATTGGCAATCAGCGCCGGGGAAAAATGGCAGTAGGCCTGCTCGCGCGCATATAGCGCCATGTAGCGGCGAAACAGATCGAGCGGTTCCTGCGCCAGGCGAAAAGCCCGGCGATTGGCGGCGAAGCTGACGACGCCCGAAGCGGTCAATTGTTCGACCAGCGTCGCCACCGCTGACGGCACTTCCTGCGGAGGAACCACCAGGTCGCAGAGCAGCCGCCCTTGCGCCGAATCGCAGTCGACGCGCTGCTCGGACAGCACCAACTGCCGCGCCAGGCGATCGCCGACGAAGCGCGGCAGGCGCAGGTTGGCCGCACCCGGGATGATGCCTTCCTTGCGCGCCGGCAGGGTCAGGTAGGCGTCGGCTGCGGCGACAACGCTGTCCATCACCAGCAGGTACTGGCAACCGCCTCCGATTGCGAAGCCATCCACTTGCGCGATCCACGGCTTTTCCCGCGTCTCCTCGAAGGCTTCCGGCGCAACGAGCGGCTGCGCCAGTCCGCGGTAGATCTTGTGCAGTACACCCAGCTCGCGCTGCAGATACCACACGGGAGGAATCCTGCCCTCGCGCAGTTGGGTGAGGTTGATGCCGCTGCAGAAGACTCGTCGTCCCGCGTATTTCGCACTGGCGATGGCGGCGCCGCGCAGCACCACCACCTCCGAGTGCGGATCGAGCAGCGCCAGGTCGACCGCGATTTCGACATCGGCGAGGCTGAGTTCGTCCTCGGCGTTGAGCGCCTCGGGGCGGCAAAGGGTCAGGTAGCAAGCCTTGCCGACCCGCTCCAAGCTTGCCGCATCGAGGACCAGCTTGCCGCTGGCGATGAAGGCCGGCAGGCGTTCCCTGGACTCCGCGAGAGGCAGGCGCATGGCCTGGCAGAGGTGCTCGCCGCTCGCCGCATGGTTCAATACGTGGGCGAGAAATAGCATCTGGTCGATGGCCAGGCCCGTCTGCTCGGCCAGCGGCAGGCCCGCTTCGCGCGCCAGCTCGGCGCGGCCGGGGGTCAGTCCTTCGATCAGATCGCCGGCGGAGTCAGCCAGTTCTTCGAGCCGCAGGAAGCGGCTATGGCCATCGGTGAGCCGACCGTACAAAGCTTCGATGTGAGCGGCAAGAAAGGCCTCGCGCGCCTGGCGCGCGGAGTCGGTCGGCGCCTGCCGGACGTGGTCCGTCAACGCCCGCGCATCGTCCGCAAAATCACCGCAGAGGGAAAGGCGCCTGTCCCCCATTAATTCCGTCGCAGCTGTCATGGCCATTCCTTTTTGTCGAGCCCAGGCCCTACTGGCTGGCAGGGTCCCGGCGGCCGCGGAACCGAGTGGACATCGTCGGCTCGCGACTTGAACGGCGGCTTCGTTTCGCGTTGCAGCCGCCAGGCGGAAATGGTACCACCGACGGGCGGCATGCCATCGTGAACCGTCCATCAGACGGCTTGTGACGGCCACAGGAGTTCGATTATCCTAAGGGCGCGATTCAGTACCAGATCAGGATCTTCCCGGGACTGCTGTCGGTGACCGGCGGCGATCTTGCGACACCGCGGAAATTGCCTTGTGCTCCAAAGATGCCATGACCATAGAAAAATCCTTCGGCCCCGTCCATTTCTTGCCCGCCGCGAACTCCGGTCGCTACCCCAATTCCAATTCGATCTATGTCGAGGGCGCCGGCATACTCATTGATGCCGGTGCAGATTCGAACCGCTATCGCCAATTGCGGGCCGGTCCGGGCATATGCGAACTTTGGCTGTCTCACTGGCATGAGGACCACCTCACCTACATCGACGAACTGGATGGCGTCCCGTTCCGCCAGTCGGCCCTGGAGCAGGAACCGCTGGCCGATCTCGAGTCATTCCTCGATTGGTATGGCATCGCACAGCCGGAGTATCGGGACTACTGGCGCGCCAACCTGCGCGACAGCTTCCGTTTCAGGCCGCGTCGGGCGCAGTCTTACCTCCGCGCCGGAGAGATCATCGATCTCGGCACTTGCCATGTCGAAGTCATCGGCACGCCGGGGCACACACCGGGTCATCTGGGCTTCTTCTTTCGCGAACCTGGCGTACTGTTCATGGGCGATTACGATCTCACTCGTTTCGGCCCCTGGTATGGCGATCGCGACTCCGACATCGACCAGCTGATTGCATCGACCCGAAAGCTGCGCGAGATCGACGCCCGCGTATGGCTGGCCAGCCACGAGGACGGCTGTTTCGAGAGCCCGCCAGGCGAGCTGTTTGATCGCTATCTCGCCGTGATCGATGAACGCGAAGGCAAATTGCTGGACTACCTGCGGGGCGGTCCGCGAACGATGAATGACATTGCCGCTCAACACATCGTCTACCGCAAGCCGCGCGAGCCCCTGGCATTTTTTGACTGGGGCGAGCGCGCCTTGATGGGCAAGCATCTGGACCGCATGCGGCGCACCGGTACCGTAGTGCAGACCGAGCGCGGTTTCGAATTGACCGGTTAGGGGGGACGGAGACTGGCTGCTCGGATGTCGGTCGACTTGCAGATCCTCAGGCCAGCCCGAGCCTCTGCGCCAGACCGATGCGCTGCAGCTTGCCTGTCGGACCCTTGGGCAGGTCGGCCATGAACAGTATCTTCTTGGGCACCTTGAAATCGGCCAGGTGAAGAGCTGCGAATTCGCGCAACTCCTTTTCGACGGCAAACATCCCTGTGCGCAGGACCACAACGGCCCCGGCCTCCTCGCCCAGCTTCTGGTGCGGAATGGCGAAGGTCACCACCTGGCTCACTGCCGGATGGTCCATCAGTACCTCGTCCACCTCGCGCGGTGAGAACTTCTCGCTGCCCCGGTTGATGATCTCCTTCAGTCTGCCGGTGATCGTGACGTAGCCCTCGGCGTCGATGAGACCCTGGTCGCCGGTGCGGAACCAGCCTCCCGTGAAGTTGTCGGCATTGGCCCGCGGATTGTTTTCGTAGCCGGTGGTGACATTGGCGCCGCGGATGACGATTTCGCCCGTGGTGTTGGGCGGCAGGATATTACCAAGCTCGTCCATGATCGCCACCTCGGGGCCGGCGGCTATTCCCACAGAACCCGGCCGCCGCGCTCTCGGCGGCAGCGGGTTGCAGCACATCTGGTGCGAGGCTTCGGTCATGCCGTAAGCCTCGATCAGGGGCGCATGGAACACTTCCTCCAGTTCCCGGATCACTTGGGGCGGAATGGAAGAAGAGGAAGAGCGGATGAAACGCAGAGGATTCGCGCTGATGATTTCCTTGTTGTGTCCGGCCCGGGCAAGAATGGTCTGATGCATCGTCGGCACCGCGGTGTACCAGGTCGGCTTGGCCTCCATCATCCAGCCGAAGAACTTCAGGGCGTTGAAGGCCGGCGGACAAAACACATAGGATCCTGCCGACAGCGGCGCCAGGATGCCCGCGATCAGGCCGTGGATGTGGAACAGCGGCATGATGTTGAGGCCGCGATCCTTCGTCGTGAATTGCAGCGACTCGCAGACATTGCCAGCGGAAACCGAGACATTCCGCTGCAGGAGTGGTACGAGCTTGGGGCGCGCGGTTGACCCCGAGGTATGCAAGATCAGCGCGACGTCGTCCGCCTCGGCGAATCCCCCCTGGGCCGGCCCTTGCGCCGCGGCCGACGTGCCGCGCCGCTTGAGTTCGAAAGTGCCGGCGCCCAGATGCGGCGTGGGGAAGAGGTCGAGCACGATCAGCCCGAGTTTTTCCGCCGCATGGACCGCCGGAGAATCGCTGCCGAACTCGACGATCAAGGCCCGGGCCTTGAGATCGGACAGGTTGAAATCGAATTCGTCGGCACGGTAACCGGGATTGAGCGGCGCGGCGGTTGCCCCGCAGGCCACACCGAGGAAGGCGGTGCCCGCATCGACGGCGTTGTTCAGCACGATGGCGACGCGGTCGTTGCGGCCGATGCCGCAACCGTTCAGGCTGGCGATGGTACGCATGATCAGCCGGCGCAGATCGCGATAACAGAGGTCGGGCGCGCCCGGGGCACCGATGGCCGGCGCGTCGTCGGCGCCGGCGGAGAGCAGTTCAGTCAGGGTCGAGCAGCGTTTCATCATGGCTCCTTTGGTTTTGAATAATTTTTCAGGCAGGCTCGACCCGAAGCCGGCCATGCGCGCTCGTCAGGGTCTCGGCGAGCAGGCTCACGCAAGCATGAATTGCGTCGATGTGGGGTGTCGGCACGCCGGTGATGCGGCCCAGTTCGACCACGGAGCCAACCAGCGCGGCGATCTCGGGCGGCCTGCCTGCCTCGATGTCCTGCAGCATGGAGGTCTTGTGTTTGCCCACCGCTTCGGCTCCGGCAATGCGTCTTTCCAGGGAAACTTTGAAACGGATGCCAAGCTTCTCGCCAACCGTCTGAGCCTCCGCCATCATGTCGGCGAGAAGATCCCTTGCCAGCGGGAACCGGCAGATGTCGACCAGGGTTGCGTGGGTCAAGGCACTGATAGGGTTGAGGCTCAGATTGCCCCAGAGCTTGGTCCATATTTCCGAGCGGATGTCTGACAGGACCGGCGCCTTGAAGCCTGCGCGGCGCAAGGTCTCCGCGACCGCCTTTATGCGCGGGGTCTCGGCGCCGTCGAGCTCTCCGACCGAGAAACGGTTGCCCTCGATGTGGCGCAGCACGCCCGGAGCAATAATCTCGGCGGCGGGATAGACGACGGAGCCGATGACGCGATCGACCGGCAGGTTGTCCGTGATTACGCCACCCGGGTCGACACTCTCCAGACGCCGGCCCTGGTGCGCGCCGCCATGCTTCATGAAATACCACCAGGGGATGCCGTTCTGCGCCGTCAGCACCATCGTCTCCCGGTGGTACACGGCGGGCAGGTCTCTCACCACTGCCGCCACCTGGTGCGCCTTCATGCCGAGGATCACCAGGTCCTGCTCTCCGGCGTCGCGGATCTTGTCGCTGGCCTTGACGCGGACGACAGCCTCGGTTCCGTCCTCCGCCAGGAGTTTCAAGCCGCTCTCGCGGATCGCGGCGAGATGCGCACCGCGCGCAATCAGCGTCACCTCCTCCCCGGCCTGGGCGAGCCTGATCCCGAGCAGGCCGCCGATGGCCCCCGCGCCGACGATGCAGATCCTCATCGCCGCTCCTCTTCGTAGGTATTAGCCAGCGTGCCTATGCCGTCTATGCTCACCTCCACGGTGCTCCCAGGCCGCATCGGCAGCGCACCGATGGAAGTGCCGCAGGCGATGATATCGCCGGGCAACAGCGTCAACTCGCGCGAGATCATGCTGACGATGCGGGCCGGCGGCAGGATCATGTCGGCGGCCGGATAGTTCTGCCGCTCTCGGCCATTGATCAGGGCGCGAATGACCAACTGCGACCAGTCGAGGCCTGTTGCCACGACCGGGCCGAAGGGGCCGAAGGAATCGCAGCTCTTGGCACGGGTCCATTGCGGGAAGCTGGGATCCTTGTTGAGCAGATCGAGCGCGGTCACGTCATTGACGCAGGTATAGCCGAAGATGCCCTCGGCTGCCGCTTCCTCGCCGACATTGCAGAGGCGGCGGCCGATGACGATACCCAGTTCGCCCTCGAAGATGACCCTGCCGTCGTAGGCAGCCGGTTTCCTGATGACGCCGCCGGGTTCGAGGACGCTGCCAGGCGCCTTGAGGAAATACAGCGGCCCTTCCGGGATCGCCTGTCCCAGTTTGGTCGCGAGCGCGCGGAAATTATTCCAAAGGCCGATGAACTGGCTTGGCGAGGTTGGCGTGAGAAGCTGCACATCATCCAGACTGACCGATTCGGCCGTCGCCACGGGACAGCCGAACATGTCGCCCTCGTGGACGAGCACGGTCCTGCCCTCGTCATCCAGTCTGCCGAAGCGTGCCACTCCCCCATGTTCGAAACGAAGCCACAAACTCATTTTGCGTTCTTTCTCTCAGCCTCCGTACCTATCCACCTTGGACAGAACGGTCAGGGTGCTCAAGCGTCAGCCAGGCGTTCAGATCCTTCGGTTTCGGCGGCAATGCCGAGCCGATTTCGGGTCTCGGAATCGGCCAGCGCATCGGTCTTTCGCCGCATCGCTTCCTATGAACGGCTGTGGCCGCCGGCGGCAGCCATTTCATTGATCGGATGGACCATCGCGGCGCAGGTACTCCCTTGTCGGTAAATGGCGTAGTGGCGTGTAATCGTCATGGCAATGCTCCTTGGTCAAAGTTGAATGTTGCTCACGCCGGCGTTGCGCGCCTTGGGGCACGAGGAGCGGCGTCGATCCACGGGACGGCCAGAGTTCCGATCTGACGAACCAAAGGGCGGAAGGGCTGGGCCCGCCCCTACGGATGCGGCCAAGGCGGTTGTCCAGGGCCGCGCTCGTGTTGGTTTAAGTATAAATTGGATTGTGCGTAGCAATAACCACCCGCAGCCAAGGAATGGTGAATTTGTTTGTGCAATAAATCATAGTGTTAAATTACGTATTTCATTACATGAAATACAAATCTCGTCCGTGAAATCAATTATTGATGCAATGCGGAAATTTCGGACCTCGCCGGAAATGCCGCCGTCGATTATTGGCAAACGCTCCTGGCTAGGTAGACAGGGAGGCAATATCCACTGCGGGGCCTCACTTCCCCTGGCGGCATCAACCGGCCCGGCGCCGGGAAGTGCATGAGAAGGCCGCCTGGACGCTGCGCAGCGTGCTTGAGGATTGAACGGGTTCTGGGTTGATGCTGTGGTTTGAGTCGCGCGCGACGTATGGGCCGCGCCCTATCCGCGCGACAGAGTCGACCTGCATTGACAAATATCAATTTGGCATAGCCCCCTATGGCGCACTATTTTTTGAGCCGATGGTCAGGCTGACTCAATGCATTGCCAGCCCATCTGCCGCCTTTCGCACCTGCCGGGGGATTTTCATGCGGAGAATCTACTTCCTCGTTCCAGACATTCCGATGGCCAAGCGTATCGTCGATGAATTGCTGTTGGCGCGCATAGAGGAGCGTCATATTCACGTGCTGGCGAAGCGCGGCACGCCGCTCGACGATCTGCCGGAGGCGAGCCTGCTGCAGAAGAGCGATTTCGTGGCTGCGACGCAGCGAGGCCTCGCTCTGGGGGGCGCGACCGGGATGCTCGCAGGCCTCGTGGCCCTGGCATTGCCGGCGGCCCCGTTAGTGATGGCGGGGGGCGTGCTGCTCGCCACCTCACTGGCGGGCGCGGGGGTGGGGGCTTGGCTGGGCGGCATGGTCGGAATGAACGTCGGCAACACGCGGCTCACGCAGTTTGCGGATGCGGTCGAGCACGGTGCCCTTCTCGTCATGGCCGACGTACCCCGCGACCGGGTCGAGGAGATCGAAGCGCGGGTGAGGACCCATCTGCCCGCCGTCGAGATCCATGGCACCGAACCCACGATCCCGCCATTTCCATGAACCAACAGAGTCGTGCGGCTCAAAGGCGGGCGCGGTAGATGGCGATATTTTGGTTCATCGGCTTCTCTCCACTTACTTGAAGAAACAACATCATGAAACTTTGTCATATCGTTTTGATTGCACTGCTCGGCACTTCTGTCACATTGCCTGTCTACGCTCAAGCCGGTTTAGGAGGCGGCCAGGGCGCTGGTCCTGGAGCCGGCATCGGCCCCGGTCCCGGTCCCGGGAAGGGCCCCGCGGGCAAGCGGCCGCGCTTCCAGTTCGACCGGGAAAACACCTACGGCTGGAGGCTGATGAGCGCCGAGGAACGCACCGCGCACCGCGACAAGATGCTGTCGGCCAAGACCTATGACGAATGCAAGTCGGTACAGGCCGAGCAGCACCAGTCGATGGAAGCGCGCGCCGAGGAGAGGCACATGACGCTGGCACCGCCGCGCCAGAATGCCTGCGACCGCATGAAGGCGCGCGGCCTGCTGAAGTAGGGCAGCGCGGCCCACAAGTGAGCGTCGTGCCTCCCGGCAGGGCAATATCACGACAAGGGGGCCATGTGAGGGCCGAGCCAATCGAACTGGATGAACAGGAAGTAGAGGCGCTTCTCGCGGCACTGGACGACGAATACGAGGCGCATGGGACCTACGACCAGGCGATGCTCGACTTCGGTCCGGTGCGATCTATCGGTGGAAGGAGCCGGCCGTGAGCGCCATAGCGGAGAAAGGCGGCGGTACTTTCCAGGGCATCAAGCTCTTGCTGTGCGAGAACCCGCTGCCGCCGATCGACGAGGCCATCGCCGCCGCTCAGGCCGAGGTGGCGCACAGCAACTATTACACCGAAGCCTATTCGGCGCCGCTGCGACGGCTCATCAGCGAGCAGATCGGGGTTCCCGAACGCCTCATTCACATCAACGCCGGCTCCGAGTTGATCCTGCGCCAGCTCTTTGACCGCTTCGGTCAGCAGGTACACCTGCTTGCGCCGACCTATTCCCTGTTTCCGGAAATCGCCCGGCACTACACGGAAACGCGCCTGCTTCCTGAGCAAGACTTCGCGTTTGACCTTAATCAACTGGGGATTCCGGACGGCACGACGCTTGTTGTGATCGTGAACCCGAACAATCCCAACGGCGGCATCTTCGACATGGCGCCCTTGCCGGAGCTTTTGCGCCGCCACCCTGATAGCTACTTCCTGGTGGATGAGGCATTCATTGGACTGGCCGGGCAGTCGGTCGCCCATCTGGTTCCCGAGCATGCCAACCTCCTGGTGACCCGTACCCTGTCCAAGGCCCACAGCCTGGCAGGATTTCGCGTCGGCTACGCCATCTTGCCCGAGGCCATCGCCGAAGACCTGAACAACCATAACGACGCCTACCCGCTCGCCCGCCCCAGTCAGGCAGCAGCCATCGCCACGCTGCAGCACGAAGAGCAAATTCATGCCCGCGCCGCCCAGCTGAACACCTGGACCGAGGAACTCGCGGGAGAGGTGCGCAGCCTGGGCATGCGCGCTTATCCCACCCGGACCTATTTCTTCCTGGCTGATTTCGCGCCCCACAATGCGGCCGAGATTGCCGATCAACTCCGCAGCCGCAACATCCTCATCAAGCCGCTCAACGACCCAGCGCTCGGTCCGGGCTATATGCGCATCACCACGGCATTGCCCGACGACAACCGTCGCTTCATCGACGCGCTGCGCGAGGTGCTGTCCCGTGCCTAGCGTTGCTCCCTTCGAGGCCCACCATCAGCGCTATGAGGCTTGGTTCGAAAAGCACGAGGCCGCCTATATTTCGGAACTGCTCGCCCTGCGGCCGTTCGTGCCCTGGCAGGGGCGGGGAATCGAGATCGGGGTAGGCAGCGGCCGCTTCGCCGCACCGCTGGGAGTGCAGGTGGGCGTGGATCCCTCGCCTGCGATGCTGGTCCACGCCGCTCTGCGCGGCATCGAGGTCGTGGAAGGTGTGGCCGAAAATCTGCCTTTCGCAGACGGCAGCTTCGACCACGCCTTGGTGGTGACCACCCTCTGCTTTGTGGATTCGCCTGAGAAGATGCTTGTCGAGGTGCTCCGGGTACTCAAGCCGGGCGGGCGCCTGGTGATGGGCTTCATCGACCGGGAGAGCGCCATGGGGCAGGAGTATCTGGCGCATCAGACAGAAAATGTGTTTTACCGCGAGGCCACTTTTTATTCCGCTGACGAGGTGGCGCGGCTCCTGCTGGCAGCCGGGTTCTCGATTGACGACTGGGGCCAGACACTGGCGCACCCCTTGCGCGAGACGCGGGAGATCGAGCCCGTGCAGCCAGGGCGCGGCCAATGTGCATTCGTGGTCGTCGCAGCTGCGAGGCTGGGCTGATCCGTGGGAGCGATTGCCAAAACCATCGCCTTCATGATCGCGCTCTGGGCCCTGCCGATGGGCGTTGCGTCAAGTTCCGCGCCGCTGCCGGTGTTCGTGAGCGTCCTGCCGCAGAAGTACTTCGTCGAGCGCGTCGGCGGCGGGCAGGTTGCGGTTTCGGTGATGGTGGGGCCCGGGCAAAGCCCGGAGACCTACGAGCCCACGCCGAAGCAGATGGCGGCACTGTCGCGGGCGCGGCTTTATTTTTCCATCGGGGTGGCGTTCGAAGAGACCTGGATGAAACGCATCCTGGCTGCAAATCCCGCCCTGCGCGTCGTGCCCATGCAGCGCGGTGTGGCATTGCTGCCCCTGACCGGCCCCAGCGGCGAGCCCGGCGGCAGGGACCCGCACGTCTGGACCAGCCCGCCGCGGGTGAAAATCATGGCGGCAACCCTCCGCGAAGCCTTGATCGAGGCCGACCCCGCCCACCGTGACGACTTCGAAGCGAACTACCGTGCGTTCATCACCGAGCTGGACACGCTGGACCGGGAACTCCGGGCGATCCTGGCGCAGGCCAGGGACAAGCCTTTCATGGTGTTCCATCCGGCCTGGGGCTACTTCGCGCACGACTACGGACTGCGCCAGATTCCGATCGAGGCCGAGGGCAAGGAACCGGGAGCCCGATCGCTCGCGCGCGTCATCGATCTCGGCAAGCGGGAGGGCGTGAAGGTCATTTTCGTGCAGACCCAGTTCAGCCGACGCACCGCAGAAACCGTCGCCGTTGCCATCGGGGCACGGGTGGTGGCGGTCGACCCGCTGGCGGAAAATTATCCGCAAAACCTGCTGCGGGTCGCGCGCGGGTTCGCCGATGCCCTGAAATGAAGCCGATCATCGAACTCACGGAGGTTTCCTTCGCTTACGACATCGGCCCGCCGGCGCTGGAGCACGTCAGCCTGGCCGTGGCGGAAGGCGAGTTCCTTGGCCTGGTGGGGCCGAATGGCGGCGGCAAGAGCACGCTGCTCAAGATCGTGCTCGGCCTGCTGAATCCTGCTTCGGGCGAGGTGCGTGTGGCCGGTGAGACGCCTCAAGCGGCGCGGATAATGATCGGCTATGTACCTCAATATGCCCGCTTCGCCCGTGACTTTCCGATCTCGGTGGAGGAAACGGTACTGCTCGGGCGCCTCGGCACAACCCGGTTGTTGGGCGGCTATGGCATGGCAGACCGGGAAGTGGCACGTCGCGCGATGGCCGAGACCGAGGTGCTCGAGCTGCGCCGCCGCCCGCTCGGCACGCTCTCCGGCGGGCAGGTGCAGCGCGTGCTGGTGGCGCGGGCGCTCGCCTGCGATCCCCGCATCCTGATTCTCGACGAGCCTACCGCCAACATCGACCTGCGTGGCGAGACCGAGATTTTCGACCTGCTCAAGCTCCTGAACCGGCGCATGACCATCGTCGTGGTCTCCCACGATATCGGATTCATTTCGCGCTACGTGACCCGGGTGGCCTGCCTCAACCGCACCCTGCTGTGCCACCAGCCGGTGCCGATCGGCCTGGAGGTGATCGAGAGACTGTATGGCATGCCGGTGCAGCGCATCCCGCATGGCGATGCTTGCGCGATGGAGAGGAAACCATGAGCGGTTTCCTGGAGGCGCTTTCCAGCCACGCGTTTCTGCAACATGCCCTGGCCGCCGGCGTGCTGGCCAGCATCGCCTGCGGCATCGTCGGCAGTTACGTCGTGGTCAAGCGCATCGGCTACCTGGCCGGCGGCGTCGCCCACACCGTGCTGGGCGGCATGGGTGTCGCCTATTTCCTGGGCAAGAGCCCGATCGGCGGCGCGCTCGTCGCCGCGCTCCTGGCGGCCCTGATCATCGGCTGGGTGAGCCTGCGCTTCCGCCAGCACGAAGACACCATCATCGGGGCGCTGTGGGCGGTCGGCATGGCCGTCGGCATCCTCTTCATCTCGCGCACGCCGGGCTACAACGTGGATCTGATGAGCTACCTGTTCGGCAACATCCTCATGGTGCCGCGCGAAGACCTTCTCCTCGTGGCCGGCCTGGACGGCTTGATCGTCGCGCTCGTGCTGATGTTCCGCAAACCGTTCCTGGCGGTGTGCTTCGACGAGGAGTTCGCCCGCCTGCGCGGCGTGCCGGTCGAAGTGTTCTACCTCGGGCTGTTGCTGATGGTGGCCTTGACCGTGGTGATTCTGATCCAGGTGGTGGGCCTGGTGCTGGTGCTCGCGCTCTTGACCCTGCCTGCTGCCATCGCCGGCCAGTATGCGCGTTCGCTCGCCGCGATGATGGTGGCGGCGACCTTGCTCGGCATTGCCTTTACCAGCCTGGGATTGGCGCTTTCCTTCGAGCCGGATTTGCCTGCCGGGGCGACCATCGTCCTGTTGGCCGGTGTGGCCTACCTGCTTTCGGCCTTGGCTCGGGGTGCCTGGCTGCGCAGGCGCAGGGCCTGAACACAAGGCAGAGCCCTGCAGTGTCCAAAGCCAACCCGAGAGGCTCGACTCCAGCGCTGTCGGGCGTTCGACCCGGGCAACTGGATTTCCCGATGCCTACCCGGTTCTGCGGAACGCCGTATCGGTCGAGAGATTTATCATGCTCCTTGATCGGAGACTACGTAGTTTCCGCAATTCGCTGCGGTATTCACTGATTAACAAGATGGCGTGCATTTGAGATTATCTCCCTGTGCGAGGCGGATCTCTTGTCGCACGTCACCCGTGCCCGCGAAGGTCGCGGGCTCTATCAGACAATTTCAGCGAGGGAACAGGCGATGGCATCGATCGTATGGGACGACAAGTTCAAAACGGGCAACAACAAGATCGACAATGAGCACAGAAAATTGATTGACCTCATCAACCAGTTGTCCGATGCCATGCAAGCCGGCAAAGGTAAGGAAGTCTGTGGAAAAGTGCTTGGCGATCTGATCAACTATACGAAGACGCACTTCGCCATGGAAGAGCAATTGATGGCGACGCACAGTTACGAAAGGATGACCGAGCACAAGGCCGAACACGCCAAACTCGTCCAGGAAGTCCTTGATTTCCAGACAAAGTTCAATGCAGGTGCCGTGACGTTATCGGTAGCCCTGTTTACTTTCCTGAAGGACTGGCTAGTCAATCATATTATGAAGTCAGATATGGCCTTGGCCCATGGCATAGCGAAGTGAAACGCCAGGTTTTCGGATCAGGGCGTCTGGGGGGTACGGCAGGATCATGAAGAACCTTACCGCGACAATCTCGAGTGGGCGCTTTTCGGTTGAGCCGGTATCGGTTTCGTGCCCTCTTCAGCCACGAGGGAAACGGAAACTTACGCTTATCGTGGGGGACCGGCGCTCCGAAGCGGTCCTCCGCGTGAGCTAGGCAGCGCCTTCGGCTTCTATCAGCAAGTAGCGACGAGCTTGACAATCAACTGGGCTGCGCAAGACAGGTCGAATTTGGCCGTTTGCATTCGGTCTTCGTCTCCAGCGACTTGCAGAGTTCTGCTAAGCTCTGAAAGACACTGAAGAACTTGCGCTTACTCAAACCGAGGCGGCATGAAGATTAACCGCGACAGCAACATTTCGTCCTACGCACAGATCGCCAACCAGATCAGGGCAGCGATTCTCATTGGCAACCATTCGCCCGGCAGCCGGCTCCCTGCCGAGGGTGAGTTGGTCAAGCAATCCGGATGCAGCCGGATCACGGTCCGCCAGGCCTTGAAAGTTCTTGAAGACGAAGGGTGGATCGAGCGAAAGCAAGGAATTGGCACTTTTGTGTGCGACAGGCTCAGCCAAGAACTGTCAAGAGTCCAGACCATCACCGAGGTAATGAGGTCCAAAGGCATTTCCCCTGGCGTCAAGGTCTTGGAATTTGGCGCGGTTGTTCCGCCCAAAGATGTCGCAAAAGCGATGGACATGAGCCTTAGAACAGGGCCACCATGAACAAAGCCCGGCACAGCCGGGCTTTGTTCACCTCACACGCATCCGACAGACTTTATTGTTTCCTATCAATCAACATCACCACAAGGTTTCATGCTCGGCCGTGGAGGTGATCTTGTGTATCGACAGGTCGGCTCCGTTGAACTCTTCCTCAGGATCGAGACGGAGGCCGACTGTCTTCTTCAGCAGGCCATAGACGATGAAACCGCCGGCCAGCGCGATCGCCACTCCAAGAGCGGTACCGGCGATTTGGGACATCAGGCTGACGCCTCCCCTGCCGCCCAGACCGGCGATCCCGAAGACGCCGGCGGCGATGCCGCCCCAGGCGCCGCACAGGCCATGCAGAGGCCAGACACCGAGCACGTCGTCGATCTTCCAGCGGTTCTGTGTCAGCGTGAACATCCAGACGAACATCCCCCCGGCGATGACACCGGTAGCCAGCGCCCCTATCGGGTGCATGACATCGGAACCTGCGCATATCGCGACCAAGCCGGCGAGCGGGCCGTTATGTACGAAGCCCGGGTCATTCCTGCCCGCCACCAGGGCAGCCAGCGTGCCGCCGACCATCGCCATCAGGGAATTCATCGCTACCAGACCAGAGACGTTCTCCAGCGACTGCGCGCTCATGACGTTGAAGCCGAACCAGCCGACGGTGAGTATCCAGGCGCCGAGCGCGAGAAAGGGAACGGAGGACGGGGGGTGTGCGGCGACCCCGCCGTCCTTGCTGTAGCGGCCGCGCCGAGCGCCCAGCAGCAGTACCGCCGCCAGGCCGATCCACCCGCCCATCGCATGGACCACCACGGAGCCGGCGAAATCATGGAATTCCGCGCCGAAAGCCGCTTTCAGCCAGGCCTGCACGCCATAGGCGTGGTTCCAGGCGATGCCTTCGAAGAGGGGATAGACGAAGCCGACGAGAAGAAAAGTGGCGGCGAGTTGCGGATTGAACTTGGCGCGCTCGGCGATGCCGCCTGAGACGATCGCCGGGATCGCCGCGGCAAAGGTCAGCAGGAAGAAGAACTTGACCAGTTCGTAGCCGTTCTTTTGCGACAGGATATCGGCGCTGGCGAAGAAATTAACCCCATAGGCAATCGTATAGCCGATGAAGAAATAGGCCAGCGTGGACATCGAGAAATCGACCAGGATTTTTACCAGCGCATTGATCTGGTTCTTCTTTCGAACCGTGCCCAGTTCGAGGAAGGCGAAACCGGCATGCATCGCCAGGATCATGATTGCACCGAGCAGAATGAAAAGGACGTCGCTCGCGTTTCTTAGATTCTCCATCTTGGGGCTCCATTTGCACTAATCGAAGGCATGTAGCAATAAACGCACCAGAATAGTGATTCAATAACTTTCAATTACTTATCCATAGCGCAACAGAAGCAATGAGGATAAGCGCACCAAAATGGTGGTAAATCAGAAAAACAAGCACCGAGATTGGGCTAACGGTTCACTTTGGGGCATAGCCTTTGGGCAGGAGCGCCCACATCTGGCCCTTCTGGCGCATCTTGCCGGCCTGCGTGCCGGCATCGGACCCGGTGCCCCAGTAGAAATCCGCGCGTACCGGGCCGCGGATGGCGCCGCCCGTATCCTGTGCCAGCATCAGCCTGACCAGCGGGCGATCACTGTTCGGATAAGTGGAGGACAGCCAGACCGGGGCGCCGAGCGGCGTGAATCTCGCATCGACGGCGATGCTCCGCTGCGCCGTCAGCGGGACGCCGAGCGCGCCGGGCGGACCGTCCCCGGTCACCGGCAGTTCGCGGAAGAAGACCAGGCTCGGATTGATATCGAGCAGTTCCTGCAGGCGAGCGGGGTGCGCCTTGGCCCACGCCTTGATCCCCTGCATCGACGCCTGCCCCGCGTTGAGTTCGCCCTGATCGATCAGCCAGCGGCCGATGGATCGATAGGGATGTCCGTTCTGATCGGCATAGCTTACCCTGACCCGGCTGCCGTCATCGAACTGCACCTGGCCGGAACCCTGGATCTGCATGAAGAACAGGTCGATGACGTCATCGACCCAGAGCAGGGCCCCATCGTTCCGGTGCATCTTCTCCCATTCGGCGCGGGAGAAATACGGTACCAGCTTTCGCCCTTCGATCCGGCCGCGCAGGCGCATGTGCTTGAGTTCCGGATAGAGTTCGCCAAGGTCCACGTCGATGAGGTCGGACGGTACGCCCTGGACGGCGTAAAGATAGGGTTTGGTGCGCGACCGGCTGCCCTTCAGGAGCGGCTCGTAGTAGCCGGTGATCAGTCCCTCGCTGCCGCCGTCGGGGTTGATCAACTGCCAGGGCTGGAGTTGCGCTTCGAACCAGGTGCGCAGCACAGCGCCGTCCAGACTGCCGAGGCCTTTGGCGGACAGGCAGGCCTCCCGCCAGACTTCCCGCTTCTGCAACGCATTGCACGAGGAAAGGAAGGCGGAAAAAGTCGGCGCGAGATCGTCCTCGCCCCAGCCCGGAAGGCTATCCCACGCAGCCGGCTCGAACGGCTTGGCCGGTGGTTTGGGCACTTCGGGGACAGGGCAGACAGGGCACTGGGCGGGCTGGGGCGTGGGTTGTACGGCAGGCTGAACGGCGCAACCGGCGAGCAGGAGAACGGCAAGGGCGGCGAATATTCGAGACATGTATCTGTTAGAGTTCCCGGTTTTGAAGTTCACTAGCTTACCTCAGTCGCGCCAAACGGGGATTCCAGACCCGATTCCCTTGGCGCGTCAGAGCATTCCGGAGTGTCCGATGACTGATCTGCCCCATTTCCTGGCGCGCGCGGAGGCGCTGCTCGAACGCGTCGAGGCCTTGCTGCCGAGACCCCTGACTGAGCCCGACTGGCGTGCCGCGGTAGCATTCCGCTGGATCAAGCGCAACGGCCGCGGCCATCTTCAGGCCGTAGCCAAACCGCACCATATCCGACTCAAGGATCTCCAGGGCATCGCAGAACAGAAGGCCCGCATCGAGCAAAACACGCGCCAATTCATCGCCGGCAGGAGTGCCAACAACGTGCTGCTCACCGGTGCACGCGGCACCGGCAAATCCTCGCTGGTGAAAGGCGTGCTCAACCAATACGCGGCGAAAGGGCTTCGTCTGATCGAAGTCGACAAGAACGACCTGGTCGATCTGGCTGAAATCGTCGATCTCATCAACGGTCGGCCGGAGCGTTTCATCATATTCTGCGACGACCTTTCCTTCGAGGCTGGCGAGCCAGGCTACAAGGCATTGAAGAGCGTGCTCGACGGCTCGATCGCCGGTACTCCGGAGAATCTGCTGCTCTACGCCACCTCCAACCGGCGCCACCTTATGCCGGAATACATGGCGGAGAACCTCGACGCCAAACATGTCGGCGAGGAGATCCATCCGGGCGAGACCGTCGAAGAGAAGATATCGCTGTCAGAGCGCTTCGGCCTTTGGCTCTCCTTCTACCCTTTCGACCAGGATCATTACCTTGCCATCTGCGCGCACTGGCTCGGCGAATACGGCCTGACCGACAAGGAGATCGAGGCGGCGCGCGGCGAGTCGCTGCAGTGGGCGCTGATGCGCAGTTCGCGCAGCGGTCGCGTGGCCTGGCAGTTCGCACGGGACTATGCAGGGCGCAAAGGAGGAAAGGCCGTCAGAGCAGGTCGCAAACCTTGAAAATGGTCGAGGTCGCCGCTGCGGTCATTTTGCGTCCGGACGGCAGATTCCTGCTCGGTCGCAGGCCTGGCGGCGGTTTCTATGCCGGCTACTGGGAGTTTCCTGGCGGCAAGGTTGAGGCGAACGAAACGCCTCGCGAGGCGTTGCTGCGCGAGTTGCAGGAGGAACTGGGGATAGCTGTCGGGACGGCCTATCCCTGGATCACCCGCGAGTTCAGTTACGAACACGCGCGGGTGCGTCTCCACTTTTTCCGCGTGTTGACCTGGACCGGCGAACTGCAGGATCTGCAGCACGATGCGCTCGAATGGCAGCGAACAGACGCGGTCACCGTCTCGCCCTTGCTTCCGGCCAACGCACCCGTGCTGGCGGCGCTGGCCCTGCCCGACTTCTATGCCATCAGCCACGCCGGCGAGATCGGCGTCGACCGCCAGTTCAGGGAGTTGGGCCGGGCGCTCGATCACGGCCTGCGCCTGGTGCAGTTGCGCGAGGCCTGTCTTGCAGCGCCTCAGCGCGCTGAATGGGTCCATGCCGCCGTGGACCTTTGCCACAGCTTCGGCGCCCGAGTGCTGGTCAACGCCGACACGGCGCTGGCCAATGAGGCAGGTGCCGATGGCGTGCACCTGACCGCGGTCCAATTGCTGTTCCGCTCCAAGCGCCCGGACTTTCCCCTGGTCGCCGCTTCCTGTCACGATGCGCGGGAACTTGCCCAGGCGCGACGCCTCGGTCTCGACTTCGTCGTGCTGGGGCCGGTCAAGGAAACCGCCAGCCATCCCGGTCAACCAGGGATAGGCTGGGAAGCGTTCGCCGCACTGGCGGCGGATTATCCTCTGCCGATCTTCGCCCTCGGCGGACTGGCCCACGAAGATAGGGAACTGGCCTGGCATGCCGGTGCCCACGGCATCGCAGCGATCCGCGCGGCTTGGGATCGCCCTGGCTAGTTCACTTCGCCGCCGTCGGGCGGCGCCTCGGGCTCGGGCACGCGGTAGTCTTCGGCCGCCCAGGCACCCAGGTCAATTTGCTTGCAGCGCTCCGAACAGAACGGCCGGAAAGGGTTCTCGGCCGACCATGCCACGGGCTTGCCGCAGGTAGGGCAGCTAACGATGCGCGGCGATGCACTGCCCGGAGTCACAGGTTGCAGAAGGTCAATTCAAAGGCAACATCGACTTCAGCCGAGCGCGGACGCAAGTCGCCATCCGGAGTGGTGAAGCGAATGTTCAATGCGTACTTGTTGGCGCTGATCTCGGGGATGTACGGGTCGCTGCGGGGCACGCGCAGACGCAGCATCTGCGCCGTGCGACCCGCAAGCATCAGCTGGTAAGCGCCGTTGGCGGCAAGCTGACGCTCCGGCCTGCCCGAGGCCCTCAACAGACGCAACACGATCGACAGTCCAGCGCTGATCGGCAGTATCGGCGACAACCAGCCAGCCAGTCCGCTGCGGCGCTGCTCGACATCGCGATGCAGCCAGAAGTGATAAGCGGGAAGGTCGAACTCGCAGACGCCGCCGGGAATGGCCGCACGGTTCTTGACCGCCATCAGCCATTCGTTCTCGCGCAAGTATTGGCCGATCTTGCCATGCATGGCCAGCATCTGGGCACCCGCCTGCTCGATTTCGTAGAGTGCGCCCGAGAGGGCATCCTCGGAAATCTCGGGGTTGTTGCGGAAAGAAAGCAGCGTCTGACGCTGGCGCTCGAGTTCCTGCACCAGGTCGAACTTCAGGTCTGCCCGCCCGGCGACTTCGAGTATTTCGAACAGCGTCAGAAGCGCAACATGGTGGTCCATGGCATCGTCGGCAGCCACGAAATACTGCGCCCTGTCGAACAGGGACTCGAGGCGGAGCAAGGTGCGAATGCGCTCACTGAGAGGATATTCGTAAGTAATCACGAGCCCGCCAAGAGTGGAAAGTCGGGCAATTCTGACCGATTCGCGCCCAAACCTCAACCATCCGTCCGGGTTTTTCCCGAACATTCCAGATATGAACGGTGCAATGCCCCGACCTGAGCAAGCAGGGAGGTCATGTCTCCGTCATTATCGATGACGTCGTCGGCCGCCGCGAGGCGCTCTGCGCGGCTCGCCTGCGTCGCCATGATGCGCCTGACCTCTTCGCTCGTCAGGCCGTTTCTCGCCACGACCCGCGCCACCTGGGTTTCCTCGGAACAATCGACTACGGCGACGCGCGCGACGCGGGCCCGATAAGTCTTCGACTCGACCAGGAGCGGCACCACCAGCATGGCATAGGGCGCCCCGGCGGCAAGTCCGGCGGCGCAGCGGCGCTCGGTTTCGGCGCGAATCATCGGATGGAGGATGGCTTCCAGGCGCGCCTTCGCTGTCGCGTCGGCGAACACCAGGCGGCGCATGGCGGCGCGGTCGAGCGCGCCGTCGGGAGCGATCAGCGCATCTCCGAAACTTTCCCGGATGGCGGGAATGGCCAGCCCGGCCGGAGCCGTCAGTTCGTGCGCGATGGCATCGGCATCGACCACTGCCGCGCCGAATTTCGCGAATATGGCTGCTGCCGAGCTCTTGCCGCTACCGATGCCGCCGGTCAAGCCGATGACCAGCGCATCGGCCCCAGTCACGGTGCACGCTCCGCTGGCGGCGCGGCGGCAGGGACAACAACGGCCCCCACGCGCAGCTTCTCGGGAGACAGTTGCCTGGCCAGCCGCTGCGGTTCCCGACCCGTCTCGGCGTCACCGAAATAGCGTTGCCCCCAGGCGAAGAACAGCAGGTTCGCCAGAACCAGCAGGATGAACAGGCTGCGCGAGCGGAGTATGGCCGAGAGGCCGGCCGCTATGCCGGACATCCCGGACTCCTCCGGCTGCCATGCCTGGCCGCGCGACGTGGCACCCGGCTAGCCAAGCTTGGGCAGACGATCCAGCGCCGCCGCGATCTCCGCTTCCGGATAATCGTAATCCTCTAGCTTGCCGGCCAAATACCGGTCGTAGGAGGCCATGTCGAAGTGGCCATGGCCCGACAGGTTGAAAAACAGCACCTTCGGCTCTCCAGTCTTCTTGCAGTTCAAGGCCTCGTCGATCACGGCGCGAATCGCGTGGTTGGACTCGGGCGCAGGGATGATGCCCTCGGCGCGCGCAAACTGTACGCCGGCCGCAAAGGTAGCCACTTGAGGAACCGCCAGCGCCTCGATAAATCCTTCCTTGAGAAGCTGCGAGACCAGCGGCGAGTCGCCGTGATAACGCAGTCCGCCGGCGTGAATCGAAGGCGGCATGAAGTCATGGCCGAGGGTATACATCAGCATGATCGGGGTATAACCGGACTCGTCACCGTAGTCATAGGCATAGTGCCCCTTGGTCAGGGTCGGGCAGGAGCTGGGCTCGACCGCTACCAGGCGCACCTTCTTGCCCGCCGCCTTGTCGGCGAAGAAGGGGAAAGCCACGCCGGCGAAGTTGGAGCCGCCGCCGCAGGGTGCGAAGATCATGTCCGGATAGACGTTGATCTTTTCGAACTGCTTCTTCGCCTCGAGACCGATCACCGTCTGGTGCAGCAGCACGTGGTTCAGCACCGAGCCCAGACCGTATTTCGTATCCTCGCGCCCGGCCGCCTCTTCCACGGCCTCGGAGATGGCGAGACCGAGCGAGCCTGGATTGTTCGGATCCCGGGCCAGGGCATTGCGGCCGGCCTGGGTGAGATTCGTCGGGCTGGCCAGAACCTCGGCACCCCAGGTCTGCATCATCGAGCGCCGGAACGGCTTCTGCTCATAACTGACCTTGACCATGTAGATGCGCAGTTCGATCTCGAACATCTGCGCCGCAAAAGCCAGGGAGGAACCCCACTGCCCTGCGCCCGTCTCGGTGGTCATGCGCTTGATGCCGGCCTGCTTGTTGAAATAGGCCTGAGCGACGGCAGAATTCGGCTTGTGCGAACCGGCCGGCGAAACGCTCTCGTTCTTGTAATAAATTTTCGCCGGCGTTCCCAGGGCTTTCTCCAGCCGCTCCGCCCGGCACAGCGGCGAAGGCCGCCAGAGCCGGTAGATCTCGCGCACCGGTTCGGGAATGGCGATCCAGCGTTCGGCCGACATCTCCTGTTCGAGGATGGGCATGGAAAAGATCTGCAGCATCTGCTCCGGGCCGACCGGCTTGCCGTCCGGTCCCATCGGTGGAGCTGGCGGATTGGGCATGTCGGCGACGATGTTGTACCAATGGGTCGGCATCTCCGACTCGTCGAGTATCACTTTGTGTGCAGCCATTCTTTGCCTCCTCCTCGTTGTCAGTTAATTCCGGATAGTCTCGGCGCGGGCCTGCCGTGCTGGCGCTTACGCTTGCTCACCGGCCAGTCGCACGAGCCCTTCAAGGACCAGATTGTCAATGCACAGCAGCGGGATGTCCAGCAGTGGCGCCAGATTCTCCGCAGCACCCCCGGAGAGCAGGCAGAGGGCGCCGGCCCGCCCGCCAAGCTGCTCATACATGCGCTCGATCGCGCCGGCGGTCGCCTGCAAGGATCCGCTAACGATGGCATCGGCGGTGTTGCGCGGCAGGGCGCTGAACAGGCCATCCGCAAGCGGCAGTTGGGCGGTATTGCCGGCCAGTGCGGCGCGCATCAGATCGATGCCCGGGAGAATCAGTCCGCCGCGGAACACGCCCCCGGCATCGAGCACATCAATGGTGGTGGCGGTGCCGGCGTTGACCACCAGGCAGGCTCCGCGATGCAGGTTGCGCGCGCCGATCAGCGCCGCCCAGCGATCCGCGCCAAGGCATGACGGGGTATCGTAGGAATTCATCACGCCGCACTGCTCCGCCCGGCTGACGGCCCAGGAAAGCGGCACGCCGAGCGCCTCGGCGACGGCTTCAATGGCTTCTCCTGCCTGGCCGCCGGCGACATTGCAGGCGATCATGCGGCCCGGATGGGGCAGCGCCGAGAGGGCTTCCGGCAACAGGCGAATCCCGGTCAGGGGCAAAATGCCCCGCTCCAGCCATCGGCCGTTCTGATTCAGGCCCCACTTGAGGCGGGTATTGCCGCAATCGAGGCAGAGCAGCGTCATGACGGCCGCAGCGAAACCTCGCCGCTGATGATCCTTTGCCTGCCTTCCCCTGTTTCCAGCAGCAGAGCGCCATCGGGGTCGACGCCGCGACAGACTCCTTCGAGCGGTTCGGCATAATCGGAAAGCAGATGCACCGCACGGTCATTAAACGCATGGCGGCTCTGCCATTCCTCGCGAAATGGCGAGAAGCCTGAAACGGCGAAGTCGCTCAGCACCGCATGCAGGGCCGTGAGCAGCTGGGCCAGCAGTTTGCCGGTCGGCGACAAGGCGATATCGGCATCGGTCAGTGCCGCAGCCGTCCGGCACAAATCGTCAGGCAGGCCGCGTGGCCGGCGCAAGTTCAAGCCGATTCCGATGACCGCAGCCGCTGGACGGGCGCCCGGCACCAATTCGATCAGCACCCCGGCCAGCTTGCGTTCGTTCAACAGCAAGTCGTTCGGCCACTTCAGCGAGACGCCGGCGATGCCCATGTCGTCAAGGGCACGCGCCAAGGCGACACCGACTGCCAGCGAGAGCCCTGACCATGGCGTGTCGGGCGGCAAGCGCCACAGCAGCGAGAAGGTGAGGCTGTCGCCGGGCGCGGAAAACCAGCTCCGGCCTCGCCTACCTCGCCCGGCGGTCTGGCGAAGCGCGGCGATGACGCTGCCGGACGGTGCGCCCGCCTCTGCGAGGGTCAGGAGGCGGGCATTGGTGGAATCGCATTCCGCCAGCACATCCACATCGAAACGACAGGCCAGGTCGCCAAGAGCGTCTGCAACTGCGGCAACGGAGAGGGGTTCTTCAAACAAGGCGGCGTAAGGACATGGCGCTCATGCTGCGATTATAAGGGAAAGATCATCCCTCCCCTTTTGCCTCCTCAAGGCCAAGTTCCTGGATCTTGCGCGTAATCGTGTTGCGGCCGATGCCCAGAAGATGCGCCGCCTCGATACGGCGACCGCCCGATGCAGCCAACGCGCGCTGGATCAGGGCACGTTCGAAGTCGCGGGAAAGCCGCTCAAAGACGCTGCCGGGCGCTGCGGCGATCAGCCGGTCGGCCTCGCCGCGGAGCGCGTCGAGCCAGTTCTGCGGAACCTCACGCGAACCCTGCTCACGCAGCTCGCTGGGCAGATCGGCGACTTCGACGGTCTGCCCCGGCGCCATCACCGTGATCCAGTGACAGAGATTTTCCAATTGGCGCACGTTGCCTGGGAAATCCAGCCCGGACAAGTACTTCAACGCCGGCTCGGTCAGACGCTTGGCCTCGACGCCAAGCTCCTTCGCGCTCTTCTGCAGAAAATGCTTGGTCAGGAGCGGGATATCCTCATGCCGCTCACGCAAGGTCGGCAGGCGAAGACGAATGACATTCAGGCGGTGAAACAGGTCCTCGCGGAACAGCCCCTGTTTGACGCGCTCTTCGAGATTCTGGTGAGTGGCGGCAATCACGCGGACATTGGCCTTGACCGGCTGGTGGCCGCCGACGCGGTAGAAGTGAGCATCGGAGAGCACGCGCAGCAAGCGGGTCTGCAATTCGGCCGGCATGTCGCCGATCTCGTCGAGGAACAGCGTGCCGCCTTCGGCCTGCTCGAAGCGGCCGCGGCGTTGCGTCTGCGCCCCGGTGAAGGCCCCGCGCTCGTGCCCGAACAGCTCCGACTCCAACAGATCGCGCGGAATCGCCGCGGTATTGATGGCGATGAACGGCTTCTCGGCGCGCGGACTGTGCCGGTGCAGGGCACGCGCTACCAGTTCCTTGCCGGTTCCCGATTCGCCGTTGATCAGCACCGTCGCGTGCGATTGCGAAAGGCGGCCGATGGCGCGGAAGACCTCCTGCATCGAGGCGGCCTTGCCGAGAATCTCGGGGGTGATGCTGGAGACCTCGGCCACATCGCTGTGATGCACGCTCTCCCCGATGGCACGCCGCACCAGGTCGACCGCCTGGTCGACATCGAACGGTTTGGGCAGGTATTCATAGGCGCCGCCCTGGAAAGCCGAAACCGCCGAGTCGAGATCGGAATAGGCCGTCATGATGATGACCGGCAAATCCGGGCACTTGATCTTGACGTGGCGCAAGAGATCGAGGCCGGACAGCCCGGGCATGCGGATATCGGAGACCAGCACCTGCGGCAGGTCTCCGGCATCCAGTGCCGCCAGGGCTTCGGCAGCCGAGGCAAAACTCCGGTAGGGGATTTCCTCGCGCGCCAGCGCCTTCTCGAGCACCCAGCGGATCGAGCGATCGTCGTCGATGATCCAGACGGGATTCATTTGATTCCTTCGTTCTTGTGGTTGCCTTGTTTCAACGGCAACAGGATGGTAAAACAGGTGCGGCCAGGGTGAGAATCGACTTCAATGGTGCCATGATGCTGGTGTACGAAACTTTGCGCCAACGTGAGACCCAGGCCGGTGCCGCCCTCGCGCCCCGAGACCAGCGGATAGAAAATCTTGTCGCGAATCATGTCGGGGATCCCCGGGCCATTGTCGATCACCTGCAATTCCATTGCCAGATGATAGCGGCGCTTGGCCAGCGTCACCTGGCGGGCGGCGCGGGTGCGGAAGACGATCTCGCCTTTGCCGTTCATCGCCTGCGCGGCGTTCCGGGCAATATTGAGGATGGCCTGGATCAATTGTTCGCGATCGCCGGTCAAGTCGGGCAGAGAGGTATCGTAGTCGCGCTGCACGTTGACCCCCGCGTACTCGGCGTGGATCAGGCGACGCACCCGTTCGAGGATCTCATGCACATTGACCAGCGTCGGCTGCATCATCCGGTGCGAGGACAACAGGCGCTGCATGAGATCCTGCAAGCGGTCCGACTCCTCGATGATGACCTGGGTGTATTCCTTGAGCTGCGGTGCATTGTCCAGCATCCTCAACTCGTGCTCGAGCAGTTGTGCGGAACCGCGAATGCCCCCTAGCGGATTCTTGATCTCATGGGCAAGGTTGCGGATCAACTCGCGATTGGCCTGTTGCTGTTCCAGCAACCGTTCCTCGCGCGCCACCTTGAGCTGCTGTTCGATGGGACGGAACTCGAGCAGCAGGCGCGTGCCGCCGGCATCGATCGAGGACACCGTGCAGTCCAGATGCAGCGTGACGTCCGGCGGCCGTTTGATGGTCACATTGTGGCTGGTGTAACTGCAGTCATTGTGCAATGCACTGTCAAACGCCATCGCCAATTCCGACGGCTCACCCAACAGGTACGACAACGGGCGGCCGAGCAGCTGCCTCTGACTCGCGGCAAAGAGATTCTCGGCGGCAGGATTGATGTAACGGATGATCAGGCGCGCATCGGCCAGAATCACCGACGACGAAATCAGGTCGAGCCCTGAGAATGGGGATTGCGGAGCCGGATGTTTCCGGGATGTGTCAGGCGCAGCCATACCCTGCTTCTTAGCAAGAACCTGGCCATGAGGGCCGTGCCTGCGCCGCGATCTATTTAAGATTCGCCATCTCGCGCTTCAGGGCCTCGACGTTGCGTTCATGGAGGGCAACGCTGTCCTTGAGACCCTGCACGCGATCGAGATACTTCTGATAATTTCTCTCGTTGCCCAGACGAATGCCCTCTCCCTCGGCCAGATCCTTCCTGGCCTGCTCCAGGTTCTGCTGCTCGGTCGCGAGCTCCTGTTCCAGGATCTTGCGGCGGTCGGCGTCCCGGCCTTTCTGAGTGTCTTCATTGACGCGCGGGAAATCGCCCGGCGCCGCGCCGCGCTGCTCCTGTTTCGGCGCGGCATAGGTGGAGACGGGCAGGTCGCGCGACAGTACTTTGCAGTTCTTGCCACCACCCTTCTGGTTGGTATAGAGCACCACGCCCGAGTCGTCGATACACTTATAGAGCGTATCGGCGTGGGCAAGCCCGCCCCGGAGCAAAAGGGCCAGCAGCAACGGAAAGATATGTCGGGCCATCATTAGGGTCGGGGGCGCAGGGAAATGTGAAACCATGCGAAGTGTATGCGAAAGCCCGGTGAAAAAAAAGGATGAGCAGGCTCATCCTTTTTTAACGCATCGGCCGAAAAGCGGCTTACAACGATTGCATCGCTATTGCCCGGTCCATTAAAGGCTGAAATACATGTCGTACTCGATCGGATGAGTCGTCATGCGGAAACGAGTGACCTCCTCCATCTTCAACTCGATGTAAGCGTCGATCATTTCGTCCGAGAACACACCGCCGCGGGTCAGGAACTCGCGGTCCTTGTCGAGATAGTCGAGTGCCTGTTCCAGGCTGGAACAGACTGTCGGGATCTTTGCGTCCTCTTCCGGCGGCAGGTCGTAGAGATTCTTGTCCGCAGGATCGCCCGGATGGATCTTGTTCTGCACACCGTCCAGGCCGGCCATCATCATGGCGGTAAAGGCCAGGTAAGGATTGGCGGTCGGATCCGGGAAGCGGACTTCGATGCGGCGTGCCTTGTCGCTCTGGACATAGGGAATGCGGATCGATGCCGAGCGATTGCGGGCCGAATAGGCCAGCTTGACCGGCGCCTCGAAACCGGGCACCAGACGCTTGTAGGAATTGGTTCCCGGATTGGTGATGGCGTTCAGGGCGCGAGCATGCTTGATGATGCCGCCAATGTAGTACAACGCGAAATCGGACAGGCCTGCATAACCATTGCCGGCGAACAGGTTCTTGCCATCCTTCCAAACGGACTGATGCACGTGCATGCCTGAACCATTGTCGCCGACGATCGGCTTGGGCATGAAGGTGGCCGTCTTGCCGTAGTTGTGGGCGACGTTATGGACGATGTATTTCAATACCTGGGTCCAGTCGGCACGACGAACCAGAGGGGCGAACTTGGTGCCGATTTCGCATTGGCCGGCCGTGGCGACTTCGTGGTGATGCACTTCGACCTCGACGCCGCAGGCCTCCAGCGCCAAGCACATGGCGGCGCGGATGTCGTTCAGGCTGTCGACCGGGGGGACCGGGAAGTAGCCGCCCTTGACGGTCGGGCGATGCCCTATGTTGCCGCCCTCGAACTTTTCAGCCGATGACCACGCGGCCTCTTCCGAGAACACCTTGCAGTAGGATCCGGACATATCCACTTTCCACTCGACCGAGTCGAAGATGAAGAACTCGGGTTCGGGGCCGAAGTAGCAGGTATCGCCGAGGCCGGTGCTCTTGAGGTAAGCCTCGGCGCGCTTGGCCAGCGAGCGCGGATCGCGGTCGTAACCCTTGCCGTCGGAAGGCTCGACCACGTCGCAGGTCAGGATCAGGGTGGTTTCGTCCATGAATGGGTCGATGTAGGCGGTGACCGGGTCGGGCATCAACAACATGTCGGAAGCCTGGATACCCTTCCAGCCGGCGATCGATGAGCCGTCGAAGGCGTGGCCGTCTTCGAATTTCTCAAGACCGAATGCCTTGACGGGCACGCCGACATGCTGCTCCTTGCCGCGAGTATCGGTAAAGCGGAAGTCGACGAACTTGACTTCCTTTTCCTTGATCAGTTTCAGAACATCTTGGGGCGACATAAAGTGCTCTCCTAGCGGGTTAATACGATTCAGACGAAGCGGAATGTGGGCAATCCCTAGCAGTTATTGTGCCAAGCAACCGGGACAAGCGTGTTATTGTGCCACAAAGAAATTGGCTGCTGTTCTGCAAAACCTTCGGCACCGAAATGGTGCAAAGTTTGAAAATACGCACTATCTTGGCGCAACCCGGCAGTTCAAACTGACCGCGCTGAAGTAGGGATCCTCTGCCAAACGCTCGCCCAGCCGCAATTCGAGGCGGGCCACATGGGCCTGATCAAAGCAGACTTCGGGTGGGAGGAAGATCTCGGCCTCGACGCGCTTGCCAAGATAGTGGAACAGCGTCTTTTCAAACTCTGGCAGATCCTCACCCAGCAAGGCGTGCAGATGCCCCATCAGCGCCTCGCGTTCGGGCAGATCGACGGCGCTGACGGACGCATCGAAGTCTTCCTCGGCATCGACATGCACCAGCACGTCGAGTACTTCCGGATGCCGGGCCAGCACTCGAACCCGCGCCATCTCGGCGATGCGGTGGCCTTCCGAGACACTGATCCGGGCATCGACCTGGATATGGGCATCGGCCAGGACTCGATTCGCCATGTGCCGCGTACGCAGTTCATGCAGATCGAGCACACCGGGTGTCTCACGGAGAGTAGCCCGGATACGTTTCACCTCCTCATCGGACACCCCGGTATCGATCAACTCCCGGATCGCTTCATTGCTGAACTTGGCGCCCATGCGCAGAATCATGAAGCCGACGATCACGGCGGCTACCGGGTCAAGAAACCTGTAGCCGAGCAGGCTGCCGCCGATTCCGGCCGCCACCACCAGTGAGGAGGCGGCATCGGAACGTGCATGCCAAGCATTGGCCACCAGCATCGGCGAGCGCAACTTCTCGGCGATGACCAACATGTATCGGAACAAGCCCTCCTTGGCCACCAATGCGACCAGCGCCGTCCAGAGCGCTATCGACGCCACCGCCGGCAATTCATCGAGATGCTGCAGCCGCACCCCGGCCGACCAGAGGATGGCGGCTCCCGTGCCGACCAGCAGCAAGCCCAGCGCCAATGAAGCGACTGTTTCTATCCGGTGGTGCCCGTAAGGGTGCTCATCGTCTGCGGGATGGCTGCTTTGTGCGTTGGCAAGCAGCACCAGAATATCCGCCACCAGATCCGAAAGCGAGTGAAAGCCGTCTGCGACCAGGCTCTGCGCATGGGCTACGAGGCCAACCGCTATCTGGACTATGGTCAAACAGATATTGACCGCGACGCTGACCCAGGTAACCCGCTGGGATTCCTGATAGCGCGTGGGATCCAGGGGTTCGTGCGGCAGCAGGACCTCTTCGCGGGACATGAATCATGCCTTCCATCTGTCAACCGGCCTGGGGTTCAGGCCTATAATTTGAATTATACAACTCTTGCATTTCCCCCAACCTGTATGGGCAGACTCACGGAAATCCTGCAACTCGCCCAGAGCCGCGCGCGCGATCTCAATCTACCCTACGAGGGAGCACTCACGCCGAAGGAAGCCGAGGAATTGCTTCGGCTCGCCCAGGGCGCCCGCCTGATCGACATCCGGACCCGCGCCGAACTCGACTGGGTGGGGCGCATTCCCGGCGCGATCGAGATCGAGTGGCAGACCTACCCGGGCAACCACCCCAATCCGTATTTCCTGACCCAGTTGAAGCACGCCGTCGATCCGGAATCGCTGCTGCTGTTCATCTGCCGCAGCGGCGGCCGCTCGAACGCCGCGGCAAAAGCCGCCACCGAAGCCGGTTTGCCGGACTGCTACAATGTTCTCGAAGGGTTCGAGGGCGACAAGGACGCCAGCGGCCAGCGAAACAAGGTCGGCGGCTGGCGACTGGCCGGACTGCCGTGGCAGCAAAGCTGAATTCGACTGAACTTCGGCGGCACTTTCCCCTCCAATCAAGCCCCACTGAGTCGACCAAAACATACAATATTCATCATGCAAGCCACCGCCATCAGCTTCGACCGATACAACTCACTCGCCAACGAGGATGCACAGGCACGCATCATCAAAGCCCGCGCCGAACTCGGCAAGCGTGCCGTGCTGCTCTGCCACCACTATCAGCGGGCCGACGTGTACCGCCACGCGGACATCACCGGAGACTCGCTCAGACTGTCGCGACTGGCTTCGCAGTCCGACGCCGAGTTCATCGTGTTTTGCGGTGTGCATTTCATGGCCGAGGTCGCCGATATCCTGTCGCGTCCGGAGCAGATCTCCATCCTGCCCGATCTCGCCGCAGGGTGCTCGATGGCCGACATGGCGAGCCTGGCCAAGGTGGAGCGCTGCTGGCGCGAGATCGAAGCGGTCATCGACCCGGACGAAAGCTTCACGCCCGTCACCTATATCAATTCCGCCGCCGACCTGAAAGCTTTCTGCGGCGAGCATGGCGGTATCGTGTGCACTTCCTCGAACGCGCCGAAAATCCTCGACTGGTCTTTTGCCCGGCGCGAGAAGGTATTGTTCTTTCCGGACCAGCACCTTGGCCGTTGGAGCGGCCACAAGATGGGCATCCCGCCGGACGAGATGCTGGTCTGGGATCCCGATCTGGAGTCCGGCGGCCTGACCGCCGAGCAAATCAGGAAGGCCCGGATCCTGCTCTGGAAGGGCCACTGTTCGGTGCACCAGATGTTCCAGCCGGCGCATATCCTGCGTTTTCGCAACCAGTATCCGGACGGACTGGTCATTGCCCACCCCGAATGCAGTCTCGAGGTCTGCATGCAGTCCGACTTTGTCGGGTCCACCGAAACCATCCTCAAGACCGTCAAGGACGCGGCGCCGAACACGCGCTGGCTGGTCGGCACCGAGCTGAACCTGGTCGAACGTCTCGCCGAAGAAGTGAAAGCGGAAGGCAAGATCGTCCAGTTCATGTCGCCCACCGTCTGCATGTGCTCGACCATGCAGCGCATCGACCCGCAGCACCTGGCCTGGTGCCTGGAAAACCTCGCCGAAGGCCGGGTGGTCAACCGCATCAGCGTGCCGCTGCACGAAGCCGCCCTGGCGAAGGTGGCGCTGGAGCGGATGCTGGCGGTTTCGTGACGCCGGCCAGACAATGACACAAGCCCTGCACGTCGCCACCTACAACATTCACAAGGGATTTTCGCAGTTCAATCGGCGCATGATGGTCCATGAACTGCGCGATCGTTTGCGGGTTCTGGCACCTGACATCGTCTTCCTTCAGGAGGTGCAGGGTCTGCACCTGGGCCACGTCGAACGCCACAGCGAGTGGCCACAGGAACCCCAACACGAGTTCCTCGCCGAAGAGTTCTGGGAGAACACCGCCTACGGCCGCAACGTCATCTATGATCACGGCCATCACGGCAACGCCATTCTGTCGCGCTTCCCGATAGTATCCACACACAATCAGGACGTCACCCATCTCCGCTTCGAGCGCCGCGGATTGCTGCACTGCGCAATCGCCGTGACAGGCTGGGAGCAGCCGCTGCATTGCGTCTGCGTCCACCTTTCGCTATTTGGCCGTTCGCGTCGACGGCAAATGGAGGCGCTGGCCCTGAGGCTTGAGGAACTGGTACCGGAGCAGGCGCCGCTGATCGTGGCCGGCGACTTCAATGACTGGCGCAACTCGGCCTCCAACCTGCTCGCCGACCGGCTCGGACTGACCGAGGTGTTCGGCGGCGCGGCGGGTCGCCCGCCGAAAAGCTTCCCCTGCTCCGTGCCGGTCTTTCGCCTCGATCGCATCTACGTCCGCGGTTTCAACATTGATTCCGCTACCGTTCATTTCGGTCCGCCGTGGTCACGCATTTCCGACCACGCGGTACTCTCCGCCTTTCTCGTGGCCGACCTTGCCGCACCTGAATGAAGGCTTCCTGCCGGGCAACCGGCTGGACTTGCTCGAGACCGGCAGCAAGTACTTTCCGGCACTGATTGCAGCGATCGAGGCGGCCGCCGAAGAAGTCCGCCTCGAGACCTATATTTTCGCTGACGACGACGCCGGACGAGCGGTGGCCGCGGCGCTGGCGAACGCGGCGAGGCGCGGCGTCCGCGTGCATGTAATGGTCGATGGTTTCGGCTCTCGCGGCTTCATGAGAAATTTGGGCTCGCAGTTGATGGCCGACGGGATCGAGGTTTTGATCTACGGGCCGAACGTATCCCCCTTCACGCTGCGCCGCCATCGTCTGCGCCGTCTGCACAGAAAGCTGGTGGCGATCGACCGGCGCATCGCCTTCGTCGGAGGCATCAACGTTATCGATGACGCGCCTGGCCAGACCCCGGCGCGCTATGACTACGCCGTACGCATCGAAGGGCCGCTGCTCGGACCTATTCATGCTTCGATGCGCCACCTCTGGCAACTGGTGAGTTGGTCGAGATTCCGCCGCCGTTTCAAGACAGCCAAGCGGCTCCCCGCGGCGACTGCCGTCTGCGGCGAGATGGCGGGAACGTTCCTGACTCGCGACAACCTGCGCCACCGCCGCGACATCGAGGAAGCCTATCTCCGCGCCATCGCCTCCGCGCGCAGCGAAATCGTATTGGCCAATGCCTACTTCCTTCCCGGCAGGCGTTTCCGCCATGCATTGATGGCGGCGGCTCAGCGTGGAATCAAGGTGACGGTATTGTTGCAGGGGAGAGTCGAGTATCCGCTCCTGCATCACGCCACCCAGGCTCTGTACGATGTCCTGCTCTCCGCCGGTATTCATATTTACGAATACCGAAGAAGCTTTCTTCACGCCAAGGTGGCCGTGATCGACGGCATCTGGGCCACGGTAGGTTCGAGCAACATCGATCCATTCAGCCTGCTGCTCGCCCGCGAAGCGAACATCGTCGTGAAGAACAGCGACTTCGCCGGCGATCTGCTCGCCAGTCTGCGCAAGGCAATGGAGTCGGGGGCCGCAGAGGTCGGGCGCGAGGACTGGGAAAAGAAGGGGCTTTTGGTGCGGGCGGCCAACTGGCTGGCCTACACGGTGGTGCGGCTGATGATAGGACTCTCCGGTTCTGGCACCCGAGCCGGCGCCGGGGCGGGCAGGGCGGACGCATGGACGTGACACTGCTGGAGTAGCGGCGGCGAGATGAAGCAACCAACGATATCCGCTATCACGGTTATCGTTGCCTGACGCTTCCGTGCAAGGAACTCACGTTGCCGTTGGCCCGCATGTTCATGAACCCGCCCTGCCGCGAGTCTAGGATGGCCACTGCAGCTGGCGGCGGCGGGGCACGCGCGCCAGTTGCCAATGTTCAATCGCCCACCGCCAGACACCGGTCAGGTCGGCCTTGGCCAGTTCCGCCGGTGGCGCCTGACCAAGGAAGCGCAAGGCGGAAAGCAGGGAGGGGATCGGCCGCGCCGGGTCGAGCGGCGCGGCGCGTGTCTGCTTTGAAAGCTTTTCGCCAGCGGCATCGGCCACCACCGGCAGATGCGCATAGCCCGGCGTAGGCAGGTCCAGCAACTGTTGAAGCAAGATCTGACGCGGCGTGGAGCCCAGCAGATCTGCGCCGCGAACGATCCGGGTGATGCCCTGATCGCCGTCATCGACCACGACCGCCAATTGGTAAGCAAAGAGGCCATCGGCGCGCAACAGGACGAAGTCGCCGACCTCCTCCGCCAGGTTCTGGACCAACCGCCCTTGCACGGCATCTTCGACGACGATGCGCGTTTGCGCCACTAGCAGGCGGTCGGCACGCGGCGCCTTGCCTGGCGGCAAGCCGAGGCGGCAGGTACCCGGATACACCAAGGCACCATCGGGCGCAAGCCCAGAGTCGGCCAGCTCGCGCCGGGTGCAGGCACACGCGAAGACCCGGCCTGTATCGCGCAGGCGTTCCAGGGCATCGCTATAGACGCTGCCGCGCCGGCTCTGCCAGATCACCTCGCCATCCCACTCGAAGCCGAACGCTTCGAGCGTGCGCAGGATGTCGTCGGCAGCGCTGTCCCGGCAACGCGGGCGATCGAGATCTTCCATGCGAAGCAGCCATTCCCCCCCGCTTCGGCGCGCATCGAGAAAGCTGCCGACCGCGGCCACCAGGGATCCAAAGTGCAAAGGGCCGGTCGGGGACGGCGCGAACCGGCCACGGCCTCCAGTCTTATTCATGGATGGGATAGATATCACAGCTTGCAGACAGAAATGAGACTTGTTATCATTTGAGCTATTGAAAGTCGCCCGAGGTTCCCATGAAGCACCTGAGTCTTCTGTCTCTTTTGTTGCCGCTAGCCGCATTAGCCGCGGAGAGCGCCGATAACGGTTATCTGCTGATCATCGAGGATCATCGATTCAAGCCGGTGGAACTGGTCGTTCCTGCCGGCAAGAAGATCAGACTGAGAGTCGAGAACCGAGACTCGACGCCGGAAGAGTTCGAGAGCCACGCCCTCAATCGCGAGAAGGTTGTTCCCGCAAGGGCGACTGCCGCGATCTTTATCGGCCCCTTGAGTCCTGGCCGTTATCCGTTTTTCGGTGAATTCAACGAGAAGACCGCACAAGGCACCGTTATCGCTCATTAAGGCCAGGAGAAATCCCATGTTCGGCACCGCCATCATCGTCTTTCGCGAAGTTCTTGAGGCCTCCCTGCTCATCGGCGTCGTTGCCGCCGCGACGCGTGCCGTGCCCGGCCGCAATCGCTGGCTGGCCGCTGGAATATCGGCCGGTCTCGCCGGCTCCGGCCTGGTCGCAGCCTCGACCGGCGCCATCGCCGAGATTGCGAGCGGCATCGGCCAGGAGATCTTCAATGCCCTCGTACTCGGCATCGCGGTTCTGATGCTGGCCTGGCACAACATCTGGATGTCGTCGCACGGTGCGGCCCTCATGGCCGACATGCGCAAAGTGGGCAGCGCTATCCGCGACGGCCGGCGCGAATGCTCCATCCTGGCGATCGTCGTCGGCCTCGCCGTGCTCCGCGAAGGATCCGAAACGGTGCTCTTCCTCTACGGCATCTCCGCTGCCGGTGGCCCGGGGTCTTCGGGGATGCTCGTGGGCGGCCTGGTGGGCGTCACTGCCGGAATTGCCGTCGGTTATACGATTTACGCCGGCTTGCTGCGTATCCCGATGCGCTGGCTGTTCTCCGCGACAAGTCTCCTGGTCATGCTCCTGGCAGCCGGAATGGCTTCCCAGGCGGCACGCTTCCTGATCCAGGCCGATTTACTGCCTAGTCTCGCTGCTCCTATCTGGGATGCCTCGGCAACGCTCCCGGAGAATTCCATATTCGGCATCCTCCTCCACAGCCTCATCGGCTTCGAAACCCGTCCGGCAGGAATGCAAATGGTTTTTTACCTGGCTACAGTGCTGGCGATCACGAGCGGCATGAAATGGGCCAAGCACCAGCCGCCAGCCTTCTCTCATAAAAAGGATGTGTCATGAAGGCCTTCTTGTTCTGCTTTGCCGGACTCGTCTCGGCGGCTGCGTGCGCGGGGCCGTCCGATTATGTCTACACGCCGAATGTCGAATACGGAGAGCGCGAACTCGACTTCAAGTTCGGCTCGGCCACTCCCCCTGGAGGAGACAGACTGCAGCAAGGTAGCGTCGCCTTCGGCTACGGTGCCACCGAGTACTGGTTTACGGAGGTATACCTGAAATACGAACGCGACGGAAATATGGGGAACCATCTGGATTCCGTGGAATTTGAAAACAAATTCCAGCTCACCGAGACGGGAAAGTACCCGGTAGACCTAGGCTTCATCAGCGAAATAGAAATCCCGAGGCAAAACGGCGACACCTATGAATTCAGATTCGGCCCTCTGCTGCAAACCGAATTCGGCAAGCTTCAGCTAAACGGTAACCTGCTGTTCGAAAGACAATACCGCGGCAATCCCGATTTCGATGGCGGAGCGCCGCACGTCACCGAGGTCGGCTACCAATGGCAGGTCAAATACCGCTGGTTGCGGGCGTTCGAATACGGGCTGCAAGGCTTCGGCGAGATGGGCAAGTGGAATTCATGGGACAGCCGCGATCTTCAGAACCACCGCCTCGGCCCTGCCGTCTTCGGCAAGGTCGGCGTGGGCAACCATCAGGCAATCTCTTACAACGCCGCATGGCTGATCGGGGCAAGCCGAGCCGCCCCGGACAACACCTTCAGGATGCAGGTCGAATACGAGTTTTAAACGTTAAACTGGAAGACTGGGCGGAAAGCCTCGCCGCTATTGGCGTTTCGCACTTCCGTCTTCATTTCGTACCCGCTTTCATACCCGCTTCTGAGATGGCGGCGGTGTCGACTGGCATCGCCGCGTCGAAGTCCAGATTGTAGCTGACCGGGGCGGCCGGAATCCGGTAACCCATCGCCCGGTACCCGAGCTGGCGCCGGTGCCACATGCGCAACAGGGCCGGGTGACCGGCGTCGACGAAGTCGATGATGCGCACGCGGGTCTTGTTCGCATGCTCGCGGTGCAATCGACCGGCGTACTGTTGCAGCGTGCCCTTCCACGAGATCGGCATGGC
>CAIVDC010000047.1 GCA_903904605.1 uncultured Sterolibacterium sp.
ACGATCGAAGGGAGAAAGATAACGTCCTGCCAGCGGGATGCCCCCAGCGGCCGCTGCCAGCGCTTTACAGCACCGTCATGCGGTCATGGGGTGGAGGAATTTGAGGTGGCCAGAAGTGGGGGAATTTGACCGGCCAACGGGCAAGTCCTTCGGCTTTTTTACCAGCTCCGTATTCAGTCGGATGTTCCCCGCACGATGATTGCATCCACCCCATTTTGTTTTCATGCGCTGGAGGAAGTAGCCGGAGACTTTCACGCCGAGCTTGGCCTCCCATTTCCTGATCAGGGACGGCACCACCTCATGCAGCAGAGCGCGGTGCCATACATTCATAACCTCTTCCCGCTTCGCCAGCGTACTACCCGGGCGCACATAAAGTCGGATTCGTCTATGGTCAAGAATCACGATGGGCTTTTCATCCTTCACGATTACTGACAACAAGTAGCGCCGTCCCCAAAGGTAATGACTCCCACGTTCTACATATTTGCGAGGTGTCTCCCTCGCCTGGCTAAGTAACTTTGCCTGTTGATTACGAATCCACCTTACCTCGGCGTTCCCTGTATTTCTGCTTAGAATGTGCAAGGGAAGATAGGAAACTTCACGGACGGTCGTATTGGCGTCGGTCGCACCAAGTTCCGGGCGTCGAATGGTGTGAGAAACATGAAACGTCTCTGCACGAATGTAAGAGGGCTGCAATTCAGTTGGAGCCATTTTTCTACCTTGATAGCGCGTGCAAGGTAAGCCTTGGGAATTATCCAAGATCTGGCGCAGTTCGCCGATACTTAGACTTGGCCAATTTTATATTGATGATGCAAGAACCGATTTCAGTTCCAATCCTGCAACGAGTTGTCCGTTCAGCGCTTAAGAATAGTGGCCTACGCAATTCAGTGCGAGGTCATAGACCTCTGCTCAGCGATCTCGCGCTGGATGTTTGCCCTAAAGACTGGCTATTTCGCTTATTTCCGAAAATTGAACGGAAGGTGCCCAAGGGCTACTTTTCTGCCATCGACAATTCAGGTCGCGGAGCTGGACCATCGCAAGGAGGAGCCATCCTTGCACTTGCTTTGCTTTATGAAGATCCAGACGAATGCGCGAATAAATTGTTATCACTCCATGCAACAACAAAGAGTGATTCCGACAGTGCCGCGAAACCCCATTTACCAGCGGGCTACTGGAATTCTGACCAACCGGTAAAGCTATACCTGAAACACCAGGCAAACGAGGCTAAAATTGCCGAAGAACTGGGACTTAACCTGGGTCATGTGCAACGATCCCTTCGTGCCGTTGGCCTGCCTCCAGGAAGTCTCATCCTGCGTCCTGCAATCAAGCGCGCACTCAAGGAGTTTTTGAGGGGAAACAATATGGAAACAGTCATCGCTAGAAACGGCCTGACCAGCGAGACATTTAAACGATTGTTTCGATACAATATTTATGTAATCAAGCCACCTCTAAACTAATTTTTCAGCCGTCTGCTTAATTTACGACTTTATTCACAAATGCAACTGCCAGCGTCGCTAATTGCGTCCAAGATTTACGACTTTATCCTTTTTAATGCAAATCTGGGGTCTAGAAAACCCAGAGATTTCTAGGGGACGGCGTTACGACTTTATTTTCGCGAAATACTGTGTTCGGTGGGAGTGAAGATGTGACAGTTGCAGTCAAGTGTCGCAAACTGTTTCGGCGCACCGAACAATCGTGCCGTAACGAAGCTGGGCACCACCTTTGGGGCCCGGCTTCGGCCGAGCGAATGGTAACGGCAAGACGGAAAAACCAAATCCGCAGGATCGCCGACATTGCGGCCAATGACCGCACTGAACATTAAACCTCGGCCCCCCCCTCACAACGAGCCAGCAAGGAATCGGCGCAGGACCGGCCATGCCCCGGCTGGCGGAACACTCAAAGGAAACTAATGCGTCGGCGAAACTTTGTCTATGCCGGAAATAAGCATGCCGGCACCCAGGCCGCGGTGCTTGAACCAACCGGCGTTCATCTCCAGGGCGAATCTGGCCGGCTTGGCCGCGCAGTGATTGTTCTCCGTCTGGGGCAACATTTCCTCGACGTTGATGATCCGACCCTGCTCATCCAGGAAGGCCACGGACAAGGGAATCAGGGTGTTGCGCATCCACATGCAGTGCTGAGCCACATGGTCGAAGTCAAACAGCATGCCGTTGTTGACCGGCAGGTTCTTGCGCCGCATCAACCCCACTTCACGCGATTCATCGGTATTCGCCAGCTCGGCCCGGATGCGATGGATGCCGGCAGACAGTTCCAGCAGGCTTTGAGCCTGAACCCACGAAACTGTCAGCATCAAGCCAATGGCCGTGAGCCAGCCGATAAATTGTTTGCGCCATGTCATGGGATATCCTCCGGACGAAGCACAGAAAAAGGCAGGAGCAACCCTGCCTCATTCGGAGCGAGAGGCGAATCCGCGACTCCCGCCAGCCCTAAATATATCTTATTTCTTTGCCGCCGGCTTGTCGGGCAGCTTTCTCGGCAGCCTTCGCGCCATCCGGGCCAGCCTTGGTAGCGGTGCAGGCGGTCCTTTTGGTCAACCTTGTTGTCAGTTGGCGCAGCGGCAGAGGCATTGTCGGCGAAGCTGGAAACTGGGGCAACAGCGCACACGGCGACGGCGAGAACGGATAGTGGTTTGCTTACGGCGCAATCCCCGAACATGAATGATTCGGCGCAAGGCGTCAGACATCAACCGCCCGAATTGCGGCGGACGCGAAAAGGTTCAGATGGCTCCCCGGCAAAAAAAAACGATGGGCAGGTCACCCTGCCCATCGTTTTCACATCAATTACTTGGTTTCGGCAGCCGGAGCAGCAGCCTTCTTGGCCTTCTTGGCCTTCTTGGCCTTCTTGGCTTTCGGGGCATCGGCCTTGGCTGCATCCGCAGCGGGAGCCGGGGCAGCGGCGGCCGGAGCGGCAGCGGCAGCGGCCTTCGGGGCATCAGCGGCAAAAGCGGTGGTAGCGGCGAAAGCGGCGGCGATCAACAGGGTCAGCAGTTTGCTCATTTTGATTCCTTTGCGATGTATGGTTTTGGTTTTGACACTACAGGCCGAAACCGGGTGTCGCATACAATAACGCGCAACATTCAGGCAGGTTGACAATCATTGGCAGCTTTCTTTTCGAGGGTCTCGGCCAGTTCCCGCGACATCCCCGGCTCCAATCCTGCCACCGTCCAGGGGCCCACAGCCCATCGGATCAGACGAAGCGTCGGAAAACCCGCCTTGGCGGTCATCCTGCGCACCTGGCGGTTCTTGCCTTCGCGCAACTCGATTTCCAACCAACTTGTCGGTTTCTCCTTCCGGTAACGTATCGGCGGTATTCGGGGCCACAGGCCAACCGGTTCGGGGATCAACCTAACGCGGCAAGGCAAGGTATGGAAGTCACCGAGATCGACTCCAGATGCCAATACGTCCAATGCCGAGGGACCCGGGAGCCCCTCGACCTGAACACGATAGGTCTTGGTCAATTTGTGGCGAGGATCCGCGATCCGCCGCTGCAATCGTCCGTCGTCGGTCAATACCAGGAGACCTTCGCTATCAGCGTCCAACCGGCCGGCAGCATAGACGCCAGGGACAGCAATGTAGTCCTTGAGCGTCGGGCGATCGACAACGGAGGTGAATTGCGTCAGCACCCCGTAGGGTTTGTTGAACAGGATAATTCGGCTCATGTTTCCGCTCCGATGCCTGCGCATATTTTACTCTCGGCGCAGAAGGCTAATATCCTCGACGTTAAACCTTCGTGGTGAACCTTCGGGCCCAATGTCAGAAACGCGCAAGTGGTTCGACGAAAAGCTCAAGTATGACCTCGCCCTTGGGTAGTTTCAAAACCGGCATTGAAACCTTGAATCATGCAGATCTTAGGACACCTCCCCGGCGAATATCGGATATTTTCGATATGCGAAGTCTTGTTGTTGCGGCCTCGTTCGTTACGACCCAGGTCTTTTGCGTTAAAATTGCTCAAGTGATTGCGGCCTTGCACCTGATCTTGTTTGGTAATAGCATTGAGCGCAAACCTATGTCGATCAAATACTTAAATGAGGTGTACGATTCATGACGACGCAAATAGCAAAGATTATATGGACAAACGTTGATGAAGCACCGGCACTGGCTACATACTCGCTGCTTCCCATCGTCCAGGCTTTTACCAAGGCAGCAGGTGTTACGGTAGAAACGAGGGATATTTCCCTTGCTGGCCGGATTATCGCGAACTTCCCCGAAAAGTTGGCTGAGAGCCAACGTCAAACCGACGAACTGGCCGAATTGGGCGAACTGACGCAGAAGCCCGAAGCCAACATTATCAAGCTACCCAACGTCAGCGCCTCCCCCCCCCAGTTGAAAACAGCGATCAAGGAATTGCAGTCGAAGGGATACGATATTCCGGATTATCCCGACAATCCGCAAAACGACGCCGAGAAGGAAATCAAGGCTCGATATGGCAAGGTTCTGGGTAGTGCTGTCAATCCCGTGCTGCGGGAGGGCAATTCCGACCGTCGCGCGGCGGCCTCGGTCAAGCAATATGCCAGAAAGCATCCTCACAAGATGGGCGCCTGGAGCGCCGACTCGAAGACCCATGTGGCGCACATGAATGCCGGCGATTTCTACGGCACGGAGAAATCCGTCACTGTTGCCGAAGCGGGAGAGGTCAGGATAGAGTTCCTCGGCCAGGATGGCAGTTCCACGATTCTCAAGGCCAAGACGGCACTCAAGGCCGGTGAGATCATCGATGCCTGCGTCATGAGCCGTCGCGCGCTCCGTGAATTTTACGAGGAGCAGATGCAGGATGCCAAGAAACAGGGCTTACTGCTCTCCCTGCACCTCAAGGCGACCATGATGAAGATTTCCGATCCCATCATGTTCGGCCATGCCGTTTCCGTCTATTTCAAGAGCGTCTTCGCCAAGCATGCCAAAGTCATCAAGGATCTGGACGTCAACATCAACAACGGTCTGGGCGACCTTTACGCAAAAATCGCCAAACTGCCGGACTCCCAGCGCGCCGAGATCGAAGCCGACATCCAGGCCTGCTACAAGACGCGACCGGAACTGGCGATGGTCAATTCTGACAAGGGGATCACCAATCTGCATGTACCCAGCGACGTGATCGTAGACGCCTCGATGCCCGCCATGATCCGCGAATCTGGCAAGATGTGGGGCAGCGACGGCAAACTGCACGAAACCAAAGCGATGATCCCCTACCGTTGCTACGCAGGCGTTTATCAGGAAACCATCACCGACTGCAAGAAACACGGCGCTTTCGATCCGAAGACCATGGGCAGCGTTCCCAACGTAGGCCTCATGGCGCAGCAAGCCGAGGAGTATGGCTCCCACGACAAGACTTTCGAAGTGGCGGCAGACGGGATCGTTCGCGTTGTCGACATGTCGGGCAAGGCGCTGCTTGAACAGAAAGTGGAGCAAGGCGACATTTTCCGCATGTGCCAGGTTAAGGATGAGCCAATCCAGAACTGGGTCAAGCTGGCCGTTGGCCGGGCGCGAGCCACTGGCGTTCCCGCCGTATTTTGGCTGGACAAGAACAGGGGGCACGACGCACAGATCATCCTGAAAGTGGAGCGCTACCTGAAGGACCACGATACCAGCGGCCTTGACATCCGTATCATGTCGCTCGAAGAAGCCACGCGCTTTTCGCTGGAACGTATCCGGGCGGGGAAAGATACTATTTCCGTCACCGGCAACGTCTTGCGTGACTATCTCACCGACCTGTTCCCCATACTAGAACTTGGCACCAGCGCAAAGATGCTGTCCATTGTCCCCCTAATGAATGGCGGCGGGCTTTTCGAGACCGGTGCAGGCGGTTCGGCCCCCAAGCACGTGCAGCAGTTCCAGCAGGAAGGTTATTTGCGCTGGGACTCTCTCGGCGAATTTCTGGCACTGGCGTCATCGTTGGAACACTTGGCTCAAACCTTCAAGAACCCAAAGGCCCAGGTTCTGGCGGAAACGCTCGACCGGGCCAACGGCAAGTTTCTAGAGAACGACCGATCGCCGGCTCGCAAGGTCGGCGAACTGGATAACCGGGGCAGCCACTTCTACCTTGCCCTCTACTGGGCACAAGCGCTGGCCGAACAAACCAAGGACAAGGATCTCCAGTCGCGCTTCGAAAAACTGGCCAAGACACTTGCCGACAACGAAGTTAAGATCAATGCCGAATTGATCGGTGCCCAAGGGAAACCCGTTGATATGGGCGGCTACTACCTTCCGGATCGTGAGAAAGTATCGAAAGCCATGCGCCCCAGCGCAACCCTGAATGCAGCCCTGTCTGCTTTTGATCAGCAGTAGACGGATTGGTGCGGCCACGCGGGCGCACCAATAAAAAACCCGCCGGGCTTACACCACGACGGGTTATGCAATCCGGGAGAGCGCCTTACGCCTTCTGGATGTTCGAAGCTTGCTTACCCTTAGGGCCTTGCACGACCTCGAACGAAACTTTTTCGCCTTCCTTCAGCGACTTAAAGCCGGGCATGTTGATTGCGGAGAAATGCGCGAAAAGATCTTCGCTGCCATCATCCGGTGTTATGAAGCCAAAACCTTTGGCGTCGTTGAACCACTTGACTGTACCAGTTGCCATAAAGCTTATTCCTTAAACGTTGTCACACAAACCGGAGCGATGCCGCACCGGGGCATGTTTGCGCAGCAAGCCGCAACAGCAGAAAACACCAAGCGGTAATTCGGGAAATTGAAGGACTGCGGAGCTTTCGACACTGAGGAGATCTTGAAATTGACAAACACGCCGCAATTTTTACTTAACTATTGACAAAGAGTCAAGGATTTTCGATCGCACCCCACAAAATGCTGCGCGGTATGCAAACAGGTGTCAAGAAAGGGAGAAGATGCAAACGCGTCGAAAAAGGCTCAGAATAACCCCGCTAATCCCCTTCTTGCTTAAGTGTTGCGGATCTGAAAATACGCATTAGAATCACCCTATGGCAACGCGCAAGCAAGATGACCGCAACAGTGGGGTGCTCGAGACCGAGCATGGCAAGACAAAACCACCTCGCCTCTACAGGGTGCTGCTGCTCAATGACGATTTCACACCGATGGATTTTGTCATCGTGGTACTGCAAAAATTTTTTGGCTTTGGCCGAGAGCAGGCGACCCTGATCATGCTCAAGGTGCATCGAGAAGGAAAGGGCCTGTGCGGCGTCTATCCGCGCGACGTGGCAGCGACCAAGGTCGACCAGGTAAGTGCGTTTGCCCGCCAGAACCAACATCCGCTGGCGTGCGTAATGGAGGAAAATTGAAAATGATCGCCCAGGAACTTGAAGTCAGTCTGCACATGGCCTTCGTCGAAGCCAGGCAGAAACGCCACGAATTCATAACCGTGGAGCACCTGCTGCTGGCCCTGCTCGACAACCCCTCGGCCGCCGAAGTCCTGCGCGCATGTGCCGCCAATATCGAGGAGTTGCGCAAGGAGCTATCCAATTTTATCACCGAGCACACCCCGACAGTGAATGGTTCCGAGGAAATCGATACGCAACCGACCCTCGGTTTCCAACGCGTCATTCAGCGCGCCATTTTGCACGTCCAGTCGTCAGGGAAGAAGGAAGTGACCGGGGCCAATGTGTTGGTTGCGATTTTCGGCGAAAAGGATTCGCATGCGGTGTATTTCCTCCAACGTCAGGGCGTAACCAGGTTGGACGTGGTGAACTTCATCTCCCATGGCATCACCAAGGTGCCGCAGCAGACGGCGCGCGCTGATGCCGAACAGGCGGAGCATGAACAGGAGAGCCCAGCCTCGGGTGGCGCACTAGAGAACTTCGCCCAGAACCTCAACACACTCGCCCTGATGGGCAAGATCGATCCTCTGGTCGGCCGCGACAGGGAGCTTGAGCGGGTGATCCAGACCCTCTGCCGGCGCCGCAAGAACAACCCACTCTTGGTCGGCGAGGCGGGCGTCGGCAAGACCGCAATCGCGGAAGGCTTGGCGCAGCGTATCGTCGAGGGACGGGTACCAGAAATTCTTGCCGGCGCCACCGTCTATGCCTTGGACATGGGGACGCTGTTGGCAGGCACCAAATACCGTGGAGACTTCGAACAGCGTTTGAAAGCCGTTCTCAAGCAGTTGCTGGAAAGCCCCAACGCCATACTTTTCATCGATGAAATCCACACCCTGATCGGTGCAGGCGCCGCCTCGGGAGGGACGCTCGATGCTTCCAATCTGTTGAAACCGGCGCTATCGAGCGGCAACCTGAAATGTATCGGCGCGACAACTTATCTCGAATACCGAGGTGTCTTCGAAAAAGACCACGCGCTCTCCCGCCGCTTCCAGAAGATCGACGTAAACGAGCCGTCGGTTTAGGAGACTGTCGCCATCCTGCGGGGGCTAAAATCGCGCTTCGAGGAACACCATGGCGTCAAGTACTCCGGCGCGGCGATCATCAGCGCGGCAGAATTGGCGGCGAAATTCATCAATGACCGGCACCTGCCCGACAAGGCAATCGACGTTATCGACGAAGCTGGCGCGGCCCAGCGCATCCTGCCGAAGTCGAAGCAGAAGAAGTTGATCGGCAAGACCGAGATCGAGGAGATTGTCGCCAAGATCGCGCGCATCCCATCCCAGCACGTCTCCTCAGACGACCGCAGCGCATTGAAGAGTCTGGATCGCGACCTCAAGACCGTGGTATTCGGTCAGGACCGGGCAATCGAAGCGCTTACCCGTGCAATCAAGATGTCGCGTTCCGGACTGGGCAACCCGCAGAAGCCCATCGGTTCTTTTCTCTTTTCAGGCCCGACCGGTGTGGGCAAGACCGAGGTGGCGCGCCAGCTTGCCTACTGCATGGGCATCGAACTGATCCGTTTCGACATGTCAGAGTACATGGAGCGCCATGCCGTTTCGCGCCTGATCGGGGCTCCGCCTGGCTATGTCGGATTCGACCAGGGCGGCCTGCTCACAGAAGCGGTGACCAAGAAACCCCACGCCGTGCTGCTGCTCGATGAAATAGAGAAGGCCCATCCGGACATATTCAACATACTGCTGCAAGTGATGGACCACGGTACGCTGACCGACAACAACGGGCGTAAGGCGGACTTCCGCAACATCGTCATCATCATGACCACCAATGCCGGTGCCGAGGCACTTCAGAAAACGACCATGGGCTTCACCTCCAGCAAGCAAGTCGGCGACGAAATGGGAGAAATCAAGCGGCTGTTCACACCGGAATTCAGGAACCGGCTCGATGCAACCATTTCCTTCGCCTCACTCGATACCGAGGTTATTTTGCGCGTCGTCGACAAGTTCCTGATGCAACTCGAGGGGCAACTGCACGAGAAGAAAGTCGAGGCGGTTTTCACCGATTCGCTCAAGGCTTGGCTCGCCGAGCAAGGCTTCGATCCGCTGATGGGAGCAAGACCCATGGCACGCCTGATCCAGGACACGATCCGTTCCGCACTTGCCGATGAACTGTTGTTCGGACGTCTAGCCAACGGCGGCCGCGTCACCATCGATCTCGACGACAAAAAGAAGGTAAATTTGATTTTCGAAGAGGCGGCCGAACACGTGGTTTGAGACCCCTTTATCCCTCGTGCGGCGGCTCTTCGAGCCGCTTTTTTTTTGGCAAACCAAATAAGGTTTAGCCCAGCCGGCCAAACGCGTTTGCCGACGCTCAACCGTGGCCTTTCACTGCATCAAACAGGTTTGTCGCATTGCAGCATTAGCGTATTTCATAGGCTCAAAGTGTATATTACATTGTGAAACGGTAATTCCAATAACCTGATATTAATTGGCAAATAATATTCGGCTAGGCGGCCACCTGCGGTTGCTGCTCCGCACAATCTTCTTTATACTTCTAGTAACGTAAGCCCGGCCATAGGAAACCGCCTTGGTCACGGCCTTAAGGGGCAGGGAATACTCCTTCCGCCCCGTGGTTCGTCAGACCTGATCTCTGACCACCCAGTCGATAAACGCCGCTCATCGAGAAGGAATACGGCGTTGCTGCAAAGCGTCGAACGAATGAGCTAGAACCTATTTCCCTTTCCCTGACCCAGGACACGATATGACTTATAAACTGCCCGCCGGAATCGAAATCAAGGCGCCAGTCTCCCCTGAATTTGCCCAGATCCTAACGCCCGAAGCCCTGGCTTTTGTCGCCAAGCTGTGCCGTACCTTTGAGCCTCGCCGCCAGGAACTGCTGGCTAGGCGCTTGCAGCGCCAGGCAGAGTTTGACGCGGGAAAACTACCGGATTTCCTGCCTGAAACGGAACATATCAGGAACGGCAACTGGACCATCGCACCGCTCCCCAAGGATCTGATTTGCCGACGCGTCGAGATCACCGGGCCTGCCGAACGAAAGATGATCATCAACGCACTCAACTGCGGTGCCGACAGCTACATGACGGATTTCGAGGATTCCAACGCACCCAACTGGCACAACCAGATCCAGGGACAGGTCAATCTCAAGGAAGCGATCCGCCGAACCATCAGCCTAGAGCAAGGTGGCAAGCGTTACCAGCTCAACGACAAGGTCGCGACGCTGATCGTCCGGCCGCGCGGCTGGCATCTTGGCGAAAAGCACCTGCTGATCGATGGCAAGCGCGCCCCCGGCGGCATCTTCGACTTCGCGTTGTTCATGTTTCACAACGCCAGGGAATTACTCGCGCGCGGTTCCGGTCCTTACTTCTACCTGCCAAAGCTGCAGTCTCACCTGGAAGCCCGACTGTGGAACGACGTCTTCGTCATGGCGCAGGACGAGCTTGGCATCCCCCAGGGCAGCATCAAGGCGACCGTTCTCGTGGAAACGCTGCTCGCCGCCTTCGAGATGGAAGAAATCCTTTACGAACTACGCGAGCATTCCTCCGGCCTCAATGCCGGTCGTTGGGACTATATTTTCAGCTGTATCAAGACCTTCAAGACCAACAAGGACTTTTGCCTGGCCGACCGTGTGAAGATCACAATGACGGCGCCCTTCATGCGTCCCTACACTCTCCTGCTCTTGAAGGCTTGCCACAAGCGAAACGCCCCTGCCATCGGGGGCATGAGCGCGTTGATCCCAATCAAGAACGATCCCGAAGCCAACGATAAGGCCATGGCCGCGATACGAGCCGACAAAGAGCGCGAAGCGACGGACGGTTATGACGGCAGTTGGATAGCCCACCCGGGACTGGCCTCGATCTGCATGGAGGAGTTCGTAAAAGTGCTCGGGGAGCGGCCCAACCAGATAGACAAGAAGCGCGATGACATACTTGCCTCGGCTGCCGACTTGCTGAACTTCAAGCCGGAACGGCCGATCACCGAAGCGGGGTTGCGCGGGAATATCAGCGTCTGCATCCAGTATCTGGGTTCCTGGCTTGCCGGCAACGGCTGCGTGCCTATCTTCAATCTCATGGAAGACGCCGCCACGGCCGAAATTTCCCGTTCCCAGGTATGGCAATGGATACGCTCGCACAAAGGTGTGTTGGAAGACGGCCGCAAGGTCACCGCCGAAATGGTTCGCAGGATGATTCCCGAGGAAATGGTGAAAATCAGGGCGATTGTCGGTGAATCAGCTTACAACGCCACCTATATCGAGGCTGCGGGGATTTTCGAGGAAATGTCCACCTCGGAGGAATACCCTGAGTTCCTGACACTGGCCCTCTACGAACGACTCGAGTGACCGTCTTCTTGTCGTGCCGAAACGGCGCCTGAGGGCGCCGTTTCTTTTGTGGGGCTTGCCCTCGGCGGTTTGCCCATTCAGAATTGCACGCTCGGCCACAATTCAATCTGAGACAGCTGTCATGCCCAGTACCGTCACCGTAACTTTCGCCCGCGACCGTGAATATGTGTTCAAGGTCCAAGACAGTTCCGCTCGGCCCTCGCACGATGAAGCGCAGCAATGGCTTGACCGGGAATGGTCTGATCTCGATTGCACGACGAGCCATCCGCTGGGGAAAGTTCTGACTCTCGACAAGATACTCACGGTCGCCAAGTATGCTGGGGAGAAGCACTTCGCCGAAGGCGGTCGTTGGGCAACGGAATATGCTCGAGCGGTCATTACCACACTTGAACGCGACACCGTGCACGTCGATATCGCCGAATGGGTAGTCGGCTAAGCCAAGGATTACTCCGGTCGGTTGCCGGCGCTCACTATTCGAGTCCATCAAAAGGGAGCAAGCGGATGAAACTTGCAGACGTTGCCGTCGGGATCGTCATGATTCTGGCCGGCATGAGCAATAAGGCCTTCGCCGAGGACCGGAACTATGGCCGAAACCTGGCTGCAGCCTGCGCCAGTTGCCACGGGACGAACGGCAGGAGTGCGGGCCTCATAGGCGATCTTGCAGGAGTGCCCAAGGACAGAATCGTTCAGCAGATGAAGGACTTCAAGGCAGGCATCCGACCGGCAACCGTGATGCAACAACTCGCCAAGGGCTACAGCGAAGCTCAGGTCGAAGCCATCGCCAGTTATTTCTCGACGCAGAAATGAGGGTATCGTCATGACGGTCGATCGACGCAGCTTTCTCAAAGTCTCCGCTGCGAGCGCTGCTGCCGGGGCACTCGCCTCGGCGTTCGCGGGCTGTGCCGGGACCGGCGCGGGATCCGGCCACGTCGTGGTGGTCGGTGGCGGCTACGGCGGCGCCGCCGCGGCGAAATACATCCGCTTATGGAGCAAGGGCGAGATCGACGTCACACTGATCGAGCGAAGTCCGGCCTTCGTCTCCTGTCCTCTGTCCAACCTGGTGTTAGCCGGCGAAAAGAGCATGGCCGACATCACCGTCAGTTACCAGGGTCTGAAGCGCCATGGCGTGAGAGTAATTCGAGGCGAGGTGCTGGCGATCGACGCGGAACGCCGTTTCGTGAAACTTGCCGGCGGGGACAGTATCAATTACGACCGTCTGGTGGTTTCGCCCGGCATCGATTTCATCTGGGAAAGCGTTCCGGGCCTCACCCCGGCCCTGGCCGAGAGCAAGGTGCTCCATGCCTGGAAGGCAGGGCCGCAGACACTGGCCTTGAGGCGGCAACTGGAGGACATGAAGGACGGCGGGACATTCGCCTTGTGTATTCCCAGGTCGCCTTACCGCTGCCCACCCGGACCATATGAGCGCGCCTGCCTGGTGGCGGGCTATCTCAAGCGCAGGAAACCGAAGTCCAAGGTCCTGATTCTCGATGCCAACGAGGATGTGCAATCGAAGAGGGGACTGTTCATGAAAGCCTGGGCCGACCGCTATGAAGGCATGATCTCCTACCTGCCCAACCACGGCATCAGCAGCGTCGATGCGGCCAGCAACACGGTCACGTTCGAATTAGCCGATCCTGTCAAGGCCGACGTCCTCAACGTCATTCCGGCGCAAATGGCCGGCGCTATTGCTCGGCAGGCCGGGCTCGTCACGGCCTACGACCACTGGTGCGGAATTGACTGGCGCACTATGGAATCGGTCGCACAGAAGAATATCCACGTCCTCGGAGACTCGACGCTAGCGGCGGCTGCCATGCCGAAAGCAGGCCATATGGCGACGCAACACGCCAAAGTTGCGGCCGCAGCCATCGTCAGCCTGATGAGCGGCGAGCAGCCAGCGGATCCGATGCTGCTTGCCAACGTTTGCTACAGTTTCGTCGATGCCAAGAATGCGGCGCATGTCGCGTCGGTCCATGCCTATGATGCCGGGAGCAGAACTTTCAAGACGGTGCCTGGATCGGGCGGCCTGTCGCACGAGGCAAGCGAAGTGGAGGCGGACTACGCGATGGCGTGGGCGAAGAACATCTGGGCCGACTCATTGGGTTGATTGGCAGTGCCCCAGACGGCGACGCAGTCGGCCTGTTTTCGACTCAGGACTTGCCGGTGCTGCCGAAGCCGCCGGCGCCGCGATCGGAAACTGCGAAATCGTCGACAATATTGAAGCCGACCTGCAGTACCGGCACCATCACCAGTTGGGCGAGCCGATCCAACGGGTTCAGAGTGAAAGTCTCCTTGCCGCGATTCCAGGTAGAAATGAAAATCTCGCCCTGGTAATCGGAATCTATGAGCCCGATCAGATTGCCCAGCACGATGCCGTGCTTGTGACCGAGCCCGGAGCGCGGCAGGATCAAGGCCGCCAACCCCGGATCGGCGATATGGAGGGCGATGCCAGTGGGGATCAGTTGCGTCTCGCCGGGATGGATCCGGACCGGCACCTCGATGCAGGCGCGCAGGTCGAGACCGGCGGCCCCCGTCGTGGCGTAATGGGGAGCGTATTGACCGGATGCGTCGTTGAGGCGCGGGTCGAGGATCTTGAGGTCGATGCGATGCATATCAGCGTGGAGGCAGCATGGCGGCAATGTGGGCGACGATGCGGCGCGCAACGTCGAGTTTGGGCGCTGTTGGAAGAGGGTGAGCGCCTAGGGCATCGAACAGGGTCACGCTGTTGACGTCGCCACCCAGTCCGTCTTGCACCAGATTGCCCACGACTAGCGGCAGTTTCTTGGCGCGGCGCTTAGTTTCGGCGTAGTCGGCGAGGTTCTGGCTCTCCGCGGCAAAGCCGACGCAAAAAGGCGGCTCGGGCAACGCCGCGACCTCGGCGAGTATGTCGGGATTTGCAACCAATTCTAAGGTCATGGCGCGCCCGTCCTTCTTGATCTTGCCCGGCCTAGGTTCGGCAGGGCGGTAGTCCGCCACCGCAGCCACACTGATGAACAGTTCCTGTCCAGGCAGTTCGCGCAGCACTGCCTCACGCATTCCGGCCGCGCTCACGACATCGATTCGGTTAACGCCAGACGGGGTGGACAATGCGACGGGGCCGGATATCAGGGTCACCGCCGCTCCGGCTTCATGACAGGCACGCGCCAGAGCGAAGCCCATCTTGCCCGAACTGGAATTGGTCAGCCCGCGCACCGGATCGATGGCCTCGAAAGTCGGACCAGCGGTGAGCAACACGCTTCTGCCGGCAAGGATCTTGGGCTGAAGGAACGCGACCAGTTCGTCGAAAAGCTCCCCGGCCTCAAGCATGCGGCCCGGCCCCACTTCGCCGCAGGCCTGAAGGCCGCCGGCCGGGCCGAGCAGGGCTACGCCGTCAGCCATCAATTGCCTGGCGTTGCGCCGCGTCGGCGCTTGCTCCCACATCTGCCGGTTCATCGCCGGCGCGACGAGCAGGGGGCAGGCCCGTGCCAGGCAAAGCGTCGAGAGCAGATCGTCGGCCTGCCCATGAGCGAGCTTGGCGAGAAAGTCGGCACTGGCCGGCGCAATCAGGACGAGGTCAGCGCCGCGCGTCAGATCGATGTGGGCCATGCCGCCAGGCGCACGCGCATCCCACAGATCGCTCCAAACAGGCTGGCCGGTCAGCGCCTGAAAGGTGGCAGGTCCGACGAAGTGTGCGCCGGCGGCGGTCAGCACCACATCGACGACGACATCGGCCTTGATCAGCAAGCGCACCAGTTCCGCCGCTTTGTAGGCCGCCACGCCACCGGTGACGCCAAGCACGATGCGTTTACCTGAAAGTTCCGCCATGACAGTAGAATATCCGCCAACCTTATGATGACTCATTCTACCCCATGGCAATCAGCGATTGGCCCGAACAGGAACGCCCACGCGAGCGACTGCTGAGACACGGTGCCGCAGCCCTTTCCGATGCGGAACTGTTGGCCATCTTCCTGCGAACCGGGGTCAAGGGCAAGAGCGCCGTCGACCTGGCCCGCCAGCTCTTGGTACACTTCGGCTCCCTGCAACACTTGTTCCATGCCGAGGTTGACGAATTCGCAGCCATCCCCGGCATGGGCAAGGCCAAGTATGCGCAGTTGCAGGCGGTGCTGGAAATGGCAAAACGCGCCGTCCATGAGGGGCTGGCCGCCCGCGACTTATTCGAGGCACCAGCCGCAGTTCGCGATTGGTTATGCCTGAAGCTCGCCCACCTGCCTCACGAAACCTTCGTGGCGCTATGGCTGGACGCCCAGAACCGGCTCATCGGCCATGAGGAACTGTTTCGCGGCACCCTGAGCCAAACCAGCGTCTACCCGCGCGAAGTGGTCAAGCACGCCTTATCCCGGAATGCTGCGGCGGTCATTTTCGCGCACAATCACCCGTCGGGCGTCGCCGAACCGTCGCGCGCAGACCAAGTCCTGACCGTATCCCTGAAGCAATCATTGGCGCTGGTCGACGTGAAAGTGCTCGATCACTTCATTGTCGCCGGCAATACGCATCCCATGTCCTTTGCCGAACGCGGAATGCTCTGAAGCCACGGCAAATCCGGCGCCAAAATCACAATTGGAGTTTTTGCGCAGCCTCGGGTACAATGTTCGGCTTTGTTGAATCGATTTCTGGAGCAACCCACATGTCTCGCGTTTGCCAAGTCACGGGCAAGGCCCCGATGGTCGGAAACCACGTTTCCCATGCCAACAACAAGACCAAGCGTCGCTTCCTTCATAACCTGCAGAATCGTCGATTCTTCGTCGAATCCGAAAACCGCTGGGTGCGGCTGCGTGTTTCCAACGCCGGCTTGCGGACCATCGACAAAAAAGGCATCGATGTCATTCTCGCCGAGCTGCGAAGCCGCGGCGAGTCGTTCTGACATCTGCCACAATCTGACCGGAGAACATCATGGCCAAAGGCGCCCGCGAAAAAATCAAGCTTGAATCTACGGCCGGAACCGGCCATTTCTACACCACCACCAAGAACAAGCGCACCACACCCGAGAAACTGGAAATGATCAAGTACGACCCGAAGGTTCGCAAGCATGTAGCGTACAAGGAAACCAAGCTGAAGTAAGCTTGTACCCGACATCCTCAGAAAACCCGTCCAGCCTTTCTTGGACGGGTTTTTTGGTTCTGGGGGTATGGTCAGCCTTAGCTCAGTTAATGCGACACCAAGCCCAGGTGGCGCGGATGTCACGACCGAGGACTCCCGATAGCCGGTCTCGGCTTGTCGCAAATCGGATATCTTCCTGCCATGACTAAAATCAATCTAATCGCCACCGGCGGTACCCTAGACAAGCATTACAGCGCCATCACCGGCACTTTGGACGTCGACGACCCCGTGCTTCATAAAGTCCTGGCTGACGCCGGCGTGGGCCCGGAAGAACTAACCGTATCTTCGTTCCTGCGCAAGGACAGCCTGGACATCACGCCGGACGAGCGGGCAGACCTGGCGGAATTCGTGGCGTCGGCCCCAGCCAGCCGAGTGTTGATAACGCACGGCACGGACACGATGGGGGAGACCGCAGAGCTCATTGCGAGACTCGCCCCGGGCAAGACCGTGGTCCTGACCGGCGCCATGGTTCCGTACAAAGTGGAAAGTTCGGATGCCGCATTCAACATCGGCTTTGCCTATGCCGCCGTTCAATTGCTCCCGCCCGGCGTCTATATTGCCATGCACGGGCGAGTGCTGCCCCATGCTCAGTACAGGAAGGTTCGGGAAATCGGGCGGTTTGTACCAAGCAAGTGACCGCCCCGCCCTGATGCCCACCGCTGGCTCGAGACCCTATCAGGTCGCGTAGCGTCGCAATCGCAGAGAGAACTCCTGTAATTGGGCGATGCCGCTCTGCTCGGCGCGGTGAATCCACTCCTGCAACTGCTTCAGAAGTTGCTCATGGCTCGCGGCGGAACGCGCCCACAAAGCCACAAGATCGGCACGCATGGCATACACTTTGGAAAGACGATCGCTTTCCTTCAACACCGAGGCGAGTTTTTCCTGCTCCGGCATCAACAGCGTGGCAGCATCGACGCCCAACCAGCGCTTCAAAGCCTGGCCCTGCCGGGCGTCCAGTTTAAGCTTGCCGATCTCCTCGCCGGCGATGCGCTGCAGCGACTTCATGTACTTCGCCAATACGTCGTAGCGATGGGTGATGACCGCCTTCAGCGTCTCGGCATCCACTGCCACTCGGATGACCCCTAGCCTGGGCGTCGGCGCGACTTTCTTCACCTTGGCCAGCCCCAGTGTTTCCAGGATGCGAATATAGAGCCAGCCGATGTCGAACTCGTACCATTTGTTGGAAAGTTTGGCTGAAGTTGCGAAGGCATGGTGGTTGTTGTGCAGTTCCTCGCCGCCGATCAGGATACCCCAGGGCAGGAGGTTGCTGCTGGCATCCGCGCTGGCGAAATTGCGGTAGCCCCAGAAGTGTCCGAGACCGTTGATGACCCCTGCCGCCCAGAAGGGGATCCAGACCATCTGGGCGGCCCAGATCAGCATGCCGGGTAGAGCGCCGAACAACACGACATCGATGATCAGCATGATGACGATGCCCAGCTTATGGAAAGGCGTGTAAAGCCGACGCTCCAGCCAGTCATCGGGAGTACCGTGACCATAACGTTCCATGGTATCGACGTTGCGCGATTCTTTGACATAGAGAAAAACGCCGCCCCATAGCACGCGGTTCACGCCAAGCACCTGCGGGCTGTGCGGATCCTCCCGCGTCTCGCACTTGGCGTGGTGCTTACGGTGTATCGCCGCCCATTCCCTGGTGACCATGCCGGTGGTCAACCACAGCCAAAGACGGAAAAAATGGCTCGCCACCTGCCCCAAATCGAGCGCGCGGTGTGCCTGATAGCGGTGCAGAAAAATCGTGACGGCTGCAATGGACACATGGGTCAGCAGAAGCACTACTATTCCATAACCCCACCAGGGCAGTTGGATAGAACCTGAGAACATTCAGAATATGCCTTTAGAGGAACAAAACATTTAGACTCGATTCTACGCGAATAATTCCCTGGCGCCCTCATCCCGCCGTACCGAGCAGACGCACTTCACGCTGAGGAAAGGGAATTTCGATTCCGGCGGCCTGGAAAGCTGACCAGATGGCGAGGTTGATATCGGAGCGGATTTGCAGCGAACCTTCCTGTGGATCTGCGATCCAGAAACCGAGTTCGAGGTTGATGCCGGAATCGCCGAAGGAGGCCAGGAAGGCCTTCGGTTCGGGATCGGCGAGCACCCGCACTTGGCATGAGGCGGCTTCAAGCATGAGCTTCATCGCCTTCTCGACATCGTTGGCGTAGGCAATCTGTACCTGCAAGCCGATACGCATGCGCGGGTCGCTCAAAGACTCATTCTGGACCACGGAACTCACCAGCACCTCGTTGGGGACGATTGCCTCAACCCCTGAGAGGCCTTTTAACACCGTGTAGCGCGTGGTGATTCGGGTCACCTGCCCGCGCTCCGCGCCGACGCTGATGACATTGCCGATACGGATGGACCGGTCAAGCAAAATGATGAAGCCCGAGACGTAATTGCTGGCAATCTTCTGCAAGCCGAAACCCAGGCCGACGCCCAACGCCCCGCTGAAGACTGAAAGCGTGGTGAGATCGATACCGACCAGAGGCAAGCCGATCAGCACCGCCAGCAGCATCAGCAAGGCTTTCGAGAGCCGGGTGAACACCACGCGCAAGTTGCTGTCGAGGTTGGGTGCTGACATCAGTCGCGCCTCGACCAGACCATTGACCCAGAGCGCCAGGAGCAGCGTTGCGAGCACCGTCACCAGCCCCTGCAGCACCATCCAGAGATTGAGGGTCTGCTTGCCGACGGAAAAGTCGACGCCCTCCATCATGTCGATAAGATCCGGCAGAAGGCCGGTGATATGTAACGCCACCACGCCCCAGACCAGCAACGCGAACCCGCGCTCGAACGAAGCCAGCCAGCCTGAACTGCCGAAGGTCCGGCGCAGTATGTAGAAGACGATGCGGATCACGGCAAGAGAGGCCAGAAGCGGTACAGCCAACACCAAGAGGTGCGTGGGGAAACGGTGCCGCAAGAGCGGCAGGGCCACCAGCACCAGCAACAAGGCCACGACCGGAAAGGCCAAGCGTTGCAGGCCACCCTGACCGAAACGCCAGGCGCGGCCGGCGGCCTCTGCCCGGCCACGCACTTGATGGCCGACCAAGAATGCGATCGTCAGACACGCAAGCAGTGCGCCGACCTGCCAGAACACATCGGGCCGCTGCATATCGCGCCAGAACTCGATGAGCAAATTGGGAATATCGTTCTGCATGGCTCGTGCCTCAGTGAAGGCCGCTAATCCAAGAGGCCCTGCGGATAGGGTAGCGCCTCAATCCGATGGCGCCGCCAGTTGTCGAGATAAGCGCGGGCGAGCCCTGGATTGCCCCGCAGGATGAGGAGATTTTCGGCATTTCTCGCCTGCGCGGAGAAAGTAAAATTGTAGCTGCCGGTAATGACTGCCCCGGTCGCTTCTTCAGGGTCGACCAAAATAATCTTGTTATGCGCCGCAACATAGCGCACCTCCAGCCAGACCGGGATGCCGCTCTCGGCAAGATGGGGAATCTGGCTGCGGCCGGCTTCATCCTTGACCAGCATCTCGCGGTCGGAAAGCACATCGACCGCAACGCCCCGATTCTTGGCCTCGATCAGCGCCCTTGCCAGCGGCCGACTGGTAAACAGATAGGCCTGAACATAGATCGTCTTGCGCGCCTCATGGAGCACCCGCAGCACGGCGGCCTCGGCATCATCCCACGGCGTGAAGGCCGGTTCGACCGTGCCCTGCGCGGGCAGTGCCGACGGTTCAGGTCGCGCCTGCCCCGGCAGGGCCAGCAGGAAGGCAACGACCAGCGTCGGCAATGCCTTCAAGGCAACAACCGCTCCAAGGCGACGGCATAGAAGCCGTCGGTAGCATGCACATGGGGCAGCAGTTGCATATCCTCGGCGCAATCGATAACGATGCCTTGTTCCGCCAGCAAAGCCGCGGCCGAGAGCTTCTTGAAGGCGGGATGGTCGGCCAGGAACTCGGCGACGATTGCTTCATTCTCCTCCGGCAGGATGCTGCAGGTCGCATATACCAGTCGACCGCCGGGCTTCACCAGGCGCGCCGCCGCCGCTAGGATGTCATGCTGTTTCTTGCTCAGTTCGAGAATGCTCCCCGGAGTCAGCCGCCACTTCAGATCCGGATTCCTGCGCAGCGTGCCTAGCCCGCTGCACGGCGCATCGACCAGGACCCGGTCGATCTTGCCGGCGAGCCGCTTGACATGGCTGTCGTTCTCTCCCGAAATACGCACCGGATGCACGTTGGACAAGCCTGCCCGCGCGACACGCGGCTTGAGCCGGGCCAAGCGCTTGTCGGAGACATCCAGCGCGTAGAGCCTGCCGGTAGAGCGCATCATGGCGCCGAGCAGCAAGGTCTTGCCGCCCGCACCGGCGCAGAAATCCACGACCATCTCGCCGCGCTTGGGCGCAAGAAGATAGCCCAGCAACTGGCTCCCCTCATCCTGCACTTCAATGACACCGTCGAGATACAGCGGATGCCGCTGGAGCGCCGGCTTGGCCTTGAGCCTGATGCCCAGCGGGGCGTAGCGGCACGCCTCGGCGGCGATGCCATCGGCGGCGAGTCTGGCGAGAACATCTTCGCGCGAGGCCTTGATGGAATTGACGCGCAAATCGAGTGACGCGCCCTGGTTCAGGCCGCGCGCCAGTTGCAACAGAGCCTCCTCGGACAAACGCATGCGCAGCCGTTCGCTCAGCCAATCAGGCAGGTCGGTCTGCTCAGCCAGCGTCAGCATCGGTTCCGGACGGCTTCTGAAGCCGGCCAGCCAATCGGCTTCCGCAGCCGTGATCGCTTCTGCCAATTGGCGCTGCGAGAGACCATTGACGCGCGTGAGCGCCGCCAATACCAGGCGCCGCGGCGTCACCACGGGCTGCGCCAGTTTCTCCAGCAAGCGGCGGCGGCGCAAGACAACATAGGCCGTCTCGGCGATAAAACCCCGTTCGCGGCTGCCCAAGGCACGTCGCTCGCGGAAGAATTCCGACAGTGCGGCATCGGCAGGCTGATTGAATGTCAGCAATTTTTTCACCGCGGTGGCAGCGTCGTCTATCATGCCCGGGGTGATGCGTATGTTCATGGCTTCCTATCGTCCCGAATCGGGAGGTTTGACTGCTGCGGCCGGCTCATTATCATCGAACTCGAGTTGCTCTGCGAGTTGAACGAAGCTCTCGCCGGTTCGGTCGGTGTAACGGACTTTAAGCGGCAGGCCCCGCAAATCCATGCCCAGCCAGATCTCGGTCGCCTCGCCACCCTCGCCGACACTCTTCAGGTGCAACACACGCTGATCGCCGAAGCTCAGTGGGAGCTTCTCCTCGCCCAGCACCACGAAGTCGTAGGGCTCGAACTTCTTGCCGGTGGCGATCATCACTTCACGAGGCACGACCGGCAACTGCTGCCCGAGTTGGTAGAACAGGCTGAGCACGTCCTGCGCCCCCGGCAAGAGCGGAGCTTCGCGGCCGCCCGAGAACTTGAGGATACGCGCCTGCCATTCGAAGCTCGCCGCTTCTGCGGCGACGCCATTGCGTTCGGTGCGATACTGGATCGGCCTCAGTCCGGCATCGCCGATCTCGCCTTCGCTGGTCTGCTCCACCCGCGCCTGCCGGAACAAGGCGACAATTCCCGTGGTTTCGGTGACGCTGTTGAGCAGGTAAGTCTTGCCGTCTTGGCTCCAGCGATGAATTGCCTGACCGATGACGAAACCCTGGTCGCCGCGGCTGACTGCGAAGCGGATGCGGCCGTGGCGCGGCAGCGGCGGCGGGAGCGGCGGGGGCAGCGCAGCCGGCACCACTGGCGCAGGGCGAGGAGGCTCCGCCGGAACCGCTTCCGGTGCGGCACGGGGCGGCACGCCCGGGCCTGACTCAGGCGCCGCGGCGATAGGCGGGGCAAGCGCAAACTCTGGCCGCGGCGACGGCTGCGCCAGGATGCGCTCCGGCGCTCGCGGTTTGGCCTTCGCCGGCGATGGCGGCGCCATGACCCTCCGTGCAACGGGTATGAGTTTCGCATCGAGTCGCACCGGATCCGATGGCCGCTTCAGATTCAAAAGCTGCCAGCCAGGCGCCACGAAAAACGCCAGATGCAGCAGCAGGGACAGGACCAAACCCAGCCCGATTCCCGATCGCTTCATCAAGCCCTGGGCAATTTCTTCAAGCCGAGGCAGGCGCTATCAGTGGCTGGGCGGGCGGTCCCTCACCCTGAAGCACAACCCGTCCATCCGGGCTGAGTCGCAAGCGATCCTCCAGAAACCAGCGCACTGCCTGCGGATAGATCCTGTGTTCCTGCACCAGCACGCGTGCCGCCAATGACTTCTGATCGTCGTCGCCATGCACCGGCACCGCCGCTTGCACGACGATGGGACCGGCATCCAGGGAAGGCGTGACGAAATGCACCGTGCAGCCATGGATCTTGACACCGGCGGCAAGCGCCTGGGCATGTGGCTTCAAGCCAGGGAACATCGGCAGGAGCGATGGATGGATATTGAGCAGTCGCCCGGCAAAACGGCGCACGAAATCGTCGCCGAGGATGCGCATGAAGCCGGCCAGCACTACCAGGTCTGCCCGGTGAGCTTCGACCTCCTCGGTCAGGGCGGCATCGAATGCCTCGCGGGACGTGTAGCGGCGGTGATCGATCACCGCGGTCGCCACACCGCGCGCTTGGGCAAACGCAAGGCCTTGGGCTTCGCCGCGGTCGCTGATGACTGCGGAGATGCGCCCCGGCAGCTTCGCCTCGAGCAGCGCGAGGAGATTGCTGCCGCGGCCGGAGATCAGGATGACAACAGTCTTCATCTGGGTATCGGCAGCACCAGAGCGGCTTGAGACAGGGGAAAAGGCATCGCTCATCATAGCGCAAACTCCTTGTTTTACGATTAAGGTGACGGATCGTTCGCCCTGCTAAGATGGGCGAAACCAACGGATTCATCATGAACATCGTCACGGACTACGGACAGGGCATCTACGCCATAGACTCGGGCTTCGGCCGGCCGCGGTTGAATGCCGTGCATCTGATCGTCGAGGACGGCCATGCCGCGATCGTTGATACGGCCAACAACAACTGCGTACCACGCGTTCTGGCCGCGCTCGGGACTCTCGGCCTCGCCCCTGCCCGAGTTGATTGCGTCATCCTTACGCACGTCCACCTTGACCATGCCGGCGGCGCCGCCCAGTTGCTGGCCAAGCTGCCGGAAGCGAAACTTGTGATGCATCCGAGCGGCGTACGCCATATGACCGACCCATCCCGGCTGATCGAGAGCACGGTCGCCGTGTATGGCGAGCGCGCCGCGCGGCAGATGTACGGAGAAATTCTGCCGGTGCCGCCGACTCGGATCATGGCGGCGACGCACGGCCTGACAATGCTGCTTGCGGGCCGGGAACTCAGTTTTCTCGATACCCCCGGCCACGCCCGTCACCACATTTCCATCTTCGACGGCCGCTCCGGGCATATCTTCGCCGGCGACACATTCGGCCTGTCCTACCGCGAACTGGATAATCGTGGCCGCTGCTTCGCCTTCCCCGCGACGACGCCGACGCAATTCGACCCGGCGGAGATGCATCGCTCGGTCGCTCTGCTCGCGGAATATCGGCCGGAAGCGATCTACGTCACCCATTTCAGTCAGGTGAAAGACATCCCGCGCCTGGCCGATGACCTGCACCGCCTGATCGACGCTCATGCCGAACTGGCATTGCGGGAGCGCGCCGGACCTGGCCGCCACGAACGTCTCAAGGCCGGGCTTGCGGCAATCTTCAGCGCTGAGGCGGCGGGCCAAGGCTGGCGGCTTAGCGGCGAGGCATTGCTGAAGTTGCTGGCCACGGACATCGAACTCAACGCCCAGGGCCTGGGCTGCTGGCTGGAAACGCTCAAACCCCAGCCAAGCGATGGCGCAGCCAGCCGATGAGCGCCGGCAAGAGGGAAAGGGCAATGATGGCGACAATCACCAGCGATAGATTATTCTTGAACCAGGGCAGGTTGCCGAACCAGTAACCGGCCAGCGTCAACGAACCTATCCACAAGGCGCCGCCGGCTAAATCGAAGGCGAAGAAACGCGGATAGGTCATGCGCGCGACGCCGGCCACGAACGGCGCGAAGGTGCGAACCAGCGGCAGAAAGCGGGCGATGATGACGGTCTTGCCGCCGTGCGTTTCATAGAAGACATGGGTCTTCAGCAACACCGCCTTGTTGAACAGGCGGGACTGTTCCCAGCGAAAGGCCCGCGGCCCGATGGCATGGCCAATCCAGTAGTTGGTGTTGTCGCCGGCGACCGCGGCAACGAACAATACGCCGCAAAGCACGTAGATGTCCATGCCGCCGCTCGCGGCCACGGCACCGGCGACGAACAGCAGCGAGTCGCCCGGCAGGAAGGGCGCCACCACCAGACCGGTTTCGCAGAAGATGATGGCAAACAGGATGGCATAGATCCACAGGCCATACTGCTGCACCAGAATGACGAGATGTTTGTCCAGATGGAGCACAAGGTCGGAAAACTGGGCAAGAAGTTCCATCGCGATCACGGCAGGGGGCCGGCAGCCAAAGCGGGGCATTCTACCGGAAGCCACGGCTTATAATCGCGGCCATGAACGCGATAAAACCCCTGCCGGACCTGCTCATCAGCCAGATTGCAGCGGGCGAAGTGGTCGAGCGTCCCGCCTCGGTGCTCAAGGAACTGGTCGAGAACAGCCTCGATGCCGGCGCAGGCCAGATCGATGTGGAACTCATTGAGGGTGGCGTGCGCTCGATCCGCGTCGCGGATGACGGCGGCGGCATCGATAAAGCTGAACTACCGCTCGCTCTGGCACGGCATGCTACCAGCAAGATCGCCAGTCTCGTCGATCTCGAACGAGTCGCTTCCTACGGCTTCCGCGGCGAAGCGCTGGCTTCGATCGCCTCGGTGGCCCGTCTGACGCTAACCAGTCGCAGCCGCGACGCCGCCCACGCCTGGCGCATCGACGCTGCCGACCTCTCGCTGACGCCGGCGGCCTTGGGCAGAGGTACGGTCATCGAGGCCGGCGACCTTTACTTCAACACACCGGCGCGACGCAAATTCCTCAAACAGGAGGCAACCGAATACGCCCATTGCGACGAGGCATTGCGGCGCATGGCGTTGGCCCGGCCGGACGTGGCCTTCAGCCTGGCCCACAATCGCAGCGTCAAACATCGCCTGGCCGCAAGCGACCTTTCCAGCCGCGTGCGCGAATTGCTCGGTGAGGAGTTTTTCAACCAGACACGGGTCGTAACCGCCAATGCCGGCGAACTGCGCCTCACCGGCTTCGCCGCGCTACCGGCCTATTCCCGCCCCGGACGAGATGCGCAGTATTTCTTCGTCAATGGCCGCTTCGTTCGCGACAAGCTGCTGTCTCACGCCGTGAGGCAGGCCTATGCCGATATCCTGCATGGCAACCGCCACCCGGCCTATGTGTTGTTCCTCGAACTCGATCCCGCGGGCGTCGACGTCAATGTTCATCCGGCCAAGATCGAAGTGCGTTTTCGCGAAGCGCGCGGTGTCCACCAGTTCGTGTTCCATGCGCTGCAAAGGCTGCTGGCCGCCCCCCTGGAGCAACTGGCGGCGCCGCCGAATCCGGCTGCATCCTACCTGGCGGAACCGGGCTGGCAGCCGCGGCGGCAAACCTCGCTGGCGGTGAGCGAGCAGACGCCGTCCGCCTATTATGATTTCGTCTCGGCCGCCAACGGGCCGGCGGCGTCGCCAGCCGGAGTTGCGCAGGAGGCGCCGAGCGCCGAAGAAAGCGACCCTGCGCCGTTGGGGTACGCACTGGCGCAACTCCACGGCATCTTCATCCTGGCTCAAAACGCGGCCGGGTTGGTGCTCATCGACATGCACGCCGCCCATGAACGCATTCTCTACGAGAAGTTGAAAGCCTCCTTGAGCGACGCGCCCCCGACACAAGCGCTGTTGATTCCAGCGCTATTTTCGGCCAGCGAAACGGAACTGGCCACAGCCGGGGAGTACGCCACGGCGCTGGTCCGCCTCGGCTTCGAAATATCCCCGGCCGGGCCGCGCCAACTGGCAGTTCGCGCAGTGCCGGCGCTGCTCGCGAACGCTGCCATTGCCGAACTGGTGCGCGCGCTGCTTGCCGACCTCAGGGACTTCCCTGAAAGCCAGGTGATCGACGCGCGGCGCAACGAACTGCTGGCGACCATGGCCTGCCACGGCGCGGTCCGCGCCCGGCGCAGCCTGAGCATCCCGGAGATGAACGCGCTGCTGCGCCAGATGGAAGCGACCGAGCGAGCCGATCAATGCAACCACGGCCGGCCGACCTGGACCCAGATGACACTTGCCGACCTCGACCGGCTGTTCCTGCGCGGCAGATGATGACCCGTCCCCCGATCCGCCGTCCCGGGGACGGGGGTGACCAAGGCTCGCCCGGCTCGCGGCTTATCGCTGCCCTGCCCTGGGCCGGGCCGGCGGCCGGGCAATGAATCCCTTCGGCTCCCGCCCAAATTCCAGCCATGAGGAGAATGGCCGACTGCCTCCGGCCATCTTCCTCATGGGCCCGACAGCCAGCGGCAAGACCGCCCTGGCGCTCGAACTGGCAGAGCAACTGCCCTTGGAGATCGTCAGCGTCGACTCGGCCCAGGTATTCCGCGGCATGGATATCGGCACCGCCAAGCCGGATCACGCCACCCTGCTGCGCTTTCCGCATGGCCTGATCGACTTGATCACGCCTGAGGAGCGCTATTCCGCCGCCCGGTTCCGCACCGACGCCTTGCGCGAAATGGCCAGGATCACGGCGCTGGGCCGCGTGCCTCTGCTGGTCGGCGGCACCATGCTCTACTTCAAGGCGCTCACCGAGGGCCTGGCAGACCTGCCCCAGGCCGATCCCGCCTTGCGCGCGGAGATCGACCGGGACGCCGGGCTCCGCGGTTGGCCGGCACTGCACGCCGAACTGGCGGAGTTCGACCCGGCCACGGCGGCGCGCCTGGCGCCGAACGACGCCCAGCGCATTCAGCGCGCGCTGGAAGTTCTGCGCCTAACCGGCCGGCCGCTCGCCGAGCTGTTCGCCGCTCAGCGCGGCTCGGCGCCGCCCTATCGGCTGCTGGCCTTGGCGCTGGTGCCGCAGGATCGCGCCGTGCTGCACCAGCGCATTGCCGAACGTTTTTTGGCAATGCTGAAACAGGGACTGGTCGAGGAAGTGGAAGCCCTGCGCGGCAAATACCGGCTGGATTCGGAACTTCCGGCGATGCGCTGCGTCGGCTATCGCCAAGTGTGGGAGATGCTGGCCGGGCGGCTGGGCCGCGGCGAACTGGAAGCGCGCGGCGTATTTGCCACGCGTCAGTTCGCCAAACGGCAGTTGACCTGGCTCAGGAAGCTGGTGACAAGCGAAACACTGGATCCGCTGCAGGCGGGCACCGGCGCACGAGCGCTGGAGCTTGTTCGGCGAACAACCCTAGGCGTTCTCAAATAACCGTCGTTTGCGCCTGACCCGGGCCGCGTTCCTCGATGCGGCCGATCGCATAGACCGTCTCGCCGGCCGCCTGCAGCATCTCCATGGCTCTGGACTCGTGTTCGGCTGCGACGATCACCACCATGCCTATGCCGCAGTTGAAGACGCGGTGCATCTCGGCGTCGGCGACCTGGCCTTCGCGCTGCAGCCACCGGAAGAGCGGCGGCAGCGGCCAGTTCTGGCTCGAGAGTGTGGCGGTGAGCTGTTCGGGCAGGACGCGCGGCACGTTTTCGGTCAGGCCGCCGCCGGTGATGTGGGCCATGCCCTTGACCGGCAAAGCGTCCATCAGCGTCAACAGCGGTTTCACATAGATGCGCGTCGGCGCCATGATGGCGTCGGCGAATGGGCGACCGTGGAAATCGGCCGAATAATCTTCGGCCGTGACATTTGCCCGCTCCAGAATCTTCCTGATCAACGAATAGCCGTTGGAATGGGCGCCGCTGGACGCAAGACCCAGCACCACGTCGCCCTGCGCGATGGTCCTGCCATCGATGATCCGCGATTTTTCCACGGCACCGACGGCGAATCCTGCAAGATCATATTCGCCGTCCGGATACATGCTCGGCATTTCCGCCGTTTCGCCGCCGATCAGGGCACAACCCGCCAGTTCGCAGCCATAAGCGATGCCCTGGATGACACTGGCGGCGGTGGCGAGATCGAGCCGGCCGCAGGCGAAATAGTCGAGGAAAAACAGCGGCTCGGCGCCCTGCACCAGAATATCATTGACGCTCATGGCCACCAGATCCTGGCCGACCGTGTCGTGTCGCCGCAACTGGAAGGCCAGCTTCAGCTTGGTGCCGACCCCGTCGGTTCCGGACACCAGGACAGGCTCGCGGAACTTCTTGGAGAGTTCGAACAGCGCTCCGAAACCGCCGATGCCCGCCAGCACCCCTGGACGCAGGGTTCTCCTGGCGAAGGGCTTGATACGCTCGACCAACGCGTCGCCGGCATCGATATCGACGCCGGCATCCCGATAGGTGAGAGGGGAACTGGGGGAGGAAGTTGAAGTCAAGTTGAGTTCCTGCGGGCTGGCAGCTAAAGTGTCGTCTTCTCGCCGCGGGGTGAAGTCCCATCCCTTCCCGTCCCGCTGCGGTTTTCTTCTGTTGATTTTACCGGAAATGACCCCAGAACGCGCCGACCGCCTGCAAACACTGATCTGGATCGTGCTCGGACTGGCCGTCCTGTGGCTGCTGTTTCTGCTCAGCCCCATCCTGTCGCCCTTCCTGCTCGCAGGCATTCTTGCTTACATCTGCTCGCCGCTCGTCGAGCGACTCGAGAAATACGGTCTGCCGCGCCTTGTCGCCGTGCCGCTGGTGATGCTGCTGTTCGCCGCCATCCTGGTGCTCCTGGCGCTGATCCTGCTGCCGCTCCTGCACCAGGAGGCGCAGCAACTCGTCGCCCGCTTGCCCGCCGCTCTGGCCCTGGTGAACGAACAAGCGATGCCCTGGCTCAAGGAGCATCTCGACATCCAACTCAAGCTCGACACGGCGTCGCTGTCCAAACTCCTTGCCGACAACCAGGACAGTACCCAACTGATCGCACAGAAGCTGCTCCAGTCACTCCGGATCGGCGGTATCGCGCTCTTTGGTATCGTCGCCAACCTTTTCCTGGCGCCGGTGGTGATGTTCTACCTGCTGCGCGACTGGCCCCAGCTCCTGGCGCGCATCTCCGCCGCCATCCCGCGTCCGTGGCACATCAAGACGCTCGCCATCGTTCATGAAATCAACGCCGTCCTGGCCGAGTTTTTGCGCGGCCAGGTCCTGGTGATGCTGCTCCTGGCAGGCTATTACTCCGCCGGACTGTTCCTCAGCGGCGTCAGCTTCGCGCTGCCGGTGGGCATGCTCACAGGTCTCCTGATCTTTGTTCCCTACCTGGGCTTCGCCACCGGCTTCACGCTGGCGCTGACGGTCGCGCTTCTGCAATTTTCCGGGATGTCGCCGATCATAAGCGTGCTGGCGGTATATGGCATCGGCCAGGTGCTGGAGGGCTTCGTGCTCACGCCGTGGCTGGTCGGCAAGCGCATCGGCCTGCACCCTCTGGCGGTGATCTTCGCCCTGCTCGCCTTCGGCCAACTGTTCGGCTTTTTCGGCGTTCTTCTGGCCTTGCCAGTTTCGGCAGCCTTGCTGGTGGGGCTGCGCGAAGTAAGAGGGCTCTACCTGGCCAGCCGCTTCTACCGCGGCGAGGGCGACCAGTGACGCGTCAACAGCTGCTGCTCGATATCAGGCCCGAAGATGCGCCCAGCCTCGACAATTTCGTGGTCGGCGACAACGCCGAACTGATGGCGCGCTTGACGGGACTGGCCGATCCCCGCGTGTTCGACCAGATTTTCCTCTGGGGCCCGCCGGGTAGCGGCCGAAGCCATCTGCTGCGAGGCGCGCAAGCCAAGGCGAAGGCGAGGGCTCGTCCGGTGATGCGGATCGACGGCGCCGCGCTGGGCGACGAACTGGCGCCGGCACCCGGCAGCCTCCTGATCGTCGATGACGTCGAGGCATTGAGCGAGATTGCCCAAATCACCCTGTTCCGCACCTTCAACGCCGCCCGTCTGGTCGGCCTGGCGCTGCTGCTGGCCGGCGAGACGCCGCCCTTGCGCCTCGCCCTGCGCGAGGACTTGCGCACCCGCATCGGCGCGACCCTGGTCTATGAGGTCAAGCCCCTGTCAGAAGCGGACAAGGCCGATGCGCTCAGGCGTCACGCGCATGCCCGCGGCATGCGCGTCGACAAATCCCTGATCGCCTACCTGTTGCGTCACGGTCGCCGCGACCTGCCGTCGCTGCTCGGCGTCCTCGACGCGCTCGACCGCGCTTCTCTGGAGCAGCAGCGCGCGCTGACCTTGCCGCTGCTGCGCGACGTACTGCAGACGATAATGGAGTTCGACGATGGACCTCGTGCTTTTTGACTTAGACAACACCTTGCTTAGCGGCGACAGCGATTTCGAATGGGCACAGTTCCTGATCGACAAGGGTGTCCTCGACCGTGAGCTCCAGGAAGCGAAGAACCAGGAATTCTACGAACACTACAAGGCCGGGACGCTGGACATTCACGCCTTTCTCGACTTTCAGCTAAAACCCCTGGCGCGCCATGGCCGAGCCGAGCTCGACGCCTGGCATGTGGAATTCATGGCCGCACGCATCCGCCCGATGATCACGCCGCTCGCAGTGGAACTGGTTGGACGTCATGTCAGCGAGGGCGCCCTGACGGCAATGGTTACCGCCACCAACAGCTTCGTCACCGGCCCGATCGCGCGCGAGTTCGGCATTGCCCATCTGATCGCCACCGTCGCCGCGCAGGAAAATGGCCGGTTCACCGGCAAGCCGCGCGGTCAGCCCTCCTTCCGCGAGGGCAAGATCGATCGCGTCGAGACCTGGCTCGAATCCCTGGGGCTGTGGTGGGGAAGTTTCGGGCGCAGTTTTTTCTATAGCGATTCCCTGAACGACCTGCCCCTGCTGGCAAAGGTAAGCGACCCGGTCGCAGTCGATCCCGACGAGACCCTGCGCCGCCATGCCGCAACACTCGACTGGCCGATCATCAGCTTGCGTTGAATTCTCGCCGGGATATCACGGCTTTCGTTGCATCCGCCATCTCAAGGCATTGAAGCCGTTGATTTCCGGTATCATTGCCGCCTTCCGGAATTTTTCCCCTTCGGTTCTCCCTGAATGATCCGCAAGTTCCTGCGCCGGGTATTCCGCGTCGCCTCCGCGCCCGCCAGTCAAGGGCCGGCGGTGATTCCGCCGGCACGTCACGGCATTCGCCGCGAAAGCATCTCCAGCGGCGCTCGGCGCACCTGCGAGACGCTGCAGCAGGCTGGCTATCGCGCCTACGTGGTCGGCGGCGCGGTCCGCGATCTCATCGCCGGAATCGCGCCGAAGGATTTCGATATCGCCACCGACGCCACGCCGGATCAGGTGCGCTCATTGTTCCGGCGCTCGCGCATTATCGGCCGCCGCTTTCAGATCGTGCATGTGATGCAGGGCGCCGAGACGCTCGAGGTATCCACCTTCCGCGCCGCCCACGATGCGGACACCCAAAAAGACGAGCACGGCCGCGTGCTGCGCGACAATGTCTGGGGCTCGCAGGCGGACGATGCGGCGCGGCGAGACTTCACGATCAACGCGCTGTTTTTCGATCCGTCGACGGAGACGGTGCTCGATTATCATCACGGCGTCGCCGATCTGAAGCAGAAGACCCTGCGCATCATCGGCGATCCGCGCAGTCGCTACCGCGAAGACCCGGTGCGGATGCTGCGCGCCATCCGGCTGTCGGCCAAGCTCGGACTGACCATCGATCCCGAGGCACGCACGCCGATCCGCGACATGGCGTCGCTGATGGAGAACGTGCCGGTTGCGCGCGTCTTCGACGAGATGTTGAAGCTGCTATTCTCCGGTCATGCCGTCGAATGCGTGAAGCGCTTGCGCGACGAGGGTCTGCATCACGGCCTGCTGCCGCTGCTCGACGTCATCCTTGAACAGCCGATGGGCGAAAAGTTCGTCTTGCTGGCCTTATCCAGTACCGATCTGCGAGTGCGCCAGGGCAAACCCACCTCGCCCGGCTTCCTGTTCGCCACCCTGCTTTGGAACGAGGTTCTGGCCAACTGGGAGGCGCGGAAGAAGCGCGGCGAGACTCACATCCCGGCGCTGTTCGAGGCCATGGACGAAGTCCTCGATCAACAGGCGGAGAAGCTTGCCATCACCCGCCGCATCAGCGGCGACATCAAGGACATCTGGGCGCTGCAGCCTCGCTTCGAGAAGCGTTCCGGCAAGGTCGCATTGCGTCTCCTGGAGCAGCCGCGCTTTCGCGCCGGCTACGACTTCCTGCTGCTACGCGCACAGAGCGGCGAGGTGGCGCAGGAACTGGCTGACTGGTGGACCGCATTTCAGAGTGCCGATGTCGAGGCCAGATTGGCCATGCTGGTTCCGGAAAAGGCCAAGAAGCGCCGCCGCCCGGGCCGCGCCAAGACCAAGGAAGGAAACGCGGCGGAGCCGGCAGGATGATCATCGCCTATGTCGCCCTCGGCGCCAATCTCGGCGCTGCGGCCGCGACCGTTTCAGCAGCCGCAGCAGCACTCGGCGAAATTCCTGAGACCCGCCTCCAGGCCGTCTCATCGCTGTATCAGACCGCACCGGTGGGCTTGAAGCATCAGCCCGACTTCATCAACGCCGTGGCCGAAATCAGCACCCGGCTGCCGCCGGCGCAATTGCTCGAAGCGCTGTTCGCAATCGAGGCGCGCTTCGGCCGCAGCCGCAGCGTCCCCAACGCGCCGCGCACGCTCGATCTGGACCTTCTGCTCTATGGCGAAATCCGGCTCGATCAGCCGCAACTGACCCTGCCCCACCCGCGCATGCACCAACGCGCCTTCGTCCTGGCGCCTCTTGCCGAGATCGCCCCCGAATGCCGGATCCCCGGGCTGGGCCGAGTACGGGACCTACTCGACAGCTCTCGCGATCAACGCATCGTTCGCTTGGAATCAACTTGAGCTTCGCACTGCCCTGGCTGCGCTCCGGTCCGCCTTCCATCGGGCCGTGTTCCCTGGGTGCGGTCTTTTTCACTTTCCGTTAGAGGTGTTCGATGAGCTATCTTGCCAATGAAAAGCCGGTGACACTTTTTGAACTTATCGGCAAGCACAAAGCTGGAGAAAAGATTGCCACGCTTACCGGCTACGACGCGAGCTTCGCATCGCTCCTGGACCGCTGCGGAATCGATCTCATCCTGATCGGCGATTCCCTCGGCAATGTCCTGCAGGGCCACAGCACCACCCTGCCGGTGACCGTCGAGCACATGATCTATCACACCGAGTGCGTGGCGCGCGGGGCCAAGCGTGCCTTCATCGCCGCCGACATGCCTTGGGGCTCCTACCAGGAAAGTCCCGAACAGGCGCTGAAGAACGCCTGCCGCCTGATGGCCGCAGGCGCTCAAATGGTCAAGCTGGAAGGCGGCGCAGTCATGGCCGAAACCGTGCAGTTTCTTACCGAGCGCGGCGTACCGGTCTGGGCCCACATCGGCCTGACACCCCAGTCCGTGCATGCGCTGGGAGGCTACCGGGTACAGGGCAAGGGCGCCGAGGGCGGGCAGCGCATGAAGGAGGACGCCCTGGCCCTGCAGCAGGCAGGGGCCGCCATGCTGCTGTTTGAAATGATTCCCGCCCAACTCGGCTCCGAACTGACCGACCTGCTCAGCATCCCCACCATCGGTATCGGCGCGGGCCCGGGCTGTTCGGGACAAGTACTGGTTCTGCACGACCTGCTCGGCATCTACCCGGGCAAGACGGCGCGCTTCGTGAAGAACTTCATGACCGGTGCAGGGAGCATCGATGCTGCGGTCACGGCCTATGTCACGGCCGTCAAGAACGGCAGCTTCCCCGCAGAAGAACATTGTTACTAAGGCCACCTATGCGAATACACACCACAATCGCCGAATTTCGCGCTGCGTTGAAGGGCGGGATTGCACTGGTGCCGACCATGGGCAATCTTCATGAAGGTCACATAGCGCTTATGCGGCAGGCCAAAGAGCTGGCCGACACCGTCGTCGCGACGATATTCGTAAACCGTCTGCAGTTCCGCCCCACCGATGATTTCGAGAAGTACCCGAGAACTTTCGAGGCCGACTGCGAAAAACTCGACGCCGCCGGAGTCGGGCATCTCTTCGCGCCGAGCGAAGTCGAGATGTACCCGCAACCGCAGGAATATCACGTCGAACCACCGCCGTCCCAAGCCGGCATCCTCGATGGCGAGTTCCGCCCCGGCCATTTCCGCGGCGTCGCCACGGTCGTGTTGAAGCTTTTCAATATCGCGACGCCCCGGGTCGCGCTCTTCGGTAAGAAGGATTACCAGCAACTGATGGTCATCCGCAACATGGTGCGCGAGCTCAACCTGAGCGTCGAAATCGCGGCCGGAGAGACGGTGCGCGCCGCGGACGGACTGGCGCTGTCTTCGCGCAACGGCTATCTTTCCCCGGCGGAACGTGCCGAGGCCCCGCGACTGCAGCGCGAATTGGCGCGCGTGCGCCAGGCGCTGCTGGCCGGAGAGCGTGATTTCGCGCGCCTCGAAGAGCAGGCCATGGCCGAACTCCGCGCCAATGGCTGGATTCCAAACTATGTTGCAGTGCGAAACAGAGTTGATTTACAATGTCCGGCCGCTCACGATTCCGAGTTGGTCGTTCTGGGTGCAGCACTCCTTGGGAGCACGCGCCTGATCGACAACCTGGAAGTTTAGGCCACCGCGATGCGCTCATGCCGGTGGTGGCCAGCAGCGCAAGAGTGGGGCCGGTTGTTGTCTGGCCCCGAGGGATTGCCAGCCTTTGCATGAGAAAGGAATCGCAATGCAACGCACCATGCTGAAATCAAAACTTCACCGAGTCACGGTAACTCAATCCGAACTGCACTACGAGGGTTCCTGCGCGATAGACCAATCCCTCCTCGAGGCCGCTGACATCAAGGAATACCAGCAGATCGAAATCTGGAACATCGATAACGGCGAGCGCTTCAGCACCTACGCCATTACCGCCGAGCGCGGCAGCGGTACGATCTCGGTGAACGGCGCGGCGGCAAGGAAGGCATCGCCGGGCGACCTGTTGATCATCGCCACCTTTGCCAGTTACAACGAGATCGAACTCGCCAGGTTCGAACCGGATCTGGTTTATGTCGACGCCAAGAACCGCATCATCAACCAGCGCAGCAAGATTCCGGTACAGGCGGCCTGATTAGGCCTGAGAGCCGCCCAACCGCTCCAGCAGAACCCGCCGCACGGCGGGTTTTTTACGCGTCCTTTAGCCGCAATTGGTGATTAAGCCAGAGCAGGTCTGCGAACAGCAACATCGCGCCCGTCTGATGTGCGGCGGCAAGCGGCACCGGAACCGCCAGCAGCAGGGTCATGATGCCCAGACAAAGCTGAAGCGAGAACAGCAACAGCAGCAGGTGGCTCGCCAACCGCGCCCCTCGGTTCAAGGCCGTGCGGCGCGACTTGAGCCAGAAATACGGCACAAGGAAGAAGAGCAACCATGCGATCATGCGGTGGTCAAACTGCGCGGTCGTCGGATTGTCGAAGAAGTTCACAAGCCAGGGCGTCAGCGCGAACAGGTCCGGCGGCACGAAATGGCCGTACATCAAGGGAAACGAATTGTAGGCGAGGCCCGCATGCAGGCCGGCGACGAAGCCGCCGGAAAGGACCATGACGAAGACGATCAGGGCCAGCCATGCCGCGAGGCGCCGCAGCGACCGCAGCCGCTGACTCCCCCGTTGCGATTGCGCACTCTCGCGCTCTGCCAGTACCCCGAGCGCCACCCAGAACATCGCGGCGAAGATGATGAAAGCCAGGCCCAGATGTGCGCTCAACCGATACTGGCTGACGCGCGGATCGTCCACCAAGCCGCTTTTCACCATGTACCAGCCCATCGCGCCCTGAAGCGCGCCGAGTACGAAAATTCCCGCCAGCCTTGGCGCAATCTTGACATCGATACGCCGTCGTCCCAGGAAATAAAGGAAGGGCAGCAGAAACACCATGCCGATGGTCCTGCCGAGTAAGCGGTGCGTATACTCCCACCAGAAGATGGGCTTGAATTCCTCCAGATCCATCTTGTGGTTGACCTTCTGATATTCAGGCGTCTGCTGGTACTTCAGGAACACCGCCTGCCAGTCCGATTGCGAAAGCGGCGGGATCGTGCCGACCATCGGCTGCCACTCGACAATGGACAGCCCAGAATGGGTCAGTCGGGTCACGCCACCGACGACCAGCGTCGACAAAACCATGAAGCAGCATGCGAAGAGCCAGAGGGCGATTGCCCGGCGGCCGGAAATGTTCATGAGGGTTGCTCGCTGAGTAAGGGCCGATATGAACTGATGACGATGCGGAGACCTTGACTGATAGCCCGACGATAAGGCCAACGGGAGCCTGGGGCTAAAGTTATCCGCTTGCGCCGGAATCGCTGAAGCAAGCGCCGAAACCCGATGAGGCAATTTACTTTATGATACACCCTGTCGAGATCGCAGGAGAGCGGCAGCGCAAACCATGAACAAGACGCCGGAACGGCTGGATCAGGTCGTCGCCGCTGCTCGACGCAACGCCGAACTGCGCGACCAGGGATATAGGGAGCGGGCGCTCAAGATCTATCCCTGGATCTGCGGTCGATGCACTCGCGAATTTACCCGCGCGAACCTGCAGCAGCTCACCGTCCATCACCGGGATCACAATCACGACAACAACCCGCCCGACGGCAGTAACTGGGAGCTGCTCTGCCTCTATTGTCATGACAACGAGCACTCAAGACATCTCGAGGCAGGCGGACGCCAGGGCGAGCAAACAGAGAGCTCGTCCGGGACAAGGGCAAGCTACAATCCCTTTGCGGATCTCAAGTCCTTATTGAAGGGCAAATCGTAGCCAGGAATGGATGCGGCCCGACCAACCCGTCACCCGAGAATATGACCCAGACCGCAGCCGAGATCGACAAGGAACTGGCCATCGTCGTAGAACGAATGCCGGCTTTCCCGAAAAGCGTGCAAAGGATTCTCGAGTTGACGCGGAATGTCGACTGCAGCTCGAAGGAACTGGTCGGCATCATCGAGAAGGATCCGGTGATCACGCTGAAGGTTCTGCGGGTAATCAACTCGGCGCAATTGAGCCTGCCGACCAAGATCACTTCGATCAACCAATCGGTGGTCTATCTTGGCGTGAACACCATCAAGAACCTCGCGCTGTCGATTGCCGCAATCGGCATTCTGCCGTCAGGAAATGCCGCCGGTTTCGATATAGAACGCTACCTGCTGCATTCGCTCACCACGGCAATTTTTGCCCGCCAGTTGTGCACGCTGTACGCGAGCGGCGAGGCCGATCCGGGCGACTGTTACATCGCCGGCTTGCTCCACGATTTCGGCAAGATCGTGTTCGCCCGGTTCATGCCCGAACAGTTCGGACAAGTGCTCGCCCGGTGTGCTGCCGAAACCGGCATGCCCTCGCACCATGCAGAGAGGGAGTTGATCGGCGCCGACCATACCGTGGTCGGGGCGATGCTCGCCGCCAAATGGCAATTTCCGGCCCCCCTGGTCGAGTGCATCCGCAACCATCATTCGCCCGAAGCGCGGGACTCGGCAATGAGCGACTGCCTGCGCATGGCCGACCTGATCAGCAGATTGCACGAGCGCGGCGACAGCGAGAATCCCTACCGGGAGGGCGAGGCGCCGATCAACCCGCTGCGCTTCGGTGTGGGTCTCGGCCGGGTGATCGAATCCCTTGGCGACCTCGGCACGCTGCATGCAGAGGCCAGGGGTTTCGCGCAGGCGGGCCGGGCCTCGTGAAGATACGCTTCTGGGGCGTACGCGGTTCGATTCCATCGCCGGGACCGCACACCGTTCGCTACGGTGGCAATACCACATGCATCGAGGTGAGAACGGATGCGGGCTGTCTGATCGTGCTCGATGCCGGTACCGGGATCTTCGCCCTAGCGCAGTCCCTGCTGAAAGAACTGCCGATCGAGGCCAATGTCTTCATCACCCACACCCATTGGGACCACATTCAGGGTCTGCCATTCTTTTCCCCGCTGTATATTCCCGGCAATGCCGTACGCATTTGCGGTGCCCAGGATGTCGTCACCGGCGCCGGAATCGATCGGGCGATGGCGGTGCAACTGCAATATAGCTATTTCCCGGTGCGGGAAGCGGAGATGCACGCGAAGATCGAATATGAAAATCTCTCGGTCGGCGCATCGATCCAGGTTGGCGACGCGACGGTGACGAATTCGATACTCAGTCATCCGGTCGTCAATCTCGGCTATCGCGTCGACTGCAACGGCAAGTCGGTATTCTTCACCGGCGACCACGAGGCCTATTTCAACATCTACGATCTGGGCGACGAGGATTACGACGAGTATCAGATGCTGATCGACGAGAAACAGCGCCTGGTCGATAATGCCGTGCGCGGCGTCGACGTGCTGATCGCCGACTGCTCCTACACCGCCGCCGAGTATCCGGACAAGCGCGGCTGGGGTCACAGCACTTTCGACGCGTCGATCGAGCTTGCCTGTCGCTGCGGCGCCAGGCAATTGATCTGCACCCACCACGAACCGACGCGCAGCGACGACGAACTGGAACGCGTTTTCGCAGAAGCGCTGTCGCACTTCGACCTCGGACTTGATGGGCCCTCGGTGGTCCTCGCCCGCGAGGGCATGGCAATCGAAATCTGACGCCGGGCGCTTTGCAGCCGGATGGCTGTCAAGTACATTCCATTCCGACATTAAATGGGTTCTGACCAACATGAAGATCGCCACCTGGAATGTCAACTCGCTCAAAGTCAGGCTGCCGCAAGTGCAGGACTGGCTGGCGGCGCATCGCCCGGACGTGCTTTGCCTGCAGGAGACCAAGCAGGAAGACCTGGACTTTCCGCTGGCCGAGATCGAGGCTGCCGGCTACCACGCCGTCTTCAGCGGACAAAAGACTTACAACGGCGTCGCCATCATCACCGCCGACGAACCCCGGGACATCAGCCGCGGCATAGCAGGATTCGAAGACGTGCAGAGCCGCGTCATCAGCAGCAGCCTTGAAACGTCCTCCGGACCGCTGCGCATCGTCTGCGCCTATGTTCCCAACGGCCAGAGCGTCGGTTCCGACAAGTACGAGTACAAGCTGCGCTGGCTAGCGGCGCTGACGACATGGCTGCGCGCCGAGTTGGCAAGGTATCCGCGGCTGGCCGTACTCGGCGATTTCAATATCGCCCCGGAAGATCGCGATGTGCACGACCCGGTCGCCTGGAAGGATCAGGTGCTCTGCAGCGCACCTGAGCGCGCCGCCTTGCGCGAGATTCTGGCGCTGGGATTTGTCGATGCCTTCCGCCGCTTCGATCAACCCGACAAGAGCTTCAGCTGGTGGGATTACCGGATGATGGCCTTCCGGCGCAACCGTGGCCTGCGCATCGATCTGATCCTGCTCTCCGGCCTGCTGGCGGATTCCTGCCAGTCCTGCGCCATCGACAAGGAACCGCGCCGGGCCGAGCGGCCGTCGGATCACGCGCCGGTAACCGCAGAACTGGCTTAGCACCGCCCGCCGGGGATCCGCAAGCGCGGCGCAGCGTCAGACCCGGACGAGCGGCCGTCGCCTCCCGTCGTGGCCAGGGGCCGGGGAAATGGCGGCACTAAGCGGCAAGGGAGTTGACCACCTTCACGAAATCCGCGACCGCCAGCTCCTCGGCGCGCGCCGTCGGGTCGATATCCAGCGCGGCGAGTTCGGCCACGCCGATCATCCCGCCCAGGGTATTCCTGAGCATCTTGCGGCGCTGGCCGAAGGCGGCCTTGACGACGCGCCCGAACAGATCCTCGTCCCGCGCCAGGAGCGCATCAGCCGGGCGGGGAACCATGCGAACGACGGCGGAATCGACCTTGGGAGCGGGATCGAAGGCCTCAGCCGGCACAGGAAACATCCGTTCCATCTCGAAGCGGTATTGCAGCATCACCGAAAGCCGCCCGTACTCCCCGCCGCCGGGCGAGGCGACCATGCGATCGACCACTTCCTTCTGCAGCATGAAGTGCATGTCGCGCACCTGCAAGGCATATCGCGCCAGATGGAAGAGCAAGGGGGTCGAGATGTTGTAAGGCAGATTGCCGACCACGCGCAGACCGTCGCCGAGGCCGGCGAAATCGAATTTGAGCGCATCGCCCTCGTGGATCGCCAGATGTTCGGGGGAAAATTTCCGGCGCAGGGTCGCGATCAAATCGCGGTCGATCTCGACCACCTGCAGCCGCCCGAGCTTCTCCAGGAGCGGGCCGGTGAGCGCGCCCAGGCCAGGCCCGATCTCGATCAGGTTATCGCCCGGAACCGGGGTGACGGCCGCGACGATGGCGGCGACGATGTCGGGCGAAACGAGGAAATTCTGGCCGAAACGTTTGCGCGGGACATGTTGCCTCATAGCGAAAGCGCTTCGGCGCAGGCTAACATCGTGCGACAGGCGTCATGGTGATGGCGGTCTCGATCGCGGCAAACAGGCTGCGCGGGTCGGCGCGGCCGGTGCCGGCAAGATCGAGTGCCGTACCGTGATCCACCGAGGTGCGCACTATCGGCAGACCCAGGGTGATGTTCACGCCGTCCTCGAAGGCGGCGAACTTGAGCACAGAAAGCCCCTGGTCGTGATACATCGCCAACTGGGCGTCGGAGCCTGCCAGCACGCGGCGCGTGAACAGCGTATCGGCCGGCAGCGGTCCGACCAGGTCCATGCCTTTGGTGCGCAGTTGTTCTATGACCGGGGCGATCACCTCGATCTCCTCCCGGCCCATGTGCCCGCCTTCTCCGGCATGCGGGTTGAGACCGGCAACCAGGATGCGGGGCGCGGCAACGCCAAACTTGACGATGAGATCCTCGTGAAGGATGCGCAGGGTTGCTTCCAGATCGCTGCGGGTGATCGCCGCCGGGACATCGCGCAAGGCCAGGTGAGTCGTCGCCAGGGCCACACGCAGCCCGGCTCCCGCGAGCATCATGACGACGCGCCGGGTACCGGTATGCAAGGCGAGGTATTCGGTGTGGCCAGTGAAGGGAATCCCGGCGTCGTTGATGATGCCTTTGTGCACCGGCGCCGTGACCATCGCCGCGAATTCGCCGTTCTTGCAGCCGGACAGCGCACGGTCGATCAGCGCCAGCACGTAACCGGCATTGGCCGGATCGAGACGCCCCGCACGGGCGGCGGCGGCAAGGGGAACGTGCAGCACTTCGAGCTCGCCCGGGGCGGCGGGAGCATCGCGTCGATAATCGGACAAGCTTAGGTCAAGTTGGCCAGCACGCGAAGTCAGCAAGTCTCGGTCGGCGACAACGACGACACGTGCGCCAAAGCTTCGCGCGGCAAGCATCAGGCAGATATCAGGGCCGATCCCCGCCGGCTCGCCCGAAGTCACGGCGATCACCGGGCAACGCTGCTCACCGCTCACGGCTCGGCCACCTACTTGTCGTCAAGACGATACTCGACGTAGGCGGCATCGCGCATCTGGCGCAGCCAGTCCTGATAAGCCTCGTCCGACTTTCGTTCGCGCAGCGTCTGGCGAGCCAGCTGGCGCTGGCGCTCCGGCGTTGCATCGCCGACGCGCCGTTCGAGGACCTGGATCAGATGCCAGCCGAACTGCGACCGCACCGGCTGGCTGATCTCGTTGACCTTCAAAGCGTCCATCGCCTTTTCGAACTCGGGCACAGTGTCGCCGGGATAGAGCCAGCCCAGGTCGCCGCCCTTTGAGGCGGAGAGATCATTGGAATTGAGCTTCGCCAGTTCGGCGAAATCGGCACCATGATCGAGTCGCTCCTTGAGCACCTCCAGTTTGTGCTTCGCCTCTGCCTCCGGCACCAGTTCATTGACCTTGATCAGGATGTGGCGGGCATGCGTCTGGCGGACAGACTGCGCCGCCGCGGCGCCGCCACGGCGCTCGATCAATTTGATGATGTGAAAGCCCGCAGGGCTGCGCAGGATATCGCTGATCTCGCCCGGTTTCAGTTTCTCCGCCGCGTCCGCATAGAGGCTCGGCAGCCGACCGAGCGGGCGCAAGCCGAGAGCACCGCCGCTCAATGCATCTGGCGCGTCGGAGTAGCTTGCCGCCACTTTGCCGAAATCATCGCCGCGCCTGGCCTGAAGCAAGGCCTCCTCTGCCCGGGCGCGGATGCGCAGCAACTGGTCCGGGCTGGCCTGCTCGGGGACACGCAGCAGGATATGGGCGAGATTCAGCTCCTCGTTAGTGCCGGCGGCGCGCTCCGGATTGGCGAGATAGTTGTCGATCTCCCCTTCGGAGATGGTGATGCGGTTATCCACCTCGCGTTCGCGCAGCCTCGATATGGTCATCTCGTCGCGAATCTCCTCGCGGAACCGTGCCCAGTCGATGGCATCCTTCTCCAGCGCCGCCCTGAACTCGGGCAGGCTCATCCGGTTGTTCTCGGCGATTCGGCGCAAGGCGCCATCGAGCTGCCCGTCGTCAACGCGGGTCGAGGTTTCCTTGGCAAGCTGAAGCTGGAGCCGGTCGATGATCATGCGCTCGAGCAACTGTTTCTCCAGTATGTCGCGCGGCGGCAGCGGCGTACCCTGGCCGCGCAATTGCCGCTCCACGGAGGCGATTCGCCCGCGCAGTTCGTTCATGGTGATCGCCTCGTTGTTTACCACTGCGGCGATCCGGTCGGCTTCGATCGGCTTGATGGGCTGCGCCCAGGCAGCGGTCCCGAGCAGGAGAGTGATGAGGAAACACAGTCGAAGTAAGGTCATGGGGTTCCGTTCAGAATGTCGTGGCTGCGGCGGGCTGGTTGATCCGGCCGTAACCGGGGATGCTGCGCTTCAAGGTATCCACGAGACTGGACCCGATGCTGGCGAAACCGTTCAACTCCAGTTGAACAAAAAATCCGGTGCTGGACGTGCCGGTGGCTGTCGCCATGCGGTGCAAAACGACGCGCGCAAGCCAGCAGCCGCCATCATATTCGAGACCGCCGACGGTTTCGATGACGCGCTTGTCCAACAACGAGTAATTGTAGCGGCCAACGCCGTACCAGTGGCCGGACAAGGGCCATTGCGCGGAGAGGTCGATTTGTTTCTCGTCGTTGAGGGGGGTGATGAGGTCACGATTATAGCGGTAGCCGGCGTTCAGCACCTTGCCGAGTTCAGGCAGGTAGCGGCCGGTGAGGGAGAGCCTGTTGGTTTGACCTTGCTGCAGGTTGTATTGCCAGGCAGTGTCCACGAAAGTCTTCGGCAGCACCTGACCGGAGATGGCGGCCAGAAAATCCGACGCCTTGCTCGTGCGAGCAATCTCGCCGGGAGCCGTCACTTCCTGCTGCGTGAAGTAGTAACGCTGACCGATCATGCCGCGCAGCAGTTCGGCGCCGCTTTCGGGGTCAACCAGGCGCGAGGTGAGCGCAGCTGTGAGCTGGTTGGCATCGCCGATGCGGTCGCCGCCGCTGTAGCGGTTGTCGGAAAATATCTGGGCGAAATTGAAGTCGGCAAGACCCGTGTCGAACATGGGAATCAGATGCTGGTCGCGCGTCGGCACGTAAAGGTAGTACAGCCTGGGTTCCAGGGTCTGGGTCAGGTTCCGGCCGAACCAGCCGGTTTTTCGCTCCATTACCACGCCGCTATCGACGCTGACGATCGGCAGGTTGCGGGTGAGTCGGGCCGGCGTGCCGGGATCCTGGCGCTCGAGACTGTAGCTGGTTGAACTCAGGCCGATCTTGGGCGTGATAAAGAACGCCGCCGTCTGCAAGGGCAGCGATAACTGAGGGTAGAAGGTGGTGCGCGTGCCCGCCACCGTCGAAGGGTTGCTGAAGTTCACATATTCGGCCTTAAAGGCGAAGCTGCTGCCCAGCGGAAAGTCGGCACGATTGGCGTTCAAGCTCAGCTGAGGCAGGCGATGGTAGGGCACGACGACCGGCGGCAGGGCTGGGTCCTGCAGCGTCTGGAAACTCTGCGCCATGACGTTGGCATTCCACCAGCTACTGTTGTAGGAGAGAACGCCCTGGCGCAAGAGGTTGTTCTGCGCGATATTCGTGATGCTCGAAGAAAGGTCGCTGAAGTAAGCGTCGTCGGAGACGCCGTTGAGATCGAGACTACCGGAAAATCCCCGTCCGAAATCCTCCCTGTGCTGAACGGAATACATGCTGCGGGTGGTGTGGGTGATCAAGTCGTTCGGCAGGTACTCGCCGCGCAGAGTTCCGCTGTAATTGAAATCGAGATAGCGGAACTCGCCGTCCCATTGCACGCCACGCTTGCTCATGACCCGCGGGGCGACGGTCGCATCCATGTTGGGCGCGATGTTCCAGTAATAAGGCAAGCTCATTTCCAGTCCGCTTTGGCTGGTACTGCCGAAGGTCGGGGTAAGGAGACCGCTCCTGCGCTGATTATTGAGCGAGAAGCTGAGCCAAGGCGTGTACAGCATCGGCACGCCCTTGAACAGCAGCGTTGCATCCGAGGCCTCCCCCTCCTCTCGTTCGTAGTCGAGGGTCATGCTGGCAGCCCGGGCATACCAGTCGGGATCGCCCGCGGCGCAAGTGCTGTACGTGGCGTCGCTCAAGCGGTAGTGATCCTCTCCCTCGAAATCGATACGCTTGGCGTGACCGGTACCGGTGGTGGGCGCGAGCACCTCGCCCGGCTTCGCCCGCGGCGGCTGTCGGGTAATCACATACTGCGGCTCGTCGAAGTAGCCGACGCTGTCTCCGAGCTTCAGGCGCAACTTCGGACCCGTGATGACATCGTCCTTCGTCGTGAGTCGCACATGGCCCTGTGCCTCGATCTCGTCCTCGGCATCCCAATAGACGAGATGGTCGGTCGTCAAGACCTTGCCTATTTGCCGCAGCTCGACATTGCCTTCCAGCACCGTCTCGACGTCGGTCTTGCCGCTGATGCGGTCGGCCGCTACGAACGTCGGACGCGGCTCGTTCCCCTCGCGCTTTTGCGGCAGGAGCAGTGTCGGCTTGAGCGCCGGCCCGAGCGAGGGGTCCGCCTCGACCCGAGGCGAGTCGTTGCTGGGCGACGGCGGCAGGCTCTCGGCGGCCAGAGGACTGCCGCTGCTGCAAAAGCAGGCGCCAAGCGTAGCCAGTGTCAGAATTTGCCCGCGCCTCGGAAAATGCATGCCCTTGCTGTCTGTTGATAGAATGACAAATTCTAGCATCTACCGGGGACCCCGCCCGGAAAGCACCCGATGGAACGACGCCGACAGATCGAGTTCTGGCTAGCCCGACTGTATCCGGGATGCCATGCCGCCCTCTCGCCCGCCTCGGCCGACGCAAGTTTCCGGCGCTACTTCCGTGCCGACCTGGAAGGGAATGCCTCTTTCATCGTCATGGACGCACCGCCGGCGCATGAGGACTGCAGGCCCTGGCTGGCCGTGCAGCGGCTATTCCTCGCGGCCGGCGTCCATGTACCCGAAGTGCTGGCGCAAGACCTCGACAACGGCTTCCTGCTGCTTTCGGACCTCGGCCGCATCACCTACCTTGAGGCCCTCAACAACGCCGGCCCTGAGGGCGCCGCCCCACTCTATGGCGACGCAGTCTCGGCCGTGATCCGCATCCAGCTTGCCAGTCGCCCCGGGGCATTGCCGGAATACGACCGCGCCCTGTTGCGCCGGGAACTGGAACTTTTTCCGGACTGGTATGTGGCGAAGCACTTGGGCGCCAGCTTGAGCGAGCCGCAGCACCAGGTAATCGGGCAGGCATTCGATCTCATCATCGCAAGCAATCTTGCCCAAGCGCAGGTATTCGTGCACCGCGATTACCACTCGCGCAACCTGATGCATCTTGCCGATAGGCAGGCCGAAAACCCCGGCATCATCGATTTTCAGGACGCAGTCTACGGCCCGATCAGCTACGATTTGGTCTCGCTGTTCAAGGATGCTTACGTCGCATGGGAAGAGGAGCAAACCCTCGACTGGCTGATCCGCTACTGGGAACAGGCGCGGCGGGCCGGACTGCCGGTTCCCGCCGACTTCGCCGATTTCTACCGCGACTACGAGTGGATGGGCGTCCAGCGCCACCTCAAGGTGCTGGGCATCTTCGCCCGCCTCTGCCATCGCGACGGCAAGGACAATTACCTCAAGGACATGCCGCTGGTCGCCGACCATCTGCGCAAGACCTGCCGTCGCTACCGTGCCCTGGGGCCGCTCTTGGGAGTCATCGACGAACTGGAGAATCGAGTGGCCCGGGTTGGCTACTCGTTTTGACCTCCGCCCGATGAAAGCAATGATTCTCGCTGCCGGCCGTGGCGAGCGCATGAGGCCCTTGACCGATACCTGCCCCAAGCCGCTCCTGGCTGCAGGTGGCAAATCCCTGATCGGTTGGCACCTCGAACGCTTGGCGCGCGCCGGCATCCGCGAAGTGGTCATCAACCACGCATACTTGGGCGCGATGCTGGTCGACCGGCTCGGAGATGGACGGGCCTTCGGCCTCAAGATCAATTGGTCGGCGGAAGCGGGAGGCGCATTGGAAACCGCCGGCGGCATCAGGCAAGCCTTGCCGCTTCTGGGCGATGAGGCGTTCCTGGTGATCAATGCCGACATCTACTGCGAATGGGATACCGGTCTGGCTCGAACCATCGGGCGGGACATGGTGTCACGCCAGGATCTCGCCCATCTCGTCATGGTTCCCAACCCGCCGCAACACCCGGACGGTGACTTTGTCCTGCAGGACGGCCGCATCCTGGCCGCCGGTGCTACGCGCCTGACTTTTTCTGGCATCGGCATCTACGACCCGTCGCTCTTCGTCGGCATAGACCCGGGACGACCGGCAAAACTTGCCCCCTTGCTCATCGCCGCCATGGCGACGGCTCGAGTCGGAGGAGAATGCTACAGTGGGCGCTGGACCGATGTCGGCACTCCCCTGCGCCTAGCCGCGCTGGATCATGAACTGCGCATGCTTTCGTCGGACGTATAATTATCGAATGGACATTGAAACCTTAAAAAGCCGCCGCCAGCGCCTGCTCGTCACGATGGGGGCGGGCGTGGCGGTGATCCCCACCTCGTCGGAGCAACTACGCAACCGGGACAGCCAATATCCCTACCGCAGCGACAGTTACTTCCACTACCTCTGCGCTTTCCCGGAGCCGGAAGCGGTGCTGGTGCTGGTCGGCGGCGAAGAGCCCAGGAGCATGCTGTTCTGTCGCGACAAGGATGCCGACAAGGAGACCTGGACCGGGCATCGCTACGGGCCGGAGGCCGCTCGCGAGCGCTTCGGCTTCGACGCCGCGCATTCGATCGAGAGCCTCGACGAAAAGCTTCCGGAACTGCTCGCCAACCAGGCGTCGCTTTGGTTCTCGCTTGGCCATGACAGGGTCTGGGACGAACGCATCACACGTGCGCTCAATACCGTGCGGGGGCAGGCGCGCGGCGGCAATCGCGCGCCGACGGAGATCCGCGATGTCCGAGCGGCCGTGGATGCCATGCGCCTCATCAAGGATGCGCAGGAGATCGCCGTGATGCGGCGGGCCGCCAGCATCTCGGCGGCAGCGCATCGGCGAGCCATGCGTTCTACCCTGCCGGGCATGTTCGAGTACCAAATCGAAGCCGAACTGCTCCACGAGTTCCGCACGAGCGGCAGTCTGGCGCCCGCCTACACCAGCATCGTCGCAGGCGGAGCCAACGCCTGCATCCTGCACTATGTCGACAACAATCGCGTCCTGAAAGATGGCGAGATGCTGCTGATCGACGCCGGCTGCGAACTCGACTGCTATGCCTCGGACATCACCCGCAGCTTCCCTGTGAATGGCCGTTTCAGCGGACCTCAGGCCGACGTTTATGACCTTGTTCTGGATGCCCAGGCCGCGGCGATCGCAACCATCCGCGCGGGCGCCCGGTTCAACGATACTCATGAAGCGGCCTTGAGAACGCTGGTCCAGGGCATGATCGACCTCAAACTGCTCCGCGGCACGGTGGACGGCATCATCGAGTCCGAGGCCTACAAGCGCTTCTACATGCACCGTACCAGTCATTGGCTCGGCCTGGACGTACATGACGCCGGAGAATACAAGCAGGACGAGCAATGGCTGAGTCTGCAGGCGGGCATGGTGCTGACCGTCGAGCCGGGCTGCTATATCCGTGCCGCCGACGATATCCCGGAAGCTTTCCACGACATCGGCGTGCGCATCGAAGATGATGCCTTGGTCACCGCCGGCGGTTGCGAGATCATCTCCCACGAGGCACCTAAGACCATAGCCGAGATCGAGGCAGTGATGGCGAAATAGCAGCGTGGCTGACGACGACCACTCCACGAAGGCCGCCAACGACGGCGACATCGCCATCGTTGGCGGCGGCCCCGTCGGCATGGCGCTGGCCTTGGCGCTGGCCCGGCATGGCGGCCGCGCCCATATCTTCGAGGCCCGCGAACGCGGCGCGGTGCGGGAAGACCCGCGTATCCTCGCCTTGTCGCACGGTTCGCGGCAGATCCTGGAGTGGCTCGGCGTCTGGCGACATATCGCGGCGACGCCAATCGCTGCGATTCACATCTCACAGAAAGGCGGTTTCGGCCGCACCCTGCTGACGGCGGCGGATCAGGCGCTTCCGGCACTGGGCTATGTCGCCACAGCGGCCAGCGTCGGCGCGGCGCTCGATGACGCGCTGCACGCCGCGACGATTCCATTCCATGACCATGGCCGCGTCGATGAAGTAGCCGTCGGGACCGAATCACTGCAGTTGCTTACGGCCATGGGCGAGCGGACGGCGCGCCTCGTCGTCTATGCCGAAGGAACGATCGATGCGAACGCCGGCGCGGTGACACGCGACTATCGCCAGAGTGCAGTGATCTGCACCGTGACGCCGACGACGCCTCACGGCAACGTCGCCTACGAGCGTTTCACGACGCAAGGGCCACTGGCTCTTTTGCCGACCGGGGCGAGCATGGCTGTGGTCTATACCTGCCCTACCGAGACGGCCGCAGAACTCGTGGCCCTCGATGATCAGGCCTTCCTGGCACGCCTGCAGTCACATTTCGGCACCCGGCTGAAGTTTGCAGCCGTCGGCAGGCGCCAGAAATTTCCCTTGCTGCTGGCTTATCGAAAATCGCCGGTCGGCGAGCGCGCTGTTTGGCTCGGCAACGCCGCGCAAACGCTGCACCCGGTGGCCGGACAGGGCTTCAACCTGGCGTTGCGCGACCTCTGGGAACTGGCGCGCACCCTGGACAAGGCCGAGGATCCCGGAGACGCTCGCCTGCTTGCACGCTATGCCGCCGCGCGCAGCAAAGACCGGATCGCTGCGATCGGCTTCACCGACGCCCTGACCCGGCTCTTCGACATCGATTTGCCGCTGTTCCGCGAGGCACGGGGCCTGGCGCTCCTGGCACTCGACACGGTGCCGCCGTTGCGCGCTTTCGTCGCCCGACGCATGATCTACGGCGCCCGCGCCTGGTAGGAACTTTGCGGTAGAATTGCGCCCTCCCCCTCGCCCTTAGTCCGCGATCCCACCAATGCAATATGCCGGATTCACCCTGCAGAACAATCTGTTCGTCGCGCCCATGGCCGGCGTGACCGACCGCCCATTCCGCCAGCTCTGCAAGAAGTTGGGCGCGGGTCTGGCGATTTCGGAAATGGTGACCTGCAACTCGCTGCTCTATGGCAGCGCCAAGACCCGGCGCCGCGCCGATCACGAGGGCGAGGCAGACCCGATCTCGGTGCAGATCGCCGGCGCCGACCCGCGCATGATGGCCGAGGCGGCAAAGTACAATGTCGACAGGGGTGCGCAGATCATCGACATCAACATGGGCTGTCCGGCCAAGAAGGTGTGCAACGTCATGGCCGGCTCGGCGCTGATGCAGGACGAGCCGCTCGTCGTCAAGATCCTTGAGGCGGTGGTCGGGGCGGTGCCCAATACGGCGGTGACGCTGAAGTTCCGCACCGGCTGGAACCGCGAGAACAAGAACGCCGTCGCCATCGCGCGCATCGCCGAGGACTGCGGCATCCGCGCCATCGCGATTCACGGCCGCACCCGCGCCGACCAATATCAGGGCGAGGCCGAATACGACACCATCGCCCTGGTGAAATCTAGGGTAGCCGTTCCCGTGATCGCCAACGGCGACATCACCACGCCGGAGAAAGCCCGCTTCGTACTCGACTATACCGGCGCCGACGGCGTCATGATCGGCCGCGCCGCGCAGGGCAGGCCCTGGATCTTCCGCGAGATCGAACATTACCTGGCAACCGGCGAGACCCTGCCGCCGCCACGCTCTGCAGAAATTCACCGGATTCTGCGCCGCCACCTGACCGATCTCTATGCCTTCTACGGCGAGGACACCGGCGTCAAGATTGCGCGCAAGCACATCTCCTGGTACACCAAGGGCCTGGTCGGCGCAGCCCATTTCCGCCACGCCATGAACCAATTGGAAAATGTCGAACTGCAGCTCGCCGCGGCCGACGAGTTTTTTCTCGGCCAAGCCGCCAACGATCGGTTATCCTTTGACGCCACCGCGTCATGCCAGAGGACCGTCGCCGCATGAGTAATACCAATGAAATCGCCGACTGCATGCGGCGAACACTGAACCGCTATTTCCGCGACCTCGATGGCGAGCAGCCGACGGCCATATATGACATGGTGCTCAGGAGTGTCGAGCACTCGATGCTCGAAGTCGTGATGCACAAGGCCAACGGCAACCAAACCATAGCCGCCGAGATGCTGGGCATCAACCGTAACACCCTGCGGCGCAAACTGACCGAATACAATCTGCTCTAATTCCACCATGAAAATAACCCAGGCCCTGATCAGCGTTTCCGAGAAGCGCGGCATCGTCGACTTCGCCCGCGCCCTCGATGCCCTCGGCATCAAGCTGTTGTCCACGGGCGGTTCTGCCAAGCTGCTCGCTGGAGCGGGTCTGGCGGTGACCGAGGTTGCCGACTACACCGGCTTTCCCGAGATGCTCGACGGCCGCGTCAAGACGCTCCATCCCAGGGTGCATGCCGGCATCCTGGCGCGGCGCGATGCGCCCTCCCATCTGGCGACCCTAGAGGCACACGGCATCCCGCCTATCGACCTGGTGGTGGTGAACCTCTATCCTTTCCAGCAGGCCGTGGCCAAACCCGGCTGCACCCTGGCAGAAGCCATCGAGAACATCGACATCGGAGGCCCGACGATGGTCCGCGCCGCGGCGAAGAATCACGGCGACGAGACCGGCGGCGTCGGCGTGATCACTGATCCCGACGACTATCCGGCGATACTCGCCGAACTCCAGGCCAGGGGCGGCCAACTCTCATACGCCACACGCTTCCGGCTGGCAAAGCAAGCCTTCACCCACACCGCCAGATATGACGGGGCCATAAGCAACTGGCTGACCCGGCTGGAAGCCGACGGCAAACCGGGCACCTTTCCGGATGCGCTGCAACTGGCCTTCGACAAGGTCGAGAATCTGCGCTACGGCGAGAACCCGCATCAGCAGGCAGCGTTCTATCGCGAGCCGGGTCTCAGCCCAGGCGGGATCGCCGGCTACGCCCAGTTGCAGGGCAAGGAGCTTTCCTACAACAACATCGCCGATGCCGACGCCGCCTGGGAATGCGTCAAGGCATTCTCCAGAGACGAAGGCACTGCGGCCTGCGTCATCGTCAAACACGCCAACCCATGCGGCGTAGCGCTATGCAGCTCTGCGGTGGAGGCCTACCGCAAGGCGTTCGCAACCGATCCCAGTTCTTCCTTTGGCGGCATCATCGCCTTCAACGTCGCCATCGACCAGGCCGCCGCCGAAGCCGTCTCGGGACAGTTCGCGGAAGTCATCATCGCCCCGGAAATCACCGACGAGGCGCGCGCGATTTTCGCCGCCAAGCAGAATCTGCGCGTCCTCCTCTTGCCGCTGGTCGCCGCCGGCAAAGCCGATCCGTCACTAGACTACAAGCGCGTCGGCGGCGGCCTGTTGGTGCAGACGCGCGACGCCGCGCACATCACCCGGGCTGACCTGAAGCTGGTGACCCGGCGCGCGCCGTCCGAGCAGGAAATGCGCGATCTGCTCTTCGCCTGGAATGTGGCGAAATACGTCAAGTCGAACGCCATCGTCTATTGCCGGGAAGGCGTCACCGTCGGCATCGGCGCAGGGCAGATGAGCCGGGTCGACTCGGCGCGCATCGCCGCGATCAAGGCGGAGAACGCCGGCCACGGCGTGACCGGCTCGGTGGTAGCCTCGGATGCCTTCTTCCCCTTCCGCGACGGTCTGGACGTGCTGGCGCAGGCCGGCGCCACGGCGGTGATCCAGCCGGGCGGTTCGGTGCGCGACGCGGAGGTCATCGCCGCCGCCGACGAACAGAACATCGCCATGGTCTTCACCGGCTTCCGCCATTTCCGGCACTGATCAGTCCTCACATGAAACTATTGCTGATCGGCTCGGGCGGACGCGAGCATGCGCTGGCTTGGCGGCTGGCACAGTCGCCGCGAGTGCAGACGGTGTATGTCGCCCCCGGCAACGCCGGGACGGCCCTTGAGGACGGCATCGTGAACCTGCCGCTGACGGCGATCGCCGATCTCGTCGCCTTCGCCCAGGCAGAGCCTATCCACGCCACCGTGGTCGGCCCCGAAGGGCCGCTCGCCGCCGGCATCGTGGACGCCTTCCGGGAGAAGGGTCTGCGCATCTTCGGCCCGACCCGGGCGGCGGCCCAGCTCGAGTCCTCGAAGGACTTCGCCAAGCAATTCATGATCCGCCACGGCATCCCGACGGCGAAGTTCGAGACTTTCACCGATGCCGCAAAAGCCCGCGCATATGTCACCAGGATGGGTGCGCCGATCGTGATCAAAGCCGACGGCCTGGCCGCAGGCAAAGGCGTGGTCATCGCCGCCACCCTGGCCGAGGCGCATAGCGCGATCGACATGATGCTGATCGACAACCGCATGGGCGATGCAGGCGCCCGGGTCGTCATCGAGGAATTTCTCGACGGCGAGGAAGCCAGTTTCATCGTCATGGCCGACGGACTGCATGCCCTGCCCTTGCCCACCAGCCAGGACCACAAGCGGCTCGGCGACGGCGACCAGGGACCCAACACCGGCGGCATGGGCGCCTACTCGCCGGCTCCGGTGGTAACCCCGGAGATCCACGCGCGAGTGATGCGCGAGATCATCATGCCGACGCTTCAGGGCATGGCCCGCGACGGTCTGCCCTACACCGGATTTCTTTATGCCGGGCTGATGATCCGTGCGGACGGTTCGGTCAAGGTGGTCGAATTCAACTGCCGCATGGGCGACCCGGAGACTCAGCCGATCCTGCTGCGTTTGAAAAGCGATCTGGTTGCACTGATCGATGCTGCCATCGATGTCCACCTCGACCGGATCGAGGCCGACTGGGACAGGCGCGCGGCGCTCGGGGTGGTGATGGCGGCGGCCGGCTATCCCGACCGTCCCAGGAAAGGCGACGTCATTCACGGCCTGCCACGGAGAGCAGGCGGCGCCTCCGATGACAGCCATATTTTCCATGCCGGCACGGCCGTAAGGGATGGCCAGACCGTCACCGACGGCGGTCGCGTCCTTTGCGTCACCGCTTTGGGCGACAACGTGCGCGCCGCGCAGAAGCGCGCCTACGAACTGGCCGAGACGATCCATTTCGACGGCATGCAATACCGGAAAGATATCGGTCATCTCGCCGTCAACCGCAGAAACCATTGAACTCCACGCGCGTCAAAGCGTACTTTTCCGGCCTGCAGGCAGACATTGTCGCCCGCTTGTCGGCTGTCGACGGCCACGAGTTTCATAAGGACGAATGGCTGCGCCCCGGGGGCGGCGGCGGCATCTCCAGGGTGATCGAGGAAGGCGCCATCTTCGAGCGCGGCGGCGTCAACTTCTCCCATGTCATCGGCGACCTGTTGCCGCCTTCGGCCACTGCCGCCAGGCCGGAGCTGGCCGGACGCGGTTATGAAGCACTGGGCGTCTCGCTGGTGTTGCATCCGCGCAACCCCTACTGTCCAACTGTCCACATGAACGTGCGCTTCTTCATCGCCGGAGGCGAAGATCCGATCTGGTGGTTCGGCGGCGGCATGGATCTCACCCCTTACTATGGCTTTGCCGAAGACGCCCGGCACTTCCACTCGAACTGCAAAAAGGCCGTCGATCCCTTTGGGTCCGACCTGCACTCTCGCTATAAGGCATGGTGCGACCGTTACTTCTTCCTGAAACACCGGAACGAGGCGCGCGGCCTCGGCGGGATTTTCTACGACGACCTCAACGAAGGGGGCTTCGAGCGCTGTTTCGCGCTGACCCGTAGCGTCGGCGACAGTTTCACGGAGGCCTACCTGCCCATTCTCGAACGGCGCCTGAACCTGCCTTACGGCGAGGCCGAACGCGACTTCCAGGCCTACCGCCGCGGCCGTTACGTCGAATTCAACCTGGTTTATGACCGCGGCACGCTGTTCGGCCTGCAGTCCGGCGGGCGCACCGAGTCCATCCTGATGTCGCTGCCGCCGCTCGTGAGATGGCGCTATGACTGGCACCCCGAGCCCGGCAGCGCGGAAGAGAACCTGTATAGCGAATTCCTGGTCGCCCGAGACTGGATTTAGGCGGGGGGTTAAAGCCGCGCAGCCGCGCGATAGTATCGGTCGGCCGCGCCGGGACGCTCGAGCAGGTCGAGCAATTGGGCCAGCTCGACGTAGCCAGATCGAGTCGGCGCCAGCGACAAGGACGCCTCCAGATAGCTCTGCGCCTTGCCCCACAATTCCTGCTGGCGGCAAAGCCGGCCTAGTGCCAGCAGCAGTTCCGCGTCCCGCGGATGGATTTTCAACCAGGCTTCGGCGCGGGCGATGCGGCCCAAAACGTCGCCGCCCTGGCATTCGGCATACACCGCGGCGAGGCTCGAATCCCATTCATCTTCGAGCGCGTTCTCAATGATGGCCTGTGCGCTGGCGCAATCGCCGGCGGCGATCAAGAGCTTCGCTGCCTCAAGCGAAAGCCGCGGTGAACTGCGCTCGGATGCCGGAATCTCTCGCCAGTAACCCGCCAGCAAGGCGGCATGGAGCGAGAGAGCACGCATGTTTTCCTGATGGGCGCGCAGTTTGAGCGGAGCGGCCTGCAGGGCAGAGAGCGCCCGGGTTTTCTCGAGCAGGCGGACCAGGCGCAGCACCTCGCGCCAGTCGCCAAGCGCCCTCTGGCATTTCAGGCCGAGGCGCAATGCCGCGATATGGCGCAGCCCCCCTGCCGCAAGAAGGTCGAGCGCCGCTTGCGCCTCCTGGAAACGGCGGCCATCGAGCGCCAGTTCGGCTTCGGTCATGAGGCGCGCATTGCGGCTCTCTGCATCGTGGCGGGCGGCGCGCGCGAGCCATTCCGTTTCGCGTTCGTCCTCATGCAGTGCGTGGGCGGAGCGGGCAGCCACCAGCGCCGACAGTCCCGGCGAATAGCCAGCGCCATAAGCGCTGGCGGCGCTCTTCAAGGCATGACCATAGCGCCCCTCAAAGTTGTAGCGAATGGCGTCGGCCAGGGCTCGCTCGGCCTTCTCGCGGCGACGCCGGGCGCGATACTCGCGTACCGTCTGCGGCAGCGCCAGGGTGTTCACGACTGCGCGCAGAGCCAGATAGAGCACCAGGAAACCCAGCAACTCGATCAGGATCAGAAGATTCAGCGACAATTCGACTCGCCACGGCGGCAGCACGAGGAGGACGTAGCCTTCGTTGTAACGCGCCGCCAGCGCCAGTCCGACCGCCAGCGCCGCGAGCGTCAACAGCCAGAGCAGGAGGCGCATTAACGCCCTGCCCCGCCGCCGGCCCGAGGCCCGGAGGAAGTCCCCTTGGAGCGGGGGAGGGGAGTTGGGCTCTCTCTCTCCCGCGCCAGCTTTAAGGCGCGCAAACTGGCCAGCGTCTCATTCAGGGTCGGCAGTTCGATGTTGAGATCGGCGGACGAAAGCGAGTTCAAGGTCGCAACGGCCACTTGCACCGGCTTGGCGCGCCGATCGAAATAGCGTAGCAACCAGTCGCGCGCCTGACGGACGTCCTCGCGGAAACTGCTGCCGTCCCGCTGCAGAAGACTCAGGCGGGCGTTGATCAGGCGCAGTTTGAGGTTTTCGCGCAGGAAGAAGACCTGGCTGGGCGAGAGCAGCGCGGGCTCGTCCTGGTCAATGCGCTCGATACGGATCAGGAGCTTCATTTCCGACCACAGTTCCCGCCCCAGGCGTTGCCAGGTGCCGAGCTTCTTTTCCGTCTTCGCCGAGTCTTCCCCGGCGGCGCGGGTGCGCTGCTCGAAGGCCAGCGGCAGTCCGTCGACGGCGACGACCACACCCTCCAGCTTGAGCGCAATTCCCGGAACATCGGCCAGGGGCAACGCCTTCAAACGGTCGATATCGCGATTGATGAGCTTTCGCAGCGGCAGGAACTGCGCTTGCCCTGCCCGCGCCAGGCGCGCGTCGGCGCTGCCAAGCGCGATCAACGCCGCCTCGACATTGCCCGCCAGTTGCAGTTGCTGCGCCGCGATCGCCACCGCCTGCTCGACCTCCGCTAGGAGACGTTCCTCGCGGCTTTTCGACAGCTCCTGATACATGGCTTCGAGTGCCAGTTGCTGGCTTTGCGCTTCGGCAACTTGGGCATCCAGTGCGCCGAACTTGGCGGTAAGCGATTGCAGCGTCTCCTGGTTCTGCTTTGCCAGGGTGCGCCCGGCTGCAGTTTCGGCGTCATTCTCGGCCAGGCGCTTGGCCAGCACCTGTTCCAGCTCCGCCAGGCGCACGCGCGTCTCCAGCCACTGCCAGCCCAGCAACAGCAAACTGACCACGGCGAGCAAAACGGCCGGACGGGAAAGCGCTCCCAGCGCACGTCGCCAGGCAGGCCGGGGCATAGGCCCGCGCTGGGTCAAGGCGGGAATTTCAGCGTCCATCGCGGGTGCCCGGCGCTGAACCGCCTGCTTCATTGCGCCGGTTATCGGAAAAGTAAGCGATCAGTCCGGCCATCAGGCCGTCGTCGCCGGGTTCGGTGGCCAGCACCTGTTCCAGACCGAGCCGCTCCGCCTGCAGGGCGATGCGCTGGTGCGGCGCAAACAGCGGCGTTTTCCTGAGCCAGGCCTGCCCGCGGCGACCAACCATATCGAAGAGATTGCGCAATCCTTCGCTGCTGGTCGCGGTCACGGCGTCCAGTTCGCCACGCGCCCAGAGCCTCAAGAGCGGCGCGGCATCGAGTGCAGGTTTGCCGCGCCGGTAGCAAGCGACATATTCGGTCGTCGCCCCGCGCGACGCCAGGGTTTCGCCGAGGAGTTCGCGACCGCCATCGCCGCGAAAAATGACGACTTGCTTGCCCGCCATCCGCTGCAGCGCCGGCATTTCCAGCAGGGCCTCGGAATCGAAGCGGCCGGTCGGCGCGATAATGTCGGAAAAGCCGGATTGCGCCAGCGCGCGCTCACTGGTTTTGCCCATGGCCGCAACGCGCGTGGTCAAAGGCCAGGGCCGCAGCGCCGTGATTGCCTTGAGCGCCTTGCTGACGGCATTGGGGCTGATGAATATGGCCAGGTCGAAACTGTCTAGACGTCCCGCGATATCAATCAGCGCGGCCTGATCGTCGATGTCGCTGATCTCCAGTACGGGGAACAGGACCGCACTGCCGCCCTCGCGCGCTATGGCTGCCGCAAGATGCTGCGCCTGGCCGGCCGGGCGCGTCACCACGATGTGGCGACCGGCGAGCGGACCGGAAGGAGGCCGCAAACGGGATTCCGGCAACATGGCCGCCTCGTTCATGGACCGTGCCCTTCAGCCGCCCAGGGAAGCAAGGATCTCTTCGGCACCCTGGGCGCGCAGTTCGCCGGCGAGAAGGAGTCCGAGCGCCTCTGGGTCGGCCGTCGTGCCTTCGAGTTCGGCGCGGGCGATGCGCGCGCCGTCGGGCGTGGCGACAAAGCCGCGCAGCCAGATCCCGTCGCCGCGGGCCACGGCGTAAGCTCCCAGCGGCACTTCGCAACTGCCGCCCAAGGCTCGCGATGCAGATCTCTCGGCGCGGACGCAGGCGGCGGTGAGCGGATCATTCAGGGGCACGAGCCAGGTGGCGACTTCGGGGCGGCTGGCCAGCGCTTCGATGCCCAGCGCCCCTTGCCCAGCCGAGGGCAGCGATAGTTCCGCAGGCAGCACCGCACGGATGCGGGAAGAGAGGCCGAGGCGGGTCAATCCCGCCGCTGCGAGGATGATCGCATCGTACTCGCCGGCGTCGAGTTTCCGCAGCCGGGTGTCAAGATTGCCGCGCAGGCTGGTCACCGCGAGATGGGGAAAATTGGCGCGCAGTTGAGCCTCGCGACGCTGGCTGGAGGTACCGACCACCGCGCCGGGCGGAAGATCCGCCAGGCTCGCATACCTGCTCGAGACGAAAGCGTCGAGCGGCACTTCGCGCGGGCCGATGGCGATCAGCGCAAATTCCGGCGCCAGCACCATCGGCACATCCTTCATCGAATGCACGGCGATGTCGGCACTGCCATCGAGCAGCGCCGCTTCGAGCTCCTTGACGAACAGACCCTTGCCGCCAATCTTGGCCAGCGGCCTGTCGAGAATCTGATCGCCGCGCGTGGTCATGCCCAGAAGCTCAATCCGGGCCGAAGGGTATAAGCGCTGCAGCAGGCTTTTCGTGTATTCGGCCTGCCACAGGGCGAGGCGCGACTCACGCGTGGCGATCACGATGCGTGCCGGAACTGGATGAGTGCTCACTGTGAGGTCGTGCCTGGAAATGGAGAAATCATGATGCTGACAGCGCGGATTCTAGCATGCATGACGCCATGGCCGGCCTGGGCGCAGGGGGCATCGAGCGGGCGACCGCCCAGGGGAACGTCATGCGCGGCCGCCGCATTCCGATCGACGGCTTCGCCTCGGTCTTCCGGAACGGCGGAAATGCCGCACGATCACTCCTCCTTCAACAGCGCCTTGATCTGCGGCCACTGGCGCCGGCTCACGGGGAGCTTGTCGGCGATCCCGTGCAGCAAAACCCGCCAGCGGGCCTCGCCGTCCGCATCGGGCTCGCGCTCGCAGCCGGCGATCACCGCGCGCGCCACGAGGCAGCTGCGGTGCACACGGACGAATCGATCGCTGAACTCCTGTTCGAGATGAGTCAGGGATTCCTCGACCAGATATTCCCGCTCGCTGGTTCGCGCCGTGACGTATTTCAATTCCGCCCTGAGGTACAGGATCTCCGACAACGGGACCAGAAGGACGCGACCGCGTTCGGTGGAGGTCAGGTGGCGGCGCCCTTCCGGCGCCAGACGGCGCAGCGTGGCGGCATCGAGCGCAGCCGGCAGCTTTTTCAGGGCAAGGAGCAGCCGTTGCGCGCGCACTGGCTTCAGCAGGTAATCGATGGCGCACAGTTCGAAGGCACGCACCGCGTACTGCTCGAAGGCGGTGGTGAAAATCACCGCCGGCGCCCCGTCGCGCGCCGCGAGCTGCTGCACCAAGCCGATCCCGTCCAGGCGCGGCATGCGGATATCCACGAGCATCGCATCCACGGGCCCGTTGCCAAGTTGCTCCAAAGCCTCGACGCCATCCGCCGCCTCGCCGACCACGAGGTTGGGAAGATCGGCGGCGATATCGGCGAGCAAATCCCTCAGGCGCCGCCGTGCAGGAGCCTCGTCATCGACGATCAGGATTCGGAGCGGCAATGCCTTCATCTGCCACCTCCGGCTCTATAGGGAATCAGCATGCGAACGACATAGCGGCCATCGCCGGCATTGGTTTCCAGACGCGCTTCGAGATCGTAAAAGAGCATCAGCCGCTCGCGGATGTTGGCGATTGCCATCTGGTTGCCGGTGTGATCGCTTGCGCCGCGGACATAGGGATTGGCCAGTTCGATCAGCAGCTGGTCGCCGCGGCGAGCGAAGCATACCGTGATTTCGGCCGGCCGCTCGGCCGGCTCGATGCCATGATAGACGGCGTTCTCCAACAGCGGCTGAAGCATCAGGGGCGGCACCAAAGCATCAGGCGGACAGGATTCGATATCCCATTTCACCTGCAGCCGGTCGCCCAGGCGCAGGCGCTCGAGGGCGAGGTATTTTCGGGCCAGCGAAATCTCTTCGGACAAGGGTACCAAGTCCCCGTTCTCTCGCATCAGGACGCGAAACAGATCGGCCAGTTCCTCCAGCGCTTCCTCGGCACGGCGCGGATCCGAGCGGATCACTCCGAGCACGGCGTTGAGCGCGTTGAAGAGAAAATGCGGTCGTATCCGCGCGGTGAGCGCCATCAATCGCGCCTCGGCCAGCGCCGGCGATTGCAGCCGGGCACGTGCCGAAAAATAGCCGAGCAGCAGGGTGGCCGTGAGTGCCGACCAGAACAGCCCGCGTTCCGGACCGGCAGGCACTGCAGCAAGATTTTCGAGCGGGGCGAACGCGGCATATGCAGCCATTGTCGTCGCCATCGAGATGCCGACGACAATGGCGGCGCCGACCCCGTAGTTCAGGCGCTCGATCGTCCGGTTGAACAGGAAAAGCAGCGCCAGGCTGGCGATCAGGGGCGGTTCGACCGAAACAGCCAGGGACGCCAGTTCCACTGGCAGGTCGGCGGCAAGGCGGTTGCCGGCTGCCGCAGCCAGCGCGGCAAGCAAATTGACGCCCAGCAGGACACGCAGCCATACGCCGAGATTGCGGAAATCCGGCAAGCGAAGAGGCTCGTGGTTTTGCCGTATACTGGTCACTTTAGACTCAATGGCTTCGGCGAAAGCGGTTTGATTCGCAGCCTGTCGCGACTCGATTCGCTGCCCGATCCACTCTCAAATCCATTATGACAGATCAGCACGACAGCGCCACGTTCCCGGCGGGTGTTCTTCCTGGGCCGACCGGCAAGGCTTGGTCGGGACGTTTCTCGGAGCCGGTCTCGAACCTCGTCCAACGTTACACCGCCTCGGTCCTGTTTGACCGCCGCATGGCTCAGGCCGACATCCGCGGCTCGCTGGCCCATGCCCGGATGCTGGCCAGGCAGTCCATCATCACAAATCAGGATCTGGTCGAGATCGAGCGCGGCATGCAGACGATCAAGGCCGAGATCGAGCGCGGCGAATTCCACTGGAACCTGGCCGACGAGGACGTCCATCTCAACATCGAGAAGCGCCTCACCGCCCTGGTGGGCGATGCCGGCAAGCGCCTGCACACCGGCCGCTCGCGCAACGACCAGGTCGCCACCGACATCCGGCTCTGGCTGCGCGAAGCCATCGATACCATAGACGGCTTGTTGTCCCGCTACCAAGGCGCGCTCCTCGATCTGGC
>CAIVDC010000048.1 GCA_903904605.1 uncultured Sterolibacterium sp.
CCGGAACGAAATAGGCAGAGCCGGGCGTTGTGCGTCTTCCGCACCGGGCCGGCCCGGTGCGGAAGACGCACAACGCCCGGCTCTGCCTATTTCGTTCCGGCCATCGGCTTGTACGGGCCGAGGTCCTTCAATGCCGCCTCGACGAAGGAATTGTCGAGCGCCTGATCGACCGTGGCATTGCCTTTGACCAGGCCGTCATCCTGGTAGAACCTCAGGTCCTTCTTCAGGCTGGCCTCGTTCACCCTGCCGTCCGGATTGCAGCCCTGCGGCGTAATGGCGCGGTACACGGCGGGGTCCTTGATCTTGGTGTATTCGGTCAGGATATCGATCACCTCCTTGGCATTGGGGCCGGCGATCCTGCCGTCCTTCAGGGCGTCGTTGTAGTCGCGGATCGCGCGCACATAAGCCCGCATGAAGCGCTTCCCGGCATCCGGATTATCCTTGATGAAGGCACCCGAATAGAGCAGGACGGCCAGCTGGTGATTGGGGTAGATCACATCGTCGCCCATCACCCGCACCGCCGCGCCGCTTTGCACCGCGCGGGTCGCCGAGGGTTCGGTGGTCATGGCGGCATCGACGGCCTTGTTCTGCAGCGCCATCACGTGCTGCGGAAAGGCCATGAATACCCGGTCGACGTCGGCGTACTTGAGTCCGCCCATCTTCAAGGCTTCGTTCAGCGTCGAGCTCGAGGCGCTGCCCAGGGCGCTGCCGGCGATCTTCATGCCCTTCAAATCCTTGAGCGTCTTGTAGCGGCCGCTGTCGACCAGGTCCTTGCGCACCAGCAGCGGCTGGAAACCGTAGCCCGGCGGCGTCGAACCCTTGTCGGCGACGATCTTGATCTCGATCCCGCGCGCCAGGGCGTTGTAGAGGCCGGCGGAAGCCGACCCGGCGCCGACTTCGAGCTGGCCGTTGCCGAGCGGCGCGACCATCTTGGCGCCGGAATCGAAGGCGAAAAAGCTGACGTCGAGCCCCTCCTGCTTGAAGTAGCCCTTCTTGTCGGCGATGAACAAACCCACGTCGCTGCTGGCGTTGGCCACCCCGACCCGGACGGGAAGCAGATCCGCTGCCGACACCGCAGCGCTGCCCAACAGCAAACCCGACACGATCCCCAGGCAAAGCATTCTCAGACGGTTCATTTTCATTCTCCCTTTATTTTCCGGCCAGCTTCGGTTTGTACGGGCCCAAGTCCTTCAGGGCGGCTTCGACAAAAGAGTGATCGAGCACCTGCTCGACGGCCACCTGGCCGGTCACCTGCCCTTCATCCTTGAAGAATTGCAGATCCTTCTTCAGGCTCGCCACGTTCACCTTGCCATCCGGATTGCAGCCGTTGGGCGTGATGGCGCGATACACGGCGGGATCCTTGATTTTGGTGTATTCGGTCAGGATGCCGATCACCTCATTGGCATTGGGACCGGCGATCCTGCCGTCCTTGAGCGCATCGTTGTAGTCGCGGACCGCCCGCAAATAGGCCCGCATGAACCGTTTCGCCACGTCCGGATTGTCCTTGATGAAGACGCCAGAATAAAGCACCACGGCCAGCTGATGATTCGGATATACCGCGTCGTCGCCCATGATGCGCACCGCCGCGCCGCTTTGCACCGCCCGGGTGGCCGAGGGTTCGGTGGTCAGGGAGGCATCGACGGCCTTGTTCTGCAGTGCCAGCACATGCTGCGGAAAGGCCATGAACACCCGCTCCACGTCGCTGGGCTTGAGCCCCGCCGATTTCAGGATTTCGTTCAGGGTCGAGGTCGAAGCGCTGCCCGGGGCGCTGCCGGCAATCTTCATGCCCTTCAGATCCTTGAGCGTCTTGTAGCGGCCGCTGTCGACCAGGTCCTTGCGCACCAGCAGCGGCTGGAAGCCATAGCCGGGCGGCGTCGAACCCTTGTCGGCGACGATCTTGATCTCGATCCCGCGCTCGATCGCATTATAAAGTCCTGCCGAAGGCGATCCGCCGCCGACGTCGAGCTGGCCGGCGCCGAGCGGGGCGACCATCTTGGCGGCGGAATTGAACGGCGTGAACGTCACCGCCAGTCCTTCCTCCTTGAAGTAGCCCTTCTTGTCTGCGATGAAAAAGCCCGCATCGCTGCTGGCATTGACCACCCCGATCCGCACCACGACGGGATCCGCCGCCCGCGCGGCGGTCTGGCCGGCGCACAGGATGAAAGCTGCCGTCAGGGCCGGCCATAGTTTTCTGGTCATCGTCAAGTCTCCTTTTTAGAAATTGTCGTCTCTTGCGTCGGCCGTGCAGGAATGGAAGTCCTTCTGCAGCGCGGCCGGATCGAGGTTGCGGCCGATCAGGACGAGGCGGCTGCGGCGCGCCTCGGCCGGTGCCCAGAGCCCTTGGTAATCGCCTTCGAGCAGCATGTGCACCGCCTGGAAAACCAGTCTTCTGGCCTCGCCCCTGACCTCGATGATGCCTTTGGCGCGCAGGATGTCCGCGCCCTTCGCGGCCACCAGGGCGTTCAGCCAGTCGCTGATCCGGCGGCCGTCCATCGGCCTCCCCGAACTCAGGGAAATGCTCCGTATGCCGTCGTCGTGGCGGTGATCGCGGCGAGGCTCGTGCCGGCAATGTTCGTCGTGCACATGGGCGGCATCATGATCGGCCGCCGCCGTGATGAAATCCGGTTCGCGCAGCACCATGCGCGCGAGATCGAAGGCGCCGCGCCCCAGCACCCGGTTGAGCGCCAGGTCGGCACGCTGCGCGCGATAAACGGGCGCCAGCGGATTTATATCCTTCAGGCGCACTTCGATCGCGCGCAATTCGTCGCCACTGACCAGGTCCGTCTTGTTGAGCACGATCTGATCGGCGAAGGCGATCTGTTCGACCGCTTCGCGGCTGTCGGCCAGGCGCAGCAAAACATGTTTCGCATCGACCAGCGTGGTGACCGAATCGAGGAAGGTGTGCGCCGCCAGATAAGGGTCGACGAAAAAGGTCTGGACCACCGGACCCGGGTCGGCCAGGCCCGTGGTCTCGACGATGATCGCGTCGAAATCGCCGCCCTTGCGCAGCAGGCCGTGCAAGGTGCGGATCAGATCGCCGCGCACCGTGCAGCAGATGCAGCCGTTGTTCATCTCGAACAGCTCTTCGTCGCTCTTCACGATCAGATCGCCGTCGATGCCGATCTCGCCGAATTCGTTGACGATCACGGCATAGCGGCGCCCGTGGTCTTCAGACAGGATGCGGTTCAACAGCGTGGTCTTGCCGGCGCCGAGATAGCCGGTCAGCACGGTCACCGGAATGCGTGCGTCCACGGCCTGCCCGGCTGCGGCCGCACCCGGTGAATTCGCCATGCCCGCCACCTACATCCAGGGCATCAGGGATGCGTGGATCACGTCCGGCACGCCGGCGTTGCCGACCGAACGGATCGCCAGGTCCACATCCTTGAGACCGAACTTGTGGGTCGTGACTTTCTCCAGCGGGAAACGATGCGAGGCCAGTTGCGCCAGAGCCAGTTCGCAGGCGCGATAGCTGTGGCCGCGGGCGCTCTTCAGGGTGATGAACTTCAGCGTCACCTTGCCGATCGGGAAATTGGGAAAGTCGCCCATTTCACCCTGCATCACCATCACCCCGGCCTTGCGCTTCAGCGCTTCGATGCCGAGCAGGATCGGGAAGGTGCCAGCGCCCGCCGTGCAGTCGAGCACCACATCGACGCCCCGCCCGCCGGTGATTGCCATGATCCGCGCCAGCGGGTCTTCCTTCTGGACGTCGATCACGTGGTCTGCGCCGAGCGCCTTGGCCACTTCCATCCGCGCCGCGTCTTTCGAGGTGCCGGTGACGATGATCCGGGCGGCACCCGCCTGTTTGCAGATCACCGTCTGCGACAGCCCCTGCTGTCCGGGTCCCTGGATCAGCACCGTGCTGTCGTAGCCGACACCGCCGTCGAACAGCGACCATTCGATGCCGTTCGCCATCGGCGTGACCAGCCCGGCCAGCTCGGGGGTGACGCCCGCAGGCACCCGATGCACCACGGAATTCCACGGCAGATAGGCGTATTGCGCGAAGCCGCCCCAGAGGTGAGGCGGCTTGTCCGAACTGGTGTAGCCGTAGCGGATGCCGTCCGGGTTCTCGCGCCAGTCGGTGTTTGCGCAATGGCGGTACTCGCCGCGGTGGCACCACTCGCACTTGAAGCAGCCGACGTAATGTTCGACGAACACCAGATCGCCCTCCCGGAAACCCTTGCGCCGGGTGAACTCGGCGCCGGCCTTGGCGATGGTGCCGATATTTTCGTGGCCCATGATCACCGGGCCACGGGCCAGGGGCTGCTTGTACATCTTGACGTCGGTACCGCAGATGCCCGCCACTTCCATCTTGAGCAAGGCGCCGTCCGGCGGAACCTCCGGCATCGGAAATTCACGGATCTCGATCTTGCTCGGACCTACCTTGACCGCGGCCAGTACTGTTTCCAAAGATCCCCTCCTTCGCTCTAGGCATTGCGAGAACAAACACCCCTGGGGGCGACATTAAATGAAACGCTGTTCATATATCCAAATGGCATGCCGGAACCGTCTCCCGCCGAGCATCGGCTTCAGCGCCGGATCTCCTCTTACCTTTCGGACCATGAAAGGTTTCTTCCTTGCCGGGAGAACGATTTATTCTGTTCCTTAATTTGCCGATGTCAATAACGAGTTCCGTATAATGGAACTATGTTTCAGATTGGCGGGACGAGCGCATCGAGAAAACCCAGCAGGACCTCGGCGCTCTCCGCTTCGCTCTGCAAGGCCGGCGGCCGATCCCAGTATTCGGCTCGCGGCAGGCATTCCTCCAGGTAGCGCGCCGCCGAGGTGGCGTGCGAAGCGTCCTTGCCGGGCAGGATCAGGGCCGGGACATCGAGCCGCATCAGGTCCTCCGGTTCGGCGCCCGGCGCCGTGTCCCGGTCGATCAGGGTGCGCCCCATGCCGGCGACGATCAATTCGTACCGTTCGACGTCCTGCTGCGCATAGGCTGCGGCGAACGCGGCATCGCGACCGATCACCGAAGCCCACGGTCCGCCGCGCGGGTCGGCGCCGAAGGGCTTGCCTTCCCGCGCGGCCAGAGCGACCACCTGCGCCAGGCCGTGGCTGCGCACATAGGTCAGATGCTCGGCGAAGCGCTGCTGGGCCGTGAGGCGATAGCGGGCGCCGCCGACCGGCCAGTAGAGCACCATGCTGAGCGTGCGCTCCGGGTGGGCCACGGCAAACGCCGTCACCGGGCAGCAGCCCATGCAGCCGCCGAGCAGGTGGGCCTTTCGGATCCCCAGGTGATCGAGCAGGCCGCGGCCCTGGGCGACGTAATGCGCCCAGCCGACGCGCTCGACCCGCCCGCCCGAGCGGCCGCACTCGCGCCGGTCGAAGACAATGCAGGTGTATTTCTTGGCCAGATGTTCGAGCGGTTTGGTCCGGGCGTAAATGCCCAGCGTGGACCACATCTCCAGCGTCGCATTGAACCCTCCCGGCGAGAACATCAGCAGGGGCGGGCCTTGTCCGATCACTTCATAATGCGTCGCGATGCCGTCGATGGCGGTGATGGGCATGATCGATTTCCTCAGGGCAAAGCCTTGGCCGGGACGGCGCCCTTGATCTGTCGCGCCGCGCGGACGTCGCCGACATAGGCCGTGATCGCATCGAGCGAGATCCGGGCGACATTGGCGTAATTCTCGACCCCGGAGTCGATCGCGCTGGCGGCATAGCCGATCGCGGCATGCGCCATGCGCATCCTTCCGTCGAGCCAGGGACCGCCGCCGAAGCCGCCGATGACCGGGATCTTCACGGCCGCGGCGACCGCGGCGCCGGCCAGCTCGCCGGAGTTGGTAAAGTCGAGCAGCGAGGCGCCGGCGCTCTCCAGACGCTTCGCCTCTTCCAGCAGGCGCGCCGTCATCGAGGCGGTCGCCAGGGCGCCGGGGCTGTTCGCGGCGCCGTACTGGATGCCGTATTGCAGCGCGGTCTGCGGCGTGATGCCGAATTGCGCGAAGACCGGAATCCCGGCCCGGGCAATCGCCTCCACCGTTTCCGGGAAGTCGGCCGCAGCGTCCAGCTTGACCATGTCGACGCCCGCCTCCTTGACCAGGCGGATCGCCGCCGAGAGCGCGGCGGCCGTGCCTTCCTGCAGCGGGCCGTAAGGGAAGTCGCAGGACAGGAGTGCCCGCCTGACGCCGCGCCGGACCGCCTTGCAGACGATCAGCATTTCCTCCAGGGTGATCGCGAGCGGATTCGGGTGGCCCCAAAGATTGATGCCGACGGTGTCGCCGACCGAGACCAGATCGACCCCGGCGCGGTCGACGATCTGCGCCATCTGGTAGTCCCAGGCCACCACGCCGACGATTTTCCTGCCATCGCGCTTCATCTGCTGCAGCGCCGGCAGGGTGACAGTTGCCTCCTTGGCTTCCATGGTCTTCCTTTCTCGTTATTGACGGTTCAAGCCACGAGTTCGTGGCTGCCGCGCGCGAACAGTTCCTCCAGCCCGGGGGAATGGCCGATGATGCCCTGCTCCACGGCATAGCGCATCACCATCTCGATCATCTGCCGGTTCGGCGCCAGGCCGTAGGGCAGCGGGTCGGCGCCGGTGATGGCCATGACCCTCCGGTAGCGCTGGTCGGTCGCGGAGGGCTCGGCGATCCGGTCTTGACCGAGGCGCTCGACGTAGCGGCGCTTGGCCTCGGCGAAGGCTTCGAAAATCTCCCGCGCCAGACCCGGGTGGGCCTCGAGCAGTTCGTCCCGCACCACTAAAGTATGGTTGATCGGATAATAGCCGCTGGCGGCCAGCGCCGCGTAGCCGGCCGCGGCGGCGTCAGGAATCAGCGGCTGGACATCCGGATGGTCGAGCGTCACGCCGATGGCCGCGGCGATCTCGCCGGAAGCCAGCAGATCCTCCAGCTTCCTGCCTTTTTCGATCGCCACCACGTTGGCCGGAGCCCGGTATTCGGCGACGTGCTCGTCGCCGGACAGCACCCAGGTGATCTTCGCGAGATCCACGCCGTATTGGTCGGCGAGCAAGCCCCGCGCCCAAACGCCGGTGGTCACGGTATAGCCGCGATTGACCCCGACCTTCCGGCCTTCCAGATCCTTCGGGCTGCGGATGCCGAGCGTGGTGTTGTGCACGATGGCGCCGTGATGAAAGGCGCGCACCAGGAAGATCGGCAGCGCGGTGAAGCGGTGGCCCAGCGAGCGGGCGCAGAGGTAAGTGGTGATCGCCATCTCGCTGATGTCGAATTCCCGGCCGCGCACCATGCGGCGGAAGGCCTGGATGATGGCTGGCACTTCTTCGAATTCGAAGTCGAGGCCCTGCGGCCTGACGCGCCCGTCCTTCAACGCGATCGTGTGTCCGAGGCTCTGGATCGCGGTCTTCAGCTTAAGTTCGGCCATGTTCTCTCCATGTAGTTCGATCGGCACCGCGCCGCTTCAACAGCAGTCGCAGCCAAAACCCTCGGCGGCTGCCAGGGAGTTCAGCAGCCAGGCGTAGGGCAGGTCGTCCGCGACGACCGCCTCGACCGGCTTGAACAGCTTGAAATGATGACGCGTGTCGTCCGCCGTCCAGAATGCGACCACGGTTTCCAGCGGAGGACAACCCGGAACCGCGCAGGCCACTTCCGCCACCAGGATCGCGGCCTCCGGCGCCAGCTTGAAGCGCTCGCGCGTCCACGCCCCGACCCGTTCCAGCGCCAGATGGTGAGCGGCGCCTCTTTTCGCCGCGCCGAGCATCAAACCGAAGTCAGGGGCACCCCATCCCGCGCGATCAGGGCCTCCCCGGCTGCATCCTTGAAGGCGACGTCCGGCGGCAGCACCAGGGACGCCGAACGCACGCGGTGCGTGGCCGGATCGAGTCCCGGAGGCGCGATGCCTTTCTTCAGCGCCTCGGCGGCCCTCTTCAGGCGATGGCGCGCCATAATGATGCCATTGTCGGTCGACACCAGGTTCTCCTTGGTGCGATCGGCGATCGGCCCCATGCTCTCCTGCAGCGACGAATCCTGGATCGCGATGCCGGAGATGCCGCTGTAGGTCACCTTGGCCTTCTGGCTGGCGCGATCCATCAGGTAGTCGTTGCGCTTGTTCTGCACCGGAATGAAGGTGCCGGGAATCAGCTTCACGTGGATGCCGTGGCCATCGTTCATGGCCTGGACTTCCGCTTCGCTGAGGTCGCGCGCAGGATGGTAGTCATAACTCCAGGACCAGCAGGTTTCATCGTCGATCGGAATCCAGAAGTGACCGTGGATCGGATGATCGCCGCGCGGCGGAATGGCGGTAAAGCACGGCATCACCCATTGCGTGATGCGCCAGTAGTAATGCCCGTTTTCGGCATTGCGGCGGGCGCCGATCAGGAGGCCGCCCGCCGATTCCACCACCTCGAATTTCACCTGAAAGTCCTCCAGGTTGTATTTGTTGCCCCGCGCGCCCTTGAACAGCGGGTCTTGCTCCAACGCGCCGCTGTGCAGGAACGAGACATGGCTCGAGTCGATGCCGCCTTCCATGGCCTGCAGAAAATTGCATTCCTGGTGGCGCTTGGAGATGAAGCGCCGCTTCGGACTGACCGTGGCGAACTCGAATTCCGGCAGGGCCGGCTGCAGTTCGGGCGGGCCCATGTAGGTCCACAGGATGCCGCCGCGCTCGATCAGCGGATACGCCTTCAGCTTGATCTTCTTGCAGTAGCCGCTTTCCTCCGGCTCCGAGGGCACGTCGACGCACTGGCCGGTGGTATCGTATTTCCAGCCGTGATAAGGGCAGCGCAGGCCGTTCTCCTCGTTGCGCCCGAACCACAGCGAGACGCCGCGATGGGCGCAGAATTCGTCGGTGAGACCGAGCTTGCCGGAGGTGTCGCGGAAGGCGATCATGCGCTCGGAGAGCAGCTGGACGCGCACCGGGGGACAATCGGCCTCGGGCAGTTCGCTCGCCATCAGCGCCGGCAGCCAGTAGCGGCGGAACAGATCGCCCATCGGCGTGCCCGGCCCGGTCTGTGTCAGCAGTTCGTTTTGTTCGCGTCTGGTCATTGCAGATCCCCTCTGAGGCGCCTGGCTTTTTGGTTCCAATATACGGAACGTTGTTCCTGATTGGAAAATTAAGATATCATCAGAACTATTGCAATGTCAATGACGAGCACCCGCCATGAGCGACCGGATCGATGTCAGCATTCACAATTTGCTTGAGCTTTGCGCGACCGCCGACGTGACGGTCAACGCCGCGCTCAAGGTGGAAAAGAACGGGCTTTGCCTCGCCGTGTTCAACCTGGAAGGACGGTTCTTCGTCACCGACGATCTGTGCACCCACGGACCGGGTTCCTTGTCCGAGGGCTATATCGAGGGCGAGGTGATCGAGTGCGATTTTCATAACGGCGCTTTCAATATCCGCACAGGCGAAGTAGTGACGCCGCCCTGCATGATTCCGCTGCGGACCTACGCGGTGCACACGGTGGACGGCAGAGTCTATATCGACCCCGATCAGCATGCGCCGGGGTCCTGCCCGCTCAAATCCTTGTAGGCCGCGCTTCAGCCCGGGGAATGTCGGCCTGAAGGCCGACCTGCTGTCCGGATCCGCCTCAGCGGTGCACCATGAGCAGCACCGTCCCGGCGACGCCCAGGGCCGCCGCCAGCAGCACCGGTCCGTTCAGCTGCTTGAAGGAACGCGCGACCATGACGGAGAACAGGATCGTCAGGAAAGCCTCGATCGAGCTGATCATCGCCACCCGTGAGATGGTGCTGTGGGACAGGGCCGCGAAATAGAACAGCTGGCCCGCCGTGCTCAGCACGCCGGCCGCGAGCAGCAGGGGATTGAAGGCGCGGAAGGTCTGACGCAGGGCGGTCCGGTAGCTCGGCACGAACTGCGCCACCAGGACGAACACCAGCCCGCCCACGACCGACCCGAGCATGGTGCCGAAGGCAGGATCGGGCATCAGGGTCAGTCCCTCCTTGCGCGCGATATAGCCGAACGCGTAGGCCAGTGCCGACACCGGGCCGTAGTAGAAGCCTAGGCTGCCCAGACTCGAAGCCCAGGAAGGCCTCCCCTCGGACCCGCCGCCGCGCTCCGCGACGCGCGCCTTGAGGGCTTGCAGGATCAGCACGACAAAACCCGATCCGATCAGGAGCATGCCGAGCAGCATGGCCAGATCGAAGGACTCGCCCAGGAGCAGGACCGCGAGCAGGATCGAGAACAGAGGAATCAGCCGTTTGGCGACCGAGGCCCGCACTGCGCCCAGATGCTGGATCGAGGCGTAGGAAAAGACCCGGCCGACAAAGATCGTCAGGATGCCGGCGCCGGCGAACCACAGCGCGCCCAGAGGATGGGGCGCCGGCCAGCCCTGTTCCGCGCCCTGGCCAAGCCAGAGCGCGCCGGAAATGCCCGCCGTGAGCAGGATAGAGAGAAAGGCGCCGTTGTCCTGCCCGTTGGCGCCGACCCCGCGCGTGATGGTGACGTTCGACGCGGCGAAGCAGCCGGCCGACAGCAGTGCCAGCCAGTCACCCATCAGCGCGCCCCGGCTGCCGCGGCAACCTGCGGCCTGCCGCGATCAAGCTGCGCCGGCCGGCGCGACCTCCGGGAGCTGCGAGGGAATAAGAAAGATGAACAAGTTGGCGATCACGATGGTCGCGGCCAGAAAGTAGAACGTGCTCATCAGACTGAAGTGATCGGCAATGCTGCCGCCGATCACCGGACCGATCGACGAGCCGAGGGCCTGCAGGCCGAACAACACGCCGATGCTGGTGCCGCCCATGTTCTTCGGCGTCGCCTCCAGCAGCCAGGCCTGCAGCACCGGCCGCACCGCATAGAGGAAGAAGCCGAGCACGGCGATGAACAGGACGAAGGCGTGGGAGCGGCCGGCAAAGGCCATGAACCCCAGCACCACGGCGGTCATCGCCATGCTGGTCATGACGATGCGCCGCCGGCCCATGTTATCGGACAAGTGCCCGGCGATCGGCGCCGCGGCAAAACCGGCCGCCTGCAGGGCGAACATGCAGCCGCCGACCCAGAGCGGCGAATAACCCATCTCGTAGGCCAGGAAGACCGGCAGAAAGGTCAGCAGCGTGGTCTGGGTCATCGAGCGGAAGGCCGAACTGACCGCCAGCATGATCAGGACGCGGTTCTTGATCAGCGCGCGGAATCCCCGGGCATATTCACCGATGCCCTGGGCATCGCTATCGGCGAATTCGGCCTTCCTGCTTTTCCGGCCGAAGCGCAGCGTGCCCATGTAGGCCAGGATCAGCAAGGCCATGATCGCGCCCGGGACGGTGTTCATCACCACGATCTGGCGCCAGGTGAAGGTCGCCAGCAAGGCGCCGATGGCCAGGGGCGCCAGCGCATCGCCGGCGTTGCCGCCCATGCCGTGCAGCGACAGGACCAGGCCTTTCTTGGCCGGATGACTTTTCGCCAGGGTCGGGATCGCCGTCGGATGCCAGAGGTTGTTGCCGATGCCGACCATGGAGACGCAGACGAGCAGCATCAGATAGCTGTGGGTGAAACCCATCAGCAGATAGGGAAAGCCGACCCAGAACAGCGACAGGGCCATCAGCAGCCCCTTCTTGCCGACGGTGTCGACCAGCATGCCGCCGGGGATGTTGGAAACCGCGCCGGCGATATATTGGCAGGTCATGACCAGACCGATCTGGCTGTAACTGAGCCCCAGCTCCTTGCCGATCAGGGGCAGCAGCAGATAGAAGGTGGCCGGGTACCAGTGCGTCAGGGCATGGCCTATGGAAATCAGCCAGACATCGCGAAAAGATCCTTCGGGACGGGGATCGGCGGCAATCGCTGCACTGCTCATGGCTTCTCCTTTTCGCCCAAGGAACCTCCTGATACTCCGCCGGCGCAAGCCCGAAAGGACGCGGGATTACTTGCCGCCTTGCTTCAGGACCACGTCCTCGTAGAGCTTGGACCATTTCTTCATCTGGCCCAGGGTCACCGCGGGATCGATCATGTGGAGCGTCATCTTCTTCATCGGCGACTCGACCGCGGCGTTGGTCGGCACATAGTCGAGCGAAGCCAGGATCTTCTGCCCTTGCGGCGACAGCAGGTAATCGTAAAGCAGCAAGGCGGCATTGGGATGCTGGGCGTGGCGGGTGATGCCGATCGCGTTGGCCCGGGCAATCACCGGATCGAGCGCGAACCAGCCGATCGGCACGCCTTTCTTGCGGGCCGTCTCCGGCATGTAGTTATAGACCGTCAGCGCCAGCGGGACTTCGCCGGAGCCGACCATGTTGGTCAGCAGCGTGTGTCCCTTGCGCACCGAAATGCCGTTTCGGGCGACGATGTCGCGAAACAGGGCCAGGCCTTTGGCTTCGCCCATCTCGGTGACGGTCGTGGCGAACCAGTCGAAATCCTCCATTTCGATGCCGAGCTTGCCCTTCCATTTCGGATTCAGCAGGTCCTGGAAGCTTTTCGGCAGGTCCTCCTTCTTGATCTCGTTGGTGTTGTATGCCTGGACGAATACGGTGAGCAGCGTTGCCGTCCATTCCCGGTGGGCCGGCACGGCGCCGGCGAGGAGATCCTTGAACACCGGATCATCCACCGGCTGCAGGACCTTTTCGAAATGCAGCGCCTCCAGCTCCGGCGCCGAGATATGAATCGCGTCGACTTCGTAACGCTTGGCGGCGGTCTCGGCCAAGGATCGTTGCAGCACCTTGTCGCTTCCTGCGCGCCAGACCCTGACCTTGATCCCGTACTGCTTTTCGAACGGCCCGAGCAGGGGCTGGAGGTCCTTTTCCGCGATCGAAGTGTAGAAGGTCACGGTGCCTTCCTTTTGCGCCGCCGCCAGCACTTTCTGGGCCCGGTCCGCGCCCTGATAGGTCAACAGCGACGCATCCTGGGCCCGGCCCGGCGCCGCCAGCGCCAGCAGCGCGACGACGAGGGCGGCACGCTGCCATACGAGGTTCAGTTTCATTATGTCTCCTTGGCCACGCTCAGGACGCGTGATTGTAGTCTTCCTCGAAATGGCGCGGCTCGAAACCGACACCGGTCTCGCTCGGCTCCGTCGGCTTCGGGATCACCTGCTTCTGGAACAGCAGGTTCATGAACATCATCATCGGCTTGGGTTTGATTACCAGCGCCCGCGCCGGCTTCAGCGGATCCTTGTTGAAGTGCTGGTGCACGCAGTTGTTATGCACGATCGCGACGTCGCCGGCGTCCCAGTCGTAGCGGATGCCGTCGTGGATCTCGTAGCCGGTGCCGTCGATGATGTAGAAGGCCGCTTCGTTGACATGGCCGTGCTTCTGGGTGCGGCCGCCCGGCGCGTACTCCTCCAGATGCACGTGCAGGGTCTGGGTCAGGCCGTCGACCGGTTCGACGAAATGCTTGCTGAAGGATTGCGCGCCGTCCGAGAACTTCATCTCCGTGCCCTTGATGACCCGCGGCATGGAACGCAGACGGATCAGTTCGTCCTTGAGGTTGTAGTGGCCGGCGATGGCGCGAAGGAAGACGCGGTCCTTCTTGCTGGTGTAATGCGACTCTCTGCCCATGACATTTCCTCTCTATCGGGAACGAGGCTATTTCCCTTGTTTGGTGAAGATATCTTCGTACAGTTTGTTCCATTTCGCCGATTCATCCAGCACGACCGCCGAATCGATGAACTTGATCGGCATCTTGTTCAAGTTGGTTTCCACTTTCTTGCTGGTCGGGACGAAGTTGCGCTTGAGCAGGATGGCCTGCGCATCGCTGATCATGAAGTCGAAGAAGAGCACCGCCGCATTCGGGTGCGGCGCGTGCCGGAGCACGCCGCTGCCGTTGGGCCGGGCAAGGGCGGGCGGAATCACGAACCAGTCGATCGGCGCGCCCTTGTTCTTGAGTTGATCGGCCTTGTAGTTGTACACGGTGAGCGCCAGCGGCACCTCTCCGGAGATGACCAGGTTGGTCAGCAAGGTGTGGCCCTTGCGCACGGAGATGCCGTTGGTCGCGACGATGTCGCGGAACAGTTTCAGCCCCTTCGCTTCGCCCAGTTGGCCGATGACTCCGGCAAACCAGTCCTCGTCGGCCGCTTCGACACCGAGCTTGCCCTTCCATTTCGGGTCGAGCAGGTCCTGATAGGTTTTCGGCAGGTCTTCCTTCTTCACGAGCTTGGTGTTGTAGCCGAAAGCGAAAATGTTCAGGCGCGTGCCGACCCATTCGTGGTGCGGCAGAATGGCCGGCGCGATGAGATCGGCAAGGTAGGGGGAGTCGACCGCCTGGAGCAGCTTCTCGCGATGCAGCGACTCCATTTCCGGACCGTTGGTGTCGATGTTGTCGACGTCGAAGCGGTTGGCCCGGGCCTCGGATACCGTGCGCTGCAGCACGTTCTCGGAACTGGCGCGCCAGACCTTGACCTTGACGCCGTATTTCTTTTCGAACGCCTGGGCCAGCACCGCCACGTCATCGACCGGCGCGGAGGTGTAGAGCATCAGTTCGCCCTCCTTCTTCGCCCCCTCGACCAGGCGCTGCTGGCGGTCCGCCCCCTTGTAGGTGGCGGCGGCCTCGGCGCTGGCGAAGCCTTGCGCGACGGCCGCGCCGGCCAGGCAGAGGAGCGCGCTGCCGAGCAGCAGCTTGAGTTTCAAACAGTGCAAGTTCGGGATGGACATGGCTTGGACCTTTTCGTCACGGGTGGATCGGCTGGACCTGTCTCTGGTGGCGGTTCTATCCGCTTTCTTGCCGGCGCGCCGCCCCGTGAGGCACAGTTCCGGTCAGAGCTCTTCCCCTCTTACTGATTCATCGAGCAGGGGATCGTTCGGTTGATACTGAAATTTCCTCAGCGCACTGTCAAGCGGTTCTGCTGCTCGCCCATCGCGCCGGCTTTCGTTGAAGCCTGAAACGGAAGATGCGGCAACACCTCAAACCCCGTGCTGCCGCATCCGTTTCGAACGCGATCAGAAGCTCGTTCTGACCCCCATCGCGTACTGGGTAATGTCGTCTCCCGGCGACAGCGTCTTGGCGTTGGCGGTGTTGTTATAGGTCGCCGCGCTGCCGTTGTTCAACTTCGCATACAGCGCGAACAGCGCGGTCCGCTTGGAGAACCAGTATTCGCCGCCCAGGGCGAGCATGTTGCCGTTGAGGCCCGTGGTGCTGCAGGCGGCCGCGCCGGTGAGCGTGCAACTGCCGGACGAGGCGTTGGTGTACTGGGCGATGGTCCGCCACGGACCACCCCAATTCTGTTCCCAGGCCAGATTGTAGCGGGTGTTCTTGTAGTCGTTGAACTTGCCGGAGCCCGTCTGCCCGGATTCGCTGAACTTGATGGTCGCAACATCCAGGGCAACGCGAGTCTTGCCCCAGGTATACATCGCCGAGGCGCGTGGCGAAGTATCCTTGGAGTGCACGTTGCCGGCGCCGCTGGTATCATTTTTCAGCGCCGTCCCCAGGTTGTTCGATCCGGCGAACAGGTCGTTGTGGATCTCGTAGGCCAGGGCCAGGTAGAGGCCGCTCTTCTTGTAGGTCGCGCCGTAGGACTGCACGTTGGCGTTGAGGTTGCCGGTCCTGGCCTCGTCGGGCGAATACAGCGCGCTCAACTGGACGCCGTTGAAGCTCGGCGAATTGTAGATGACCGAATTTTTCTGCCTCAGGTGGAAGCTGCCGGCGCTGCTGGCGGTTCCGCCCGCATTGAACGGCTGCCGCGAGGACAGGATATTGCTCGCCGAAACGAAGTTGCCGCTGGCAATATTCAGGAACTTCAAGGGGTCGCCTAGGGTCTTGTAGATGGTTTCCATGTTGCCCAACCTGACCGTGCCGAAGCCGCCGCGCAGGCCGACGTAGGAGTCGCGGCTGGCGAGGACGCCGCCGGAGTCGCCGGTATCCAGGGGCACCGTGCTCTCGATCTGCCAGCGCGCGCTCAAGCCGCCGCCCAGGTCCTCGGTGCCGCGGAAACCCAGGCGGGAATTGCTGGCATCGACCGAGTTGCGCGATTTCAGGGACGCGCCGGTCGGCGACGGCGCCGAACCGAGCGTACTCGAACTGACGCCGCCGACCTGGGCGCCGCTCGAACTCATGACGGTGAACTCGGGATAGAGAAAGCCATAGACCTCGACATTCCCGACCTTATCGCGCTTCATCGGCGGGTCGCCCGCCGACGGAGCCTGGGCGAACGCGGCTCCTGTAGCGCCGAAACAGAATGCGCCGGCGACCGCTGCCACAATCACTTTTCTTTTGTCATCAAACATTTACATCCCCCTCATTATCGAGTTAATCCACCCCGGAAATTTTTAAGTTCTGATATACGGAACCATGGTCCATTTATATATGGACTGCATATGAATATCCGCCGCACGCCGGCGCTTGTCAACCGATTTGTATCGAATTGTCCTGCTTTATTTCAAACTGTTGTATTTATGCCGAATTGCGGCCACGCCCTAGGACTTGGCCGGCAAGTCGGCGAGTTCCGACTCGTAGGCCTCGGCCATGCGCGGCGCCAGTCCGTGCCTGGATAGCGCCTTGGTGAACAAATCGCGGATCTGCGGGCTTTCGTCGGCGTAGTCGATCTGGTCGCCGCCCAGGCGTTTGCTGATCCAGGCCTTGGGCACGCCCTGGGCGTTGCGGATCGAGACCACCTCGTGCTTGAAGGCCAGATAGCGCGCCGGCGTCGTGCCGGTATTGAAGTGCTGATGGAAGCACATATTGGGCGGCACGATCATCGAACCGACATGCCATTCGTAACGGCGCGGCTCCTCGCCTTCCTGCCACATCAGGCTGTAGCCCTCGCCGGAGAGAATGATCACGTGGGCGCCCGGGCCGTGGCAGTGGGCTTTCTTGTAGGTGCCGATGGGAAACTGGGAGATGTGGCTGTTCATCGAGCCCTTGGCCATATTGAAGCGGATGTGGCCGCCGCCGGCGCCGCGTTCCTTGGCGGAGATCAGCGGCAGATTGACCGCGTCGGCGACGAAGTTGGTTTCCAGCAGCAGGCCTTTCTGTTCGCCCTTGTTGTCGAAGTAATCGGGCTCGCCGGAGAAGCGGTTCTTGAAATCATAGGGGGTGTTGAAGACGAAGCCGATGTCTTCATAGAGGTTGATCACCGGCGGGCCGTTGGTCACGGCGACGAAGCGCGCGGCCTCCTTGCCTGAGCCGTTGAAATGCTGGCAGTGGGCATTGAGCGGGATCGCGAACAGCGAGCCGGCGCGCCATTCGAAGGTCACCCGCTGGCCGGCGTCGTTCCAGACCGCGGTCGATCCCCGGCCGGTCAGCACGTAGATCATTTCCTCGAACAGCTGCCTTTGCGGCTCCAGCTCCTTGCCGGGCGGGATCTCGCAGACATAGCAGTCGTTCGAGGTGCGCGACGCTTCGTGGTTGATGAACACGCCGGCGCCGCCGCGCCTCGCCCAGGGCTTCAGCTCGACCGTGTGCAGGCTGGGCACATAGTGCGCGCTGATGATGTCCAGCCCTTCGGCCGCGACCCAGCGGGTATACGGCGTTTCCTTTTCGGTCGCGAACTTCTTCGCCAGATCGTCCGAAACCAATGCGTTCTTTGCCATTCGATACTCCTGCCCTATCAGTACTGCAACATTGAACCCGCCCCGCCGCCCTGCGTCGCAGCGGCGATCGCGGCGCCTGCGCCTACTTCTTGGCGATCAATTCCGCGACGCTTTCCGCGGAAAGCTTCACCCCGGGGCGATACTCCGGCGCATCCTCGATCTGCTCCAGATCGTTCAGCCCGAATTTTTCATAGATCCGGTTGATCGCCGAGATCAGCCGCACCGGACGGTCCGGATCGGCATTGAAATGCTGGTGCACGGTATTGGGCGGGATGTAGATCACGTCGCCCGCCTCCCATTCGTAGCGCTTGACCTCGTCCAGCACTTTCCAGTGGTAGGTGTCGGTGATTTCCACGTCGCAGTCCTGATGCAGGTCGTAGCCGCGGCCTTCGAGCACATAGAGGCATTCCTCCGCCAGGTGGCGGTGCTTGCCCGAGCGGCTGCCCGGCGGGATGATCTGCATGTAGGCGTCGACCGACTCCATGCGCGTGTTCATCTGCTCGTTGAGAAGATGCTTGAGCAGTCCCTGGCGCGCCATTTCCCAGGGCATGTCCTGCGGGTGCAGGACTTTCCTGCGCTTGGCGTTCCTGGCCGGCGCCCCCGCCGCGTCGTCGAGCAGGTCCTGATACAGCTGCTGGTTGTCCGTGCCTGTCATCCAGGCTTTCGATTCGCCCCATGCCATTTTCCATCCCCCTTATTCGCTGGTCTTCACCGCTTACTCAGCGTGATTGAAATTCGTTTCTTCGCTGCGCACCACGAAGTTCTCGCCGCCGGGCGCCGGACCCGGCTCGCGCGGCTCCACCTGATACTGGAACAGCATGTTCATGAACAGGTACATCGGCTTGGTCTTGATCACCAAAGCACGGGCAGGCTTCGCCGCATCGGCGTTGAAATGCTGATGGACGCAGTTGTTGTGCACGATGGCAATGTCTCCCGCGCTCCAGTCGTAGCGGACGCCGTCATGAACTTCATAGCCCTTGCCGTCGAGGATGTAGAACGCGGCTTCGTTGACGTGGCCGTGCTTCTGCGACTTGCCGCCGGGGCCGTATTCCTCGAGGTGCAGATGGAAGGTTTGGGTGATGCCGTCCTTCGGCTCGACGTAGTGCCGGCTGTAGGCCTGCGGGCCATCGACGAACTTGATCTCGCTGGCCCGGCGCACGCGCGGCTGGGCGCGCAGTCTGGCCAGCTCATCCTTGAGGTTGTAGGCACCGGCGATGGCGCGGACGAAGACGCGGTCCTTCTTGCTGTGATAGAGCGCTTCTTGGGACATGATCAGGCAGCCTTCCGATATTGGGTATTGTCTTGAATGGTGATGCACTTCCTGGGGTCCATCCTCAAGTATACGGTATCGCCGACCGGCGACTTGAACGAGGGATGGGTCCGCGCCAGCACCTGCCGGTCGCCGACCATGATCTGGTAATCCATGTACTCGCCGAGAAAGACCTTGAAATCGACCTTGCCTTCGATGACGTTCGCGCCGTCGGGCCGCTGTTCGAACAGCTCGATATCCTCCGGACGCACCGAGATCAGCACCTCATCGCCCCTGGCGAACCGGTCCATGGAGGTGACGCTGAGCTGGCCGATGGTGGAATGGACCCGATAGCCGTCGTCGTGCCCGGCATCCTGCGCGTCGACCGTGGCATCGAGGAAGTTCGTCAGGCCGACGAAGTCGGCGACGAACTTGTTCCGCGGGCGCTCGTAGATATCGCGCGGCGAGCCGATCTGCACGACATGGCCGGCGCTCATCACGGCGATTTCATGGGACAGCGCCAGCGCCTCGCCCTGGTCGTGGGTGACATACACCGTCGTCAGGCCGAGTTCCCGCTGCATGCGCTTCAACTCGAAGCGCATGCGCTCGCGCAGCTTGGCGTCGAGATTCGACAGCGGCTCGTCGAGCAGCAACAGCTTCGGCTCCATCACCAGCGCCCGCGCCAGGGCCAGCCGCTGCTGCTGGCCGCCGGACATCTTGGTCGCTTCGCGATCGGCGAACTGATCGAGGCCGACCGCGGTCAGGACGCGCATGACCTTCTCCTCGATTTCCTTCTTGCCGTACTTGCGGGTGCCGACCTGGAGCGGGAACGCCGCGTTCTGGAAGACGTTCATGTGCGGCCAGATCGCATAGGACTGGAACACC
>CAIVDC010000049.1 GCA_903904605.1 uncultured Sterolibacterium sp.
GCTCGATCCGGCCTCGGTGGCGGCTGGTACCGTCGTCACTGCCTGGGTGCCGACGGCTGGCTTCCACTCCTTCATGGCGCTGATTCAAACCGGCGTCCTGGGCACGGCGGCGACCCTCGATGCCAAGTTGCGGCAGGCCACAGATGCCAGCGGCACGGGCGCCAAGGACATCAGCGGCAAGGCCATCACGCAAATCGTGAAGGCCTCTGGCGACAACAAGCAAGCCATGATCGAGTGCCGGGGAACGGACCTGGACGGTATCAACGGCTTCGCCTACGTCGCTCTTTCGCTCACGGTGGGTACCGCCGCGTCCATCGTCGGGGCGTCACTGATCGGTGGCAATCCGTACATGTCGCCCTGCTCGGGTTCGAATCAGGCCGCGGTCGTCCAGGTCGTATAACTTGAGAGGCTGGCGCCCTTGCACCATTGGGCGCCAGCTCTTCTGGACAACCCATGCCGCTGCAACTCATCACGCCGCCTTCCGCCGAGCCGATCCATCTCAAGGAGGCGCTCGCCCAGATAAAGCAGTTCGACGGATTTGACGATGCAGCGGTGTTATCCGCTATCTCGGCCGCGCGGCTGTTCGCCGAGAACAAGACCTGGCGGCAACTGGTCGCGGCTAGGTACAAGCAAACACTGGATAGCTTTCCGGGCCATGGTCAGTCCGGCGCCGGCGTTCCGTGGGGGCGGACATTTGGAATTCCCGGCAATGCGATCGTGCTCGACAAGGCCCCTGTCCTGCAAGTTGAGTCGATCATGTATCTGGACATGGGTGGCGTCACGCAGACCGTCGATCCGGCGACCTACACCGTCGATTACTCGTGCGACCCCTGCAGGATTACCCCGACCTTTGGCAGGATTTGGCCAATTTCCCTGCCGCAGATTGTCTCCGCGTGGGTGACGTTCTCAGCGGGCTTTGCCGCTCCGATAGCGGCCGATATAACTGCCAACACACTGACGGTCAGGACATGGAAAACGCTATCACTGAATGAAGCCGTCCGGTTTTCCAATAGCGGCGGGATTCTTCCTGCGCCGCTGCAGCTCAATACCGATTACTTCATCGTCGCCAGTCCGGGCGTCGGGGTCTATCAAGTCTCGGCGACCGTTGGCGGATCGGTCATTGATCTGATGGGCGCCGGATCTGGCACCAGCTATATCGGCGAGCTTCCGGCCGACATCCTCGCCTGGATGCGCCTGAGAATCGGGTCGCTCTATGCGTACCGTGAAGAAGCGATCGCACTGCCGCGCGGAAAAATTGAAGAGCTTCCCTTTTTCGACGGACTGCTCGACGGCTATTCAACCTGGTAATCAATCATGACGACTCCCTGGAAGGTCCCGGAACTTTGGCCCGGAAAAACCGTTGCAGTCATCGGCGATGGTCAAAATCTGACCGATGAAGCGCTAGCGGCGGCGAAGTCGTACCCGTGCATTGCCGCCAATAACGCTATCAGTCGCGCGCCGTGGGCCGACATGCTGGTGTCGATCGATGGCAACTGGCCGGCAGCAGCGAAGGACTTTTCTGGATTGCGGATCGTCGGGGTCGAATCAGACCAGGACGCCC
>CAIVDC010000050.1 GCA_903904605.1 uncultured Sterolibacterium sp.
CGAAGTCTTGCCGGGCTTTCTCTCGAGCACATGGTTTGCGCTGGCCGCGCCGCCGAAGACGCCCCCGGCAATCGTCAACAAGCTGTCCGCGGCGGCGGTCGAGGCCCTGAAGCAGCCGGATGTCGCCAAGCGCCTGGACGATCTCGGTCTCGACGCGATCGGCAGCACGCCGGCGGAGATGGCGCAGTTCACCAAGCAGGAGAACGAGCGCTGGAACAGCGTGATCCGCACAACGGGTACGACCTTGCAGTAAGGCAACCGGGTCGATCGCTTTCGCGCTTGCCAGCATCCGCCACCACGGGAAACGACATGAGAATCGGGACGGCCGAGCTGAACAGTACCTTCTTCACCCAGGGTCTGGCACTCGCCGAGATGTTAGAGCAGGCCGGCATCAGCGGGCCGGTCGAGGTGCTGCAGTCGCTCGCGGCCAGCATCGAGAATGCCCGCAGACTCGCCAGCGGAGACCTGCACTACGGCTTCATGGCGGCGAACTGGATCGGCCGGGCCTTGCAGGGCAAGGATCCTTTCGCCGCGCCCAGCGATCTGCGCCTGGTCGCGCCGATGAACCTCGGACCGATGTTCTTCGTCGCTCGGCGCGATTCATCGCTGCGGACGGTCGGCGATCTGCGCGGCAGGCGGGTCGCCGTCGGCCAGGCGACCAGCGGCGTCGCCCAGCACGCGCTGTCTATCTTCGGGGCGCTGGGCATCGCCTTCACGGAATTCACGCCGGTCTTTCTCGATCTCGCCAGCGGCGCCGAGGCGCTCGCCAGCGGCGGGATAGACGCGCAACTGCAGTGCCCGATCCCCAACAGGGTGATGACCGCTCTCGACGGGGCCGTGTCCCTGAGGGTACTGGCCTATGCCCCAGGCGAACTGGAAATCGTGCTCGCCGGGAACGCCGTCTACCGCAGGGCGACGATGCGCCGCGGCGCGTTGCGTGCGCTCGACACGGACCTGGAGCAGCCCGGCGTCGTCAATGTGCTCGTCGCCGACGCAAGCCGGCCGGCAGCCGAGGTCGCCGCCGTCGTGCGCGCCATCGTGGCGGGCGCGGACGAGCTTGCCCGTCTCGACCCGCTCTTTGCCGGCATCGCCGAGCTTTGGGCGCCGCTGACGACGGACGGCGAACAGGCACTCGTGTTCGAGGGCGTGCCGCTCCACGAAGGCGCGCGCGCAGCTTATCGCGCAGCCGGACTGCTCGCCTGACGCAAGCTGCCGGCGACGGGTCTCGACTTCGGCGTGCCGGCAAATCCATTTCCAGGGGCGATTCCTTCAACTGGCAACCGAGGTCAGGCAAGCGCAGCACAGGGTGAAAGATCAGGGCTGGATCATGAACGACGCCGGTCTATGGGGATCCGGCGAAACCGAGGAGACAAAGATGACGAACAAAATCCTGTTGGGGCGCTTGCTGCTGGCGGCAACGATCGCGTTCTCCGGCATCGCGGGGGCGCAGGAGTATCCTGCGAAGCTGATCAAGATCATCGTTCCCTACCCGGCCGGCGGCACGACCGATACCCTGGCGCGACTGGTCGCGTCAAAGTTGGGCACGAAATGGGGACAGGCCGTGATCGTGGAAAACCGCGGCGGCGCCAACGGCAACATCGGCGCGGAAATGGTCTGGCGGGCGGCGCCGGACGGCTACACGCTGATGTTCGCTTCGCCCGGGACGCTGACGACCAACAACAGCCTGTATGCAAACCTCGGCTATGATCCGGCCACGTTTACGCCGGTATCGCTGATCGCGGGGAGCACCAATGTGCTGATCGTGCGTTCCAAGCTGCCGGTCGACACTTTGCCGCAATTGATTGCCTATGCCAAGTCCCACCCGGGCGAACTCAACTACGCGTCGCAGGGCAACGGCAGCACCTCGCATCTGACCGCCGAATTCTTCAAATCGGCCGCCGGGGTCAAGCTGACGCACGTACCTTACAAGGGCAGCACCCCCGCGATCATGGATGTGCTGGCAGGGCGGGACGACATGATGTTCGTCGAGCTCAGTTCGGTCCTGACCCATATCCGCGCCGGGACCGTGCGCGTGCTCGCCGTCTGCAGCGAAAAGCGCAATCCCCTGCTGCCCAACATTCCCGCCGTCGCCGAAGTCTTGCCGGGCTTTCTCTCGAGCACATGGTTTGCGCTGGCCGCGCCGCCGAAGACGCCCCCGGCAATCGTCAACAAGCTGTCCGCGGCGGCGGTCGAGGCCCTGAAGCAGCCGGATGTCGCCA
>CAIVDC010000051.1 GCA_903904605.1 uncultured Sterolibacterium sp.
ACCACATTAACCAACCAGAGGGAGGTGAAAAAGACCAACGACTGCGCTACACTTATCCACAGCTGCAAACATGACATGCAGCTATAGTCCCTGGCCAGAATTCAAACGGTACGCCTGATCAGAATTCACCCGGCACGGACAAATCTAACACCTTTTGTTAAATTTTAGGAGGTCAAATTACAGGAGAACGTCATGGCCAACGCGCTTGTTCCGAGCGCGCGGGTGGTACAAGCTCGCGCGCAACTGTATGCCCTTACGGAACGCTGGGTGCTGGAAAACCTCGCCGCCGACAATCGGCGCGGGCGTGATCTCACCAAGAACCTCAACCAACTGCTCGAACTGCAAGCCTTGAAAGTCAGGTTGGGCCTCCAGCAAAGCCAACCCGGTTAGCTTTTGATCTTTTTGCGCCGCCCCAATCCAGGGCGGCGTTTTTTATCGGGCGGTTTGCCTTTGCAACCGCCCACCGAGGGCGTCGTCTTCGACGCCCCCTGCCCACGGCAGCACTTCGTTCGGTGTTCCGCCGAAGGAGCATTCAACCCCCGCAATCGTCGGGAGCCGCTAACCGCCCAAGAGCCGCCGCCGCAGCGGCGGGTGGCGATTGGCTGCGGTAGCGCGCCGCCCGACTTCGAACGTTTAGGGTAAGTGGCGTCATCGCGATACAGCCGCCACGAACCCCGGAGCCGCTAGGCGGAGCCAGTACGTGAATCCACCTCCTTCACGTACTGGGAAACGGTCGAAGTCGGGCGGGACGCCCGACGATTGCGGGGGTTATTAAAGTATTGACCTTGTTATGCTTTCTGGTTTTTCCATACACCAGAAACCCGCCAATTCATCATTGGCGGGTCTTTTGACCGGTCTCAGATGCCTTGGCCGCTACCTTTTTCGCCGGCCGAAACGTTTTCGTTTGCAATTGTTTGGCCTGCATGACGGTCAGCACGTGGGAATAATGCTGCTCAATGTGCGTGATTGATGTCCCCATATTTTTCGCAAGCACATGGATGGGGACGCCCGACAGAAGAGCCTGGGTGCAGTAGAAATGACGCAGGCTGTATACGGAACGGCGCTCGCCCCAGCGATCTTCGAGAAGACCTAGGCCCGATAGAACCTTCTTGAAGGAGTTGTTGAAATTATCCACAGGCTTGCCGTCAGCTCCGGAGAAGACGTAATCATCGGGCTTGATGTATTTCGAGAGAGTCTTGAGTCGCTCCAAATAGTGCCCCGTCCCTTCGCGACAGACGACCGTCCGCGCGCCGGTCTTCGTCGTGGGCGCTACCTCGATCACCAGTGCGGGCTTGCCGTCTTCATCCTCTTCTTCCCGGATATCGCGCCAGAGAAGCTGCCGCGCTTCATTGGGCCGTAGCCCGCTGTTTGCGATGAACAACAGATAATGGCGCAGCAATTCCCTCTGAGAGCGGTGGCGCGCATTCGGGCCAGCGCGATTCAATCTGCCGCCATTCTCGCCGACTGACGTGACGATGGTCTCTGTCACCCATTCGCGCAGATGCTCGTAGACGCGCTTCCACTCTGATTCCGAGAACGTTGGACGGCGGACGACACCTTTTGTGTGCTTCACATTGGGCGGCTTGATCCAGGGCTCCCGCTTCACACATCCAACTCGTTTGCCCCACCGGAAAATTTGCCGAAGCATCCCGGCTTCCATATCCAGGGTCTTCTGCGACGGGATACTCGCGGCATTCGGCGGAATAGGATCGTCGTTCCCTTCAGCTTCGCGGCGGACGGGATTGTAGAAGTTGATCCGCCAATCCCAGTATTTTTCAACGAACGCGTCGGCCATGTCGGCTACCCGGTGTTCGCCGAGAAACGGGACGAAGTAATTTTTCGCAAACGAGGTATGCAGGCGCTGACGATGAATCGAGAGCCCCGTTTGATGGGTCTCATAAAAGAGCTTCCAGAGATCCTTGAAACGCAGGTTGCCGGCCAGCTTTACGTCGAGCCCCTGCTTCTGCTCGGCGCGGAGTTCGTAAAAGAGGTCTTCGGCTTCGGTAATCGCCGCGCTCAGATCCCCAGTCTTGAGGGACTTGATGATATAGCCGCCAACGCCAGGGATTTTTAGCCGCGCCTGGTACGTCGTCTTTTTCCGACCCGGCCGAGTGTAGAGGAGAACTGCCCCGTCCCGCAGGGAGTATGCGTTTTCGTAGAAAGCCATAAATACCGCCCGTCGATACCGTTCGCCTCAAGATATTGGTGAACGAATGGTGAAAAATGATAACTCGACGCTACGGGCATTTCAAGCTTTGGTGAACAAATGGTGAACGGCAAAAAGCAGTTGGAATAAATTCCAACTGCTTGATTTTGCTCGATAAATTGAAGCTTCTGGACTAGCGCTTGGAGAACTGCTTGCGCCGCCGCGCCTTGTGGAAGCCGACCTTCTTTCGCTCGACCTCGCGCGCATCGCGGGTGACGAATCCCGCCTTGGAGAGCGCGGGCTTGAGCAATGCGTCGTAATCGATCAGTGCCCGGGTGATCCCGTGGCGGACGGCGCCAGCCTGGCCGGATTCTCCACCGCCGGTGACGTTCACCATGATATCGAAAGTTGCACCATGCTGCGTCAACTCGAGCGGTTGACGCACGACCATGCGCCCGGTTTCCCGGGAGAAGAAGTCATCCACCGGTTTGTCATTGACAATGAACTTGCCCGAGCCCTGTTTCATGAACACGCGCGCCACAGCGGTCTTGCGGCGGCCAGTTCCATAATAATAATTCGCTGCCATAACGGTTCCTATCAAACGACCAGCGGTTTCGGCTGCTGCGCGGTATGTGGATGCGCGATGCCGGCATAGCATTTCATTTTCTTCAGCATTGCATAGCCCAAGGGTCCCTTGGGCAGCATACCCTTGACAGCCTTTTCCAAAATGCGACCCGGGAAACGCTCCTGCAGTTTCTTGAAGTTCGTCTCGTAGATCCCGCCAGGATAACCGGTATGGCGGTAATACTTTTTGTCTTCGGCCTTGTTGCCGGTAACCCGCAGTTTCTCGACATTGACGACGACGATGTAGTCGCCGGTATCGACGTGCGGCGTGTACTCCGGCTTGTGCTTGCCGCGAAGTCGCCTTGCGAGTTCGGCGGCCAACCGGCCCAGCACCTTGTCAGTGGCATCAACTATGAACCAGTCGCGCGCAACTTCATGCGGCTTGGCAGAAAAGGTTTTCATGGGGTTCCTCAGCATCCATCGCCCGAACAGGGGCTCATTTCGGAAACCGCGCATTGTAAGGCAGTAACAGCCTGCCTGTCAAACCGCGATCCGATCGGTGCATGAGTGTTCAAAGCGCGGCATTGCACCGAGAGCGAAAGGGCAGCAGGCGCTACAATGGACGCGGAACAATGGTGAGGGGGTTGAGCATGGAATGCAGCGTACGATGGATGGATGGCATGAGCTTCATCGCCGAAACCGGAAGCGGACACCTGGTGGCAATGGACGGCGCCCCCGAAGCCGGCGGGCGGAATCTGGCGCCAAGGCCAATGGAGCTTGTCTTGGCCGGAGCGGGCGGTTGCAGCGCATTCGATGTGGTCATGATCTTGAAACGCGGACGCCAGCAAGTCACTGCTTGCGAGGCAAAACTGAGCGCCGAGCGCGCCGACACGGACCCGAAGGTATTCACGAAAATTCACTTCCACTACATCGTCAAGGGAAAAGCGCTGAAGCCCGACGCAGTGGAACGGGCGATAAAGCTCTCCGCCGAGAAATACTGCTCAGCCTCGATCATGCTGGGCAAGACCGCCGCAATTACCCATGACTGGGAAATCGTCGAGGCCTAGATACGGTAAGCGGCGCCCTTCATCAGCTTCGAAGCCAGCAGCATCGCCAGTTTGACCGGCGCCGGCAGTTCCCTGGCGCCCAGGCGCACCGCGGTCTGCGCGTGTCCGGCTTCGTCGAGCCGCATCTGCTCGAGAATTACCCAGGAGCGGCGGTCCTTCTGCGGCAAGCGCGCCTTGCAGCTTTCCAGATGAGACTCGACCTGACGCTCTGTCTCTGCGAGAAAACCCAGGTTCCAGGCGTCGCCGAACTTCCCGGCGAGCACCCCAAGCCCCAGCGCGCCAACGTACCAAAGAGGATTGAGCAGACTCTTGCGGCCACCCAATTCGGCGATGCGCCGCTCAGTCCAGGCCAAATGCTCAGTTTCCTCCCTGGCAGCCAGAAGAAGCTCAGCGCGGATCGCCGGGTCGTGAGAAGTCAGCGCCTGACCTTGATAGAGTGCCTGGGCTGAAATTTCCCCGCAGTGATTGACGCGCATCAAGGCTGCGGCATGCGCGCGTTCCGCTTCACTCAGGTCGCCTTCCGGTTCTCCCGCGCCCGGCACGGCACGCACCGTCTGGGCCGGCGCGAAGAGCGTGCGCAAGGCCGTATCGACGGCTACGATCAGCGGATCAATCATCCTGTGGGGGCGGGTTAGACATCAGCATCGTGGCCGGCCGGCGAAGCCCAGTGCGCTTTCCTCTCGGCTGGGTGGAACATCAGGTAGCGGGCAAGCTCGGTCAGCGCACTTTGATAGACGAAGCGCTTGAATTCGATCACCGCCTCCAACGGCACCCAGTACTCGTTCCAGCGCCAGGCATCGAATTCCGGGTGATCGCTGGCCCGCAGACATACGTCGGAATCGCGGCCGACCAGGCGCAACAGGAACCAGATCTGCTTCTGGCCCTTATAGGTATTGCGCCATTCGCGCCGGACCCAGTGCTTGGGTACGTCATAGCGCAGCCAGTCTCGGGTGCGGCCGAGAATCTCGACATGTTCCGGCATCAGGCCGACCTCCTCGTGCAACTCGCGGTACATCGCCTGCTCTGGCGTCTCACCCTTATTGATGCCCCCCTGCGGAAACTGCCAGGAATGCTCGCGGATGCGCTTACCCCAGAAAACCTCGTTGCGGCCGTTCACCAGGACAATGCCGACGTTCGGGCGATAGCCTTCACGGTCAAGCATGTTGCTACCTTCAATTCTTCAATTGGACTGACTGTATTTTTTCACAGTTTGGTCGCGAAAAGAAGGCGTGGCGAGTCGATACTCAAAATAGCAGAGCTAACTGGGGCTCCGCGGCCGCGGTAGAATTGCTTATTTAGCACTTTCCGGACCCTTACATGCGCGCGAGCCAGTACTTCATCTCCACCCTCAAGGAAGCCCCGTCAGACGCAGAAATCATCAGCCATCAACTGATGTTGCGCGCCGGCTTGATCCGTCGCCTGGCCGGCGGCATATACACCTGGATGCCGCTGGGCCTGCGCGTGCTGCGCAAAGTGGAAGCGATCGTGCGTGAAGAGATGAACCGGTCAGGCGCAGTCGAGTTGTTGATGCCGGCGGTGCAACCAGCCGAACTGTGGCAGGAATCGGGGCGCTGGGAACAATATGGGCCGGAACTTCTGCGCTTCAAGGATCGCCACCAGCGAGACTTCGTCGTCGGTCCGACCCACGAGGAAGTCATCACAGACGTGGTTCGGCGCGAAATCAAGAGCTACCGCCAACTGCCACGCCACTTCTACCAGATCCAGACCAAGTTCCGCGACGAGATCCGTCCCCGTTTCGGCGTCATGCGCGGGCGCGAGTTCCTGATGAAGGACGGCTACTCCTTCCATGCCAGTTTTGAGGACTTGCAGCGCGAATACACCCGCATGTACGAGACCTACACGCGCATCTTCACCCGATTGGGCCTGTCTTTCCGAGCCGTGGCCGCCGATCCCGGCTCAATCGGCGGCACAGGCTCGCATGAATTTCATGTTCTGGCCGATTCCGGCGAGGACGCCATCGCCTTTTGCCCGGAGTCCGACTATGCCGCCAACGTCGAACTGGCAGAGGCACTTGCGCCGCCCGGCCCGCGCCCGACTGCGAACCAGCCGATGAAAGAGGTGGCTACCCCGGGGAAGATCAAGTGCGAGGATGTGGCGGCATTCCTGGGATTAGGCATCGAAAAGATGGTGAAAGCCATCGCCGTCATGCGTGACAGCGAAGCCGTGCCTTTTGCTTTGCTCTTGTTGCGCGGCGACCATGACTTGAATGAAATCAAGGCGGAGAAGATCATCGGCCGCTTCCGTTTTGCCCACGATGGCGAAATCGAGCAACAGCTTGGTTGCCGCCCGGGCTACATCGGTCCTGTCGGAACCCGTGACATCCCGGTGATTGCCGACCACGCCGTCGCTGCCATGAGCGACTTTGTCTGCGGAGCCAACAAGCCAGGCTACCACCTCTCCGGCGTGAACTTCGTTCGCGACCTGCCGGTCCCGGCGACGGTGGCAGACATTCGCAATGTAGTGACGGGTGACCCGTCGCCCGATGGCAAGGGTAGTCTGGAACTGTGCCGCGGCATCGAAGTAGGCCATATCTTCCAATTGCGCACCAAGTATTCGGAAGCATTGAAGTGCAGCTTCCTGAACGAAGAAGGACAGCCCCAGACCATGGAAATGGGTTGTTACGGAATCGGCGTCTCACGCATCGTCGGGGCCGCCATCGAGCAGGGACACGATGGCCGCGGCATCGTCTTCCCAAGCGCCATCGCACCGTTCGAGCTCGCCATCGTGCCGGTGGGCTATGGCAAATCGACCTTCGTGCGCGAGGCAGCTAACCGGGTGTACGACCAACTGGCCGCAGTCGGTATCGACGTCATTCTCGATGATCGCGACGAACGGCCCGGTGTGATGTTCGCCGACTGGGAGCTTACCGGCATCCCGCATCGCGTGGTGATCGGCGAACGCGGCTTAAAGGAAGGAATGGCCGAATACCAGGGCCGCCGCGATGCCGAGGCAGAGAAAGTGCCGCTGGCCGAGATTGCCGCATTGGTCCGTTTGAAAGTATGTTCTTGACCAGGAACTCGTTTCAAGCGGCCCTGCTGGCGCTGCTCCTGGCGCTTGGCTTGGCGCGCCATGCGCATGCCGGCGCACAGGCGTACGAGCCGCTCGCCGCAAGCGTCCAGGCGGCCCTGCACGCGGCAATTTCGGATCGCGCCGCGCCCGATACGGAGTTCCCCAGTGTCGACGAGAAGTTGAGTTGGCTGGCGGAAATGTCGCAGCGCCTTGACCGGCGCATGCCGGACCAAGCCGCGCGCCTGGAGTTCCTCAAGACTGTCTATTACGAGGCCAAGCGTGCCGGCCTCGACCCTCAACTGGTGCTGGGAGTGATCCAGGTGGAAAGCGGTTTCCACAAGTACGCAGTGTCCCGCGCCGGCGCCCGCGGCTTCATGCAGGTGATGCCATTCTGGGTCAAGCTGATCGGGCAAAAGAACAACAATCTCTTCCACCTGCGCACCAACCTTCGCTACGGCTGTACCATCCTGCGCCACTACCTCGATCTCGAACATGGGGATCTTTACCGCGCCCTTGGCCGCTACAACGGCAGCCTCGGCCAGCCCGATTATCCCAACATGGTGCGAGTCGCCTGGGAAAGGCAGTGGAATTGGAGGCCGAGGGTTTTCCAGGCATTGCAATGAGTTTGGGCTCGCCGGGGCGAGACCCGGCGAGCCCAAACCCCTTACTTACCGCATTCCCGGCATCATGCCCTTCATACCGCGCATCAGCTTCTGCATGCCGCCCTTGGAGAACTGTTTCATCATCTTCTGCGTCTGCTCGAACTGGCTCAACAGGCGGTTGACCTCCTGGACCTGTACGCCTGCGCCAGTGGCGATGCGGCGCTTGCGACTGGCCTTTAGGATCTCCGGCTTGGCCCGTTCCTGTGGGGTCATGGAGTTGATGATGCCTTCGATGCGGCGTATGGATTTATCCTCGACCGCGCTACCTGCCTGCTGAGCCGCCTGGGAGAACTGCGCCGGCAATTTTTCGAGCATGCTGGACAAGCCACCCATCTTGCGCATCTGACCGATCTGTTCCTTGAAGTCGTTCAGGTCGAAACCCTTGCCCGACTTTACCTTCTGCGCGAAAGCCTGCGCCTTGTCATGATCGACGCCGCGCTGCGCGTCCTCCACCAGGCCAAGGATGTCGCCCATGCCGAGGATGCGCGAGGCCATGCGCTCGGGGTGGAATTCCTCAAGGCCAGAAAGTTTTTCCCCGACACCGGCAAACTTGAGCGGCTTGCCGGTCACGTGACGCACCGATAACGCCGCGCCGCCCCGCGCGTCGCCATCAAGCTTGGTGAGGACGATGCCGGTCAAGGGCAGCGCCTCATTGAAAGCCTTGGCGGTATTCACCGCATCCTGGCCCTGCATGGCGTCCACCACGAACAGCGATTCGATCGGATGCAGGACCGCATGCAGTTCCTTGATCTCTGCCATCATCGCGGCATCTATGGCCAAGCGCCCGGCGGTATCGACGAACAGCACGTCATAGTAGTGCTTCCTGGCGTAATCAAGGGCCGCCGCCGCAATGTCCTTCGGCAGTTGCTCTGGGCCGGACGGAAAGAAGTCGATGCCCGCCTGGAGGGATACCGTCTTCAATTGATCAATGGCCGCCGGCCGATAGACGTCGCACGATACCGCCAGCACCTTCTTCTTCTGCCTTTCCTTGAGCCACTTGCCCAACTTGGCCGTAGTGGTGGTCTTGCCTGCACCTTGCAGTCCGGACATCAGGATCACCGCCGGCGGCTGGGTGGCAAGATTGAGGCCGACATTGCTTCCGCCCATCAGTTCGGTCAGTTCGCGATGCACTACCCCGACCAGCGCCTGGCCGGGGGTAAGCGAAGCGATGACCTCCTGGCCAACGGCTTTCTCCTTCACCCGGGCGATGAGGTCCTTGATCACCGGCAGGGCAACATCGGCCTCAAGCAAGGCCATGCGAACTTCGCGCAACATCTCCGTGATGTTGTCTTCCGTCAGCCGCGCCTGACCGCGCAGCGTCTTGACTACTCTGGCGAGGCGTTGGGTAAGGTTGTCGAGCATGGCAATATTTGAAGACGATTGAGGTAAACTGCGTGAATGTCCAAGATTCTACTGCATCCGATGCTCTTGCACTTCCTTGCCGCCGCCCTGTATGCCGGGCTCGCCGCTTATTCCTGGCGCGGGCCTGCGCTAGCGCGGGCTTCGCACGGCTTGCCGACGTGGGAGCGGCTTCTGCTCCTGGCAGCGTTGGCGATCCACGGCACCACGCTCTTCCACGAAGTGTTTGCCGATGGCGGCATGCGCTTTGGCTTTTCTCTGTCTCTATCGATGATAACCTGGCTGGCGATCGCACTCTATTGGATCGAAAGCTTTTCGATCCGGATGGAAGGACTGCAGATGCTCGGCCTTCCTCTTGCAGCCGTCTGCGTCTTGTTACCGGCGCTGCTCCCCGGCCAACCCCTGCACCTGAATACCGATTCCCTGACATTTCGGGTGCATTTTCTGATCGCGATGCTGGCCTACAGCCTGTTCACCTTGGCGGCGCTCCACGCCTTGCTGATGGCCGTTGCGGAAAAGCATTTGCACAGGGGCCACCTGTCCCCGCTGCTCGCGCGCCTGCCGGCGCTGATGACCATGGAGGCCCTGCTGTTCCGGCTGATCAACACCGGCTTCCTGCTCTTGACATTGACGGTGGTATCCGGTGCCTTCTTCTCGGAGAACCTGTTCGGCAAGCCGCTGGCCTTCGACCACAAAACCGTGTTCGGACTGATCTCCTGGTTCATTTTCGCCGCGCTCTTGCTCGGTCGGCACCTGCGCGGCTGGCGTGGCCGGTTGGCTCTGCGCTGGACTTTGGCCGGCTTCATCGCCTTGATGCTGGCCTATGTCGGGAGCCGCTTCGTGATCGAAGTGATCCTGGGACGCACAGCTTGAGCTATTGACAAGCGTAGTCGCCGCCCCGATACTCATTTCACCCTGTTGCCTGCATAGCCCCGCTTGGACGACATTCCCTTATCGGCACAGATCGCAGCGCTGATCGCGCTACTTGCCTTTTCCGGGTTTTTCTCCCTGTCGGAGACGGCCATGATGGCCGCCAATCGCTATCGCCTGCGTGCGTCGGCTCGATCGGGCGAGCGAGGCGCAAAGTTGGCGCTGGAACTGCTGGCCAAGACCAATAAGCTGCTCGGCATCATCCTGCTGTTCAACACACTGTTCAACGCAGCCACGGCGACGCTGGCCGGGCTCATCACCGTGAAGCTGTTTGGCGAGGAGAAATGGGCGCTCGGTGTCGGAACCGTGGTCATCACCTTCATCATCCTGGTCTTCTCCGAGATTACGCCGAAAGTAATCGCGGCCAGCTATTCAGACAGTCTGGCGGTCGGCGTCAGTCATGTGCTGGCGCCGCTGCTGCGGATCTTCAATCCGGTGATCGCCATGGTCAATCTGCTCGTCACCGGCGTATTGAGGCTTATGCGGCTGAAGACCGGACTGGGCCCCGAGGCCGAATTGTCGCCTCAGGAACTTCGTGCCTTGGTCCTGGAGGCAAGCCACTTCATCCCACACCAACACCAGACGATGTTGCTCAACCTGCTCGATCTTGAACACATCAGCGTCGAGGACATCATGAAGCCGCGGGGCGAAATCGAGGCAATCGACATCGGCGCGCCGTTGGAGAGCCTTCGCGAACAACTCTCCACCAGTTTCCACAGGCGATTGCCCGTATATGAGGGCGACCCGGACAATGTCATCGGCATTCTGCTCCAGCGACGGCTGCTGGCCGACGCCCTCGCAGGCGAACTGAATCACGCCAGCTTGCGTGAGCAGTTGGCTGCCCCCTATTTCATACCGGCGGCAACGCCGATCTATGCCCAATTGCAGTTTTTCAAGGAAAATCGCCAGCGCCTCGGCCTGGTCGTCGATGAATACGGGGAGATCGAAGGATTGGTGACGCTGGAGGACATCATCGAGGAGATAATCGGCAAGTTCACCACCAATATGCCGACCGGCAGTGCGGAATTGACTTGGGCCGAAGCGGACGGCGAGAAAGGCGTGCTGGTCGATGGTAGTCGGAACCTTAGGGAACTCAATCGCGCCCTCAATCTCAACTTTTCGCTGGACGGACCGAAGACCTTAAATGGCCTTATTCTTGAACATCTCCAGGACATCCCTGAATCGGGCTTAAGCGTTAAGATCGGCGGCGTGCCGATGGAAATCGTGCAGACCCAGGACCGGCGTATCCGGATGGTGCGAATCTTCCAACCGGCGGACCGGGTCAGGCCGGTGGCCGACGAGTGAAGCGGGCATTCTTTACAAAGAGCCTGTTGCGGGGCATTATCAATCTACATTGAGGCAATCCAAAATTATTCATATGGAATTTAACGGCAAGGGCTGATGACGGTGACCCTTCAGACCACCCTGGGCGGACTGGCGCGCGCAATGGTGCAACAGGCACGTCTCACGGAAGGAGAGGCGGAATCATTGGCAAGGCTTGCCACGACGGCGGAGCGCAGCTTCGTCGAGCAGTTGATCGCCAGCGAACGCATGAAGGCGCGCGAAATTGCCAGCTTTGCCGCCGGAACCTTCGGCTATCCACTGCTGGACATCTCCGCCTTCGACGTAGATCGAATGGCGCACGACGCTCTCGACCGCAAGTTGATGCAGACACATCACGTCGTCGCGCTGCAGCGCCGCGGGAACCGCATCGCCGTGGCGCTGGCTGACCCTACAAACCTCCGCGCCCTCGATGAAATCCGATTCCAGACCGGACTCGTGGTAGACCCGGTGGTTGTCGAGGGCGACAAACTGGCCGCGCTGGTAGCCGCCTTCCTCGAAACGCCTGAGGCCGCGCTCAAAGCGCTCACAAACGAGGATTTCAATCTCGAGTTCGAGGACGAAAGCGGGAAAGAGACGGCCACCGGAATCGACAGCATCGACGTCGACGACGCGCCCGTGGTCAAGTTCATCCAGAAGATACTGCGCGACGCCATCGCCGAAGGCGCTTCCGACATCCACTTTGAACCCTATGAGAAGTACTACCGCATACGTTACCGCACCGACGGCGTCCTGAGGGAGGTCGCCCAGCCGCCGATTGTCGTCAAGGAAAGAATTGCCTCGCGCATCAAGGTGATTTCCCGCCTCGACATTTCCGAGAAGCGCATCCCGCAGGACGGCCGCATGAAACTGGTTCTGAGCAAGAACAAGTCTATCGATTTCCGCGTGTCGACGCTGCCGACGCTTTACGGCGAGAAGATCGTGATGCGCATCCTTGATCCGTCCTCCGTGCTGCGCGGCATTGAAGCGCTCGGCTACGAGCCGGAACAGAGGGATGCCATGATCGCCGCCATCAATCGCCCGTATGGGATGGTGCTAGTGACCGGCCCCACCGGCAGCGGCAAGACGGTTTCGCTGTATACCTGCCTCAGCATGCTCAACAAGGCCGGAGTGAATATTTCGACCGCCGAAGATCCAGCGGAAATCAACCTGCCGGGCATCAACCAGGTCAATATCAATGAAAAGGCCGGGCTCAACTTCGCCGCGGCCCTCAAGGCTTTCCTGCGCCAGGATCCGGACATCATCATGGTCGGGGAGATCCGCGATCTGGAAACCGCCGAAATTGCAGTCAAGGCCGCACAGACGGGGCATCTGGTATTGTCTACGGTTCATACCAATGACGCGCCTTCGACGCTGTCGCGGATGCTCAACATGGGCCTTGCGGCCTTCAATATCGCGTCGAGCGTGATCCTTATCACCGCACAGCGCCTGGCGCGACGCCTGTGCACTTGCAAAACGCCGCTCTCCATCCCGATGGAGGCTCTGATACAGGCTGGTTTCAAGGAGGAGGCTTTCGACGATGATTGGCAACTTTATGGACCCGGCAGCTGCGAGCGCTGCAAGGGCATCGGGTACAAGGGCCGGGTCGGCATCTACCAGGTAATGCCGATTTCGGAGGAGATAGGGCGAATCATCATGACCGGCGGCAATGCCATCGACATTGCCGACCAGGCGCGGCGCGAAGGCATAAAGGATCTGCGCCAGTCGGGCCTGCTCAAAGTAAGGCAGGGCATCACTTCCCTGGAAGAAGTGCTGGCGTGTACGAACGACTGAGAATGACAGGGGAATCTGGAATATGGCCACCGCCGTGAAAGCAGAAAAGAAGGCCGGGAAGATCAATGAGTTCTTCTTTGCCTGGGAGGGCAAGGACAAGAACGGCAAGCTCGTACGCGGCGAAATGCGCGCCGGCGGCAAGACCATGGTTCAGGCGACCTTGCGCCGCCAGGGCATCCTGGTGAGCAAGATCAAGAAGCAGGGCTTTGCCCACGGTGGCAAGGTCACCGAAAAGGACATCACCCTATTCACCCGCCAGCTCGCCACCATGTTGAAAGCAGGCGTGCCGCTGCTGCAGGCCTTCGAAATAGTGGGCAAAGGCGCCAGCAACCGAGGTGTCGGCAAGCTGCTCAATGACATCAAGAATGACGTGGAAACGGGGTCCAGCCTGAACCAGGCCTTCCGCAAGTACCCGCTGCACTTCGACGCCTTGTTCTGCAACCTGGTGGGGGCCGGCGAACAGGCCGGGATCCTCGATGCGCTGCTCGATCGCCTGGCCACCTACAAGGAAAAAATCCTCGCCATCAAGTCGAAGATCAAGTCGGCGCTGTTCTACCCGATCGCCATCCTGGTAGTCGCCTTCCTCATAACGGCGATCATCATGATCTTCGTCATTCCGGCGTTCAAGACAGTGTTCAAGAGCTTCGGCGCCGATCTGCCGGCGCCGACGCTGTTCGTGATAGCGCTCTCCGACTTCTTCGTTGCCAACTGGTTCTTCATTTTCGGCGGCATTTTCGGCGCTTTCTACGCCTTCTTCTATTTCTGGAAGCGCTCGGTGCCGATGCAGATAGTCATGGACAGAGCGCTGCTGCGCGTCCCCGTGTTCGGACCGATCGTCAGGAAGGCGACGATCGCACGGTGGACGCGCACCTTGTCCACCATGTTCGCCGCGGGCGTGCCGCTGGTGGAAGCCCTCGACTCGGTCGGCGGCGCCGCCGGCAATCATGTCTACAAGGTGGCCACCAAGCTCATCCAGGGGGAAGTGAGCACAGGCACAAGCCTTACGGTGGCGATGCAGAACGCCAACATATTCCCCAGCATGGTCATCCAGATGGTAGCGATCGGCGAGGAATCCGGGCAACTCGACGCCATGCTGGCGAAAGTATCCGACTTCTTCGAGGCGGAAGTGGACGACGCGGTGGACGGCCTCTCCAGCCTGATGGAGCCGATCATCATGGTAGTCCTGGGCACCTTGATCGGCGGCCTCGTGGTCGCCATGTATCTGCCGATCTTCAAGGTGGCGCAGGCCGTTTGAGGCCGGCATAGAGGAGCCAGCGATGACCGGTCTCGAACTTCTCGCCCAGCCGGCATACTTCGCCGCAAGCTGCCTGCTGTTCGGCCTCGCTGTCGGGAGTTTCCTGAACGTCGTCATCCACCGCCTGCCGCAAATGATGGAGCGCGAATGGCAGGCGCAATGCGCCGAACTCGCGGATGCTCCGAGCCCGGTGATGGAGCCCTTGTCTCTGTCCCGACCGCGCTCCTTCTGCCCCAAGTGCCACCACAAGATCTCGGCGTTGGAAAACATCCCCGTCGTCAGTTGGCTGGTCCTGCGCGGTCGCTGCAGTTCCTGCAAGGCGCCGATCAGTCCGCGTTATCCGCTGGTCGAGATTCTGACCGCCATGCTCTCCGCCTACGCCGGCTGGCGCTTCGGCTTCACGCTGGCGGCTGCCGGCGCCCTGCTGTTCATCTGGGCAATGATCGCGCTGAGCTTCATCGACCTCGACACCCAACTGCTGCCCGACGACATCACCCTGCCGCTGCTGTGGGCCGGACTGCTTTTCAATCTCGGAGGGGCTTTCACCGATCTTCGGAGCGCGGTGATCGGCGCCATAGCCGGCTATCTAGCCCTCTGGTGCGTATATTGGGGCTTCAAGCTCGCCACCGGCAAGGAAGGCATGGGCTACGGGGACTTCAAGCTGTTGGCGGCCATCGGTGCCTGGTTCGGCTATCAACTGTTGCCCCTGACCATCCTGCTTTCCTCCCTGGTTGGCGCCGCGGTCGGCATCACCCTGATCGTGGTGGCGCGCCGCGGTCGCGAAGTGCCCATACCGTTCGGTCCCTATCTCGCCGCCGCCGGCGTGCTGGCCATGTTCTGGGGCCAGTCCCTGACCCATGCCTACCTGCGCCTCCTCTGAGCGCTTGAAATAGCACCCGGGCGCCCTCACTTACGGGAAGTCGGAGGACCGTCCCTTCAAGCTAATGGGGGCGGTTAAGTTATAATCGCTTTTTTTGGAGGCAGTCATGCCAATCTACGCTTACCGTTGCAGCAAATGCAGCCACGAACAGGATGTGCTGCAAAAGATGAGCGACGCGCAACTCACCACCTGCCCGGAGTGTCACAGCGAAACCTTCATCAAGCAATTGACTGCCCCGGGTTTCCAACTGAAGGGCAGCGGCTGGTACGCCACCGACTTCAAGGGAGGCGCCAGCGCGCCCAAGGGCGAAAGTAAGGTCGAAAGCAAGGCTGAAGCCCCGCCCTGTCAGGGTGGCAGCGGGTCCTGTGCCTGCAATTGACGGCAGGACGAGCCCTCCTTCCCTCAGGATGAAAAAATATTTCATTACCGGACTCCTGATCTGGGTACCGCTGGCAATCACCGCCTGGGTGCTGGCATTGATCGTCCGCACCATGGATCAGTCCTTGTTGCTGCTTCCTTCGGCGATTCGCCCGGAAACACTGCTCGGCTTCTATATACCGGGCATCGGCGTGATCCTGACGCTGCTGGTCGTATTCCTCACCGGCTTGGTCACCGCCAATATCATCGGCCAGCGCCTGGTGCGCTTCTGGGAGGGTGTTTTGTCGCGCATCCCGGTAGTGAAGTCCGTCTATTACAGCGTCAAGCAGGTCTCGGACACTCTTTTCTCCTCGACCGGAGAAGCCTTCCGCAAGGCGCTCCTGGTGCAATATCCGCGTCGGGACTGCTGGACCATCGCCTTCCTCACCGGACAACCGGGTGGCGCCGTCACTGCGCATCTGCAGGGCGACTTTGTCAGCGTCTATCTGCCGACGACGCCCAATCCGACTTCAGGCTTCTTTCTGATGCTTCCGCGCGCCGACGTGATCGAGCTTGACATGAGCGTAGACGAGGCCTTGAAGTACATCATCTCGATGGGCGTGGTCGCCCCTCCCATGCGCAACCCCCTGGGTCGCGCCCAGAACCAATAGCCGCCTTGCCGGCGGCTTTTCACGGAAATCAACATGCGAACCCACTATTGCGGCCACGTGAACGCCAGCCACGTCGATCAGGTCGTCACACTCTGCGGCTGGAGCCACCGCCGCCGCGATCATGGCGGCGTCATCTTCATCGACTTGCGCGATCGCGAGGGCTTAGCCCAGGTTGTCTGCGATCCCGACAAGCCCGAAATGTTCGCCCTCGCCGAGGACGTCAGGAATGAATTCGTGCTCAGGATCACCGGCAAGGTGCGGCGCCGGCCGGATGGCACCGTGAATCCCAATCTGGCGACCGGCGAGATCGAAATCCTCTGCCAGGAACTGGAAATCGTGAACCCGGCCGTGACTCCGCCGTTCCAGCTCGACGACGAGAATCTTTCGGAGAACGTGCGCCTCACGCATCGCGTACTCGACTTGCGCCGGCCCCAGATGCAGAAGAACATGATGCTGCGCTACAAGACGGCGATGTCCTTCCGCCGCTTCCTCGATGCCAATGGCTTCATCGACATCGAAACGCCGATGCTGACCAAGTCGACGCCGGAAGGGGCGCGCGACTATCTGGTGCCCTCGCGCGTCCATCCCGGCCATTTCTTCGCCCTGCCGCAGTCGCCGCAACTGTTCAAGCAACTGCTGATGGTGGCCGGCTTTGACCGCTACTACCAGATCACCAAGTGCTTCCGCGACGAGGATCTGCGCGCCGACCGTCAGCCGGAGTTCACCCAGATCGATATCGAAACCTCCTTCATGGACGAGCGGAAGATCATGGCGCTGACCGAATCCATGCTGCGCACCGTGTTCCGCGAGGCGCTGGCGGTAGAGCTGCCCGAGCCCTTCCCGCGCATGACCTACGCCGAAGCCATGCACCGCTTCGGCTCAGACAAGCCCGATCTGCGCGT
>CAIVDC010000052.1 GCA_903904605.1 uncultured Sterolibacterium sp.
CGGCCATGGCCATGCCGGCGACCCGGCCCTGCTCCACGGCATCGGGCAGGATGCCGCCGACCAGCGGATTGCCGCCGTAGAATCCCCGCGCCTGGGCGACGTCGCCGGCCGCGTAGATGTCGGCAACGCTGGTGCGCATGCTGTCGTCGACCAGGATGCCGCGCTCGGTGGCGACACCGGAGCCTTCGAGGTAATCCATCACCGGGCTCACGCCCGTGGCCACCAGCAGCAGGTCGGCGTCGATGCGGCTGCCGTCGGCAAGCGTCAGGGTGCAGCCTGCATCGCTCTTCGCCAGCTTCTCGACCTTGTGACCCAGGAGCAGACGCACGCCGTTTTGCCGGAACACCGCGGCGATGATCTGGCTCGCGGCCGCATCGAAGTAGCCGGGCAGGACCTGCGGCTGCATTTCCACCACGGTCACCGACGCGCCGGTCTTGGCCAGGTTCTCCGCCGCATGCATGCCGATCAGGCCGGCGCCCAGGACCACCGCCGCCTTCGCCCCGGGCAGGGCGGCGTAAAGGCGTGTGGCGTCGTCCAGCGTGCGCAGCACGTGGAAGTTCACGTCCTGGATGCCGGGGATGGACGGCACGATGGGCGCGGCGCCGGTGGCGAGCAGGAGCTTGCCGTAGGCCATCGTCTCGCCGTCGGCGAAGTACACCCGTTTGGTCTTGACGTCGACGCGCGTCAGGGCGCGGCCCGCGAGGAAGGCGATGCGCTTCCTGGCGAAATAATCGGCCGGCTTCAAGGTGACGCTATCGGGCCCCGACCGGCCGGAGACCACATAGGGCAGCACCGTCGGCGAATAGGGCAAATGCTCCTCGCGGGCGAGCACGGCAAGACTGCCTTCGGGATCGTGCATGCGGATCGCCTCCAGCGCCGCCAGGGCGGCGTGGCTGGCGCCGGCGACCAGGTAATCGACTCGGGTTTCAGTCATGTTCGTTGAGCCAGAGAGTATCGACGGGGGTGCGCGTTCGCGCCAGCTCGGCGCAGGCCTCGATGGCCACGGCGAAGTGGGCAATGGTGATGTCGGCGCCGGCTAGGCCGCCGATGCAGCTCATGGCCGGAATGTTCGAGGCCTGCAGGGCGGCCAGCGTGTCCTGGAAGAGCGGACCGCAGTTCCAGCCGAAGGACACCGAGCGGTCGACCACGGCGACGGCCTTCACCGGCGAAAGAATCTCCGCCAGCTTTTTCGCCGGGAAAGGCCGGTAGGTCTTGACCTTGGCCAGGCCCACCTTTTGTCCCCGGGCGCGCGCTGCATCGACGGCATCCTTGGCCGCACCGGTCATCGAACCCAGGGTGACCAGCGCCAGCTCGGCGTCGTCCATCCGGTAGGCCTCGACCAGGGGCGCGTGATAGCGGCCGAAGCGGCGCGCCCAATCGGCGTGCACCTCCTCGATCACCGCCAGCGAGTTCTGCATGCCCTGGCACTGGCCCTTGCGGTAGCGCACGAAGAGGGCCGGTCCCGGGCCGCCGGCGCCGCCCGTGAGCGGGTCCACCGCCATCGGGCGCTCCGGGTCGAGGGCCACGTGCCAATTCACGTCGCGCGTCCCCAAGAATTCGGCCACCTCGGCGGCTTCGGGGAGCTCCAGCCGGCCGGTGGCGAAGGACAGGTAGTTGCCGTCGTGGCAGACATTGACCGGCAGCATCACGTCGTGGTGCTCGGCGATGCGGTAGGCCATGATCGTGGTATCGAGAATCTCCTGCAGGTTCTCACAGTAGATCTGGATCCAGCCGACTTCGCGCACGCTCATCGCGTCCTGGTGTCCGCCCCAGACGCTCTGCGGCGTCAGCGTGTCGCGGGTGACGATGGTCATGACCATCGGCAGGCGCATGCCCGGCGTGCGCATATACGGCTCGAACATGAAGGCCAGGCCGGGACCGCAACTGGCGGTGTAGGTGCGGGCGCCTGCCAGGGTTGCTCCCTGCAGCACGGAGAGCACCGAGTGCTCGCCCTCGACGTCGACGATCTCGGCGCCCAGGCGGCCGTCGGCGATAAACTTCGCCAAGTACTCGACCAGGGAGGACTGCGGCGTGATCGGGTACACCGCGACCATGTCCACCTGCGACAACGATACGGCCCATGCCGCGGCCTCGTTGCCGTCGCAGACGATGTAGTTCGGCTTCGGCTTCAAGACGGCACTCATGACGGCCTCTCCTCCAGCCCCTTTGCCCCGGAAAGGGGTGACGGGTGTTCGTCCCTTCGGGACGCCATGTTGTACACCGCGTTCATGCCGACTCCTCGATCATGGTGATGGCGCGATGCGGGCACTCGACCATGCAGATGCCGCAGCCCTTGCAGGTGGCGAGGTCGACGTCGAACCAGGCCGGCTTCTCGACCATGCATTGCACCGGGCAATGCAGCCAGCACACCGCGCATTTGACGCACTTGGCGCGATCGACGACCGGCCGCATGCTGCGCCAGTCGCCCGGCAACATGGGATTGAGGTGCGTGGCGATGGGCGACAGATCGCCGGGGATGGTGCTGGCGTCGAAGAGCGCTTTGGACTGGATCTTCATGCGGCAACCCGGCGTTCGATGTGATGCACGACCGTCTCCTCATAGCCGCGCGCCAGGCCTTCGAGATTCTGCTTGAGACCGGCGTCGCGGAAAGCCGACTCCTCGGTCGCCGCGCGCAGCGCCGCCAGCGAGACGTAGCCCGTGGTCCTGGCGAAGGCGCCGAGCATGATGGTGTTGGTGATGGAGCGACCGAAAATGTCGCGGGCGATGGCGACTGCGTCGCACAGGCCGACCGTGGCGATCTTTTCTGAAAACTGCAGTTCCGGAAGCGGCTTGGCCGTCGTCTGCACCCAGACCGCGTCGTCCTTGATGCCCTCGAAGACATTGACGGCGCGGCCCACGGTCGGGTCGATGCAGAGCACGCAGTCGGGAGCATAGATGTTGGTGAACTGGCGGATCTCGCGCGTGTCGAAACGCAGGAAACTGGCGACCGGCGCACCGCGCCGCTCGAAGCCGAAGGAAGGGATGGCGACGACATGCCTTCCTTCCAGCGCCATGGCCGCGGCAAGAATGTTGCCCGCGAGCACCGCACCCTGTCCTCCACGGCCGTGTATGCGAAGCTCGATCATGACGGTGCCGCCTCCGATGGGCCGCCCCGAGGAGGCGGCAAGTCAGTGAATTGAAGCCGCGTCGGCGGCCGAACATTCGTCAACCCGCTCCTCGGGAAGGGGCTGAGGGGGAGGGGTATCTCCCTTGCCTACTTGCTCCAGCCGGGCTTGACCCCGGGAACCGCCCGGCCCTGACCCCGTATGGGCAGAACCGGCAGCGCGTAGCCCTGATTGTAAGCCGCCCGCGCCACAATGGTAAATTTCAACGCCCAGCCCGAGAGCGTTGCGGCCGCGCCTGCCAGCGGCAGCAGCCAGACGAGTTGGCTGCCGAGGAACAGCGCGGCAATGACGAGCAGCTCGGGCAGGCTCTGTCCGTAGGTCGTAAAACGGCCGCCGAAACGCGCCAGCACCTCCAGCGTCTTCCCCGGCGCGCCCTTGCTGACCAGGGCTTCGCTGTAGAATTTCCAGGCCAGGCGGCGCACGATCAAGGCGCAAAGCAGGGCGCCGGCGAGCCACTTGGGCGTTGCTCCGGACAGCAGCGCACCAAGGGTTACCGCCAGTCCGGCGCCTTCGACGAGTCCGGTGCTGATCATGAGCGGAATGGATTTCGGCTCGCGCCAGGCGGGGATGCCTTTCGCAGCCGCGAGCATGCGCGCCTGGCAGTAGAGGTAGATCACGGCGAAGAGGGCGGCGAGAGCGGAAAATGACCCGCCGCCTTGCCATGTCGCGATGGCGCCGCAGCCGAAGAGGAAGGGCGCGACCATCGCCTCGCGCGTCATCCAGGAAGTCTGCGGATGGAGGAAGACATTGAGCGCCCGGAACGGCCGGCCGATCTCGGCCAGAACGCAGAGCAGGCCGGTTGCGACGAGAATCAGCGCGATTACTGCCTGCCAGCGGTAGTCCGACAGCGAGTCGCCGGCAAGCGCTGCGAAAATGAGCAGGCCGGTGCCGCCGCCGCCGCCGATGAAGTTGCCGGCGGCACGGGCATCCCAGTTGCTCTGGTGCCAAGGCATCAGTCTCATTTCTTGTCCCAGATATAGTAGAAACCGGGATCCGTGCCCAGTTCCTCGTGCATGCGGAAGTGCTGCGTTTCGTCCAGCAGTTGCGAAACGTTGCTCTGCGGGTCTTCCCGGTCGCCGAAAGCGAGCACGCCGGCGATGCAGGAATTGACGCAGGCCGGCGTCACCTCCGGATCAACGCCCGGGGTGAGGCCGCTCTCCTTGGCAGCATCGACGCGGTCCATGCAGAACGTACACTTCGTCGCCACCGACATGCGCCGCGCGTCGAAGCGCGCCGATTCAGATGCCATCGGTTCTCCATAGGCGAATTCGACCCGGTGCGTGATGTGGCGCGCCTGATAGGGACAGGCCACGGCACAGTAACCGCAGCCGATGCATTTTTCGTAGTCCACTTCGACCAAGCCGTCGTCTCGCTGGTAGGTGGCGGTGGTGGGGCACACGTGCATGCAGGGCGGGTCGCCGCAGTGCTGGCAGCCGACCGGCACGAAACTGCGCCGCACGTCCGGGAATTCGCCGCTCTCGATGTCCAGCACCGATCGCCATTGCACGCCAGGCGGCGTGGCGTTGGTCTGGCGGCAGGCGGCGGTGCAGGTCTGGCAGCCGATGCAGCGGCGGAGGTCCGCGGTCATGATGTAGCGCGTCATTTGCCTGCCCCCAGCTTGCGTACCCCGGCACGCACCAGGTCCGCCGAGGAGCCTGTGGAGTCGGTGAGCGCCATCGACATCGGGATCAGGCTGTTCATGCTCGGCGCCTTCATGTCCTTGGCATAGGGCGTGGCCCAATGGTCGAACTGGCCCATCATCAACAGGGTATCGGGGCGGATGCCCTGGGACAGCACCGCCGGCCCCTGGGTCGTGCCGACGTAGGAATGCACCTCGAGCAGGTCGCCGGCTTCTATTCCCAGCTCCCGCGCCTTTTGGGTGTTGATGACCACGCCCTTGTGCCCGCGCATATTGTCGGCGACCTCGTCCATCAACTGGATGCCGACATTGCTGCCCCAGGCGTACTGCATGCTGCGCGAGGTGAGAAGCCAGAACGGGTAATCCTTCAGGGCGCCGGCGCCGGCCTGCCTGACCGTCTCCTTCTCCCATATGCCGGGAAAATCCATCACGGTCGGCAATCCGCCATACTCCTCGAGCTGCACGTCCCACCACTTTATGCCCCGCTCGTGCAGTCGGTTGCCGAGTTCCAGTCCGACGCGATAGAGGCGTTCCTGGAACGGCATTTCGAAACGGATACCCTGCTTCTTCATTTCGGGAAAAAGATACCAGGACAACCTCGAGATCGGGCGCGTGCGGAGGCCATGCTGCTTGTACCAGTCGAGTCCGTCGCTGTCCCGGCCCTCGGTCAGCTCGGCGCTCGCGGCGCGGCAGCTATGGTCCCAGATGGTATCGACATCATGTCGCTCCTTGGGATCGAGGGCGAAGTCGTACTTGCCGCTGCTGAGCGAAACGCCGGTCGCACCTCTATTGATGGCCTCGTTGTATTGTTCCAGAAGGCCGGCCCGCACGGCCAGTTCGGTGGCAATCTCGGTGAAGTCCTTGGTGTCGCCCTGGGGCTTCACTGCAGGCTGGCGCAGGGCGAAGCCTTCGTGGTCCCAGAACTGCTCGATGAACTTGCTGCCTCCGATGCGGATCAACTGGGTGCTCTCGATGTCGGTGCATTCGGGCAGCAGCACGTCCGCCATGTGGTTGGTCTCGTCGTGGCTGTAGGCGAATGCCACGATGAAGGGGAACTCGGCGATGCGCTTGACGATTTCCTTGGTATCCCAGAAGGAGATCGATGGATTGGTGCGATAGCAGAACCAGATGTCGGGCGGAGTGACCCGGGGCCAGTTCTCCGGCGAGTCCTTCTGGAACATCCAGGAGAAGTGAGTGGGACCGAGCGCCGTGCTCCAGGGCGAGTTGGCCGACAGCGGCACCATCGTGGCGTGGGCGTTGCGCACCGCGGGGCTGGGCTTCCAGTGCTCCTTGTCGGTCGGGTTCATGGGGAAATACATGAAGCCGTCTTCGTTGATCTTGACGCTGGCCTGCCGGGTCGTCGCCGGCCGGTTCAAGCGAACCGTCGTCCCCAGGGTACCGCCTGGCACTTCCAGGCCGCCGATCAGGCAAGCCAGCAGAGTGCGCGCCCAGCAGCATTCGTAAGCGCCCCAGCCGTTGTTGACGGTCCGGCCGAACTGGATCGACACCGGCCGGTAGGGCAGCGTCTCGCCGTCGATCACGACCGTTGCGCCGACCTGGGCGTATTCGACATACTCGGCCGCGATCCGGCGCACCGTGCCGCTCTTGATGTCGCAGGTCTTCTCCGCCCAGTCGGGCGTGTAAGCCTTGATGCGGGTGACCAGTTTGCCGAAACCGGTCTCGCAATTCAGCCCGCGATGCTGCCATTCCTGGCCGTCTGCGCCGATCTCCAGGGCATCGATGGTGAAGCTGCCGTCAAGCGCCGGATCGCTGCCGGGCGTGTCGTAGGCGACAGCGGCGCGGCGGGTGAGATCCCAAAGCAGGGGCTTCTTCGTCTCCGGGTCGCGCAGGTAGAAACCGTTCGGGCCGATGAGGTAAGGCGACCCCGTGTGGTGCTTGAGAAACTGAATATCCAGAGCCTCCCTCGGCATTTCGTGAAGCAGGACGTGGACCAGGCTGAACAGGAAGGCGGCGTCCGTCTTGGGCTTGATCGGCACCCATTCGGCCGAGGCCGCACCGGTGACCGACAGATGCGGCTCGAACTGAATGCGCTTCATGCCCCGCTCGCGCGCCGCCCCGTGACGCCAGGCCGCGACCACGCCCCCGGAGGCCTCGATGTTGGCGCCGAAGGAGAGCACATAGTTGCAGCTGGGGGTGTCGGGACAGACGGTGAAAGCGCGATGCCATAGTTCGCCGTAGAGGTGCTCGGAATGCGTGCAGCTGACGCCCTGGCCGCTGCCGAAGCTGAAATCCACCGGTCCCCAGGCCGAGAGGAAGGCCGGGAAGGTGCCCATGTAATAGGTAGGTATGCCGCCGCCGCCGAAGCTGGCCGCAGCGCGCGGATAGCCTTCCGCGTTCCTAGGTCCGCGGCTGCGGATTTCGGTCATCTTCGCGCCGATGATGTCGAACGCTTCGTCCCAGGAAATCGGCACGAAGCCCGGGTCTTCGTGCCGTCCCTTGTTCGGATTGGTGCGCTTCATCGGCGCCGACAGCCGGTTCGGGCTGTAGGTCTTCTGGATCAGGCCATAGGCCTTGACGCAACACTTGCCGGCACCGGGATGTACTTCCGCTGCGGCAAAGTTGGGTTCCACCTCGGTGGCGACTCCGTTCTCGACCTTGACGGTCAACAGATCCGGGCCCGCCACACACTGGTAGCAATACTGCGGAACCTTGCGCACTTCGCTGGCCATGTCGATGCTCAAGGCTGCTGGATCTTGGCTGCCTTGGCCGCAACGCGGCCACGCAGCTTCTCCACTTCAACGACGAAGCGGCCGTGATCACCGCTGCTGATTTCTTCGGCGTCATCGCGGGCGACGACGGAGAAACTCACTTTGCGCCCCTCGACCGCTGTCACGGTGATCGTGATATCGACGTGCATGCCGACCAGCGTCGCACCGCTGTGGCTTATATTGATGCCGATGCCGACCGAATCCTCGCCGGCATCGGCGTAGGCGAGCAGGAATTCGCGGCAGCAGATTTCGATGTCGCGCACCAGTTCCGGCGTGGCGTAGACGCGCAGCGCCTCGCCGAGGAAGTCGACAGTACGGGGCTTGTCTATCGTGATACGCCTTGTGCTTGTAGCACCGACTGATATGCTCTTCATTTTTTCCTCCTTGTTTTTTCCGGTTTCTTAAGAGTCGCTCTAACCGATTGAACGGCCTATATTTATTGTTTTCTGTGGCGATGATTTACATGATTCATAATCATAGCTTCAGGAATCAAGACTTGTATCATTAAATCAACTTGCGCAACCATTCGGGTTGACACAGATCAAGCCGGATCAGGAGAGCAGCACCTAGGATGGCGTTTCCCAAGGAGGAGACTATGAGCCATAAGGCCGCAGCAAGGTATGACCCGATCGAAGACGCCAGCCGTGACGAGCTTCACGCCCTGCAACTGACGCGCATGAAGTGGTCCCTGGCGCATGCCTATGGGCAGGTCGAGCACTTCCGCAAGAAATGCCAGGCCGTCGGCGTCCATCCCGGAGATCTCAAGGATCTTCGCGATTTGGCGCGCTTTCCTTTCACCTCCAAGCAGGACCTGCGCGACACCTATCCCTTCGGGATGTTCGCGGTGCCAATGTCTCAGGTCGTCCGCATCCATGCGTCGTCGGGCACGACGGGCAAGCCGACAGTGGTCGGTTACACCCGGAACGATATCGCCATGTGGGCGGACGTGATGGCGCGCGGCATCCATGGCGCGGGCGGGCGGGCCAGCGACCTGGTGCATAACGCCTACGGCTACGGCCTGTTCACCGGCGGCCTCGGCTACCACTACGGAGCGGAGCGGCTCGGAGCAACGGTGATCCCGATGTCCGGCGGCCAATCGGAAAAGCAGGTGCAGTTGATCATGGACTTCAAGCCGGAGATCATCTGCGCTACCCCGTCCTATATGCTCACGCTGGCCGAGGAATTCTTCCGCCAGGGTATAAACCCAGCGACCGCCAGCCTGCGCCTTGGACTTTTCGGCGCCGAGCCCTGGACCAACGAGATGCGTCGCGAAATCGAAGCGCTGTTCGGAATCGACGCGATCGACACCTACGGCTTGTCAGAAGTGATCGGACCGGGGGTCGCTTTCGAGTGCATCGAGACCAAGGATGGTCCGCATATCTTCGAGGATCATTTCTATCCCGAGATCATCGATCCGGCAACGGGGGAAGTCCTGCCGGACGGCGAGTTCGGCGAACTGGTGTTTACTTCGCTGACCAAGGAGGCACTGCCGGTCATTCGCTACCGCACCCGCGACCTGACGCGCCTCTTGCCCGGCAGCGCGCGGCAGATGCGGCGCATGGACAAGATCACCGGCCGGTCAGACGACATGCTGATCATCCGCGGCGTGAACGTCTTTCCCTCGCAGATCGAGGAGATCATCCTGCGGAACAAGGACCTGGCACCGCATTATGTGCTGGAAGTCTCGCGCGACAAGCACCTCGACAAGCTGGAGATCCTGGTGGAGATGAAGCCGGACACGGGCGGCGAGGCCGCCTGCCGGAAGGCGGCCGTCGATCTGCAACACCACGTCAAATCCTATATAGGTGTCTCGAGCGAGGTTCGCGTCGTGCCGATGGGCACGCTCGAGCGCTCGGTCGGCAAGGCCAAGCGGGTAATCGATCTCCGTCCGTAGTCGGGCTTGCGCCCGGCTACGGACGAGATGGCTAGGCGGTCAGACGGACGAACTTTGCCTGCAGCTGCTCTTTCGTTTCCGTATGGTTCGGGTCGACTATGATGCAGTCGACCGGGCAGACCTCGATGCACTGCGATTCCTCGAAATGACCGACGCATTCGGTGCACTTATCAGGGTCGATGACAAATATGTCGTCGCCTGCCGAGATGGCGTTGTTCGGGCACTCCGGCTCGCACACCGCGCAGTTGATGCAATCTTCGTTGATCAGCAGAGCCATTTCATCGTCCTCAGGGTAGGGTAAGTTACTTGATTATCCAGGTTTCGCCGCTACTGAGCAGCCGGCCGAGATCGCCGGGCCCCTTGGCAACGCGTGCGCCTTCAGCCATCGCCTTGTTCAGTTCCTCGTAGGCAGGCTCTTCAAGGTCGCGGAACACCCCGAGCGGAACCGGGAATTTGGGGTTTTCCAGTTGCGACAGGAAGAAGGCCAGACCGCCGTTGGAGGCTTTCTCGTCATGCATCACGAGATCGGCCTCGGTGGCGCCATTCTCGCCGAGCGTGACCAGTTCCGGCTCCCAGCCCTTGAGCCGGATGCCTTTGTTCCTGTCCTTGCCGAAGACCAGCGGCTTGCCATGTTCGAGAAAGACCCCGGCATCGGCGCGGGTGGCCTTGTTCGACAAGGCGCCGTAGGCATCGTCGTTGAAGACGACACAGTTTTGCAGGATCTCGACGAAGGCCGTGCCCTTGTGCGCCGCGGCGCGTTCCAGCACCGAAGCCATGTGCTTGAGGTCACTATCCACCGCGCGGGCGACGAAGGTCGCTCCAGCGCCGAGCGCCACCGCCACCGGGCTGAAAGGCCGGTCAATGCTGCCCATCGGAGTGCTCTTGGTCTTTTTGCCGATTTCCGACGTCGGCGAATACTGGCCCTTGGTCAGACCGTAGATGCGATTGTTGAGCAGAATGATCTTCAGGCCGATGTTGCGGCGCATGGCATGAATGAAATGATTGCCGCCGATGGCCAGCGCATCCCCGTCGCCGGTCACGACCCAGACGGACAGTTCCGGCCGGGACAGCTTGAGGCCGCTTGCAATCGCCGGCGCACGGCCATGGATGCTGTGCATGCCGTAGGTTTCCATGTAATACGGAAAGCGGCTGGAGCAACCGATGCCGGAAATGAAGGCGAAGTTCTCGCGCGGGATACCCAGCGTCGGCAGGATCTTCTGCACTTGCGCCAGCACGGCGTAATCGCCGCAACCGGGACACCAGCGTACGTCCTGATCGGATTCGAAGTCCTTCTTGGTCAGGGAATGAATCTTGTCGGCGAGTTCGTTAGGGCTGTTCATTATTTTCTCCTCAGCACAGTTCGAGAATGCGGTCGTAGATATCGGCGACCATGAACGGCTTCCCCTGTACCTTGTTCAGCTGGACCACCGCCAATAGGTAATGCTCGCGCAGCAGCTTGCTGAGCTGACCGAGGTTCAGTTCCGGTACCAAGACCGTCTTGTAACGTTTGAGTATCTCGCCGAGATCGGCGGGCATGGGATTCAGGTGGCGCAGGTGCACGTGAGCCACGGACTTGCCCAGCGCCTCCGCCTTCTCGCGCGCCTGGGCGATCGATCCGTAGGTACTGCCCCAGCCGACGATGACCAGGTCGCCGCTCTTCGGGCCGTGGATCTCCAATGGCGGAATGTCCTTGGCTATGCCGGCGACCTTGGCCGCCCGCACGTCGACCATGCGCTGGTGGTTCAGCGGATTGTGCGAGATGTTGCCCGAGAAAAAATCCTTTTCCAGGCCGCCGATGCGGTGTTCCATGCCCGGCGTTCCCGGCTTGACCCAGGGCCGCGCCAGGTTTTCATCGCGTGCGTAGGGCTGGAAGCCCTCGGGCTCGGTGCGGAACTTCACTGCAAGCTTCGGCAGACTGGCCACATCGGGGATCAGCCATGGCTCGGCGGCATTGCCGATGCCGCCGTCGGTGAGCAAAATGACCGGGGTCATGTATTTGACGGCAATACGGAAAGCTTCGATGGCGCAATCGAAGCAGTCTGAAGGCGAATAACTGGCGATCACCGGCACCGGGCATTCGCCGTTGCGGCCATAAACCGCCTGCAGCAGGTCGGACTGCTCGCTCTTGGTCGGCAGGCCCGTCGAAGGCCCGCCGCGCTGGACGTTAACAATGACCAGCGGCAGTTCGAGCATCACCGCCAGGCCGAGCGCCTCCGTCTTCAGGGCCATGCCCGGGCCCGAGGTCGTCGTCAGGCCGAGCGAGCCGCCATAGGCGGCGCCTATGGTCGAGCACATGCCGGCGATCTCGTCCTCCGCCTGGAAGGTCGTGACGTTGTAATTCTTGAGCGCCGACAGATCGTGCAGAATGTCGGTGGCGGGCGTGATCGGATAGGAACCGATGAACAGCGGCACTCCGGAAAGTTCCGCTGCGGCGACGAAACCCAGCGCCGCGGCGCTGTTTCCGGTGATGCTGCGGTATTTGCCCGGGGTGGCGGCCGAAGCGCGCATCTGGTAAGTGGTGGCGAACATCTCCGTCGCCTCGGCATAGGCGTAGCCGGCGGTCAATGCCGTGACGTTGGCATCGGCGAACTCGGGCTTCTTGGCGAACTTCTTGCGAATGTCGCTGACTTCCTTGTCGAACGGTCGGTTGTAGAGGCACAGCATCACGCCCAGCGCGAAATAGTTCTTGCAGCGGCCCACATCTTTCTTCGAAAGACCTGAATTGCTCAGCGCGTTGGCGGTGAATTCGGCGATGTCGATCTTGAACAACTGATAGCCTGCCAGACTGCCGTCCTCGAGCGGATTGCTCTGGTATTCGGCCTTGGCCAGGTTGCCTTCGGTGAAGGCCCCGCTGTTGGCGATGATGATGCCGCCGCGCTTGAGATCGGGCAGGTTGGTCTTCAACGCCGCCGGATTCATGACTACCAGGACGTCGGGCGCGTCGCCCGAGGTGAACACCGGGCGCGACGAGTACTGGATCTGGTAGCCGGAGACGCCGAACAGGGTGCCCGTGGGCGCACGGATCTCGGAAGGGTAATCCGGGTGGGTCGAGAAATCGTGGCCAGCCTCGCCCACGGCCTTGGAAAATTCGTTACCGGTGAGTTGCATGCCGTCGCCGGAATCGCCGACGAAGCGGATCACCACATTGTCGAGTTCCTCCACTTGGCGCTCCGACACGAGACCCGACATCTTGCCGGCCGCTGCCTTGGCTCCCGTTTGATCGATTCCGCTCGTTGCTGTGCTCATGATTTCTCCTTGAAAACCGGCCGCAAAAACTTAGCCCCGGCTGCACTTCGCATTATAGTTTGATAGCCAACAATTCGGTTCAGAACGTTGTTGATCTGGGTCAAGAGACTTGAAAAAATGCCGGCCGATGCCGGGCTTGTCAGGTCGGGAGGCGGCAGTGACTGTCGGCTCCCTGACCGGCATGCCCTTCCGCTGCCCCGCCGACCGGGACGAATAGCGGCTTAAGCCGGCGAATTCAAACCTTTGGCCCGAGAAGTAGTAGGATGCCTTCATGCCGTCCGTCTTGAATCCGACACCCCCTCAACCTCGCAGATCAGAGAATTCATATGACCAGGCCCATTGTCAATATTGACGAGATTGAACTGGAATCGCGTCCCGCTGCCTTTTCGCCAACGGGTGACGCGGTAAACCGCTACGAGGCAAGAGCGGGCCGGGTCGGAACGCGCATCGGGGCCAAACAGCTTGGGTACAACGTGACGGCCGTATCCCCTGGCAAGCGGGCGTTCCCGGTTCACAATCACCGCGTCAACGAAGAGATGTTCTATGTCCTTCAGGGCACCGGCGAAATTCGCATCGGCAGCAGCACCTACAGCCTGCGCCCGGGCGACATCGTCGCCTGCCCTGCCGGAGGCGTGGAAACCGCACATCAGATCATCAACACAGGCAGCGAAGAGCTTCGCTTTCTTGCCGTGAGCACCAAGCACTCCCCGGAGATTTGTGAATACCCCGACTCCGGCAAATTCGGCGTCTATGCGGAGTTTCCCGCTGCCGCGGACGGCAAGCCCAAGATGTTTCGTCATGTCGGCCGCGAAGCTCAAAGCATTGATTACTGGGAAGGTGAGTGAAACTGACGACCGATCGCGCCATCTTATCTACGGCCACCGGTGGCGCGGCGTCGTGTTGCCGGCAAGCTGGGCATCGTGAATGTCGTGCAAACGCCGCAATTCGTCAAAACTGTATCTTACCGCCAACATCGTCGGATTTATACCAAATTCTGGCGAGCCCACGCAACCGGGTGTCGCTCCTGGCTGACTCCCGCCGCTTTCCGCCGACTTGGCGAACAGGCGCGATGCGCCTCAGCTTATTCCTCCAGCAGGCTGCGCAACATCCACGCCGTCTTCTCATGGACATCGAGGCGCTGCGTCAGCAGATCGAGGGTCGGCTGATCGTCGGCCTTGTCGACCATGGGGAACAGCGACCGGGCGGTGCGCGCCGTGGCTTCCTGGGCCGCGACGAGATGGCGAACCATCTCCATCGCCTTCGGGACCCCGGCCACCTCCTTGATCGAGGCAAACTTGACGAACTCCCGGTAGGTGCCCGGGGCAGGAAAGCCCAGGGCACGAATGCGCTCGGCGATCAGGTCGAGCGCGTTCCATTGCTCGGTGTACTGCTGCATGAACATCAGGTGCAGGGTGTTGAACATCGGCCCTGTGACGTTCCAGTGAAAGTTGTGCGTCATCAGATAGAGGGTGTAGCTGTCGGCAAGCAGCTTGGACAGCCCTTCGGCGATCCTGCCCCGGTCGCCGGCGGAAATGCCGATGTCGATCTTTACGACCGCGCTCCGTTTCTTGGTTGCCATGGTGAACTCCTATAAGAAATTAGATAATCCTGCGCGTGCAGTCCAGTCCATCGCAATGCCGGCATTAGGCCACGCCCCGCCCGCGGTATTCCTTTTCGCCGGGGAAGTTCATTTCCCGCCAGCGAGCCCCGGTGGCTATGACCACGGCTTTGCTCCTCAAGGCGGCGCCACCGGCCGGGCGCACTTCGATGAGGCCGGCATTGCCGGCGGGAATCAGGGCTTCCGCCCGGTGCAGGTTCATGATGTCGACATCATACTCCCTGACATGCTGCTCCGGGGTCCGGGCCAGCTTCGGCCCCTCGGTGTGCGGGACAGAAGTGAAGTTCTCGATGCCCAGGGTGCCGAGGACCTGGCCGCCGAAACGTTCTGCCGCCACGCCGGTGCGGATTCCCTTGCGAGCGGCGTATATGGCCGCCGCCGCAGACGAGCAGGTCGAATGCGCCCTTGCTGGCGATGTTTGCCGCGTCCCGCGCCGCGGCGCCGGTATCGAGCCTGGCGAGGATTTCCTCGACCGCAAGTCGGCCTTGGGCAAACTGTTTGCCATTCAGATACACGGTGGGCATAGCCATGATCTGGGGGGCGCTCGCCTCCTCCTGGAACAGGGCGCCGTCGATCATCACGTGACTGACATTGGGATTGACGTTCGCCATCACATTGAGCGCCTGCGCGACCTTCGGACAGTTCTGGCAGGTCGGGGCTGCCGACCGAGAAGGACGGACGGCGGGCATCATCGCCTTCGGCGGCGATGCTGACCAGGTCGGAAAGCGACGCGATGTCTTGTAGCAGTTTGCGGACTTCCCTCAGCTTGTCGCTGTCGTCCAGGGAGGCGGCGAGTTCAGCGGGCCGGACGATTCTTCCGAGGTAGGCTTCCAGTTGAGTGTTGATGGTATTGTCGAGCATGATTTTCTCCCAGTTGGGACTGCAACGGAAAAACGCCGGAAGCGCCTTTGCGCTGGGATCCGATGCCGGGGCATCCCGGGGCGGCGGTCCCCGGGACGGACTGGCCAATTTAGATTTCGCCGACGAGATCCAGGGACGGGAACAGGGTTTCGGCGCCCGGCGTCCACTACGCGGGGCGGACTTCGCCCGGGCGGCCTGGACCGTGCGCAACAACTCCTGGGCGTCACGGCCGATGCCCAGGTCCCGGATTTCGCAGAACTTGATCACGCCTTCCGGGTTGATCGGGAAGGTGCCGCGCAGGGCCATGCCCTCCTCTTCGATCATCACGCCGAAGTTGCGCGAGATCGTCCCCGTGGGATCGCCGGCCATCGGTTAGTTGATCTTTCCGATGGTATCGGACGTGTCGTGCCAGGCCTTGTGGGTGAAGTGCGTGTCGGTGGACACGGAATAGATTTCCACGCCGAGGGACTCGAAGGTGTCGCAGTGATCGGCCAGGTCGCTCAGCTCAGTCGGGCAGACGAAGGTGAAGTCGGCCGGGTAGAAGAAGACCCCCGACCACTTTCATTTCAAGTCGGCCTCGGTGATCTGGCTGAATTTCCCATGATGGAAGACGGTAGCCTTGAAAGGCTTGATTTCGATATTGATCAATGGTTGCATGCTGGTGCTCCTCGATTGGTGGACGGTGGGGGTGAATCGATGGGTGAATCATAGAAACCGTCAGGCAATTGTTAAATACAATTATCGCTATTTAATAGATAGCTACCCGCTATAACTACTCCATACCGGGATTGCTAAGATGCGATCAACCTGAAGCAGTCCGCTGCCAGGCCTACTTCAATTCTTTTGTCTGACGGGCTCGGTGCAGGAGCGTTGAACTGGCTGGTGCAGGACTTCGCTTCAGACTTGAAATTATTGAAAAAGTGTTTGACCGGCAGGAATGCGTTTATAGTTTCCACGTCTCTAACCGGCCCGTCCCGACACCATGAAAACCAAAGCCGCAGTCGCCTGGAAATCCGGCACGCCCCTGACCATCGAAACCGTGGACCTGGAGGGCCCGAAATTCGGCGAAGTCCTGGTCGAAATCAAGGCCACGGGCATTTGCCACACCGATTACTACACGCTCTCGGGCGCCGACCCTGAGGGACTCTTCCCGGCGATTCTCGGCCATGAGGGCGCGGGCGTCGTGGTGGACACGGGGCCGGGCGTCACCTCGCTGCAAAAGGGCGACCACGTCATCCCCCTGTACACCCCGGAATGCCGTCAGTGCAAGTTCTGCCTTAGCCGCAAGACCAATCTGTGCCAGCAGATCCGCAGCACCCAGGGCAAGGGCCTGATGCCCGACGGCAGCAGCCGATTCAGCCTGGACGGCAAGCCCATTCTGCACTACATGGGCACCTCCACCTTCAGCAACTACACCGTCGTCCCCGAAATCGCCCTGGCGAAAATCCGCGAGGACGCGCCCTTCGACAAGGTTTGCTATATCGGCTGCGGCGTCACCACCGGCATCGGCGCGGTGCTGTTCTCGGCCAAGGTCGAGGCCGGCGCCAACGTCGTGGTGTTCGGCCTGGGCGGCATCGGCCTGAACGTGATTCAAGGCGCCCGTATGGTGGGCGCCGACAAGATCATCGGGGTGGACATCAACCCGGCCCGGCAGGCGATGGCGAAGAAGTTCGGCATGACCCACTTCATCAACCCCAAGGACACCGAGAACGTGGTGGACGCCATCGTGCAGCTGACCGACGGCGGCGCCGACTACAGCTTCGAGTGCATCGGCAACACCCGGGTGATGCGCCAGGCGCTGGAGTGCACGCACAAGGGCTGGGGCCGCAGCATCATCATCGGGGTGGCCGAAGCCGGCGCGGAAATCAGCACGCGGCCGTTCCAGCTGGTGACCGGGCGAAAATGGGAAGGCTCGGCCTTCGGCGGCGCACGCGGCCGGACCGACGTGCCGCGAATCGTCGATTGGTACATGGAGGGCAAGATCAACATCGACGACCTGATCACCCACACCATGCCGCTGGAGGACATCAATCAGGGCTTCGATCTGATGAAGCGCGGCGAATCCATCCGCGGCGTCGTGCTCTACTGATGGCGACACTCGAACTCTTGAGCGAACACGCCTGTTTCGGCGGCATGCAAGGCTTTTACCAGCACAACTCGAGCGTGATCGGTTTGCCGATGCGCTTCTCAGTGTTTCTGCCGCCGCAAGCCAGGCAAGCCAAAGTGCCGTTCCTGCTCTACCTGGCCGGCCTGACCTGCACCGAGGAGACCTTCGCGATCAAGGCCGGCGCGCAGCGCGTGGCGGTTGAACTGGGACTGGCGCTGATTGCCCCGGACAGCAGTCCGCGCGGCGCGGGTATCGCGGGCGAGGCGGACAGTTGGGACTTTGGCGTGGGCGCAAGTTTCTATCTGGATGCCGCCGAGGCGCCCTGGTCGCGCCACTACCGGATGGAGAGCTACCTCACTGCCGAGCTGATTCCGCTCGTGGCGCAGGTGCTTGCCGTAGATCGCCAGCGGATGGGCATTTTCGGCCACTCGATGGGCGGCCATGGTGCGCTGACTCTGGCCCTAAGGCATCCCGGCCTGTTCAAATCGGTCTCCGCTTTTTCGCCGATCTGTGCACCTACGCAGTGCCCCTGGGGGCAAAAGGCCTTCACCGGCTACCTCGGTGCCGAAGCCGGCCGCTGGGCGGCCCACGATGCCAGCGCCCTCATGGGCCAATGCAGCGCCGCACCCTACCCCGAAGGCATCCTGATCGACCAGGGTCTGGCCGACAAGTTCTTGTCCACCCAACTCCACCCGCATCTGTTCGAGGCCGCCTGCGCCAAGGCAGGGCAAGCCCTCACGCTGCGCCGCCACGCAGGCTATGATCACAGTTACTACTTCATCTCGACCTTCATCGCTGACCATCTCGCGCACCACGCGGCAATATTGGGCTGAGACGATGCTGCACTCAAGCGACGCGGATTGCGCCGGGGCCGTTCAACCCAGCGCGCAAAACCGAAATTGGCGGAGACCATCAAGGGGTTTTCCAAGTTCGCGGGACCGGGCGTGCACGAGGAAACTGCAGTGCCTTGAATCAAGGCCCACATCGGAGGCATCATGGATACTTGCTCGGCGAATGAAGCCGGTCGCCGGACCGCCGGCGCCCTCGTTGACCCGGGTTGGCCGCAATGACCCGCACCGAGCAGGGCCGCAGGCGTACCGTTGGCGCCGATGGTGCGCAGATACGGGCGCTCGGTCAGCGCCTGGCCAAATGGCGCGACACCTATCATCTGGTGCTGTCGCTCACCTGGACGCAGTTCTTCGGCGCTCTGCTGTTCGCCTTTGCCCTGGTGAACCTGCTCTTCGGCACCCTCTACTGGCTGTTACCGGGGAGTGTTGCCAACACGAAAGCTGATGCATTCCTCGATTATTTCTTCTTCAGCATCGAAACTCTCGCCACCGTGGGCTATGGGACCATGTCGCCCGCCAGTATTCCCGGACACATCGTCGCCTCGGTCGAAATCCTGACCGGCATGGTCGGAATCGCCCTGACCACCGGCTTGGTCTTCGCGCGCTTTGCCAAACCCACCGCGCGCATACTTTTCAGCCAGCGAGGCGTCATCCGAGATTTCGACGGCCAACGCGTGTTGATGTTGCGCATGGCAAACGAGCGCCATAATCGCATCGTCGAGGCTACCGCCAGGGTTTCGCTGCTGCGTAGCGAAATCACGGCGCAAGGCGAAAGCTTTATCCGCATCCACGACCTGCGCCTGCTGCGCAAACGCACTCCGGTGTTTGTCCTGACCTGGACCCTGATTCACCCCATCGACGAGCGCAGTCCGCTGCGCGGCCTCGATGCCGCTCAATTGACGGAGAGCTTTTTCCGCATTGTCATCTCGGTCACCGGTCACGACGAAACCGTGGCGTCATCGGTATATGCCGGGCGCGAGTACGCGGCCGAAGATCTGGTGTTCGATGGCCGCTTTGTCGATATTCTGCGCATGACGCCTGAAGGCGAACGGGTGGTCGACTTGACCAGGTTTCACGATATCGAACAGACCTCTGGGCCAGACATCCGCTAGCCAAGGAGCGGGCCGGGCCTCTGGGCGCCGGCGCCCGGTCCCGTCGTATGCAAGGGTCAATGATCGGCGATAGTCCATGATGTGAAAGTAAAATCTCTATCCAGCATTGTTTGCTTCTTGATAGCTTGTTAAAGTGCGCCTCAATTTCTTGCACAGAGATGATCAAGCGCTATTCTCGCGGTGACAGTTACCTCGCAATAGAGTCCATATCATGGACTACTGGCCATGGCTGGCGACTTGTCCGGGGAAAGGCAGATGAAGCGGCTGTCGGTATCGCCGGCGTTACGCCATCGTTGGCGTTGCTCGGCTTGAGGCCCTGAAGGAGACAGATGTCGAAGACGGCAGTCGCCAAGCCGTGCATCTGGCAGAGCGATCAGCAAACAGGTCGAGCAGGAGCGACCGATCGACCTAAGGAGACTGGAGTATGAGCGTTACCGCGACTGCAACCCTGCAGCAAATCGCCCGAACAGCGAACGGACAGGGCCGTTCATTCGCGCTGCTCAATCAGCTCCTGTGCGTGCTTGTTCCGCTCGCATTCTGGTTTGCGCCGCTCGCCATGGAGCCTCGAACACAGCACGGTCTCGCGATCGTCGGATTCATGGTGCTGGCCTGGATGACGCAGGTGACAGAGTTCGCGATCGCGGGCCTCGTCGGCTGCTTCCTGTTCTGGGCGCTGCATATCGTGCCCTTCAGTGTGGCCTTCAGCGGCTTTGCCAACGACACGCCCTGGTTCCTGTTCGCCGCCTTGCTGTTCGGCCGCATCGCCAGCAAGTCAGGCCTTGCGCGTCGGCTCGCCTATTCGATCATGCTGCGCATCGGCTCGACCTATTCGCGGATTCTGCTCGGCCTCATCATCACCGATTTCCTCTTGACCTTCATCGTCCCGTCCGGCATGGCGCGAGTCGTGATCCTCGCCGCCATAGCGCTGGCGCTGGTCGAGGCCTTCCGCGCCGAAAAAGGCAGCAATATCGCCCGAGGCATGTTCCTGATCCTGACCTATACCGGCAACCTGTTCGACAAGATGATTCTCGCCGGCGCGGGCTCGATCACCGCCGCCGGCGCAATGACGAAGTTCGGCGGCGTCGAGGTGCTTTGGGGTGAATGGCTGCTTGCCTTCCTGCCGTGCAGCATCATCACGGTGCTGGTCGCCTGGCGCCTCACGCTCTGGTTCCATCCGCCCGAGCAGACGACGCTTGCCAACGGCAAGGAGTTCTTTCGCAAAGAACTCGCCGAGATGGGACCGTGGTCACCGATGGAAAAGAAGGCGGCATTGCTCATCGGCACGGCGATCGCCCTCTGGGTCACCGATTTCCTGCACCATGTGCCGCCCGCGTTGATCGGCATCGGCGTGGGTCTGTTCGCCCTGCTTCCGCGCGTCGGGATTCTCGAGGAAGAGGAAATGCGGAAGCTCAACTACATGCCGGTGTTCTTTGTCGCCACGGCGCTGAGCATGGGCAACGTGCTTCAGGTGACCAAGGGTCTCGACGTGCTCACGGCGACCGTCTTCACCGGGATTCAGCCTTATCTCGGCAATATCTTCTCCACCACCGCGATCATGTACTGGGCCGGATTTGTTTACCATTTCTTCCTCGCCAGCGAGATCTCGATGTTGGCCACGTCCATGCCGCTGGTGATGACCTTCGCCAAAACGCACGGCATGAATGCCCTGATGCTGGGTCTGGTGTGGACCTTTTCCAGCGGTGGCAAACTCTTCGCCTATCAATCGGGCGTGCTGGTTGTCGGCTATTCGTTCGGCTATTTCGAGCCTCGCGACCTCATCCGCATCGGCTTATGGCTGACTGTGGCGGAGTTCTTGATCATAATGCTGCTCGTCCCGTTCTACTGGCCGCTGATCGGCATCTACTGATGGCAATGCCGCAGCTATAGCGCGGCGCCGCTTGCTGACGCGGCAATTGCCGAAAAGAAGACGTTTCGGTTGCGGCCGTCAGCTTCAGAAACAACTGAGGTGGAAGGCTCGACCCTAACCCGGCCCCGGGGCAATTTGAAGCCGGCCGCCCGAGGCAGGAGTTCGGGCTGGTAAGCCGTCGTTGGCGACAAGCGACCGAGATTTTTTGCCTGAGCTTCACCGATGTGGCGCTTTGCCGAGCCTGGAGTATAGTTTCGCCGGAATGGACGCTGGCCTACTTCGGCCGCTCAGCCATCGCTATCAGCGGATTACGGCGCCTAGCGGTTTCCTGGCCGATGCCCGACGCTTGATCTGCGTGAAAGGAGAAAAATGGCGCAAATAATTGGTGGCATCGCCGTTTCACATACGCCGACCATCGGCTTTGCCTACGATACCGACAAGCAGAGCGATCCCGCATGGGCGCCGATTTTCGCCGCCTTTGAGCCGGTTCGCAATTGGTTCAAGGAAAAGAAGCCCGACGCATTGATTTATGTCTTCAACGACCATGTGACATCGTTCTTCTTCGATCACTACTCCACATTCGCGCTGGGCATCGACAAGGAATATGCCGTTGCAGACGAGGGCGGCGGAGCCCGCAGCCTGCCAGCGGTACCAGGAAATCCCAAGCTGGCGCAGCACATCGCGGTAAGCCTGATGACCGACGAGTTCGACATGTCGTTCTTCCAGGACAAACCGCTCGATCATGGCTTCTTCTCGCCGATGTCGGTGCTGCTCGAACGCCATGGCCAGGAGTGGCCGACAACCATCGTTCCCTTGCAGGTCGGCGTTTTGCAGTTCCCGATCCCCAGCGCCGCGAGGTGTTACAAGCTAGGCCAGGCGCTGCGCCGGGCCATCGAGAGCTATCCGGAGGACATCCGTGTCGCTGTCGTCGCCACCGGCGGCCTCTCGCATCAGGTGCACGGGGAGCGCGCGGGCTTCAATAACGTCGGCTGGGACAAGCAGTTCCTTGATGCGATCGCCCGGGACCCGGCTAGCTTGGCCGAAATGACCCATGCCGAGTATGCCGAGCTCGGCGGTCTCGAGGGTGCGGAGATCATCATGTGGCTGATCATGCGTGGCGCGCTTTCAGCAAACGTGAAGAAGGTCCACAGTTCTTACTATCTGCCCTCGATGACGGGTATCGGAACCTTGGTGCTGGAGAACGAGGCGAGCATCGTTCCCGGCGAAGTTCAGGAGCGCCATCGGCAGCGTATGGGAACGCAACTGAAGGGAGTCGAAAGGCTGGGCGGCACCTACCCCTTCACCCATGCTACAAGCTTGAAGGCCTATCGCCTGAACAAGTTCCTGCATCGAATGATCGATCCCTCACATCGGGCGCGCTTTCTGGCCGACGAGGAGGCCGCAAGTTCCGAAGCGGGGCTGACCGACGAGGAGAAGGATCTGCTGCGGCGGCGCGATTGGCGCGGCCTGATACACTACGGCGTGATCTTCTTCATGCTGGAAAAGCTCGGGGCGACAGTCGGCGCATCAAACCTGCACATCTATGCCGCCATGCGGGGCGAGTCGCTTGAGGACTTTATGAAAACCCGCAACACCAAGGTCCTGTATTCGGTCACCGGCAACGAGGCCGCGAAAGCGGTTTCCTGGGATGTCAAAGAATAGCCTTTTGGGGACGACAAATGAGTACCCGCCTTACCGGCGTTTCCTCCATGGCGACGCGGAAGTTGTTGCTCGAACTGGCACAAGAATACGGGCGGATCCGCGGCGTCGAAGTGGTCATCGAGTCCGTCGGTGGCGTGGATGCGGCCCGGCGAGTCCAGTCGGGGGAGCCGTTCGACGTTGTCGTCCTCTCCGCTGATGCCATCGAGGCCCTGATCGATGGCGGCTATGTTGCCGCCGATAGCCGGACCGATCTGGTGCACTCGAGGGTGGCGATCGGGATTCGCTCGGGTGCGAAGCGGCCGGACGTCAGTTCCGAGGAGGCCCTGCGGCAAACGGTGCTCGCAGCGCGCACGGTGGGATATTCGACCGGTCCAAGTGGTACCGCGCTGCTCAAGCTGTTCGGACGATGGGGCATCACCGACACAATCCGTGACCGCATCGTGCAGGCGCCGCCGGGCGTGCCCGTCGGCCAGCTGGTGGCCAGTGGCGAAAGCGAACTGGGCTTCCAGCAGTACAGCGAGATGATGGACCTGCCTGGCCTCGAAATGCTCGGGACAATGCCCCCGGGTACCGAGATCATCAGTACCTTCACGGCCGGCATCTGCACGGCTTCGAAACAGTCCGCCGCAGCACGAGAGCTGCTCGATTTTCTGGGCTCGCCCGATCGGGCGGAGATCAAGCGCCGCCACGGCATGGAATCCGCGTAGGCCTGGGCGCGGCGTCGAGTCTTTCCCCGCTTGAGCGACAGGGGTAGCCAAGCTGCGCTCGCCGACCCTATAGACGTCGGCCGCTATCCTGGCAGAGGGGGGTGACAATTGGAGGCTATCGCCAAAAAGCTGGATTTCCACTACACCCCGAAGCATGGCAGTTAACTCAACATGGCTGAAATGGAATTCTCTGTCCTCGCCCGCACCTGCCTGGCCGGTCGCATTCCTGATGAGGGTACCCTGCGACGGCGCATCCACGCTAACGTCAGCGAGCGCAACGCCAAACTTAAACCCATCAACTGGCGATTCACGATTCGCGATGCTTGCACTAAACTTCATCGCCTTTGCCCATCAATGGCAGCATGACTATCTACTAGCGCGAAGTACAGGATCCATCATCATCTTCCGCGACACGGCGAAGCTCTTCCAAGAGCTTAAGAGCGGGAAGAGGAAGCAGACCATCGCGGCGGCGAAATATGGAAAAGTGACGGTTTGCCATGCCACCGGGCACTGGCAGGGCATCAATGATTTTCGCCGCCCGTTCCATGCGGTACAGCGGGACAGGAATGTAACTCAGAAAGTCGGCGTTTGCCACCAGGGCCTTAATGGCGTTGATCGATCTGGTTTCTACAATTACTTCAGGCGGTTCCAGGTCTTGGTCGAGAAACATTTGCAGCATTTCATTGCGGGGCGTCGTGTTGCGCGGCGGCATCGCCCAACGCTGCTTCTGCAGATCGCGCATCGTGAGCTTCGGCTTCTGCCGCAACGGATGACCGATCGATGCAACAATGTTGCTGGTGTCGTGCCACCCGCTTTCGGTTATCAGGCTAATCGCCTCGGTCTCCCTCAGGGAAACGGCTATTGCAAGGTCAATTTCCCGCTTTAGCAGCGCCTGTTCCAGAGAATCTTCGACTCCTTCCATGATGCTGACGTGTAGCCCTGGCCAACGCTTCAGAACTCGGTCGACGGCCAAAGGCAGCGTAAAGCTCACTACACTTCCAACTGCACCCACCCTTACGGTGCCCCTGCTCAGGCCGCGCAAGGCGTCGATCTCTTCCAGTGCATTCTTTGATTCTGCTTGCAGCAACTCAGCGTGGGGCTGCAACGCGTGGGCATAGGCGGTCAAGATCATCCCGGTGGAATGCCGCTCGAACAGTGGCACGCCAAGCGCCTTCTCCATAGCCTTAATCGTGCGGCTAAGCGCTGGTTGCGTGGTGTTGAGCGCTGCTGCGGCGCGGCCTAGACTGCCGAAGTTAACAACAGCTAGAAACGCAGAGAGCTGTCGCATATGGATGGTCATGCGAACTTGTTATGGCTTTTTTTGAAAATAACAATATACATACATTGCTTAACTCCGGATACTAAGCGTAAAAAGGGCTTTGCCACGCCCGGGAAAAAACTAGACGACAACGAGTTATGTCCAATATTCGGGCCGGTCATAGCTACATCACATGGAAAAGGAGAAGACAATGATCAAGAAATCACTCGGGTTGAAATCGGCGGCGTTCGCAATCGCGGTATCGCTTTCTTTCGCCGCGGCGGCACAGGATAAGCAAATCGATATGAAAATGTCGAGCTGGGTGCCGCTTGCCCATCCGCTCAACCCCTCCATACAAGCTTGGGCGAACGACGTCAAGAAAGAGTCGAAGGGCACGATCACCTCGACCCTGTATACGTCGGAGCAACTGGGCAAGGCCTTCGACCATTACGATATGGTGCGGGACGGCATCGCCGACTTCGCATTTGTCAATCCTGGCTACACGCCCGGCCGTTTCCCGGTGATGGCGGCAGGCGAGCTGCCTTTCCTCTTCGCCAACGGCAAGAGCGGTTCGGCGGCGCTCGATGCCTGGTACCGGCAATATGCACCGAAGGAAATGAAGGACGTGCATTTCTGTCTCGCCTTCGTCCATGACCCGGGCACTTTTCACAGCAAGAAGAAGATCGTGGTTCCGGGCGATATCCGGGGCATGAAGATCCGCCCCGCGAACGGCACGATCGCCCACTTCGTCACCTTGCTCGGCGGCAACAATGTGCAGGGTTCCGCCTCGGAGTCGCGAGAGATGCTCGAGCGCGGCGTGGCCGACACGGGCACCTTCCCGTGGGGTTCGACCATTCTGTTCGGTCTCGACAAGGTGGTGAAGTACCACATGGACGCGCCGCTTTACGTCACCAACTTCGTCTGGGTCATGAACAAGTCCAAGTACGAGGCGATGTCGGCGGCGCAGAAGAAGGTGATCGACGACCATTGCACCACCGCCTGGGCGGAAAAGCTCGCCTCTCCCTGGGCAGATTTCGAAGCTGCCGGCCGCGACAAGTTGCGCGCCGAACCCGGTCACGAAGTCTATAAGCTGACGCCTGATC
>CAIVDC010000053.1 GCA_903904605.1 uncultured Sterolibacterium sp.
AAGAAAGGGCGATCCGTATCTTGCGAGGGAGTTTAGAGAGAGGCACTGCGTTTATTAAGTATCTCATGTCTCTTCCTTTATTGAACGGATTTCAGGATACGCCCATTACGGTCTCAAATGAGTAGGGTTTCCCCTTGCACAATTGCAGTTTCATGCCGCAAGCCACGCCCATCAAAGCGCTGCCAGGACGCTCTCGGGGGTGAAGGGGACGCTGCGCAGCCTCGCGCCGGTCGCATCGAAGATCGCATTGGCAACAGCGGCGAACACCGGCACGGCGGTGGCCTCGCCCGCGCCGAACATCGGCTCTTCCGGATGATCGATGAGCGCGATGACGATGTCCTCGGGAATCTCCGAGAAGCGCAGTATCGGATAGCCTATCCAGTCCAGGCTCGTGACCCCATTGTGATCGAAGCTCACTTGCTCTTTCAATGCCCGGCTGAGCGTCTGGACGACGTTGCCCTCGATCTGATTCTTGAGACCGTCGGGATTCACGATCAAGCCGCAGTCGTGGGCGACATAGACCTTGGGCACCCTGACCTCGCCGGTCTTCATGTCCACCGCGACCTCGATGACTACGGCCGCCAAAGCAAAATGGTTTTCGTAGCGCGCGAATGCCACACCGCGGCCGCGCTTGATGCCTCTGGATGCGTTCTGCGGCGAGGAACGCGGCGTCCAGCCGGCAATCTCCTTCACCTTCGCGAGCAGGGCTCGCGCTCGGGCATCATCGAGATGCTTGAGCCTGAACGCGATTGGATCGGCGCCGGCGGTAGCAGCCAGCTCGTCGATGAAAGATTCGTTGGCGAAGGTATTCTGCGGCGCGCCCAGGCCGCGCAGCGCCGACGCGCGCAGCACGCTCTCCTTCATCCAGCGCACCGTCACGCGGTTATTCGGGATCTTGTAGTTGGTGGGTGCGTTGCGGTCGCCGCCGTTCAAGGCAAGGCGGGGTGCAAGCCCCTGCAGCAAGCCGGCAAGCAGGTTGACGCCCGCGCCACCGGCCGGCCGGCTGCTGTGGGTAGGCGTGCTCGCCAGGTAATCCCAGGCGACGATTCGTGCGTCCGCATCGAGGCCGCCGCGAACATCGATCACCATCGCCGGCCCTTTCGGGTCCCAGCCGTGCTCATCGCTGCGCGTCCATTGCATCCGCACCGGGCGACCCACGGCTTGTGACAGCAGCGCGGCGTCAGCCGCGGCATCGTCGGCACCGTTATGCCCGTAGCACCCCGCCCCCTCCATCCAGATCACCCGCACAGCGGTGGGCGCGAGGCCTAGGAGCGTGGCCACGTTGCCCATAAGCGTCCACGATCCCTGGGTCGCAGACCACACAGTCGCTTTCCCGTCCTTCACGTCGGCGACGGCGCAGGACGGGCCGATCGAGCCGTGGCTCTGGAACGGCGTGCGATAGGTCGCTTGCAGGGTCTTGGCAGCGGATTTGAGCGCAGCGTCTACATCGCCAGCCGAGGCCATCTGCTTGATGTCGGCCGGCGTCGCGCGTATGTGGGCCTCGAGTTCATCCATCGCCGGCAGAGCAGCCGCGGGCGGGGTCCACTCGAGCTTCAGCGCGCGAGCTGCCGCGATTGCCTGCTCCTCGCGTTCGGCGACCACGCCGACGAAGTTGCCCTTGACTACCACGCGCACATTACCGGGCAGGACCTTCACCGACGACTCGTCCACCGACTTGAGTTGTGCGCCGATGGCATTGGGTCTGACGACCCGGCCATGCAGCATACCGGCCAGACGGAAGTCGTGCAGATAGTTGTGGGTGCCCGTGACCTTGGTGGGTATGTCGACCCGCGGAATAGACTTGCCGATGATCTTGAATTCGATGGGCGACTTGAGCCGCGCTTTCGTTCCCACCGGGCGCGCGAAGCTTTTCCCCCCGACCAGTTCCGCGTAGCTGACGCTGGCGCCATTGGGAGCGGTGACGATGCCATCCTGCACCTTCAGTTGGTCGGCCCCGACCCCGAGCTTCGCCGAGCCGAGTTCGATCAGCGCCTGCCTGGCCTCGGCCGCAGCGCGGCGAAGCTGCGGGCCTGCCTGCTGCAAGGTCTTGCTGCCGA
>CAIVDC010000054.1 GCA_903904605.1 uncultured Sterolibacterium sp.
GACCAGAGATATCGCGCTACCACTCTTGCCAGCGCGGCCGGTACGACCGATACGGTGGATGTAATCCTCGGCGACGTGCGGCAGCTCGTAATTGATCACGTGCGGCAGGTCTTCGATGTCCAGACCGCGCGCTGCGACGTCGGTGCCGACCAGCACCTGGATCGCCCCCGACTTGAAAGCCTCCAAGGCCTCGGTGCGTTGCGCCTGGCTCTTGTCGCCGTGGATGGCGCCAGCCTCGACACCCTGGCGCAGCAGGAAGTGCGCTAAGCGGCTGGCGCCGAACTTGGTGCCGACGAATATCAGCACCTGGCGCAGATCCTCGTGGCGAAGCAGGTGCACCAGCAGGTGGCGCTTGTCTTCCTGGGCCACCGGATAGACGCGGTGGGTGATGGTCTCGGAGATCGAGTTCCTCACCGCGGCCTCGATCAGTTGCGGCGACTTCAGCATGGTGTCGGCTAGCTTCCTGATTTCCTCGGAGAAAGTCGCCGAGAACAGCAGGCTCTGGCGTTCCTTCGGCAGCATGGCGAGAATGCGCTTGATGTCGGGGATGAAGCCCATGTCGAGCATGCGGTCGGCTTCATCGAGAACCAGCATCTCGACCTGGCTGAAGGTCACGGTCTTCTGCTGCACATGGTCGAGGAGCCGCCCCGGCGTGGCCACGACGATCTCGCGGCCCTGGCGCAACTCCTCGATCTGCGGCCGGATATCGACGCCGCCGTAGAGGCAGATGGCGCGCAGCGGCAGAAACTTGCTGTAGGTCTTGACGCTTTCGTAGACCTGCATCGCCAGTTCCCGCGTCGGCGTCAGGATCAGCGCCCGCACCGGATGGCGCGCCGGCGAGGAAGATGCGCTGGCATGGCGCGCCAGGCGCTGCAGCATCGGCAGGGTGAAGCCGGCCGTCTTGCCCGTGCCGGTTTGCGCGCCGCCCAGGATGTCTTTGCCTTGAAGTATGACGGGGATGGCCTGGACCTGGATCGGCGTCGGCTCGGTGTAGCCTGTGGCGGCTACGGCTTGCAGCAGTTCGGGCAAGAGCCCGAGTTCTTCAAATTTCATGCATGCTCCTGATTCGGCCTGCCCCTTGCGGGGTACCGGTTCAGGCAGCGAAATATCTTTTGAGAAGTAAGGCCGCGCAATCCGAACGATCCGAAAACCGTCCGGGACGACCGCAGATGCCACCAACCGGCAAGGCGGCGACCGCGGCAGTATACCCGAATCGGCCGCCGATGGCGTTACGGATCCCGGGTCAGGCTGCCATCAGGCGCAATGCGGCGGAAAAAAGCGCGCTATCCGGCTCGCCGAGGGCGTCGACGATACTGAAGTGGTGGTGCCCGGGCATCGCTACGTCGCCCGCGAAGCAGTGTCGCCAGCGGATCCGGATGAGCCGGTTCTGATGCTGGAATGCTGCGCTCTCCAGGCCGCCGACCGCCGTGAGCAGGGGCACCCTGCGCGCCGGCCGGTAGTTGATCGGACTCAGTCGCCGGGCGTCTTCGCCGCTGAACTGCAGGCTGTCCCGCAGGAACGGTGCCCGCGCGAGCGGGGCGAGATCGTACAAGCCGCTGACGGCCAGCCCGCCGCGCACCAGGTCGTCCGGCAGACCGGCTTGATAGCACGACCATTGCGCGGCGAGCATCATCGCCGCCAGGTGGCCGCCTGCGGAGTGGCCGCCTATGTGGATGCGTCCGGGATCTGCGCCCAACCGGGCGGCATTGCGCCATATCCATGTGCAGGCGCGCAACATCTGGCGCACCATCTCCTCGACTCGGACTGCCGGGGCCAGCCCGTAGTTGACGACGGCCAGGCTGACGCCGGCCTCGACAAAGGCCGGGGCGAGGAAGGAAAAGTCGCGCCGGTCGAGTGCTCGCCAGTAGCCACCGTGGATGAACATGAACAGCGGCGCCCCGGCGTGGCGCGCAGGAAACAGGTCGAGAGTCTCGGCCGGGGAATTGCCGTAGGCGTGATGGGCCCAGGCGACTTGCCTCCTCGCCGCGGCGGAGCGTTGCGCCCAGCCCAGGAGATAGTCCTGATGGTCGGGCACGAGGCCGCGGGGGTTGTACTGGCTATCGAGTTCGGAGGCACTGATCAAGCCGGACTCCCTGACGAAGGGCGGATTGGAAAAGCGTCCCAAGGCCTGGACCGACGATCGAGGTCTAATTGTTGGCCGCTTTGGCCGCCGTCGTGGCGACGGGCTGATCCGCTGCCGCGGCTGGCTTGGCCTCGGCGGCCGGCTTGGGGACCGTTTCCGGTATTGAATTCTCGATCTTGTTGTCGCGCATGTAGCCGTCCATGTCGCGCCAGCCTGCGAATACCGCCGACTTCAGCGCTTTCGGATTGAGTGCGTAGCAATCCTCGAGCGGACGGCCGATCTGGCGGCAGGCGCCACCCACCGCCTTGCCCTCGGCTTCCTTGGCGGCGGCGGCGGCGGCGGCGACTTTGGCCGGGTCCTCGATGCCGAGCTGTTCGCAGGCGGCGAGCAGGAGGGCGCAGCAGATCAATGCAGAAAGTGTTCGCATGGCGCATCATTCTACGGCAGATTTGCCGGGAAACTGAAGTGCGCTGCCTTCCCTTCGCTACTGGCTAGCCTTCCGGCTGCGACATCCCGGCGAACGATGTCCTCACCTCGCTTCGTCCTTTCCGACACCGCCGGCATGAGTTTTCAGCACCGCGAGCAAGGCGTGGAATTGGTGTCTTTCCTTCTCGCTCATGCCGCCCAGCAACTCAACGATCCACTTTTCGTGGGCTTCAGCCATCTTCTTGAATATCTTCCGCCCCTCGGTGGTCAGCTTGACGATGTAGGCGCGCCGGTCCATCGGGTTGTCCTCGCGCACCACCAGGCCTTCGGTGACAAGCTGGTCGGTGATGCCCGTGACGTTGCCGCCGGTCACCATCATGCGCTTGGACAGTTCGCCCATCTTGAGCCCTTCGGGCGAGCGCTCCAGCTGCGACATGAGATCGAAGCGGGGCAGGGTGATGTCGAACTGGGTACGCAGGCGCGAGCGTATCTGGCCTTCGATCAGGTTGGTGCAGGCCAGCATCCTGAGCCACAGGCGCAGCGCCTGGGTGTGTTCGCTGGTGGCGCGGGTCTCGCTATCGGATTGGGGCTGCTTGGTTTTCTTCATAACATGCCTTTGGAAAGGGAAACGATTTTCAGGGGTTGTCGAGCGTCGGGGCGCGGTCGAGCCGACGCTCCAACTGCGCTTTGCCCGTCAGGTACTGCCTGGGCCATTCGATCTCGTGAAATTGCTGTTGTGCCGCAGCGTGCAGCGTCCAGGCGGGGTCGGCCAGATGAGGCCTGGCGATGGCGCAGAGGTCGGCGCGGCCGGCCGCGATGATGCTATTGACGTGATCCGCCTCGAAGATGTTGCCTACCGCGATGGTGCTGATGCCGACCTCGTTCCTGATCTGGTCGGAAAACGGCGTCTGGTACATGCGGCCATAGACCGGACGCGCCAGGCGCGTCGTCTGGCCCGACGAGACGTCGATCAGGTCGGCCCCGGCGGCGCGAAACAGCCGCGCGATGAGCACGGCATCGTCTGGCGTGTTGCCGCCGGGCGCCCAGTCGTGCGCCGAAATGCGCACCGACATGGGCTGCTCGGCCGGCCATACGGCCCGCATGGCGCTGAATACTTCGAGTGGGTAGCGCAGGCGGTTCTCCAGCGAGCCGCCGTAGGCATCGTCGCGGCGGTTGGTCAGAGGGCAGATGAAGCTCGACATCAGGTAGCCATGGGCGCAATGGAACTCGAGCAGGTCGAAGCCGGCCATCGCCCCGCGTCTTGCCGCGTCGACGAAAGCGTCGGCGACCTGGTCCATGTCGGTCCTGGTCATCGCCTTAGGCTCCTGGTTGTCCGCTCCATAGGCCAGGGCCGAGGCCGCCAGGAGCGGCCAGTTGCCTACGGCGAGCGGGTGGTCGATCGCCTCCCAGCCCGGCTGGGTCGATCCTTTCGGACCGGCGTGACCGAGTTGCAGACCGATTCGGGCGCTCGAGTCGCGGTGCACGAAATCGACGATGCGCCGCCAGGCTTCCATTTGCGCCTGGTTCCACAAGCCGGCACAGCCGGGCGTGATGCGTGCGTCCGGCGAGACGCAAGTCATCTCGGTCATCACCAGACCCGCGCCGCCCAGGGCGCGCGCACCCAGATGCACCAGCAGGAAGTCGTCGGGCAGGCCCGCCTGGCAGGAATACATGGCCATCGGAGAAACCACCACACGGTTTTTGAGTTCGAGCCCCCGGATGCGAAAAGGCGTGAACATCGGCGGCAATGCCCGGGCGCCCAGGCCGCTTTTTTCGGCGAGCCAGCGTTCGACGCTGTGCACATAGTCGGCATCGCGCGCCTTGAGATTTTCATGGCCTATCCGCTGGCTGCCGGTGAGCAGGGCATAGGAAAACTGCAGCGGTTCGAGCCTTGCGTAGCGGGCTACGTTTTCGAACCATTCCATGCGGTTTCTCGCCGCGCTTTGCAGCTTGAGCGCGGCCGGTTCCCGCGCCGCCTGGTAGCGCGCCAGGGCGATGGCCACCTCCGGCTCGAGACTCAGGCATTCGGCCAGGGCGATGGCGTCTTCCATCGCCATCTTGGTGCCGGAGCCTATGGAGAAGTGAGCCGTGTGGGCGGCATCGCCGATCAGCACGATGTTCCGGTGATGCCAGCGTTCGCAAAGGATGTGGTTGAACTTGATCCAGGCGGAACCACGCTCGTGGCGAGCGTTGGCGAGCAGGGGCTGGCCGTCGAGATGGCCAGCGAACAACTTTTCGCAGAAGGCGATCGAGGCCGCCTGGTCCGCCTGCGACAGGCCGGCGGCTGCCCAGGTCTCCTCGCGCGCTTCGACGATGAAGGTCGAGGTGTCCTTGTCGAAGCGGTAGGCATGGAGGGTGAACCAGCCCCATGAAGTTTCCTCGAAGGCGAAGGTGAAGGCGTCCAGTCTCTTACGGGTACCGAGCCAGATGTAGCGGCAGCGGCGGCTATCGATATTGGGCCTGAAGATTTCCGCATATTTGTGCCGGGTCGGACTGTTGACCCCGTCGGCTGCGACGATCAGGTCGTGTCCGGCATAAGCTTCCGGGTCGCGGATCTCGGTGTCGAACAGCAGCTTGACGCCCAGGTCGGCGGCGCGCCGCTGGAGGATGCCGAGCAGCTTGCGCCGGCCGATACCGCAGAAGCCGTGGCCGTGCGAGGTGAATCGCTGCCCCCGAAAGAAGATGTCAATGTCATCCCAGTGGTGGAAGTTGGCGAGAATTTCCGAGTGGGTTTCCGCGTCGGCCGCGCCGAAGTTGGCAAGTGTGGCGTCCGAGAATACGACGCCCCAGCCGAAGGTGTCGCCGGCCGGATTGCGTTCGATCACCGTGACCTCATGCGCCGGATTGGCCTTCTTGATCAGGATGGAGAAATACAGCCCGGCAGGCCCTCCTCCCAAGCAGATAATGCGCATGATTTGTCTTTTATTCCTGGTAATTCTTATATTTGAATTATAAATTATCATGGCACCCCGGTTGGCGCAAGCCCGGAAATCAGGACCTGTGTAGAATGGGGACCATGAGATGGTGGCGAAAAACTTGAAGCGTATCTTCGGCCTGGCCATGTTGCTCAGCCTGGCGCTGCCGGCGATGGCGGCGCCGGAAGTCGTGCTGCGCCATGCCTTGAGCGGGGCCGCGCGGGAAGTCCTGGTGTCCCTGGTGTCGCGCTTCAATGACCAGCAGAAGGGGCGGGGGACGGTGCTGCTGGAGGAGTTGAAGGACGTCGCCGATCCTCGCCAGTTGCCGCAGATGGCCTTGCTCGACGACGATGACAGCCTGGAGTTCTTCCACACCCGGCCGCGCTTCAGACCGCTCTACCAGGTGATGGCGGAGTCGCGCGAGCGGATCGACGCGGTGCGTTTCTTTCCGCTGGTCCTCGATGCCGTCGATGACCCGGCCGGACGCCTCCAGGCACTGCCGCTGGGGCTGTCGCTGCCGGTACTTTTCTGGAACAAGGATGCCTTCGTCAAGGCCGGTCTGAATCCGGACCAGGCGCCCAAGACTTGGCTGGAGGTGCAGACGGCCGCGGGCAAGCTATTCGACGCCGGCCAGAAATGTCCGCTGACCTCGTCCCGCTTCGCCTGGGTGCATCTGGAGAATCTCTCTTCGCAGCACGGCGAGCCGATCTCGGTGCACGAAGGGCATGGCGCCCTGAAGATCGTCCTGAACAGGCTGATCGACGTCAAGCATATCGCCTTGCTCTCGAGCTGGTACAAGAGTTCCTACTTCCGGTACTTCGGTCCCGGCCATGAGGCCGACAGCCGGTTTCTTTCCGGCGAGTGCGCCATGCTCACCGGCGAATCCTCGCTCTACGCCGCGGCTTCCCGCGGGGGCTTTTCCGCGGGTGTGGCGGCTTTGCCGCATTACGACGATTTCTACGGGGCCACGCCGGACAAGTTGCTGCCTGACGGTGCGGCGCTGTGGGTGCTGGCCGGGCAGAAGAAAGAGCAATACCGGATCGTGGCGCAGTTCGCGAAGTTCATGCTGCGCCCGGAGGTCCAGAAGGAATGGGTCAAGGCGACCGGCTTCCTGCCGATGACGCGGGTCGCGATCGAGGCGCTGAAGGCCGACGGCGAGCCGCCCGCCCTGCTGGATGCCGCCGTGCATGTCCTTTCCGCTGCCAAGTCCGTCAGCACGCGCAGCAAGCACGGTTTCGGACTGGCGCGCCTGCGCGATATCCTCAACGAGGAAATCGCGACCGTGTGGAGCAACACCAAGCCGGCCAAGGAGGCTCTGGACACGGCAATGCGCCGCAGCGAGCTGATCGGTCACGAACCGTCCGGGCACTGAGGCGAAATGGCGGGTTACTGCTATCCGCGCCTGTTCGCGCATCGAGGCGGCGGCGCGCTGGCGCCCGAGAATACCCTGGCAGGAATTCGCCTGGCCGCCCGTCTGGGCTATCGCGGCGTCGAAGTAGACGTGATGCTGAGCCAGGATGGGCTGCCGGTGCTGATCCACGACGAATCGCTGGCGCGCACGACCGACGGCGCAGGCGACGTGGCCCGCACGCCGCTCGCGGAACTCTCCCGGCTCGACGCCGGCAGCCGGTTTCATCGCGCTTTTGCCGGCGAACCCCTTCCCCGCCTCGAAGATGCGCTCGACTGCTGCGCCCGCCTCGGCCTCACCGTCAACATCGAGATCAAGCCTGCCGCGGGCCTGGCCGAAGAGACCGGCCGGACCGTGGGCGGCAGGGTGGCAGCGGGCGAACCCGGCGCCGTGCTGCTCTCCTCGTTTTCGGAGGCGGCGCTGGCGGCGGCGCGCCTGATCGCACCGGCGGTGCCGCGCGCCTTGCTGTTCGAAGCCGTGCCGCCCGACTGGCAAGGTCGCCTGTCCGGCCTGGATTGTCTTGGCCTGCACTGCGCGGCAAGGCATCTGAGCCCGGAACTGGCGGCCGCATTGCGTGCCGCCGGGATCCCCTTCGCCTGCTATACGGTGAACGAAGCAGCGACAGCGGCAGGGCTGTTCGAAGCGGGCGCGGCCGCCCTGTTTACCGACCGGCTCGACTTGTTCGATCCCCGGAATCCGGACCGATGCTAAAATCGCGGCTTCCCGACGGGTCCGCCCACAGATGCCTTGCGAAGATGCCATGAACAGCGCCGCAATCCGCCAGAAATTCCTCGACTACTTCGCCTCCAAGGGCCACACCATCGTCGCCTCGAGTTCGCTGGTGCCGGGCAATGACCCGACCCTGCTGTTCACCAATTCGGGCATGGTGCAGTTCAAGGATGTTTTCCTCGGCAAGGACCGGCGGCCATACTCGCGCGCGACCACTTCTCAGCGTTGCGTGCGGGCCGGCGGCAAGCATAACGACCTCGAAAACGTCGGCTACACCGCGCGCCATCACACCTTCTTCGAGATGCTCGGGAATTTCAGCTTTGGCGACTACTTCAAGCGCGATGCGATCAAGTACGCCTGGGAATTGCTCACCGAGGTCTACCGTTTGCCGGTGGAGAAACTCTGGGTCACGGTCTATGCCGAGGATGACGAGGCTTATGAAATCTGGGCCGGGGAAGTCGGCGTGCCGGAACAGCGGATCGTGCGCATCGGCGACAACAAGGGCGCGAGATACGCCTCGGACAATTTCTGGCAGATGGCCGATACCGGTCCCTGCGGGCCTTGCAGCGAGATCTTCTACGATCACGGCGAGGGCATCTGGGGCGGTCCTCCGGGCTCGGCGGAGGCCGACGGAGATCGCTACATCGAGATCTGGAATCTGGTCTTCATGCAGTTCAATCGCGACGAGGGCGGCGTATTGCACCCGCTGCCCAAGCCCAGCGTCGATACCGGCATGGGCCTGGAGCGGATCGCCGCCGTGCTCCAGGGGGTGCACAGCAACTACCAGATCGACCTGTTCCAGCACTTGATCAGGGCTGCGGCGCAGGCGACCCGCTGCCATGATCTTGAGCACAATTCCCTCAAGGTGATCGCCGACCACATCCGCGCCTGCTGTTTCCTGATCGTCGATGGCATCACGCCCGGCCCGGACGGACGCGGCTACGTGCTGCGCCGGATCATTCGCCGGGCCATCCGCCACGGACATCAACTGGGCCAGAAGCAGCCGTTCTTCCACCTCCTGGTCGATGCGCTTTGCGCCGTGATGGGCCCAGCCTATCCGGAGCTGCCCGCGGCCCGGGACAAGGTCGTGGCGGTCCTGCGGCAGGAGGAGGAGCGTTTCGGCGAGACCATCGGCAACGGCATGGAGATTCTCGAGTCGGCCTTGGCCGCCCTGAATGACGCCAAGGTGCTGGACGGCGAGACCGCCTTCAGGCTCTACGATACCCATGGATTTCCGCTCGACCTCACCGCCGATATCTGTCGCGAACGCGGCGTCGCGGTCGATGAGGCGGGCTTCGACCGGGCGATGGAGGGCCAGCGCAAGATGGCCCGCGCCGCTTCCAGCTTCAAGACCCGCGGCGGCGTCGATTACGACGGTCGGAGCACCCTGTTCACCGGCTACGATACCCTCGAGGCGGAAGCCACGGTGCTGGCGCTGTATCGCGATGGCCTCCGGGTTAACGAGCTCAGGGCCGGGGACGCCGGCATCGTCGTACTGGACAGAAGTCCCTTCTACGCCGAGTCGGGCGGTCAGGTCGGCGACTGCGGCGAACTGGTGCGCGGCGAAGTGTGCACGACCTTGTTCGAGGTTCTGGATACCCAGAAGATCCAGGCCGATGCGTTCGGCCATCATGGCGTCTTGAAAGCCGGCGCGCTGGCGGTCGGCGAGCGCGTCGCGGCGCGCGTCAATGCCAGCGCGAGGACCCGTGCGCAGTGGAACCACTCGGCCACGCATCTGCTGCATTCGGCCTTGCGCGACGTGCTGGGCAGCCACGTGCAGCAGAAGGGCTCCCTGGTCGACGGACAGCGCACACGTTTCGATTTTTCCCATCCGCAGCCGATGACGCAAGCGGAAGTCGCCCGCGTCGAGGAGTTGGTGAATCGCGAAATACGGCGCAATGCCGAGGTGAGCGTCGAAGTCATGGACCATGAGGCCGCGCTGGCCACCGGCGCCATGGCGCTGTTCGGCGAGAAATACGGCGACCGGGTGCGGGTCGTCCGCATGGGCGACTATTCGACCGAGTTGTGCGGCGGCACGCATGTCCGGCGCACCGGCGACATCGGCCTGTTCAAGATCGTGGCCGAGAGCGGCGTGGCGGCCGGCGTCCGCCGCGTCGAAGCCGTGACCGGCGAAGTCGCGCTCGCCCATGTCCACGCCCAACTGGCACAACTCGACGAGGTTGCGGCACAGGTGCACGCGGCGCCCGGCGAAGTGGCGGCGCGCGTCGCCCAGGTCATCGAAGGCGTCAAGGCCCTGGAGAAGGAACTGGCGCGGCTGAAATCGAAGCTGGCTTCCTCCCAGGGCGACGATCTGGCCAGCCTGGCGGTTTCGGTGAAGGACATCAGGGTGCTCGCCGCGGTTCTGGAAGGCGCCGATGCCAAGGCGCTGCGCGAGACCCTGGACAAGCTGAAGGACAAGCTCGCTCCCGCCGTGATCGTCCTGGGCTCGGTCGACGCCGGCCGGGTCCAGCTGATCGCCGGAGTCACGGCAGATCTGACGGCCAGACTCAAGGCGGGCGAAGTGGTGAATGCGGTTGCCCTGCAGGTCGGCGGCAAAGGCGGTGGCCGGCCGGACATGGCGCAGGCCGGCGGCACCCAGCCGGAAAATCTCGCCGCGGCGCTGGCCTCAGTCCCCGCCTGGGTCGAGCAACGGCTCTAAGCCGCTGCCGGGGCGATACGGAGCAGGCGCTCGGCGTTGCCGTGGGCGATTTTGGCGCGCACCGTGTCGCTGACTTTCAGTTTCCCGAGGAAGTCGACCGCCACCTGATTCGGCTCGAACGGCCAGTCCACCGCGAACACGATGTTGTCCTCGCCGATCGCCGCCAGCGTGCAGTCAAACGCCGGGGTGTACCAGTTGCCGCTGGTGGTGACGATCAGGTTGTCGCGGAAATACTCGAGCGGGCTCTTCTTCAGGCCCCGCATCTCGGCCACCCGGTAGGTATGGTCGTGCAGCCGGTGCATGGCGAACGGCAGCCCTTCGCCCAGATGGCCGAGAATGATCTTCAGCTTCGGGTACTCGTCGAAAAGCCCCGAGAAAACGAGGCGCAGGAAATGGCAACTGGCGTCGACCATGAAACCCCAGCCGGCGCGCGCAAGTTCCTCGTAGCCGGCGAAGTAGCTATCCAGCAGCGCCTGATGCGGCAGCGCCGGGTGCAGGTAGACGGGAAGGTCGTAGGCCGCCGCGCGTTCGAAGATCGGCCAGAACTTCCTGTCGTCGAGAAATTCGCCGTGAGTGTGGCTGTGGATCATCGTGCCCTTGAAGCCGAGCTGGCTGACGGCGCGATCGAATTCGCGGACCGCGGCCGCGGGGTTCGCCGTCGGCAGCGCGGCGAAAGCGGCGAAGCGGGTCGGATGCTTTTGTATCGCCGCGTACATGCGGTCGTTGGCGTCCTGCGCCATCGGGATCGCGACATCGGCGGCAAAAGCCTGCGCGCCCGGGGAGCCGAGCGACAGCACCTGCACGTCGATGCCCGCGGCGTCCATGTAGGCCAGGCGCTTGGCGTCGATGTCGACGTACTGCTCGTAGATGTCGTGGCCGATCTGGAGGCCCCGGCTCTCGATATAGGCGTTGCGAAAGTCGTTGGCGGACACCTTGTCCTGGTACATCGGGGTAATGAAATGCTCTTCGAGCGCGATCGTCTTCATGGGCTTCCTCCTTTTGTTAGGGGTGGATTGTGGCGGAAAATACTAGTTTGTTCGGTCAGCGCCAGGCGATTCGCGATCTTGCGATTTCGACCGGTATTGCGCATGCGCACAGGTAGCGATGAATAAGAAAACAATCCTCTTCGGCGTTTCCGCCGCCGCCTTTCTCGGCCCCTTCACCCAGACCGTCTATACGCCGAGCCTGCCCGAATTGGGAAGTTTCTTCCAGGTCAACACCATCATGGTCAATCTGACCATTTCGCTGTTCACCGCCATTCTTGCGGCGTCCAGCTTCGTCGTCGGACCGATCGCCGACCGCTGGGGGCGGCGCAGGACGCTGCTGCCGGGATTGCTGGTGTTCGCCGCAGGTTCCCTGATCTGCCTGTTTTCGGCTTCCTACTGGCTGTTCCTGGGCGGCCGCGCCGTTCAGGCGATCGGCATCAGTACCGCATTGCTGATCGCCCCGACGGTGATCGGCGACATCTTCTCTCCGCAGGAGCGCGCCCATGCCATGGGCGTGTTCCAGACGGTGAATTTCCTGGGGCCGGTCGTGGGGCCGGTGGCGGGTGGGCTGATCGCCGCCTATCTGCATTGGCAATGGGCCTTTGCCCTGCTCGCTCTCGGCGGACTCGCCGCGTGGGCATACAATTTCAGGGAACTGCGGGAAACGCTGCCTCCCGATGTGCTCCCCGCGCGGCTCAGCCTGGCCGGCTTCAGGCAAGTCCTGGCCAACCGCTCGGCACTCTCCATCATGGTCCTCGCCTTCAGTCAGTACTTCGGCTATTACGTCTTCCTGGTGTTCCTGCCAGCCCTGCTGATGTCACTGTTTACGCTGCCGACTTCAGCCGAGGGCTTCTTCTTCCTGCCCCTGACGGCGGGCATCCTGCTCGGGATCAACATCGGCGGTCGCTGGCAAAGACGCTGGACGCGCACCCGGATAGTCGGCGTCAGTTCCTTCGGGATCGCGTTCAATGTGCTGCTGCTCTGGTCGGTCCTGATGGTCGGGCTGGTCAATATTCCTCTGCTGGTGGTCATGCTTCTCGCCTATGGTCTGCTGCTCGGTTGCAGCCTGCCGGTGCAGTCCACCATCCTGGTCAACCTGTTCAAGCAAGAGAAGGCGACGGCGGTGGGCGTCTACAATCTGTTTCGCTATACCGGCGCCGCGGTCGGACCGCTGGCAGGCGGTTTCATTGCCATGACCGGCGGGATCAATGCGGTCTTCCTCAGCCTGGGAGCGATGCTCCTGTCGTCGGCCTGGATCGTGCACCGCGAGTTGTCCGACCCTTTTGAAGCGGATCGGGCCCCGTGATCCCGCCGACGCGCAGCGTCTGCCCAGCCTGCGCGCCCCCCGCCGGCGGCCCAGCGGGGACTCCCTACCTGTCTGCCTTCCAGGGAATGATCCAGCGCTCCAGCTCGTTGATCGCCAGGCTGAAGATGTAGCCGATCACGGCGATCGTCAGCAGTCCGACATACATGGTTTCCACCGAGAGAATTTCCCAGGCATTCCAGATCATATAGCCCAGCCCGCTCTTCGCGCCTATCATCTCGGCGATGGCGATGAGGATGTGACCCATGCCGACGCCCAGCTTGACGCCGGACATGATGAAGGGGAGCGCCCCGGGCAGGGCGACGGTGCGGAACATCTGCCAGCGGGTGGCGCGGAAGTTCTTCGCCACGTCGAGATAGATCTTGTTGATTTCCAGCACGCCGGTCACCGCGTTGATGCAGATCGGGTAGAACATGCCGATCGCCACCATGGCGATCTTCGACGCTTCGCCCAGGCCGAAGATGAGCAGGATGAGAGGCAGGATGGCGCTCTTGGGAATGGGATAGGTGGCCGCGATCAGGGGGTCGATGGCGGCGCGCAGGGGCCGCGACAAGCCCATGGCGATGCCTATGAACAGTGCCGGCACGCCGCCGACGAGAAAGCCCCAGAACAGGCGCTGCAGGCTGGCGCGGGTATGGGTCCACAATTCGCCGGACTGGACCAGATTCAGCAGGGTCTTGAGGATGGTGGTCGGCGCCGGGAAGAAGCGGACGTCAATCACGCCGACACGGGCGCAGACTTCCCACAGGACCATCAGCAACAGGGGCGAAGCCACGCTGATCAGGCGGTCGCGCCGCGCCGGACTGAGGCTGAAACGCGCCCCCCGGTCCAGGCCCCAGGAAGCTGCGACCCTTGCCCGCGTGCTCCAGTCCCGCCGGCCGCTCATGAGGGCACCCCGACGCTTTCCGCCTCGTCGCGCGCCAGTTGCACTTCTTCGCGCAACTGCTCCCAGATGCGGTACACCAATGCGCCGTACTCCGGCTGCGCACGCAGTTCGAGCACGCTGCGCGGGCGCGCGAAGGGCACGTCGATGATCGCCTTGGTTCGACCCGGATGGGCCGTCATGACCATGATCCTGTCGCCCAGCGTCACCGCTTCGTCCACGCTATGCGTGATAAACAGAACGGTCTTCTTGTGCTCTTCCCAGATGCGCAGCAACTCCTCCTGCAGCAGCGTCTTGTTCTGCTCATCGAGTGCCGAGAAGGGCTCGTCCATGAGCAACACCTCGGGGTCGTTGGCGAAGGCCCGGGCGATGGAGACGCGCTGCTTCATGCCGCCCGAAAGCTGGTGCGGATAGGCGCCGGAAAACTTGGTCAGGCCGGTGCGATCGAGATAGTGACCGACGACTTCGCGGATCTGGGCCGCGGGCAGTCCGCGCAGGGTCAAGCCATAGGCCGCGTTGTCCCAAACGGTCATCCAGGGGAAGATCGACTCGCCCTGGAAGACCATCGAATTCTCCGGGCGCTCCTGCCCACCGTGGCCTATCTCGATGCTGCCGCCGGTCGGAGCGTCGAGTCCCGCGACCATGCGCAGCAACGAGGTCTTGCCGCAGCCGCTCGGACCGACGATCATGAAGAAGCTGCCCGGCTCGATGTCGATGCTGACGTCGTCGACCGCCGTAACGACGCGGCCTTTCGTGCGAAACTCCTTGCGCAGATTCCTGATGCGGATCTTGAACGTCTCAGCCATGCCCCATCCTCACTCTGCGTGCCGCACGTAGGGGCCCATTTCCTTCACCGCGGCTTCGGCGAAGGACGTGTCGAGCACCTGCTCGACGGTGACCTTGCCGCTGATCAAGCCCTGGGCCCTGAAGAATTCGAGATCCTTCTTCAGGCTGGCCACATAGACGCCGCCGTTGGGGTCGATCCCGGCCGGGGTAATGTCCTTGAACACCTGAGGATCCTTGATGGCCGTGTATTCGGTGAGGATGGCGATCACCTCGGCGGCATTTGCGCCTGCCAGCTTGTCGTCCTTGAGCGCGTCGTTGTACTCGCGCGCGGCGCGTACGTAGGCGTGCATGAAGCGTCGGCCGACGTCGGCCCGGTTTTTGACGAACTCCCCGCTGTACAGCAATACCGCCAGTTGGTGATTCGGATAGATGCTGTCGTCGCTGGCGAAGCGCACGGCGACGCCGCGCTTGATCGCCGCGCTGGCCGAAGGCTCGGTGGTGATGCTGGCATCGACGGCGCCGTTGGAGAGGGCCAGCACGTGCTGGGCGAAGGCCATGAAAACCACATTGACGTCGCTGAGTTTGAGGCCGCCCTTGGCCAGTGCGTCGCTCAAGGTGGACATCGAGGCACTGCCGTTGTTGAAGCCGGCAACCTTGAGCCCCTTGAAGTCGGCGAAGCTCTTCACCTTGCCGCTGGTGACCAGATCCTTGCGCACCAGTATCGGCTGAAAGCCGAATCCGGGCGGCGTCGAACCCTTGTCGGCGACGATCTTCACGTCCATGCCGCGAGCCGCGGCATTGTATAGACTGGCCGAAGTGGAAATGCCGGCGACATCGATCTGGCCGGTGGTGAGAGAAGGAATCATGTTCCTCAGCACCACGAACTGCACCTTGATGCCTTCCTGTTCGAAATAGCCCTTCTTGTCGGCGATATACAGGGCCGCATCGCTGGCCGCCTGAATGATGCCGACCTTGACGGTCTCCGGTTCGGCCCGGGCGAGCGGCACAGCCCCGAGGAGCAGCGCAAGCGCCGCGGACAGGACGCGTCGGGTATTTGCAAAAGCCATCGTCATCTCCCTTCAATCAATCGAGCGCTTGCGAACGCTGCTCCGATCCGTGCTCCGGACCGGCCGCCGCTGTCATCTGCCGATCAGCTTGGACCCGAAGAAGCGCGGCGACAGCGAACGCACCAGGTCCAGCGAGTCTGCCGCCGCGAAATCCTCGAGGCGGAGCAGCGGGTTGCGTGGACGTATCCGCTCGAAGGCGGCGTGCGCCTGGACGTCGCTCGGCGGCGGGACGGTCGCGTCGATCAGCATCTTCGAGCCGAAGCGCTGCCACAGTCCGGTTCCCGGCGCCCCGAGTTCCTCCAGGCTGGCGTCCATGGCGTGATTGTGCGTGCCGGGTATGATCACCACGTCCTTGGCCGGATCTACCCGGGTGTTGATCGCCCAGAGCAGTTCCAGGGGATTGAAGATGTCGACATCGGCATCGACCGCGATGGCGATCTTGATATGCTGGTATTCCGAAGAAAGGGCGGCGAGCAGCAGATTCTTTCCCTCGCCGTAGGCGCGCGGCGTCATCTGCACCACCAGGCCGAATATGCCCGGCAAGACCATCACGTTGTGCAGGTTGGGGCCGCCGCCGACGTCCTTCAGGCGGCGGAAGATGGCCGCGCTCATCGGAATCTTGTGGAAGACGCAGCCTTCCATTTCGGAGCCGTTCTGCAGGTTCTTGAAAATTGCGTCGCGGCGCCGGGTCATGTACTGATACTCGACGATCGGATTCTTGCCGGTGCCGGTGACGTAGTAGTCCTGGAACTCCGAAAACGGCCCCTCCTCCTCGCGGTAATGCGGCGGGATATGACCTTCGAGCACGATCTCGGCGTCGGCAGGTACTTCGAGGTCTACGGTCTTGCACTTGACCAGGCGCACCGCCTCGCCGAGATAGCCGCCCGCGATATCGAATTCGTCGAGGCCATAGGCGGCCGTGGTGGCGGCGGCGGCGTAGTAGAGCGGGTGGTGGCCGATGAAGATGGCCACCGGCATCGGCTCGTTGCGCGCCTGGTACTTGGCGTAGTTCTTCCAGGTGTGGCGGGGATAGAGCAGGATGCCCGATTTGTTCGGCCCCTTGATCTGCAGCCGATGAAAGCTCACGTTTCTTTGTCCGGTGTCCGGATCCTTGGTCACCACCAGGCCGCAGCCGAGTACCGGCCCGCCGTCCTTCTCGCCGGCAATGTGCACCGGCAGCTGGGTCAGGTCGAACTCGCCCTTGCGGAACTCGAGTTCCTGCACCGGCGCATGGTCGACCATCACCGGTTTGATCAGCTTGCCCATGAGGCCGGCCACCAGCGGAACCACGGTTTCCTCGGTAGCGCCGAAGGCCAGTGCCGCGTGCCGCACATTGGCCGGCGCCTGTCCGAGCGAACGCCAGCCGTGCGGCAGCTTCTCGAACAACAGGGCTTTTTCCCGCGACTGGTAGAGCAGCGATCCCATCTCCGTCAACGGATCGACCGGTTTGTCGATGCGTATCAACTCGCCTGCGGCCTCCAACTGGGCGATCCAGGTGCGCATGGTCTGCGGGCGCGACGAAGCGGCTTCGGTCATTCCTCTGTCTCCTCTCGGTATTTCCTGTGGCGATATTGCGCCGCACTCAGCGCTATCGCCTACAAAATGAATATGGGTTCATTGAGCATCAAAGGCGTCGCGCTGTCAACCTGCGGCGCAGCAATCGATCCTGCAGTTTATTGCAGCATGGCCTGAAAGCCGCGTGGAATATGGGTTCTGAGTCTTGAACGGCGGCCAGATGAGCTTGACAGAAGCGCCGGCCGTACTTTAGTATTTCCTCCGCTAGAATTTACTTTCACATATGTGAATAATTGTGCGGCAGAAATGAGCCGACGCCGATGAGCGTCAAGACCGCCGAACGCATGCTCGACCTGATCGAGCTGTTCGCCCTGGAGCGCCGGCCCCTGAGTCTGAGCAACCTCGCAGCGCGGCTGGAGATGCCCAACTCGTCGACCCATGCGCTGATCAACACGCTGCTCGGCCGGGGCTACCTGTATCAGACCAGCAAACGGCTCGGCTATTTTCCTACACGCAAGCTGAAGCAGCTGTCCGACGCCATCGCCGATGCCGCCCCGCTGCTCGACGCTTTTGGCCCGCGGCTCGCCCGGCTGCGCGACGCCACCGGCGAAACGATTCTGCTGACCAAGCGCCAGGGCGACGCCGTCATCAACCTGGACGTCTACGAATCGGCGCAGAGCGTGCGCTTCTTCCCGCGGGTCGGGGAGCTCAAGCCGCTGCATTCGACCGCTTCGGGCAAGGCCGTTCTGGGCACGATGCCGGAGGAGGAACTGGTCCGGGTCCTGGCCCGCCTGAAACTCGAACGGCACACCGAATACACGATCACCGACCGCGCCAGGCTGGCCACCGAGGTCGCCAGGGGAAGAAGGCGCGGCTGGTACCGCATCATCGGCGAAAACATCGTCGACCTGATGTCGCTCGCGGTGCCGCTGCAGATCGGCGGGGAAACCTACGCCATTACCATCGGCGGGCCGACCCAGCGGGTCAAGCCGAAGATGGCGGCGCACGTCGAGCGCCTGCTCAAGACCCGCGCCGCCCTCCTGCGCGAGACGGGCTCGGCGGGCGGACGGGCGAAAACCCGGCCGGAATGAAACGGCGATAGGCGTCGGAGCGCATCAGTAGGTAACGGCAATTCCGGGCCAGGCCGTCTCCAGGGCGCGCTTGAATTGCTCCTGGATGCGGCTGAGCGCGGCCGGCGTATCGGCCTCGAAGCGCAGCACCAGGACCGGCGTGGTGTTTGACGCGCGGGCCAGGCCGAAGCCGTCCTGGAACTCGGCGCGGACGCCGTCGATGGTGATGAGTTCCGTCGCGCCGGGGAACAGGTCGGCGGCGCGCGCGCGCAAGGTTTCGATCAGGGCATGCGGCTCGCCTTCCCGCATCTTCAGGTTGAGTTCGGGTGTCGACAGGGAATCGGGCAGGTGCTTGAGCGGCCAGTTGGCATCGCTCCAGCGCGAGACGATCTCGAGCAGGCGTGCCGCGGCGTAGAGGCCGTCGTCGAAGCCGTACCAGCGCTCCTTGAAGAACATGTGCCCGCTCATCTCGCCGGCCAGCGGCGCGCCGCTCTCCCTGAGCTTGGCCTTGATCAGCGCATGGCCGGTCTGCCACATGAGCGGAATACCGCCCTGGCGACGGATCGAGCGCGCCAGGTTGCGCGTGCATTTGACGTCGTAGATGATCTCCGCGCCGGGGTTCCGGGTCAGCACGTCGGCGGCGAACAGCATCAACTGCCGGTCGGGGTAGATGATTTCGCCGTCCTTCGTGACCACGCCCAGGCGATCGCCGTCGCCGTCGAAGGCCAAGCCCAGTTCTGCGTCGGTCGTCGCCAGCGCCGCGATCAGGTCTTGCAGGTTCTCCGGTTTGGACGGATCGGGATGGTGGTTGGGAAAATTGCCGTCGATTTCGCAATAGAGCGGCAGCACTTCGCAGCCCATGCGCCGGAGCAGTTCCGGCGCCAATTCCCCGGCCACGCCGTTGCCGCAGTCGATGACGATCTTCATCGGTCGCGACAGCTTCACGTCCGAGACGATACGGCGCAAATAGGCCTCGCGCACGTCGGCGCGCTTGACGATACCTTTGCCATGGGTCAGTTCGCCGCTCACGATCCTCTGGCGCAAAGCCTGTATCTGCGCGCCGTGCAGAGTCTCGCCGGCCAGGACCATCTTGAGGCCGTTGTAGTCCGGCGGGTTGTGGCTGCCGGTGACCGACACCGCCGAGTGGCAATCGAGTTCATAGGCGGCGAAGTATGCCAGGGGCGTGGGCACGCGGCCGATGTCGAAAACGTCGATGCCGGCGGCGTTGAGTCCTTCGGCCAGTGCCGACGACAATTCCGGCCCCGACAGGCGGCCGTCCCGGCCGACCGCCACGGCGCTCTGGCCGCGACGAACTGCTTCCGAGCCAAGCGCATGGCCGATGGCGCGAACCGCCTCGGCAGTCAGCGTCCTGCCGACGACGCCTCGGATGTCGTAGGCCTTGAAGATTTCAGGGGCGGGTGGATTCATGATGGCGAGCTTCCTGGAATATTGGCCGGATCAATGCAGGGTCTTGGTTGCCTCCGCCGGCATCTCCGGCGGCGCCTGCGAAGCGTGGTGCGCGAGCAAGCGCCAGCCGAGGGCGCCGCGCAAATATACGTTGGTGGCGATGACCGGTGCCGTTTGCCCGTCGCCGCCCGGCAGGCCGAGGTGCTCGTACAGGTTATGCACGGAGAACAGCAAGCCGGCGAGATTGACCTGATGCGACAGGGTGATGGAGAAGCGCCGGCCGCCGGCGAAGACGCGCCGCCATGCCTCTCGCACCGCGGCGTATCCGAGCAGGCGCGGGCCGCCGGGCAGGACGCAGACGATTTCCTCGTCCTCGGCCCATACCGCCATCAGCGCCTCCAGGTCCGCCCGTGCCAGGGCGTCGTAGAACGCGGCTTCGGCGTCCTGGGGTGTGGGAAACAGCGGCTTATGCGCAAGCATGGGCGTCGAGGCTTTGCAGCACCCGTTCCGGCGTCAGTCGGGTCAGGCAGTCGAAGTGTCCGAGCGGGCAGACGCGTGCGAAGCAGGGGCTGCAGGGAAGGCTGAGATAGACTATTTTCGCATGCCCGGACAGCGGCGGCGTATACGTCGGGCTGGACGAGCCGTAGAGCGCGACAAGCGGTCGGTCCAGGGCGGCGGCGATGTGCATCAGACCGGAATCGTTGGCGACGACCAGGCTTGCCGTGGCGATCAGGTCGATCGCCTGTTCCAGCGTGGTGCGCCCGCACAGATTCCGCGCCGCGCCCCGGGAGGCCTGTGCGATGTCGGCGCCGAGTGCCTGGTCCTTGTCCGAGCCGACCAGCCAGACAGGTCTGCCCGGTCGGCCGAGCTCTTTCGCCAGCGCCGCGAAATGCCCCGGCGGCCAGCGCTTGGCGGGGCCGTATTCGGCGCCGGGGCAGAAGATCACCGGCGCGACGTCGATCGGCAGGTCGAGCGCCAGACACGCCGCCCTCTGCTGGTCCGGGGTCGAGGCAAGATGCGGCTTGGGCAGCGGCCGGGCCGGCAGCCGTCCGGGCAGTTCAGCGAGTTTCGCGTAGCGCTCTGCAAGTTGCGGCAGCAGGCGCTTGTCGAGCGGGTGTATCCGGTTCAGAAGGCCCCGGCGCACTTCGCCCAGGAAGCCGGTGCGGCGGGGAATCCCGGCGAAAAAAGGGACCAGCGCCGACTTCCATGAGTTGGGCAGGACGATGGCTTCGTCGTAGGCTTCGCCCTTGAGTGCGCGGCCTAAACGCCAGCGGGTCCGGAGGTGGAATTCGCCATGGGCGAGCGGGTAGGGGAGTACCCGCCGCACTTCGCTCATGCGACCGTACAGGGGCCTGGTCCAGGCCGGCGCCAGAACGTCGATCACGAGCCCGGGATGCTTCTCGCCCAGGCGCATGAACAGCGGCTGGGCGAGAATCGAGTCGCCGATCCAGGAAGGGGCGACGACGAGGATCTTAATGGGCTGCGGCGGAACTTAACGGAGACGCAGCGACATGAGGAGCGCCTTGGCGTCGGTTCAGTGGTGACCTTTGGGCTTTTCGCCGCTGTAGCGGTACTTCGTGCCGCAGTAGGGGCAATGCGCTTCGCCGCCGTTCGCCACGTTGAGGAAGACGCGCGGATGGCGTGCCCATAGCGGGGAAGTCGGGCGCGGGCAATAGAGCGGCAGGTCAGCAAGCGTGACAGTGACTTCGCGGGCTGTGTCGTGTACTTCAGTCATGTTCCACCTCAGGCAACAGGCGTGAGCCAGTCGGCGTGCGCGGCTACCTTGCCGTTGACCACGTCAAAAAACAGGGCTTGCAACTTGCCGGTGATCGGTCCGCGATGACCCGCGCCGATCGTCCGGTTGTCGAGTTCGCGGATCGGTGTCACTTCGGCCGCGGTGCCGGTGAAGAAAGCCTCGTCGGCGATGTAGATGTCGTCGCGGGTAAGGCGCTTGGCCACGACCGTCAGGCCGAGATCCTTGGCCAGGGTGAGGATGGTGGCACGGGTGATGCCGACCAGGGCGGAGGCGATTTCCGGCTCATAGATGACGCCGTCCTTGACGATGAACAGGTTTTCCCCGGCGCCTTCGGCGACGAAGCCATCGACGTCGAGCAGCAGCGCCTCGTCGTAGCCGTTCTCGGTCGCTTCCATGTTGGCCAGGATGGAGTTGGCGTAGGTGCCGGAAAACTTGGCGCGGGCCATGTTCACATTGACGTGGTGGCGGGCGTAGCTGGAGGTCTTGATGCGTATACCCTTCTCCAGACCTTCCTCGCCGAGGTAGGCGCCCCAGGGCCAGGCGGCGATCGAGACATGGACCTTCGCGCCGCGCGGGCTGACGCCCATCTTCTCCGAGCCGTAAAAGGCGATCGGCCTGATATAGCAGGACTCGAGTTTGTTGGCGCGCACCACTTCCCTTTGCGCCGCCATCAGCGTCGCCTTGTCGTAGGGAATTTCCATGCGGTAGATGTGCGCCGAGTTGAACAGCCGGTCGGTATGCTCCTTGAGGCGGAAGATCGCCGTGCCATTCACCGTGTGGTAAGCGCGCACGCCTTCGAAAACGGCCAGGCCATAGTGCAGCGAGTGGGTCAGCACGTGCGTGGTGGCATCGCGCCAAGGCACCAGCTTGCCGTCGTGCCAGATGAAGCCGTCGCGGTCGGCCATGGACATGGTTCGAATCTCCTGCAGCAGTCGCAAAGGGGTAATTCTAGCCGATTTGAGGTCCGCGCCGAAGCTTGGGCGGCAGGCGGGGTAAAATGGCCGATATGCGTCATCCCTGGAAGCCCAACGTCACCGTCGCGTCGCTGATCGAGCGCGACGGCAGATTCCTGCTGGTGGAGGAAGAGACCGACGCCGGGATCAGACTCAACCAGCCGGCCGGCCACCTGGACGAGGGCGAGTCCCTGGCTGCCGCCTGCGCCCGCGAGACGCTGGAAGAGAGCGCCTGGCACTTCACGCCGACGGCGCTCACCGGCATCTATCAATGGCGCCGCCCGGCGGGCGACATCACTTATCTGCGCTTTGCTTTCTGCGGCGAACTTGGCTCGCATGAGGCGGAACGCGTTCTCGACAGCGGCATCCTGCGGGCGATATGGCTGACCCCCGCAGAGATCGCGGCGGCGCGCCATCGCCACCGCAGTCCGCTGGTCATGCGGTGCGTCGCCGACTACCTTGCCGGCCGTCGCTTTCCGCTCGATCTGATTTGCCATTACGGCTGTGCGGCCGAGCAGGGGCTGAATGGGGGACTCGCCGATGCCTAAAACCGTGGTCGTCGGCATGTCCGGCGGCGTCGATTCGTCCGTGACCGCGCTGCTCCTGAAGCAGCAGGGCTGGAAAGTCATCGGCCTGTTCATGAAGAACTGGGAGGACGACGATGATGACGAGCATTGTTCGTCGCGGCAGGACCTGATCGACGTCGCGGCGGCGTGCGACGTCATCGGCATCGAACTCGAGGTGGTGAATTTCTCCGCCGAATACAAGGATCGCGTGTTTTCGGAATTCCTGCGCGAATACAAGGCTGGCCGGACGCCCAATCCCGACGTTCTGTGCAATGCCGAGATCAAGTTCAAGGCCTTTCTCGATCACGCCCTGGCGCTCGGCGCCGAGAAGATCGCGACTGGCCACTATGCGCAGGTGCGCGAGTTCCAGGGCGATTACCAGTTGTTGAAGGCCGAGGATGGCAACAAGGATCAAAGCTATTTCCTCTATCGCCTGAATCAGGCGCAACTGGCCAGTACCTTGTTTCCCGTCGGCCATCTCTACAAGCACGAGGTGAGAAAGCTCGCTCAGGCTGCGGGGCTGGCCAACTTCGCAAAGAAGGATTCCACGGGCATCTGTTTCATCGGCGAGCGGCCTTTCCGGGAATTCCTCTCGCGCTACCTGCCCGCGCAGCCCGGCGAGATCCGCACGCTCGATGGCGGCAAGGTCGTCGGCCGGCACGAAGGGCTGATGTACCACACCCTGGGGCAGCGAAAAGGCCTCAAGATCGGCGGCGTCAAAGGGAATTCGGATGAGGCCGGCGATCACGAGGCCTGGTACGTCGCCGCCAAGGACATGGAGAGGAACCTGCTTTACGTGGTCCAGGGTCACGATCACCCGGCCCTGCTGAAAGACCGCCTGACGGCCAGTGAACTGTCATGGATCAGCGGCCGGATGCCGCACACTCACTGGGTTTATACCGCCAAGACGCGCTACCGGCAGGCCGATGCGCCCTGTGAAGTGGAGTCCGTCGATCAGTCGCGCTGCGAGATCGTTTTCGCCCAGGAACAATGGGCGGTGACGCCCGGCCAATCGGTAGTGCTTTATGAAAGCCGCGTCTGCCTGGGCGGCGGCATCATCGACTAGCGGGCTCCTGGCCCCGGTCTAGTCCTGCGGGACGGTCTCGGCGAAAGACGTCCTTAGCATCAGTTTTTCCTGGAGAGCGGCAAGATTGCCATGCTCGCTGCGCCAGTCGATGTCGGGGAAGCGGAAATCGAGGTAACCCAGAGCGCAGCCGACGGCGATGTCGGCCAGCGAGAAGCTGCCCCCGTGGCACCAGGGCTGCTCGCCCAGGTCGCCGGACATGACTCTCAGCGCCGCGGCAATCTTGCCCTGCTGACGTGTGATCCAGGCCGGACTCTTCTCGCCGGGCTTACGGCGGGATTCGACCAGTGCCGCCACGGCGGCGTCGAGCAAGCCGTCGCCGAGCGCCTCCCAGCGCTTGACGGTAATGCGTTCCCGGCCGGAAGCGGGGATCAGACGATTGTTGGGCGTGACGGTATCCAGGTATTCCGCGATGACGCGCGAATCGTAGAGGGAACTCTCGTCGTCGAGCACCAGCGCGGGCACCTTGCCCAGCGGATTGTGCAGCGAGATGACGTTGTCCTTGGCCCAGGGCGTGTCGAGCACCAGATCGAACTCTATCTTCTTTTCGGACAGCACGATGCGTGTCTTGCGTACATAGGGACTTGACAGGGAGCCAATCAGCTTCATCTTTGACGTTCGGGCGAAAATTCAAGGTCGGATTATATCATCGGCCGAGTCGCAAACGGACGGCTCACTCAGGGCCGCTTCCGCCGGGCGTGATAAAATCGGCTTGCCTCCATCTACGCAAATTCCCCATGGATCTCTCCGCTCTGACCGCGCTCTCTCCGCTCGACGGCCGCTATGCCGACAGGCTGGCTCCGCTGCGCGCCTACTTTTCGGAATTCGGCCTGATCAGGAACCGGGTGCGCGTCGAGATCGCATGGTTGAAGGCACTCTCCGCCGCCCCGGAACTGGCCGAGATCAAGCCCTTCACGGCGCAGACGGTAATCGAACTGGATCTGATCGTCTCCGGCTTCGGCGTTGCCGACGCCGATGCGATCAAGACCATCGAGGCGCGCACCAATCACGACGTCAAGGCGATGGAATACTGGCTCAAGGAAAAGCTTTGCGCCAATGCCGAAGTGATGGCCGCGACCGAGTTCATCCACTTCGCCTGTACCTCCGAGGACATCAACAACCTGGCCCACGCGCTGATGCTGCAGGAAGCGCGACGGCTCGTGCTGCTTCCGGAGCAGGAGCGACTTGTCCAGCGCTTCCGCTCGCTGGCCCATGCGCTGGCCGATCTGCCGATGCTGGCCAGAACCCACGGCCAGCCGGCCACGCCGACCACGCTCGGCAAGGAAATGGCCAACATCTGCGCGCGCCTCGGGCGCGCCACGGCGCACATTGCGGCGGTAAGCCTGAAGGCCAAGTGGAACGGCGCCGTCGGCAACTACAATGCGCACCTGTCGGCTTATCCCGGCTTCGACTGGGAGACCTTCAACACGCGCTTCGTCGAATCCTTCGGCATCGAGTTCAACGCCTACACCACGCAGATCGAACCCCATGACGCCATGGCCGAACTGTTCGACGCCGTCGCCCGCTTCAACACCATCCTGATCGATGCCGACCGCGATCTTTGGCAATACATCTCCCTGGGCTATTTCAAGCAGAAGACCCGGGACGGCGAGATCGGCTCGTCGACCATGCCGCACAAGGTCAACCCGATCGATTTCGAGAATTCCGAAGGCAACCTCGGCCTGGCCAACGCCTTGCTGCGCCACCTCAGCGAAAAGCTGCCGGTTTCGCGCATGCAGCGCGACCTGACCGACTCCACGGTGCTGCGCAACATGGGCGTCGCCATCGGCTATGCCGTTCTCGCCTACGATTCCTGCCTGCGTGGACTGGGCAAGCTGGAAGCCGAGCCGGAACGTCTCCTGGCCGACCTGGATGCCTGCTGGGAAGTGCTAGCCGAGCCGGTGCAGACGGTGATGCGCCGTTACGGCGTGGCCAATCCCTACGAGCAGTTGAAGGAGCTCACCCGCGGCAAGGGCATCACCCGGGAGGGACTGCAGACTTTCATCCGCGGGCTCGTCGGTATTCCGGAAGCCGAAAAGGAGCGCCTGCTGGAAATGACGCCGGCGACTTACCTCGGCCTCGCCGCCGAACTGGCGAGAGGCGTCTGACATGACGAGCTTCGCGGACAATCTCAAGCAGTTGCCCAAGGTTTCCCATCTCGCCGCCTTGCAGCTTTTCGACGGCGAAAGCCTGGTCGCAACCATAGAGAACAAGCCCGGTCAGAGCGGTTCCCTGGTCGTCTACAACCATCTCGCGCAACTCTATGGCGCGATCACGGCCGAGGCGGCCAAGAAGGGCCTGGAACTGTTCGCCGAGCACGCCCTCGACGCGCGCGCCAATCCTGGCAGGCATCCGAATATCGACCGGTTGATCCTGTTGCTGGAAGAACCGCGTACCCTGCGCGTCAAGCAGGTTTTTGCCATCGCGACGGAATAATTCCTGGCGCTGATGTGTTTATCCCGGGCAAGCTGGCCCATTAATGTCGTAAAAAAGGAGAGCCCATGAAAGTCAAAAACGTATTGATCGCCCTGACCGCTGTCGCCTTCGGCGCAGGCGCCTCGCTTGCCTTGGCGCAGGCGAAGCCCGAGGTGTTGGTCAAGCAGCGGCAGGCTGCGATGACCCTGCAGGGCAAGTACTTCGGCCCCCTGGCGGCCATGGCCCAAGGCAAAGCACCCTTCAACGCCGCCGTGGTCGCACGCAATGCCGGCTTCCTCGAAGCGCTTTCCCATATGCCCTGGGACGGATTTGACGCGAGCACCAAGGACGCGAAAAGCGAAGCCCTGCCGCTGGTGTTCTCGGACACGGCAAAGTTCAAGCAGGCCTCTGAAAACCTCCAGGCGGCGGTGGTGAAACTCGTCGCAGCCAGCAAGGGCGGCGACGAGGCGGCCACCAAGGCGGCCATCGGCGGCGTCGGCAAGACCTGCGGCGGCTGCCACGACGATTTCCGTCATAAGTCGTAGCAACGGCAGAAAGCCCCGCAGCGCGGGGCTTTCGCCGGTCCACACGCAGCCGGCCCGCGTGCGTGTGGCCTCACAGAAGGTGGATCTGGCGACAATAGCCAGCATTCCAACCGACGCGTAACGATGACGGTAACGACGATGACGGCAACCGGCCGCAAGCCCCTCGCCACACCGAGCGCCGTGCTGCCATGCGCGCTACGGGCGACGCTGCTCGCGTTGCTCCTTGCCGCTGCGGGCGCCGCCGCCGCGCAGGGGAACGCCAAGCAGGGCGAATACCTCGCCGAGGCCGGCGGCTGCGTCGGCTGCCATACCGACAGCAAGGAAGGGGCGGTGCCGTTCGCCGGCGGACGCGCGCTGAAGACGCCCTTCGGCACCTTCTACGGGCCGAACATCACGCCCGACCCGCAGGCCGGCATCGGCCGCTGGAGCGAAGCCGACTTCGTGCGCGCGATGCGCAACGGCGTGCGCCCCGACGGCGCCAATCTCTTTCCCGCCTTCCCCTACCCATCGTTCACCAAGATTTCCGACAAGGATCTCTCCGACCTTTGGGCTTACCTGCGCACGCTCCCGCCGAGCGGCCGGGTGAGCCGGGAACACGACCTGGGGTTGTTCTTCCGCTGGCGCCCTCTGCTGACCGTTTGGAAGTGGATGTTCTTCAAGCCGGGCGAGTTCGTTCCAGACGCCAAGGCCACGGCCGAGGTCAACCGCGGCGCCTACCTGACGCAGGCGCTAGGCCATTGCGGCGAATGCCACACGCCGCGAAACTTCCTCGGCGCGCCGATTCAGAGCCGCTACCTCGCCGGTGGCAAGGGCCCTGAGGGCAAGACCGTTCCCAACCTGACCCCTGCGCACCTGAAGAAACTGAGCGACGGCGAACTGCAGGACTTCCTGACCCTCGGCGTGACCGCCGACGGCGACGTCCCCGCCGAAGCGATGGGCGAAGTGATCCGCAACACGACCAGCAAACTCCTGCCCGCAGACCTCAAAGCGCTGATTGCCTACCTGCGCGCGCTTGCGCCGATCGCCGGCGACTAGCGCCGACTCGGCGCTGCGGCGGCGGCTGAACCGCCGTCAGCCCTTCCGCGGTGGGGCCGGGAAGGGCGGGTTCTCAGCCTGCCGCTTCTTCCTTCTTCGCCACGACGAACTGGGCGCGCGAAACGCCCAGCCACATCACCAGCGGGCTGGCCACCAGCACCGAGGAATAGATGCCGAAAAGGATGCCGATGGTCAATGCCAATGCGAAGTAGTGCAGGGCCGCGCCGCCGAAGATCAGCATCGAGGTGACCATCATCTGGGTGCAGCCGTGGGTGATGATGGTGCGCGAGATGGTGCTGGTGATGGCGTGGTTGAGCACTTGCGGCGTGGTCATGCCGCGCTTCTTCCGGAAGGTTTCGCGCACCCGGTCGAACACCACCACCGATTCGTTGACCGAATAGCCGAGCACGGCCAGAACCGCGGCGAGCACCGGGAGCGAGAATTCCCATTGGAAGAAGGCGAAGAAACCCAGGATGATCACGACGTCGTGGAGGTTGGCGATGATCGCCGAGATGGCGAAGCGCCACTCGAAGCGGATCGCCAAATAGATGACGATGCCGATCACCACCAGAAGCAAGGCCATGGAACCATCGGAAGCCAGTTCCTTGCCCACCTGCGGACCGACGAATTCCACCCGCTTCATCTGCGGCGCGTTGGTGCCGCCGATGGCTTGCAGCGAAGCCATGACGCGATCGCTGACCTTGGAGGTTTCGCTGTCCTTGGCCAGCGGCACGCGGATCAAGAGATCGCGCGAACTGCCGAAGTTCTGCACCTGCGGGTCGGCGAAGCCATCGGCGATCATCTTGTTGCGGATCTTCTCGACGTCCGGCGCCTGGGCATAAGTGACTTCCATCAGGGTGCCGCCGGTGAACTCGGTGGACAGATGCAGCCCCTTGGTGAACAGAAACACCACGGCGAGAATGAAGGTGATCAGGGAAATGACATTGAAGACCAGCGCATGGCGCATGAAAGGGATGTCTTTTTTGATTCGGAAGAATTCCATGACCGTCCCCTTATTTTGTCGTGATGCCGGGCTTCCACACCTGGCCGATCGACAGCTTGTCGACGCGCCGGCGTGAGCCGTAGATCAGGTTGATGAAGCCCCGCGACACCACCACCGAACTGAATATCGAGGTCGTGATGCCCAGCACGTGAACCACGGCGAAGCCGCGTATCGGGCCCGAACCGAAGATCAGGAGGGCGATGCCGGCGATCATCGTGGTGACGTTGGAATCAAGAATGGTCGCCCAGGCGCGCTCGTAGCCGGCGCGAATCGCCGCCTGCGGCGATTCGCCGTTCCTCAGTTCCTCGCGGATCCGCTCGTTGATCAGCACGTTGGAGTCGATCGCCATGCCCAGCGTCAGGGCGATGGCGGCGATACCCGGCAGGGTCAGCGTCGCCTGCAGCATCGAGAGCAGCGCGAACAGCAGCATCACGTTGGAGGCCAGCGCCACCACCGAGACCAAGCCGAACAGCAGGTAGTAGCCGCTCATGAACACCGAGATCGCGGCGAAGCCCCAGATCGTCGAGTGGAAGCCCTTCTGGATGTTCTCGGCGCCCAGGCTGGGACCGATGGTGCGTTCCTCGATGATGTCCATCGGTGCCGCCAGGCTGCCCGCGCGCAGCAGCAGGGCGGTGTCGCTGGCCTCGGTGGTGCTCATGCGGCCGGAGATCTGGACGCGCCCGCCGCCGATTTCCGTGCGGATCACCGGGGCCGTGACCACCTCGCCCTTGCCCTTCTCGATCAGCAGGATGGCCATGCGTTTGCCGACGTTGTCGCGCGTGATGTCCTTGAAGATGCGCGCGCCGGCCGCGTCCAGCGTCAAGTTGACGGAAGGTTCGTGGGTCTGGCTGTCGAAGCCGGCCTGGGCATCGATCAGGCGGTCGCCGGTCAGCACCACCTGCTTCTTCACCAGGAGCCCCCGGCCGCCGCGTTCGGTGTAATAGTCGGTACCCATGGGCGGCTGCCCGCGGCTGGCCTGTTCCATCACTGCCGGGTTGGCGCTGTTCTCGTCGTCCACCATGCGCACTTCCAGGGAGGCCGTGCGTCCGAGGATGTCCTTGGCCTTGGCGGTATCCTGAACGCCGGGCAGTTCCACCACGATGCGGTCGGTGCCTTGCTGCTGGATCACCGGCTCGGAGACGCCGAGTTCGTTGATGCGGTTGTGCAGGGTCGTGATGTTCTGCTTGATGGCGTATTCCTGGATGCGCGTCTCCGCCACCGGCTTCAGGGTGCCCGTCAGCTTGAAGTCGGCACCGTCCTGGCTGGCGACGAGCGCCAGGTCGGGCTGGTTGTCGGTGATCAGGTCGCGCGCTTTGTCCCGCGTTTCGGCATCGCGGAAATTGATGACGATGTTGTTGCCCACGCGGTTGATGCCGGAATGGCGCAGGTCCTTGTCGCGCAACAGGGTGCGCAAGTCCGCCGCGGTGCCGTCGAGGCGCTTGGTCAGCGCACCTTTCATATCTACTTGCAGCAGGAAGTGCACGCCGCCGCGCAGGTCCAGGCCGAGATACATCGGCAGCGCGTGGATGCTGGTCAGCCACTGCGGCGATCTTGAGAGCAGATTCAGCGCGACGCTGTAGGAGGCATCGCTCGGGTCGGGGTTGAGCGCCTTCTGCAGGGCGTCCTTGGCCTTCAATTGAGTGTCGCCGTCCTTCAGCCGCACGCGGATGCTGTTGGCATCGCTGAACAGTCCGTCGGGAGTGATGCCGCTCGCCTTAAGCGTGTCCTCGATGCGCCCGAGCAGCGCGGAATCGAGCTTGATCGTCGCCTTGACGCTGGAGATTTGCACGGCAGGGGCCTCGCCGTAGAAGTTCGGCAGGGTATAGAGCAGGCCCAGCATCAGCACGATGGCGACGAGGGCGTTCTTCCAGAGTGGATAACGGTTCATGGATGAGTGAGCGGCGAGCGCTGGAGGTGAAGAACGGCAGCGGGCGGGCATGGAGCCCGCCGCCCGCCGCTTATAGGGTTTTCAGGGTGCCCTTGGGCAGGATAGTGCCGACGGACTGCTTCTGGACGACGATTTCCACCTTCTCGGCGACTTCCAGGGTAATGTAGTTCTCTCCGACCTTGCTGATGCGGCCGGCGATGCCGCCGCCGATGATCACTTCATCGCCCTTGGCCAGCGCTGCGACCATCGCCTTCTGCTCCTTGGAGCGCTTCATCTGCGGGCGGATCATCATGAACCAGAGGACGACGAACATCAGGATGATAGGCAAGAGGCCGGTCAGTGTACTCATCGGGTCGCTGGCCGCGGCGGCTTGCGCATAGGCATTGGAAATCAGCACATTAGGCTCCTGTCGAGAAAAATCGCCATTATATCAGCCACCGGCACGCCTCCGGTGGAATTCGGCCACATGGGCGTCTACGCGGTCGGCCGCGATCGCCTCGCGCAACTCGCGCATCAGGGTCTGGTAGTAGTAGAGATTGTGGTAGGTGTTGAGGCGTGCGCCGAGTATCTCGCGTGCGCGATGAAGGTGGTGGAGATACGCGCGTGAAAAGTTCCGGCAGGTGTGGCAGCCGCAGGTTTCGTCCAAGGGACGCAGGTCGGTCTTGTACTGGGCGTTCTTGATCTTGATGTCGCCATGGCGGGTGAACAGCCAGCCGTTCCGGGCGTTTCTCGTCGGCATGACGCAGTCGAACATGTCCATGCCCCGGGCAACGGCGAACACCAGATCCTCCGGCGTGCCCACGCCCATCAGATAGCGCGGCTTGTCCCGGGGCAGCCTGGGCGCGACATGGCTCAGGGTGCGCGCCATCTCCTCCTTCGGTTCCCCGACCGAAAGGCCGCCGATGGCGTAGCCGTCGAAGCCGATCTCAAGCAAGGCAGCCAGAGACTCGTCGCGCAGGGCTTCGAACATGCCGCCCTGGACAATGCCGAACAGGGCGTTGCCCGATTTCCTGTCACCGTCCAGGCGATCGCGTTCGTCGCGCGAACGCTTCGCCCAGCGCAGGGAAAGCCGCATCGAGTCCTCCGCCTGCTGGACGCTTGCCGGGTAGGGCGTGCACTCGTCGAAGATCATCGCGATGTCGGAGTCGAGCACATGCTGGATCCGCATCGACTCCTCGGGCGTCAAAAACAGCTTGTCGCCATTGATCGGAGACGCAAATCTCACGCCTTCCTCGGAGATCTTGCGCAGCGCGTCCAGGGAGAACACCTGGAAGCCGCCCGAGTCGGTCAGGATCGGTCCGTCCCAGCCCATGAAGCGATGCAGTCCGCCATGCGCCTCGATGACCCCGAGACCCGGGCGCAGCCACAGGTGGAAGGTGTTGCCCAGCAGGATCTGCGCGCCGGTCTCCCTGATCTCGTGCGGCATCATCGCCTTGACCGTGCCGTAGGTTCCGACCGGCATGAAGGCCGGGGTGTCCACCACGCCGTGGACGAGGGTCAGGCGACCGCGGCGGGCTTCGCCCGAGTTGGCGAGAAGCTCAAACCTCATGGGATCTGCCGTCGATCAACATGGCATCGCCATAGCTGAAGAACCGGTAGCCCTCGGCTATGGCGTGGCGGTATGCGCGGCGCAGGTTTTCCATACCGCCGAAGGCCGACACCAGCATCAGCAGCGTCGACTTCGGCAAGTGAAAATTGGTGACCAGGGCATCGACCACGCGGAACCGGAAGCCGGGCAGGATGAAGAGTCCGGTCTCGGCTTCGCCTGCCTGCATCTCCCCGTCCAGCGCGGCGGATTCCAGCGTCCTCAGCGTGGTGGTTCCGACCGCCACGACGCGGCCGCCGCGGGCGCGGGTTTCTGCGATGGCGTCTACGGTCTCCTGCGGCAGCCTATAACGTTCGCGGTGCATGCGATGCGCGGCGAGATCATTGACGCGCACCGGCTGAAAGGTGCCCGCCCCGACGTGCAGCGTGACGCGCGCGAGACGGCAGCCGCGTGCGCGCAATCGCCCGAGCAGGGCCTCGTCGAAATGCAGGCCGGCGGTCGGTGCCGCGACCGAACCGTGCTCGCGTGCAAACACCGTCTGGTAGCGCGACTCGTCGCCGACTTCTGCGTCGCGCTCGATGTAGGGCGGGAGCGGCAGGCGGCCGTGACGCTCGAGCAGTTCGACGACCGGGTCGGGATGATTGGCGCGCAAGCGGTAGAACTCGCCTTCGCGCGTCAATACCTCCACCTCGATGGCGTCCTCCAGGAGCATCGTCGAACCGGGTCTCGGCGGCTTGCTGGCGCGTATCTGTGCCAGTACCTCGTGGCTGCCCAGGACGCGCTCGACCAGCACCTCGACCTGCCCGCCGCTGGCCTTGATCCCGAACAGCCGAGCGTGCAGGACGCGTGTGTCGTTCATCACGAGGAGGTCGCCGGGGCCGAGCAGGTCGACGAGGTCGCTGAAACGGCGGTCCTCGATCAGTTCGCCCTCGACGCGCAGCAGCCGGCTCGCACTGCGGTCGGGCAGCGGCGCTTGGGCGATCATCCCGGGCGGCAGGAGATAGTCGAAATCGGCTAGGGTCAGAAGCATAGGTTGAAGCGCCGGAGCATTTCGCGGATAATGCGCACTCGCAAACTCAAGCGAGCGCGGCCGCCATTCTACGCGAACCGGCAAACTTGAGCCTCCTGGCCGGGATGGCGGAATTGGTAGACGCAGCGGACTCAAAATCCGCCGCCGCAAGGTGTGGGGGTTCGAGTCCCCCTCCCGGCACCACCTGTATTAGAGAGGGTTTAGTTGATATTGAAGTATCGTTTAGTGATAATTAATTATCACAAATTATACCGCATATCTCCAGCTAAATTGCCCTAATTTGCCCTGCGCAACGGTCTGGCGGCAAGCGCTACTTATGACGGTTGTTTTTTACGCTGCCGTTCCCTCGCCAATGCCAAGGATATGGCTTGCCTTGATAGGCCTCCCAGTCGCCGGCCGATCTCTGCCTGGTTAACAACACCCTTGGCCTGTAAGGCTTCGACCATCTCAAGGGTCGACATGCAAACTATCTTGTAAGCCGCTTTGCGTATTGCGGTCCGATCTTCGTCGGTGTGAATCCCGTAGCACTGGTTCATCCATTCCCGCGTCATGTCGCGAATTACTTCCTCGAATCCATCCCTACGGTACATGTCGTTTTGATAGCGCCGACGGGCTTCAATGGAGCGACGAGGATTGTGCTCTAAGCATAGTTTTCTACTCGGCTTCAGAGGTCCCTTAGGCAACTCCGCAATTTCAGTCTCGCCTTGTGGTCCGAGTCCATTAAACCTCTTTCGGCCGACCACGAACGGTGATTTGGTGGTGAGCCATTCGTCATCAATCAAATTCTGCTCGATCACATCCACTAGCATTTCGGCCGCTTCAGGCGATTCGATTCCGCGGTCTTGTAGCGTTCTATGATCAAAGCCGCGTGCGTACCCAAACAGCAACTCGCCATACAGGATGAGCTTCTTTTCTCGCTCTGCCGCGCGAATTTCTTCGAGTCGACATTTTGCGATCGCCAAGGTCTGTGGGCTACGTACAGGCCGTTCAACTTCCAGGAACTTTCCCCGCTTTTTAATGAAGATCCTGTCGTTCGTTGTATGCGCTTCGGTTTTTCGCCAGCAAAGGGCACAAAAACCAAACGACGGGTCGAACGGCGACGGTGTTCGCTGTCGGTTCCTTTTAACCTCGCCTGCTCGATCATCATAGACTTTCATATTCAAAATAGTATATCTGCCCCTTAAAGCCGCGTCCACAATATTCTAAAAAATTGGCAAATCGAAGGTAATAATGCTTGCTACGATCATCAAATACATTTTAAATCTTGTGTGATAGCAAATGACGAATTTGGACCTGATTCAGTTGCGATTTCCAAATCGCGCGCTCCTTACTTTAGCCGAGGCATGCCAGTTGCTTGGTATCAGCTCGGCAACCGGCAGGAATCAGATTTGTGAATCGAGAAAGGCGGTAGAAGAGAGGACTAGAAACGTTTCAATCTTCCCGGTTCAATTTCTTTCGGTCAATGACAGAACTTATGTGTCAGTTGTTGTACTGTCGAATTACTTGGACTACTTGGGCACTGTAAGCATACAGGCCGAAGGGAAGGTTACGCGTCGACCGGGACGACCCTCAAAAGCTGAAAAGGCAGCACGACTGCAAGGCGGTAACCGCAGAAACGCGTGGTCCTAGATGGCGCGCGAGTCACGGATCGCCCACCCGCCCGGGGCAATCTTCGTCATGTTATATCGGTGGGCAATAGACCACATCGGCGAGGCGGGGTCTGCCGTGTTGTCGACCGTGGAGTTTTGGGATCGTGCGCACGATCAGGGAGGTGAGTGGCTAGGACGAACCCGTGATGACATTGTTCACCATTTGCAAGGGATTGTTGGCCGGGATCGCGTCCACCATAGTCTGGACGAGCTTGTGAAACGCGGCTGGATCCAGCGGCGGGAGTTTCGTATTAATTGTGGGAATAATTTTACGATCCGGCATGATCTGCGGCTGGTGCCTGACACGATCAATCAATTTCTGAGCGGGCTGTATTCAACATTTCAGAAGCCCGGAGTTCCTGAAACCAGGAAACCAGAGTTCCTAAGTTCGGGTCACCAGTATCAGCGCCCCACCAATAAGAGAAAGAAATTAGATAAAGAAGTACACCACCACCCAAATGGCGGCAATCATTGGCAAGATGAGTGGAACGCCGCTCTTGAATTTGAGGTGGACACAGAGCGTAGGCAGCGCCCGATCGTCAATCTTGCAGGGTTCAAGCAAGTAATCCGCGCTCGATATATATATGTTGGAGGGCCAGACGCTGACGTTCTTGCAGAAATGGAGAGCCAACAAGTTGCAGCTGATCAGGTCGTCGCTACCCGCGATGAAAGGGACGCCGCGGAGCTTCAAGCGGTACTGGAGGCTCGCAGTAGTGGAGTCAGGCCGCCAACAGCTTCTGTTATTGGAAGAGCACTTGCACGCTTGGCCGCATCACGTACTCATGCCAGCGCGCCTGAATAGTGAAGCTACTGATGCCTCAATGCACAATAATTGTCGCTCGTCAGCCTAGATCGGTCTGTGGTGCGCTTTCTTTGGAATGGCAATGGTAGGGGGTAGGGCTTCGCCGAAAACTGCGTTAAACGGGCGATTTTAGAAAGCTTTGACTAGGGGCTGTGGACATTATGCGAGCCAGATGAAGGCTGCGGTGATTGAAATAAACGCCTCGAAGCGAATGGCGAGTTTGTCATAGCGAGTGGCGATGCGACGAAACTGTTTGATTCTGGCAAAGAACCGTTCAATGAGATTTCGACTTCTGTAATGATAGACATCATAGTCACGGGACTCCTTGCGGTTGGCCCTAGGCGGAATAACGGCCTTGGCGCCCAATTCGCGGATAACCGCCAGGAGACTGGCTGCGTCAAAGGCTTTGTCCGCAAGGACTGCGCCGACGTGCTCCATTCCCTCAAGCAGATTCGTTGCCTCAGTGATGTCATGTCGCTCGCCTCCGGTGAGACGAAATCTCCCCAGATTGCCCAGACCATCCACGGCGGCGTGAATCTTGGTACTCAATCCCCCACGAGAACGACCAATACCTTATTGTCCCTTTTTTTTGACGCGCCGGCCGAGTGCTGGTGCGCACGGACGATTGTGCTGTCAAGGAACACTTCTTCGAAATCGGCATCCTGTGACAGCGTGGCAAATATCTTCTGCCAGACACCTTTGTCAGCCCAGCGCGAGAAGCGCCGGAACGCGGTATTCCAAGGCCCGAACCCGATCGGAAGATCACGCCACGGTGCGCCTGTTCGTGCCATCCATAGCACTGCTTCAACGAACAGGCGGTTGTCGGCGCCAGTCCGTCCGCGGTCTCCGTGCTTCTCTTGGATGAGTCCTTCAATTCGCACCCATTGGTCATCTCGTAGCAACAATCTTGGCATCCTGATCATGAAGATTTTGGCTGTTCTCGCCCTGGTGTGCGGCGCAATGTCCGTCCAAGCCGCTGAAACCGACTTGATCGGCACTTATGCTGTCAAGGAGAAGGGCGTAATGAAGGAGTTTTTGAAGGTTTCCAGGTGAAACAAGCTAAATCGTCTGCCGAACCACGCAAATTAAGACCTATGTTGGAGGCTGCCGTAAAGGCGCGGGATGTATTGGGCGCCCTCGCGATGAAGGCGAACGTCCGTTTCGACGAGGCGGCGGTGATCGGGGCCGGGTTGTGCTTGACGATTCAAGAGCTTTTCGCTTCGGTCATTCTTCTGACCGACCACGGCCTCGCATCGCATGCGCCGGCTCATGTCCGCACTATGCTGGAAGCCTTGGCCGACGTTCGCAATCTAGCGAACGACCCAGCGTACTTCGAGCAGATGAAGTTTGACGACGCGAGGAGCAACCTGAAGCTGTTCGAGGGCTACTCGGCGATAGCCGGCATGCCCCAGGACGCCATCGATACCTTGAAGAAATGGACTGCGAAGACGCAACCAATTTTCGACGCCGGCAAGATGGCGGGCTACAATAAAGTGCAGATCGACCAGAAACTGAAGATGGCCGGCCTCGAACAGGAGTATGTCAGCTACGGCTTTCTATGCGGGTTCACGCACAACCAGCTGACCGCGATCATTGCGAGGCACGGCAAGCATGAATTGCGGTACCTGCACGAGCCGCCGTACGAGACGATGGTTGGAGTCTTAGGGCTTGGTATGTCGATCGCTGGCAAAGCAATCCAGAAGCTGCCGTCGTTCTCTGACCTGCCCGAAGCCGACGTCAACGCCGTGTTGGACAAAGTCGAGGCTGATTGGGAAGCGGCTCGCGCTTGAGTTGGCTATAGAAAGCGAGACGCGAGTTGGATCATCTCTCGCGTATCTGATGGACTGGAATGGTCGATCATTGAAATCTTCTTCCCGATGCCGTTCAGCGACGTACCCACGACGACGCCCTCCGAGTCATCCAAATTGATCCAGTAGCGATCGTGAAATTCGTTCGAGACGCTGTTCCTTGATCTGGATTGCAGGAACCACCTTCTGGAAGACAGCGTGCACTGTGGGACGCTTGCGCGCTCGATTGCCACTTGTGATCAGCGTAACTTTTTCAAGTTGACTCGACATCGACGACACGATCTTCTTAAGAAGTTGCAAGCACGCCGGGTCGTCGTCATAGAAGAACGCGTCGATGATAAGCAGGTGCTTGACCCCATCCAACTTCTTCATGATGCCCAGAACGATGGGCTCGATTTCGTCGGTTCTGAAGCCTGGAGGCGTGATCGCATCACAGGTCATGAAGTTGTAGAACAGCGACGACAAGCCGCGCTCAATGACGTACTGCTGGATGTCCGCACGAAGGGCATCCAGCGACAAGCGGTAGACGCCGAAATCACGGCTCAGTTCGCTTTCATGAAACCGCTTGAAGAAGTGGCTTATGTCCTCGTACTCGGCGACCCGTTCACAGAGCTGCAGACCATCAAGGAGGCGATAGCCGAGGCCTTCCACCGTCTGTACCGCCAGCGCAATTTGATTCTTCATGGGGGCCGGCTGGATAGCGTGAGCCTCACGGCTAGCCTTCGCACAGTTGCCAAACTGGCGGGCGCTGGCATGGGCCGTATCACGCATGGGCAATATGTTCAGTCCCTGCGGCCGCTAGAGTTGGTGGCGCGTGCAGACATGTCGATAGCCCTTATTAGCAAGGAAACGGCGTTGTCTTGTGTTGACTTGCTTGAACCGAGCTAACGATTAGCTTTCAATCAAGAGAATCCCAGTCAGTGACGTGATAACTGGGCAGCGGATCCATAATTCCCCAAACCCGCTTAATCCCTGCCGCCGCAAGCTCTGTCACTTCGAGCATCGGGCCGGCGATGGTGACTTGTTCGTTGCTTCGGGCGTTCTCAACAGTGACCGTGGCCTGACCAGTTTCAAAGTCGCGCTCAACAGAGACAGAAAACCGTTCCCGTTTAGGCAGCGCGCGCGGACGGTCAAGCACTCGTCCGGAGAGCTTCTGGAGCACCGACAAAACATGTTTGTTGGCCAGGCCGGCAAACGGTTGGCGAGGAAACTCACACCCGGTCTCCTCTGCAACAAATAGGGCAATAGCGGCAGACCGACTTATGCCGGCGCGGCAGTGAACCACAAGCGCGATCTGTCGTGCTTCGCCGTGCAATGCACGGACGAACTTGAGGACCTGTTGCGCATGCTGCTCGTTGAACAGGGTCCATGAGCTTGTCGTTTCGTGCCCTGGATCCACATCGTGGAAGACAAGCCGGAGAATTGCGGACTCCGGGCACAACAACGCCGCTGGCCCGGCTTCAGGCTCGGTTATTGAGATAACGGCCAAATCACCTCTGTCCAGCAAAGCTTCCGCCTTCATTCGGGAAATAAAATCGACGGAGTGAATCACGGCGCATTACCTCTCTATAGAGTCGATTTGACCAACGCTAATATCGCTTGAGAATGTTCTTCAGGGATATTTCACCATTGATATACTTGGCTGAAATTGCTTCAACATCTTCGCCTAAAATAAATCCCTCCATCCGCACAGAAACTCGTGCTGTATTGATGTGGCCGGCCCGAGCAATTCGTTCTGCTTCAGTGATTCTTTTTTTCGTCGTCACTTGACTCATGATAATTTCCTTGTCTGGGGTTGTAAGCCCAAATCCACGAAACTTTCAGAATGCGTAGTCAGCCGGGTTAATCGTCATGTCTCCCTCAGACTTTCCACGGATTGATGACTGATACCCCGGCCGCCTCATAGGGGGCCGCGTCACGCGATGCCACGATGAATCCCCGTGAGGATGCGATCGCGGCGATATAGCCATCCGGTGTGGGGAATCCTCGTCCGCCAGTCTTGGCCTTCACCGCCAACTCGGCATAGCGCCGTGCTGCATCGATATCGAATGGCAGCACCCGATCCCTGAACAGCCCTATCAAACCGTCAAGAGCTTGTTCCAGCATGTTCTTGCGCTTACCGGCCGGTAGTGCTGCGATGCCAAATAACAGCTCGGCCAGCGTCACGCTGGACAGATAGAGTGTCTCGGCGGCTTGATCGTTCAGCCAAGCCCGCACGGACGGATGCGGTTCGGGCTTCATCGCTTCGGAAACGACGTTGGTATCGAGGACGATCATTCAAACCTCAGCGGCTCGGCCGGCGTCTTGTCTCTGACTTGGTTGAAGATCTCGAAATCCTCGTTGGTCAAACCTATTTTGCGGCCCAATGCTACGAGGGCGTCACCTATGCGAACACGCGCCTCTGGTTTGACCGCGCTCGCCAGTATCTCGCGGACCTCGGCTTCAGTACTGTGACCATGCAAAGCGGCCTGGACCCGTAACGCGCGATGCACCTCGTCAGGTAGATTGCGGACTGTCAGCATTGCCATAACATCACCTCATCACATTGCAATCAACGCATTCATTATAGTTAATTGTATGCATTGCCGCAAGAGGCATCCGCCATGTCGGAAAACAACTGCTTGGCGTCACCCGCACCAGTGCTGGCTTTGAGCACAGGCCGGAAATATCGGCGGTTCCAGCTTACATCCCCGATATTGGATAACCGCGTTCGTAAGTTTTGCAGCAAAAGTCACAAGCAACCATTTTGCAAGGCGATCCCAGGCTGTCGCAGTGCCACCTCTCAGCACAATGAGGCTCACCTTTCCCTTACTCCTAGAACAATGGCGCTCACTTTGCCTCTGGTCGCAGGGTGCCGAACCACGGTTCTAGAGCCGATTCAAGAACAATGAAGCTCACTTTTCCCCGTTCCAGGGGTTCCACGGCCACCGCCCAGTCGATCTCGGGCCACCGATCCCTTGAACCTACCGCTCAGCACAATGAGGCTCACCTTTCCCTTACTCCTAGAA
>CAIVDC010000055.1 GCA_903904605.1 uncultured Sterolibacterium sp.
ATTCCACGCCAATCTGGACAGTGATTCCACGGCAAACTGGACACTGATTCCAGGGCAAACTGGACAGTCAGCAGTAGCTGCGTAGCACGCGGGATAACCGTGGCACCCTCGGTAAATTTTCCGAGGACCACATGGCAAATGTCAGGTTATCCATGCGCAAGATTGTTGAAGTTCTACGGCTGCACCACGAAGGTGACCGCAGCCATCGCGAGATCGCCCGGATGGTCAGCACCTCACCGACAACCGTCGGCGAGATTCTTCGGCGGGCGAAGCAAGTTGGCCTGACCTACCCGCTGCCGGCGGGGATCAGTGAGATGGGGCTGGAGGTGCAGCTTTATCCGCCGGCGGCGCCATCGAGTCTGGCCCGTCCTGAACCGGATTGGCCGGTCGTGCATCGGGAACTACGACGCAAGGGCGTCACGCTCGACCTCCTCTGGCAGGAACACAAAGCCTGTCACCCGGACGGCTACCGCTACAGCGCCTTCTGCGCCCATTATCGGCAGTGGGTCGGCCGGCTCCCGGTCAGCATGCGTCAGACGCACGCGCCAGGCGAGAAACTGTTCATCGACTACGCGGGCCCGACGGTGCCCGTGATCGACGCGATGACCGGTGAAATTCGACAAGCGGCCATCTTCGTCGCCGTGCTGGGCGCCTCCAACTACACCTACTGCGAAGCCACATGGAGCCAGAGCCTGCCTGACTGGATTGGCAGCCATGTCCGCGCTCTCGAGCACATCAATGGGGTTCCCGCCCTGCTGGTCCCCGACAACCTGAAGAGCGGTGTCACCACCGCCTGCTTCTACGATCCCGAAATCAACCCGACGTATCGCGACCTGGCGACCCATTACTCGACGGCGGTCCTCCCTGCCCGGCCGTATCGCCCGAAGGACAAGGCCAAAGTCGAGGCCGGAGTACTTCTGGTCGAGCGCTGGGTACTGGCGCGTCTGCGCCATCAGCGTTTCTTCAGCCTCGGTGAGCTCAACCGCAGCATTGCCGAACTCATGACGGTGCTCAATAGCCGCCCCTTCAAGAAACTGCCGGGCTGCCGCCAATCGGCCTTCATCGAACTGGACCGTCCTGCCTTGCGGCCGTTGCCGGCAACACGTTACGAGTTTGCCGAATGGAAAGTCGTGAAGGTTGGCATCGACTATCACGTCGAGGTCATCGAACACTACTACTCGGTTCCCTACCGCTTTGCCCGAGAGAAAGTCGATGCCAGGTTCACGGCAACCACCGTCGAAGTGTTCCATCGCGGTACGCGTATTGCCAGTCATGTCCGCAACGACGCCCGCGGGCGGCACACCACCGTGGATGCCCACATGACGCCGGCTCACCTGGCCGTTCAGGGCTGGAATGCCCCGCGACTGCTCGACTGGGCCGGGCGCATCGGGCCGCATGCCAAAGCCGTCGTGGATGCCATCTTGCATCAGCGCCGACATCCGCAACAGGGCTACCGCGCCTGCCTGGGCATCCTGCGTCTCGGCAAGACCTTCGGAGAAGACCGCCTGGAAGCGGCCTGCGAGCGGGCTCTCGCCATCGGGGCAACGTCCTACAGCAGTGTGAAATCGATCTTGAAGAATGGGCTGGACAAGAAGCGGACGAGCGCCCCGGCCCAGACCTGTTTACCCCTGGAGCACGCCAATGTGCGTGGTCCCCATTACTACCACTGAAGGAGCCTCACCCATGTTGAACCATCCGACCGTCGATAAACTTCACCAGATGCGCCTTTCCGGCATGGCCCGCGCCTTGGCCAGCCAGGCGCAAAGCCCCGAGATCGGCCAACTATCGTTCGATGAGCGCCTCGGCTTGCTTGTCGATAGCGAGGCCGCCGAACGCGAGTCCCGGCAGAATGCGACCCGTCTGAAACGGGCCAAGCTCAAACAGGCCGCTACGCCCGAGGACGTGGATTACCGGCATCCGCGCGGACTCGACCGGACCCTGTTCGCCCGACTGATGACGGGCCGCTGGGTCACCGAACACCAGAACGTGCTGATCTGCGGCCCCACCGGCGTCGGAAAGACATTTCTTGCGTGCGCCCTGGCGAATCAGGCGTGTCGCCAGGGACGTTCGGCGCTCTATGTGCGTCTACCCCGCCTCCTGCCGGCGCTGGCAATCGGGCGTGGCGATGGCAGTTATGCGAAATCTCTGACGCAGCTCGCCAGAACCGATGTCCTCGTGATCGATGACTGGGGGCTGGCGCCCCTTACCGACGAGAGTCGCCGGGATTTGCTGGAAATCTTCGATGACCGCCATGGCGCACGTTCGACCATCATTACCAGCCAACTGGAAGTGAAGCATTGGCATGCCTCGATTGGCGACCCGACGCTGGCCGACGCCATCCTCGACCGCCTGGTGCATCAGGCGCATACCCTCGATCTCGATGGCGAATCCCTGCGCAAAAAAGAGAAACCCGAATGACCTCCCCGTCATGTCCGACGAGTTACCCACAGCCGCCCGCCAGCCAGCCTGCTATAGAGGGAGCGCAGTCTGGCGGGCGTCGGTGGATAACTCTGCGCCGTGCCCCGAACCAGCTTCCAAAAAACCAACGGCATGAATCTCGCCGAACCAAAAACTTGACCCAACTACAACGCTCAGAGTAAAACCCTTTAACCCCGCGTCGCTGCGCTCCGACTGTCCAGTTTCATCTGGAATGCGTGTCCAGATTGGCGTGGAATCACTGTCCAGTTTGCGTGGAATACGCAGATTACGCAGCTTTCCGTTACCTAGGGGGTGGTCCGTATGCCGCAGGTGCAAGGTTTCTCAAGCTCGTCAAAGGTGTGACTGGTTCGACCGTCCGAGCCGTTGAAGCCGAATCGGGTTACTTTGACTATTTCGTCGATGGATCGTTTGTAGGACGTGCCAAGCCCAAATCGAAGACGGGCAGTTCGCTCATTCCCGGACCTACGGGAACAATCCCGCAGCACCATTACTACATGGCGGCACCCAATCCCGATAGCCTGGATTCACGATACGCACTCGTTGGATGGGTAGATGAAGGGCAAGTAATTGGACGGGCGATTGAAGTCTTTTGAGTCGCGATAACTGAGCCATCCCCTGATGTTCTGGCGCAAAAAGCAATTGATTTCACCAATCAAGTCGGTGAGTCATCCTGTCTTTCAATGGGGGGAAGACGATATTCCGCGCTATCCGCCTTTCATGAAGGGATTGCCTGTTGTTCCCCCGTCGAAGTTGATCGAGACGCAAAAGGAACTGGTGGATAGGATTGCCAACTCAACGATCGCCACACCGGAAGTCTTCCAAAAGCATTACCTCGCAGCCATTGAGCGCTTTGCCTCGTTCTCGCATTTGCTCCCCGCTTCACAGTCGCACCATCATCGTGGGGCAGGGGGCTTGTTGCGGCATGCCATTGAAGTCGGCTTATGGGCTTTGCAATCGGCGGATCGCGTCCTAATAAAGTCGGCGGTGTCGCCCATGCATCGGCGTGAAATGGAGCCGCGTTGGCAATTGGCTGTTTTCCTTGCTGGCATGTGCCACGATGCGGGTAAGCCGGTAACCGACTTGACGGTGACCAACAAGGAACGAACGTCGACGTGGCATCCGATCACGGAAGACCTTTTCAGTTGGGCAATTAAGAAGAGCGTCCATGCCTATTTCCTCGAATGGAGAGAGGGTAGGGGAAAGCAGCACACGGCACTATCTAGCTTGATTGCCGAGCGAATCATTGGTGCAGAGTCCTTGTCGTGGATCGCGGAGGTC
>CAIVDC010000056.1 GCA_903904605.1 uncultured Sterolibacterium sp.
AACGTGTCGACCGGGGCCAGCCAGATGGCGTCGGGGGCCGAGACGCTGGCGCAAGGTGCGTCCGAACAGGCGTCGGCGTCCGAACAGGCGTCGAGCGCGATCGAGGAAATGACCGGCAACATCAAGCAGACCGCCGACAACGCCGCGCAGACCGAGAAGATCGCCCGCCAGTCGGCCAAGGATGCCGAAATGAGCGGCGCCGCCGTGGCCAAGGCGGTCGAGGCCATGCAGGTGATCGCCTCGAAGATCTCGATCGTTCAGGAAATCGCCCGCCAGACCGACCTGCTCGCGCTCAACGCCGCGGTCGAGGCCGCGCGCGCCGGGGAACATGGCCGGGGCTTTGCCGTCGTCGCTGCCGAAGTGCGCAAGCTGGCCGAGCGCAGCCAGGTTGCCGCCACCGAAATCAGCACCTTGTCCACCGACACCGTCAAGGCCGCCACCGAGGCAGGCGAAATGCTCACCCGGCTGGTCCCCGACATCCGCCGCACCTCCGAACTCGTCTCGGAAATCAGCGTCGCCTGCCGCGAACAGGACATCGGCGCCGACCAGATCAACACCGCCATCCAGCAGCTCGACACCGTCACCCAGCAGAACGCCGGATCGTCCGAGGAAATCGCCGCCACCGCCGAGGAACTGTCCTCGCAATCCGAGGAACTGCAATCGAGCATCGCCTTCTTCCGCACCGGGCAGGACAGCCGGTCGACACGCGGCAGCGCTGCCCGGTCAGGAGCGGCACGCGGTGGCTTGACCCGTCAGACCGGCACTGTGCGGACCAAGCCCTCGGCATCGCGCCCCGCCCGGCCCGCAGCGCCCCGGCCCAACTCGATCGCCGACCAGAAAGAGCGCGTGAAAGGCTTCGCCCTCGAACTCGATCAGGGCGGCGCGGACGACGACGATCAGGAATTCGGACTGGTGGCATGAGCAACCTTGCCGAAATCCAGCCGGGCGAAATCCAGCCGCGTGAAACCTTGGCAGCCGAGATTCAGGCCGTGACCTTCGGGATCGGCGAGGAAGTCTTCGCCATTTCGGTGGCGATGGTGCGCGAAATCCTCGACTATCAGGAGCCGTTTCGCCTGCCCGGCACCCCCGATCACGTGCTCGGCCTGATCTCGGTGCGCGGCGAAGGTGTGCCGACCATCGACTTGCGCCGCCGCTTCGGCCTGCCCGCGCAGGCGCCCACCCCGTTGACCCGCATCCTGTTCCTTGAAGTGCAGCAACAGGGTTCCGGCCCACTTTTGCTGGGGCTGGTGATCGACCGCGCGCTGGTCGTCAGCACCTTTGCACGCGAGCGGCTGGAACCCGCACCGCGCATCGGCATGCGCTGGAACAGCGACTACATCACCGGCGTCGTGCGCGAGGAAAACGGCTTTGTCGTGCTCGTCGACATCGCCCGCATCCTCACCACCGAGGACACCGCCATCCTCAGTGCCAAACACGATCTGGCCGCATGAGCACAAACCACGACATGCCCTGATCACGATCACGACCTGCCCTCTCCGCCCTTGTCCGGCCCGACGGCCCATCACTGCGAGAACTCCGATGCGTGCAACGATCAAACTGAAACTCACCGTCACATTTTCGGTCCTG
>CAIVDC010000057.1 GCA_903904605.1 uncultured Sterolibacterium sp.
AGCTTGCGGCGTTTCGGCATGGGCGGCAGAAGGCCGCTCCGAAGTCCGAGATAGCGGGTGTAGAGTTCGGGGTTGTTGCCGAAGTTTTCCAGGCACTGCGCCGAACAGAAGTGGAAATCCAGGCCGCGATGGCTTGCCGAATACCGCGAACCGGCGATCTCGACGTCCATGGCGCAGACCGGATCGCGGCTCGTCGCTGCTGCTGGGCTCATCCCGGTTCTCCTTCGTCTATCGAACCGCCCTCCGGCCATGCTTGCCATGTGTCCATCGACCGGGAAGACGTTTGGCCGTCATGCCGGCGGCCCGGCTTGGCGGGCGCGAACTGGTGACGCTTCCAAGCGTCGGCGGGCGGCGCCGGGAGCAGTCCGTTCAGATTCGGCAGAACGAAACTTCGCAATCTCGCCGCAAGCGATGTCAGTGCATCCCGCCCATCATCACATTCACCGTATTCGCCGCGGTGCTGATCGACATGCCGGCATTTTGCATCGCGCTCTGCATCGAAGCGGCAGAAGTCATATCGACAATTTGCGTGCCTAAGGTTCCGTTTGCGTTGATGACGGACATGCGGATGCCTGTCGCATTCTGCCCGCTCAAAGCCGCGAGCATGGTTGCCGATTTTGTCGCGTCAGATGATATGTAGCTGTTCATTACACCGGCCATCGCCGAAACCGCACAAGCGATTTGCTGTGAAGCGGTCGTGCCTGCGGCATTGCACGGAACGCCGTTGGCATCCGTCAGCAAACTGGAATTCTTTGCAGCCAAGGCGATCCTGCTCAACTGCTTGACCATATTGGTCTGCATCGTCAGCATCGCGGGATTGGCGCCATCGTCTTTCAGGTCAACCATGGGCATAACGCTCAAGTCAATTCCCAGCGATGACATTACCGCTTGAACCGCGGCGATCGATTGACTGATCTTCGTCGCGTCTATCGTCGTCGTACTCACGGCACTGGCGGCCATCTCACTAAAAGGGGTCACATAGACAGTCGTCGCGCTGGACACCGACGGGACGACGGCGCGCATGGTCATATTGTAAGCAATGTCGGTTCCCGTCGATTCATCCATCATCGTGCTCGCCGCGCTGGCCATGATCTTCACCATCGCCGGCCCGGTGTAGCCATCGCCAAACGCTACCCTAAAGGAACCATCGTTTCCGGTTGTCCCGGTTGCACAGGAAAGATCGGGTTCTGGCGCTCCATCGACGATTCGACAAGCAAGCACCCTGGCTTGCTTGATAATTCCTTTGGCCGCCGTGCCGCTGACCGCGGTCGGGCTTGACAAAGCTCCCGCGGCTGCCGAACCGCCTCCACCGCCGCATCCGGTCAAGGCTAAAGCAATTGTCACGACGACCCCCGCAGTTTTGCTCATTTTCTTTCCTTTAGGACCATGGAGATAATGGCAAGACGCCATAAGCTGGAAGTATCGCCGTTCCTGGCTGACCACAGGCTGTCTTCCTGATTACATTCTTGTAATCTGCAGCTTCGCCGACGATGCCGGCTTCTCATCGAGCTTGAACAATGCGCGCGCGTTCAACCGCCCGGTCTTTTCCCGATCGGCTTCGCCGATCGACGCGCTGTCGAACCCGTCGGCGTTCAGACCGGTTTGGAGTGGCGAGAGGCGGTACCCGCTGCGATGCGTCCCGGCATCGCTGATTGCCATCCATTTCAATGTTTGAAGCGTGGATCGCCGAACGATTTCCGGCAGGGAAGACGGCGCTTGCGGGAAGCGATTCCCCGGTTTTTCAATTGACCGCGGCCGGGCTTGTAACCGTTTAGCGACTGCCGGCGAACTAACTGTCAGAGCGCACGGCTTTGTGCTGCTTCCCGTGTTCCGATCGAAGGAGTCTGCGTGAAAAGCGATACCCGACCCATCCATCCGGCCTGGCTGCGCGCGACGCACTGGCTGAATGCGCTCGCGGTGGTGGTCCTCGCGATGAGCGGTTGGCGCATCTACGACGCGGCGCCCCTGTTCGACTTCAGGTTCGCCAAGGCGCTGACCCTGGGCGGATGGCTCGGCGGCGCGATTCAGTGGCACTTCGCGGCGATGTGGCTGCTCGCCGCCAACGGTCTCCTCTATCTGCTGATGAATGCCTTCAGCGGGCGCTTTCCCGCCCGGTTCCTGCCGCTCTCTCCGCGCGCCGTCTTGGCCGACCTCGTGGCCGCCTTGCGCGGTCAGTTGCCGCATGCCGACCCGCGCCACTACAACGCGGTGCAACGGGCGGCCTACCTCTTCGTGATCTTCGACACGGCGCTGCTCGTGCTCTCCGGCCTGGTGCTCTGGAAGTCGGTGCAGTTTCCGTTGCTGCGCGAACTGACGGGCGGCTACGAGACGGCGCGCCGAGTGCACTTCTTCGCCATGAGCGCGCTGATTGCGTTCGTCATGGTGCACCTGGCCATGGTTGCGCTGGTTCCGCGCACCCTGCTGCCGATGATCCGCGGCCATTAGGAGACGAGCATGACGATCAGCAAACCCGCCAGATTGGCTTCGGTCGACGGCGACGCCGTGGTCAAGGAAGCGCTGCGCCGCATCGATCGGCCGTCCCGCCGCCTGTTTCTGCAGCGCTCCCTGACGCTGGGCGGTCTGTCGCTCCTGACCGGCTGCGCGATTGTCGATGAGGACAGCGCCGAACGTGCGCTGATGAGCGTCTCGCGCTTCAACGACAAGGTGCAGGCCTGGCTGTTCGACCCGACGCGGCTGGCCCCGACCTATCCCGAGGCCATGATCACGCGACCGTTCCCGTTCAATGCCTATTACGGCGAAGACGAGATACGGCAGGTCGATGCGGACAGCTACAGGCTCGAGGTCAGCGGCATGGTGGCCGACCGCCGCGTGTGGACGCTGGCCGAATTGCAGGCGATGCCGCAGATCGACCAGGTTACGCGCCACATCTGCGTCGAAGGCTGGAGCGCCATCGGCAAGTGGGGCGGCGTGAGCTTCTCGAGCTTCCTCCGCCGCGTCGGTGCCGACACCAGCGCCAAGTATGTCGGCTTCAAGTGCGTCGACGACTATTACACCAGCATCGACATGGCGACCGCGCTGCACCCGCAGACGCTGCTGACACTGAGCTACGACGGCCGGCCGCTGCCGCCGCGCTACGGGTTCCCGATGAAGCTGCGCATGCCGACCAAGCTCGGCTACAAGAATCCGAAACACATCCAGGCGATCTTCGTCACCAACACCTACCCCGGCGGCTACTGGGAAGACCAGGGGTACAACTGGTTCGGCGGCAGCTGAGCACTGCTCAGACGCCCTGAAGCAATGGCATCACCATCACTCACCCAATCCATCACTTAATCGGGAGTTCATCATGAAGACGACCACTGCAACCCTGTTAGCCCTCGGCCTTCTGCTGGCCGGCGGCAACGTCCTGGCGCAAGATGCCATGAAGAAAGATGCCATGGCCGGGGATGGCATGAAGAAAGAGGCCAAGGCGACCAACACCATGGCTAAAGACGCCATGGCCAAGGATGGCATGACGAAGGATGCCGCCAAGGACGGCATGAGCAAAGGCGAGATGGGCAAGTAAGCCGCCGAACCGCCGGCAGGAAACCGACGCAAGGCCCGGCGCCGGGCAAGGCGCCGGGATGCCGTATTATCCTGGAGAACCCTATGAATCGCCGCCAATCTCTCAAGACGCTCTTTGCGCTGTCGGCATTGCCGGCCTCTCTCGCCGGCATTGCCTGGACGCCCGCCGGGGCCGCGCAGGCCCTGCATAAATCGAAATCGCAATGGGCTGCCCTTCTGCCGCCATTCGCCTACCGCGTATTGTTCGAGGAAGAGACGGAAAGCCCCGGTTCGAGTCCCTTGAATCATGAGAAGCGGGATGGCGTCTATGTCTGCGCCGCCTGTTACCTGCCCTTGTTCGACAGTGCGAAAAAATACGACAGCGGTACCGGCTGGCCGAGCTTCTGGCAGCCGCAGCCCGGTGCCGTCAGCACCAGAAGCGATTTCCAATTGGTCTTGCCGCGCACCGAATATCATTGCAGCCGGTGCGGAGGGCATCAGGGGCACGTCTTCGATGACGGCCCGCCGCCGACCGGGAAGCGCTACTGCAACAACGGGGTCGCGCTCGAATTCGTAGTGCGCGCCGACAAATTGCCGGAGTTACGGACATGAAACCAAGCTTGCGACTCCTCAGCCTGACTCTGATGGCGCCGGTTCTGCTGCTCCTCAGCGGCATCGGCCTCGGCGCGGACGGGCCGCCCAGGAACGCGGCAGGCAACGCGCCGACCGCCGCAACGGCGGTCTTTGCGGGCGGCTGCTTCTGGGGCGTGGATGCCGTATTCAAGCACGTCAAAGGCGTGTCCGAAGTCGTGTCGGGGTATGCCGGCGGCAATGCTGCCACGGCTCACTACGGGCAGGTCAGCGGCGGGGATACCGGACACGCCGAAGCCGTGCGTGTTCGCTTCAATCCGGCGCTGGTGTCTTATCAGCAGCTGCTGCAAGTGTTTTTCGGCGTCGCGCACGATCCTACCCAGCTCAACCGACAAGGACCGGACGTCGGCAGCCAATACCGCTCGGCTGTCTTTTACGTCGACGCCGGGCAGCAAAAGACTGCGCAAGACTACATCCGGCAACTCACGGCCGGGCGCACCTTTGCCGAACCCATCGTCACTCAGGTCGTGCCCCTGAACCAGTTCTATCCCGCCGAAGCGTATCACCAGAACTATCTGGCCCTGCATCCGAATCAGCCCTATATCGTCTTCAACGACATGCCGAAACTGGACAATCTGCGCAAACAGTTTCCAAACCTGTACCAATAAATCGGACGGAGGATCTCATGTCGGGCATCGGCGCGATCGGATCAACGGTATTCCCCGGCCAGGCTGGCGCTGGCAAATCAGGTGCCGCTCTCGAGGCCCAGCTCGCCCAGTATCAGATACAACTGGCCGACTGGGTGAGCTGCCCATCGTGCAATACGCCGGAAGGGAAAGCCAAGATCCAGGACCTATCGAACAGGGTCAGCGAAACGCAGCGGAGCATCAAGGCTGCGGAGGCTCCGTCTCAGGGCAGTCGCCCAGGCGTCCAGGCGGCGGCTTCGATTGCCGATGGCCGCGGGAGCGTGGCCGTACCGACCCTGAACGTGGTCGGCTCGGGCGGACTGCCGCCGACCCTCTCCGCCCAGTCGAACGGCACGCTTGGAACCCGGCTGAATGACTTTGCCTGAGGCCTGAAACGGTCGTGGCCGACTCGATGGCGGATTCGATGGCGCGCGCTTGGCAGGGTACTATCCGGCCTGGCCCATCCCAGAAGAGAAAACTCCGCATGCCAGTCGAAGAAGAGACCCCGTACGCCGTCGTGGCGGCCGTGCAGCTGCCGAGCGTGAGCGACATCGAGTTCGAGGCGTCGCTGGCCGAACTGCGCGATCTGGCAAAGACGCTGGGCTACAAGGTCGTCCGGACGTTCACGCAGAAGCGCTCCGCCTTCGACAAGGCGGCCTACCTGGGCATCGGCAAGCGGGAGGAGATACGCCGCTTCGTCAACGAGCACGGGGCCGCCGACGCCGACACAAGCCGCATCGACGTCGTCTTCGTCGATCACGAAATTTCGCCGTCGCAGGCGCGCCACCTCGAAATAGAAGTGGGCTGCGAGGTGATGGACCGGACCATGGTCATCCTCGATATCTTCCACCGCAATGCGCGTTCCCGCGCCGCGCGCGCCCAGGTGGAAATCGCGCGCCTGGGCTACATGGCGCCGCGCCTGCGCGAGATGGCGAAGCTGGCCGGCCCGCAGGGCCGGCAGCGCAGCGGCACCGGTGGCCGCGGTGCCGGTGAATCGCACACCGAACTGGACAAGCGAAAGATCCGTGACCGCATCGCCGAACTGCAGCAGGAAATCGCCGCGATGGAGGTCGAGCGCAAGACGCAGCGTTCGCGACGGCAGCAACGCCAGGGGCTCGCCAGCGTGGCGCTGGTCGGCTACACCAACGCGGGAAAATCCACCTTGATGCGCGCCTTCACGGGCAGCGAGGTGCTGATCGAAGACAAGCTCTTCGCCACGCTCGACACCACAGTGCGCGCCCTCCATCCCGAGAGCGTGCCGCGCGTGCTCGTCAGCGACACGGTCGGCTTCATCAAGAACCTGCCGCACGGGCTCGTCGCCTCGTTCAAGTCCACGCTCGAGGAAGCGCTCGATGCGGCGCTGCTGCTCCATGTCATCGACGCGGCCGATCCCGGGTTCGAACGACAGCTCGAGGTAACCGACGAAGTGCTCGACGAGATCGGCGCGGGAGCCGTACCGCGCATCCGGGTCTTCAACAAGATCGACCAGGTCGGCGACGCGGCGGCGCAGCTTGAACGCAAAGCGATGCTGCGCGCGCAGTATCCGGATTGCATCGTGATCAGCGCGCAGCGCAATGACGAGATCGCGCTGCTGCACAAGGCGATCGTCGCATTCTTCCAGAAGGATCTGGTTGAAGCCGAGCTGTTTCTTCCCTGGTCGGCGCAGAAGCTGAGAGGCGAAATCTATTCGAGCTGCGAGGTGCTGGAGGAGCGCACCGACGGCGAGGGCGCGTTGCTGCGCGTCCGCGGCGAACGCGAAGCGGTGCAAGGTCTTGCCGAGCAGCTTCGCCCAACGCGCTGAATCCGGAAATTTGCGGCCCCGCCGGTCAAATCAATCGATCTCCGAAGCTACCGCCGGCGGCCTGCTGGACAAAATCCTCGAACGCCTCGACCGGCAGCGGGCGGCTCAGCAGATATCCCTGATAGGCATGGCAGCCGTGACTGGCCAGGAATTCGCGCTGCGCCTCAACTTCAACCCCCTCGGCAATCACCGCCAGCCCAAGGCTCTCGGCCAGCGCGACGATCATCTTGGCGATGGCGGCATCGTTGGCGTCGGTGAGCACGTCTCTGACGAAGGACTGATCGATCTTCAACTGTTCCAGCGGCAGCCGCTTCAGGTACGAGAGCGACGAATAGCCTGTACCGAAGTCATCCAGGGCGAAACCCACCCCCCGACTCTTGAGTGCCGTCATCTTGGCGATGACGTCCTCCACGTTATTGACCAGCAGACTCTCGGTCAATTCCAGCTTGAGCCGCTGCGGATTGGCACCGGTGTCCGCGAGTACCGCCAGCACCTGATCGACAAAGTCGGCCTGGCGGAACTGGTGGGCGCTGACATTCACCGCGACCGTGAGATGGGCCATCTCCGGCTGGGTCGCCCACTTTGCCAGGCGGGCGCAAGCGCTTGCCAACACCCAGTGGCCCAAAGGCAGGATCAGACCGGTTTCTTCGGCCAGTGCTATGAACTCCGCCGGAGAAACGATGCCGCGCTGGGGATGCTGCCAGCGCACCAGCGCCTCGGCACCCATCATACGGCCGAGACCGGCCACCTGAGGCTGGTAGTGGAGGAGGAATTGCCCCGCCTGAACCGCCTCGCGCAGTTCGGCCTCCCGCTCGACGCGGGCGGTGACCGTGACCTGCATGTACGGATCGAAGAAGCGGATGGTGTTGCGGCCTGAATTCTTGGCCTGGTACATGGCCAGGTCGGCCTGCTTCATCAGCTCATCGACGTCTCCCCGCTCCGCGCCGAACAGGGTGACGCCGATGCTCGCCGTGCAGTGATGATCGATGGCGTTGGGCTCCCCGGCTCCCTGGTTGAGTTCGAGCCGGTAAGGCTGGTCCAGGGCGGCGAGGACCTTCTCCGCCACGCCCTCGACTTGCGCCGCGACCAGACTGTCCGCTTTGAGGTCTTCGAGCATTACCACGAATTCGTCGCCGCCCAGACGGGCGACCGTGTCCCCCTGGCGCACCGAGGCCTGCAGCCGCTGCGCCGCCTCGACCAGCAAACGGTCGCCGACATCATGGCCCTGCGTGTCGTTCAGCGTCTTGAAATTGTCCAGATCGATGAACATGATCGCGCCCTGCTGCTGGCTGCGCGCGCTGCTGGCCAGCGCGTGACCCAGGCGGTCCAGCAGCAGCCTGCGGTTGGGCAACTTGGTCAGCGGGTCGTAGAAGGCGAGTTTGTGGAGTTTGTCTTCCGCTTCCTTGCGATGAGAAATGTCCATATGCGTGCCGACATAATGGGTGACGGCACCGTTCGTCCCCTGCACGGCGGTGACGGTGAGCCAGGCCGGATACACCTCGCCATTCTTGCGACGGTTCCAGACTTCCCCCTGCCAGGTCCCGGTGCGCCGGATGGACGACCACATCGCATCGTAAAAGGCGGCGTCGTGGCGGCCCGAGGCGAGCAGACGCGGCGTCTGGCCCACCGCTTCCGCGGTCGAGTAGCCCGTGGTTTCCGTGAAGGCCCGATTGACGCGCAGGATCACGCCGTCGGCATCGGTGATCATCATGGCGTCCTGGGACTCGAAAGCGATCGCGGCAATGCGAAGATCGGCCTCCGCCCGCTTGCGCTCGGTAATGTCGATATAGCTGGCGCGAATGAGGTTTCGAGTCGTCGATGGCAATCGGACCAGCCGGACCTCGCAGAGAATATCCTGGCCCTGCATGTTGCGAACAAGGCGTTCGTATTTCATCTGCTCGCCGGCCAAGATGCGCAGGCCGCGTTCGCGGATGGTCGCGATCGAAGGGGTGTCCGCGGGCTGATCCGGTGCGTAGAAATGTTCCGGCCGGTGCCGCAATATTTCATCATGGCTGCAAGCGAAGAGCCGCTCCGCGCTGGTAGTCGCGTCCACGAACAGACCCGAATCGAGATCATGGATGGCGATCGCTTCGGGTGCATCCTCGGACAAGGTGCGGAAGCGATCCTCGCTCTCCTTCAGGGCGCCATCCAGTCGCTTGCGATCGCTGATATCGCGGACGACGGCGAAAAACGCTTGCCGCCCCTCCAGGGCGATTGCCCTGTTGCCGATTTCAACGGCCAAGACCGAACCGTCCTTGCGCACCATGGCCGATTCGTAGATCAGATAGCCCTGATTCCGGACCTTGGCGAATCTGCTCTTTTGCATGGCGACAAACTCGCGCAAGACAAAATCACCGATATTCCGCCCCAGCATTTCACCCTTCGCATAGCCCAGCTGCCGGTGGGCGATACGATTCATCTCCAGGATAAGGAGATCCCCGTCCAGAATGAACATGGCGTCGGCGGCCAGATCGAACAGCGCACGAAAATCCGCTCCCCTAATCACCGACGCTCCCCTCTCCGTTGATATTCGTCGCCATGATAGCCGATGCGCGAATAGTGGCGGCCGACACTTCATGGGCTGCGACCGGCCATCAGGGGAAAGATCCGCTGGTCCGCGCAAGACGTCGCGCGCGCAGGCCTAGACTTTGAACCGGTCGACGGAGGTCTTGAGCGTCGCGGCCATGCCTTCGAGATGGCTCGCGGCGTCCGACGACTCCTGCGCCGACAGGCCGTTCTTCTCGGTCATCTGGGCGATCCGCTCGACCTCCCGGGCAAGCTGGTTGGCGGTGGAGCTCTGTTCGCGCAA
>CAIVDC010000058.1 GCA_903904605.1 uncultured Sterolibacterium sp.
TCAATTGATGAACTGCTCGTTGCCGACCAGGCCGATCTTGTTCACGCCCAGGCGCTGCGCCGAGGCCATGACCATGGCCACCGTGCTGTACTTGACCAGCTTGTTCGGACGCAGGTGCACCTCCGCCTGGTCGGCCATCGCCGCCACGCCGCGCAGCCGGTTCTCGAGATCCGCGCGCCCGTTCACCACCTGGCCGTCCCACAGGATCGTGCCGTCGAAGTCGATGTCGATCGCCACCACCGGCGGCGGCGTCGCCGACTGCGGCTGGTTGGCGATGGGCATGTTCAGCTTCACCGCATGGGTCTGGATCGGGATGGTGATGATCAGCATGATCAGGAGCACCAGCATCACGTCGATCAGGGGCGTGGTGTTGATCTCGACCATCACCTCGGGTTCGCCCGATTTGCTCGCGCTGCCTACGTTCATTGCCATTCGTCTCTCCTGAATCGCCGCTCAGCCGCCGCGCACCGGCGGTTCGGTGATGAAGCCGACCTTGACGATGCCGGCGCGCTGGCAGGCGAAGACCACCTTGCCGATGGACTCGTAGCGGGCGTTCTGGTCGCCGCGGATATGCACTTCCGGCTGCGGCACCGTGCCCGCCACCGCCCTGAGCTTGGCGCGCAGGATCCCCGCGTCGGGAACCAGCAGCTGGTTCCAGAAGATGTCGCCGTCCTTGTTAACCGCGATGATGATGTTCTCCGGCTTGGTCTGGGTCGGCACGTTCGCTTCCTTCGGCAGCTGCACCGGCACGGTATGCGCGACCACCGGAATGGTGATCAGGAAGATGATCAGCAACACCATCATCACGTCCACCAGCGGCGTCGTGTTGATGGTCGAGATGACCTCGTCGTCCTCACCCTCGCTCGGACCGATGGCGATGCTCATGATCAGCCGGCCTTGGCGTGATTGCGGCCGCGCGAGAGCAGCACCATGTGCAGTTCGCCGCTGAAGTTGCGGACGTTTTCCATGGCCACCTTGTTGCGCCTGACCAGCCAGTTGTAGCCGAGCACCGCCGGCACCGCCACGGCCAGACCCATGGCGGTCATGATCAGCGACTCGCCGACCGGACCCGCCACCTTGTCGATCGAGGCCTGCCCGGCGATGCCGATCGCCGTCAGCGCATGATAGATGCCCCAGACCGTGCCGAAGAGGCCGACGAAGGGCGCCGTGGAACCCACCGTCGCCAGGAAGGCCAGGCCGTTCTGCAGGCGGTTGCCGATGGTATCCACCGTGCGCTGGATCGACATCGCGACCCAGCTGTTGAAATCAATCTGCTCGAGCATCGAACTCTCGTGATGCTCGCTGGCCTTGGCGCCCTCTTCCGCGATGTAGCGGAAGGCGCTGTCCTTGTCCAGAGTCACGACGCCTTCCTGGATGGTCGTGGCCTTCCAGAATTTCTGCCGCGCTTCGCCGGCCTGCTTGAGCAGCTTGCCCTGTTCGATCGCCTTGACCACGCCGATGTACCACGTACCCATCGACATGATGACCAGGATCAGGAGGGTGCCGCGGGCGACGAAGTCGCCCTGCTTCCACAGCGCGTCCAGTCCGTAGGGATTGGCCACGCTCTCGGTCGCCGGCAGGGCCGCGGGCGGCACCGGAGCGGCGGCCTCGGCTGCGGCGGCGGGTGCCGGCGAGGCCGCAGGGGCGGCCTGCGCCCAGGCGGCTCCGGACACCAGCGTCGACATCGACAAGGCAAACAACAGCGTGGCCAAGAAGGCGCTGACCCTTTGCTTGAACTTCATAATTTGATCATCCTGAAATAATTATTGGGAGCCACTGTATTGCGGGTGAAGCGGAACGCCTCAGCCTCACTCTATCTTCCACTCGTATTCCATGCGCGCCCACGACTTCTCCGGCTTGCCGTCGGCCGTCGCCGGCTTGAACTTGCACAGTCCGAGCGCGGTCCTGGCCGCTTCGTCGAGGCGGCGATAGCCGGTCGATTTCTCGACCTTGCTCTCCAGCACCTTGCCATCGACGTCGATCAGGAAAGCCAGCCTGACCACGCCGGTCTCCTCCGCGCGCAGCGAGGCCGACGGGTATTCCGGCTTCTCGCAATCCTTGGCATTGACCACCGCGGCGGTGGTGCGGACCGGGGCCGCCTGCTGCCGGACCACCGGAGCGGGCGCGCTGGGCCTGACGTTGGTCACCGCCGAGATCGTGTTCTGGCGCATCGAGGAAGGCAGTTGCACCTGCACGTCGGGCAGCGGAATGAACGGCGGCGGCGGCGGCGCGAGGCGCGGCGGCGGCGGCGGCGGCGGCTTGTCCGGAGGCGGCTTGGCCTCCTCGATGATCTTGGTTTCCAGTGGCTGGCGGACCACGTCGACGATCTTGCGCGCCAAGCCGTTGACCAGGCCATACACCAGCAAGGCGTGGA